>JAUYHA010000098.1 GCA_030690265.1 Dehalococcoidales bacterium | reverse complement strand
CTGCCGCCGGTGGTTACCAGCAGTGAGAAAGAGGTCTTCCAGTCTCTCTATGAGACGCCCTACTTCTACGGCGCCCGGGCGTTCGGCTCCTTTGAGATGGAGTTCGTCGAGTTGGAGAAGATCTACCTCCAGAGCGATGAGCAATTCATTTCTCTGCTCAACGCCATCCGTAATAACTCCATCGCTCCAGAAGGGCTGGAGCTTCTCAACCGGAGATGCCGGCCGGAATTTGAACCGCCGCCGGATGACTTCTACGTGTACCTGACCACTACCAACCGCCTTGCCGAAGATATTAACAGCAAACGCCTTGCAGCCCTGAAGGACAGGTTTTACACGTTTACCGGGAGTATCGAGGGAGATTTCGGCCGGGAGTACCTGCCCACCAAGACCGAGCTCCAAGTCAAGGTGGGTGCCCAGGTGATGATGCTCAATAACGATACCGGAGGCAGGTGGGTAAACGGCAGTATCGGTAAAATAATCGATATCACCCAAAACAGAAAAGGTGAGGATGTTATCATCGCCGAGCTTGCCGACGGCGACGAGGTGGAGATTACGCCCTTCACCTGGGAGATATACCGATTCTTTGTTGACGGCGGGCAGCTGCAGTCGGAGACCGTCGGCAAGTTTACCCAGTATCCACTGATGTTAGCCTGGGCGGTAACCATTCACAAGGGCCAGGGAAAGACGTTCGACAGGGTGATTATCGATATCGGCAGCGGCGCCTTTGCCCACGGCCAGATGTACGTCGCCCTGAGCCGGTGCACCACGCTGGAAGGTATTGTCCTCAAGAGACCAGCGCTCAAGAAGCATATCTGGACGAACTACCAGGTGATGGGCTTCCTGACCAGATACCAGTACCAGAAGGCGGAAGCTGCCCACCCGGTGGATGGCAAAATTAAGGTAATCAGGAAAGCAATTGAGAATGGGGCGTCGCTGGAAATAGTCTATCTCAAGCCCAGCGATGAGAAGACAACGAGGGTTGTCAGTCCGGAGACCGTGGGCGAAATGGAGTATCGCGGCAAGAAATACCTCGGTATGCGTGCGTTCTGTCTGACTCGGAATGAAGAGAGGGTTTTCCGGGTTGACCGGATATTAGCTATCAAAGAAGTATTAAATGGTTGAAAAGTACACCCAATTTTCTTTGTTGTACGTTTAGATGGATTAGCGACCAATGAAGAAAAAAACGAATTGCCAACCTCAATGATCAGTTAGTTTGACGTCGGATGTCAATAACGGACACGAAACCTATCCTGCTGCAACTAGACCTGTTAGGTATTTGCTGTCATAATTTTACGATTTTACCTGTTCCTAATTCCTCGTATCAATGGATAACCGAAAAGCGCCATGAGAAGAATATCAACGCCAAAATTGAAGAATACGCCATAGAAAAGAGAAAATGAGGCTTCGATAATGAGCCATGCCCATGTACCGTACAGCAAAGCTTTCATCAACTTTGTATCGCCTTGCTTGAAAGCATGACGCCCGGTGAACAAGATTAAGATGCTAAAGCCAATTAACGTTGAGCCATACACCCCATTACCCCATGATATTAAGACATCTCCCGACACGGGAAGAATACCGAGACCAAAGAATGCGTATGCTGAGCCAAACAAAGCTCCAATTACACCTACGGCGGTAAACAACGTTATAAAACTTTTTTGATTCATAATTTTACTTTACCCCCAGTTCGCTTGGGGATTTTCCTGGACTTGGAATTCATTAATTCTTGCCAATCCCGTTGCATTTGCTCCAGGATCTCAATCTTTTTCTCAAAAGGAAGTTTGGCTAACTGAATCCTGGACTTCTCTTTTTGTTTATTTATTTCTTCCCAGAATTTCTTTGAGTCTCTGGAAGATGGGATTTTGTTCACTGTCATAGCGTCTCACGGTCCCCCATAAGGAATCTTCATTTACGACTTTGAGGAGCTCCATAATCCGGATTTTATCCTTGGGTCTATAAGATACCAACAGCAAAGCTACCAGGTCCTCGGCGGTTACTATCCGGGTAGTGGTATCTCTAAACTCGACGGTTTGCGCGTTTATAACAGCTGATTCATATAACGGGCTTATCGTGCTGGGGAAAAACTGTACCTGAGTATCGTCTATAACAACGTACAGGTTGACCATCTTATATCCCTTTTGGGTAAAATAATCAAATACTCTGGTATAGTCAGCATCACTGGCGACTAAAACGAGCGTATCAATGTTACTGGTAAATGTCGGCTCAATATAATAGTTTACCGCATATCCTCCCATGATTGCGTAGTTTCGAAAAATACCTTCAAGTTTAGCGCGATTGAGAACTTGAATTACGTTGTAGAAGCCCAAAATTACTCCTTCCGGGTCTGGGGCTGGTGTTTATTCAGTCCTTACTTTACAAGCTCAATTTAGAAAGTTAATTACGCCTCGGATTAATGGTCACTTTTGAATCACTCTGACAGATGACTTCTTCCCCATCCATTTTAGTTCATGAGATATTATACCATTAATGAATGCCTTGTGAACTTACCGAGTTACACTGCCTCGACCTTCTGCCGGCGTTCCCTGTTCATCTGGGCAAAGTACTGCGGTGTGAACTCATACTTACCCCCCTTTCACAAGGGCAAGCGTTCAGAGCCTGCCCCGCACCTGATGCGGGGTCAGAGCTTCCGTATTCAATTGTTAAAGTGCGTTTGTGTTTTATGCGTATTTAGCTTCATCATCACACAAAAAGAGCTTTTGTTCAGTCTCCCAACCTAGCACGATTCTGAGTAATCCCTTCGGCATCTTAAGGACTTTGAGAAGTGCTACATTCTTAATGAACTCTGGCGGCAGGCACTACAGATAGGGAAAATTCGCCTTAATGTGGCTTGTCATGATACAATCTGACAAGAGCTAACTGTTATGGCATGTCACCTGAGATAGATAGGACTTGTCGGCGCCGACACGCCTGCAGGAGGAGGTAAGTAAAGATGAAGTTTAGTCGAATTACTGTTGACCCCAATCAGATGGGAGGTGTGCCCTGCATACGAGGCTTGCGCATCCCCGTTGCTACTGTCGTGGGAATGGTGGCCGAGGGGATAAGTGAGAACGATATCCTGCTATCTTATCCAGACCTCCAGGCAGAAGATATCCGTGAAGCCTTGCGTTACGCCGCCGAAGCAGTGCGAGAACGAGAACTGCCTCTGGTGCCAACGCCGTGAAGTTTCTGGTAGATAATGCCCTATCACCGCTGATTGCCGCTACTTTGTGCCAGGCAGGTCATGATGCTGTCCATATACGGGATTTTGGGATGCAAGCTGCATCTGACGACAAGGTATTTGAACGAGCCGCCAGTGAACACCGCATCTTAATCTCGGCAGATACCGATTTCGCTACGCTACTCGCCTTACGACGAGAGAAAAGGCCTTCTGTAATCTGTTTCGTCGCTCATCAAGACGCCCGGATGCCCAGGCAGCACTCCTGCTAACCAACCTGCCAAATCTCGAGCAAGCCGTGAAGGAAGGGAGCATTGTCATTCTTCAGGACACCCGGATTCGCGTCCGCTCATTACCCATAGGTGGCGAAGAAGAGTCCACCGAGTCGTAAGACTCTTGCACAATTACGACGAAGTCATCGTCCGGTGAACCAGACTCTACAAAAGCTGGCAGAAGTCGCCTTCCATGCCCTTTTGTGGGTGTCTGTAATCCTTCAATCAGCTTGTATTACCGTAGACAATGACCATATAATGCTGAAAAGCATATCGGTGGACAGATGGCATGACATTTAAAACTATTGTTGTTGTTCTTGTGCTGCTGCTAACGCTTAATGGGAGCTGTACGCCGACACCCTCTGACCGGGCTCCTGCTCCATCGCTGGCGCCGGAAGTGGTTCCCTCACTTCCTGAACCTGCGCCTACGTCACCACCCTCGATGACTCCGCAAGAGACACCTGAGCAACCACTTGCTCCAGAACCAAAGCCAGAGAGTAAAGACTCCGCAGCACAGTTTGCCTGGACAGTCGACCCAGGCAACCGCCTGGAAGATGCCACTGTCCCAAACATACACCGGCCGGAAGACGGCAGGTTCAGAATGTATTACGGTGGCCCCGGCGGCATCCTTTCGGCTATCTCCGATGACGGGCTTACCTTTACTAAAGAACCGGGGGTGAGAGTACCTTCAGGTAGTATGGGGACTTCTGAAGCGATAGCCAGTGACCCTTCTGTGGTAGTGTTAAAGGACGGCCGGGTCAGGCTATACTATAAAGGCGCCACCGGTCCCGGTGGTCCCGGGCAAAGCGTTCACCGCATTTTCTCCGCCGTTTCCACGGATGGTCTGAGTTTCGAAAAAGAAGGAATAAGGATAGACTCGCAGCAGACCCCGGACAGGGGCTGGGCATCCGTCCCCGAGACGGTTGTCCTGCCGGATGGCAGGGTAAGACTCTACTATGTGTCCGACGGGCTGGACGTGAAGCACGGCATTGTCTCCGTCATTTCCGAAGACGGGCTGAGTTTCACCAGGGAAGGCCCCGTGCTCACCGGCTTCGTTGACCCGTCAATAGTCAGGCTCGCTGACGGAACCTATCTGATGATTGCCGTTGCTTTCCCATTTGGTTCCGGCGGCAGACTCACCGATGCCACCCCCGGTATCTACAGCTTCACCTCGCAGGACGGTACTAACTTTGAAGACCGCAAGCTGATGCTGGACGGAGAAGGTAATATCGACCCGGCGGTTGTTGATTTGGGAGACGGGACCTACAGGGTCTACTACTGGAATATTGCGGATAAACCGTCGGTCATTAAGAGTATAAGCGGGAAGCTAACCTCAACTCCGACATCAGTGTTCAACATTACCATACCCAATATCGTATCTGTCCAAGCTCCCAGGAGCCTCACGGGCACCAAGGTGTGGCTGTTCGCCGTTGATGATGGTAACCCCCATCTCGCCTTATCGGCAGAGTCGGATGGACAGTTGCTGATGGGAAGATTGGATATAGCTAACCCCGCCGCATCGGTTTCCTGGCAGACAGTAGCTGGCCCGGCCGACACGGGAGGAGTAACTATCGCCGACCACTGGCATGTCTTCGCCCATGGCTATCACTGGCTCGTCTTCTCGGTAGCCGGAGACAGCGCCAGCTACCTGCTCAAGCTGGACAGGGATTTCAAACGTCTCGCTCTTGTTCCCGTCGGGCACTCTGACGGCCCCACCAATGACATGTTCCTGGTGGCTGAACCCAACGGCGTGGCTGTTGGTCATTTCGCTCCGGGCTATGGGCACACTGTCCACCGGTTCGACGTTGATGCCAAAAAGACCGGCCAAGTGCGCATTGGCGGCGGTACCTATGCTCATGCTAACGGCTCGAGCGCCATCCCGGTTGAGGGAGGCTATCTGCTCTTCGCCTCGGAGACCCTGAATCCCTCGGTTACCGGCGCCGTGCGTGGCATTCAGTTTGACGCCTCGTGGCGTCCGGTCAATGTCAAGGTGGTACTGGACGAAGAAGGCACAAATGCCGCTATGGCTACGGCCGTCCGCCTGGAGAGCGGCTACACCATTGCACATCTCCGCGTCCGGACTGGCGTATCTCCCCGCGGGACGGCTATCGGCCTTACCCCACAGCCCGGTTCTTTGATGCCGGATGACAGTGGCGCCCTGGTACGCTTGGTGCTCGCTCCAGACGGGACTGTTGTCAGCCGGGAGACCCTGGCATCCGACGGCGCCAACCGGCCTCACACCACACTGGCGGGCGACCTGCTGGTAACTACCTGGGACGAAACTGGCACGGTACGCCTGCGTGTTGACCGCATCGACTGACCTGCTTGAAGCAGTTATCGGGCGGGGCACTATCGCAGCTGCCATTGGAGCAGGAATATGCTCAGTTCAGCGAGGCAGTCCAACACCCGTATCAAGATGCTGTCCTGTCAGTGCCTCGTCAGGAGTATTCAGTTTGGCCAGGTGCTGGCTCACGGTTTTTAGCGGGTAAGAAACACATACTTGCTGTTGGCAAGGCATAATTCTCTATCACCTTCTTGTGACGATGTTTGTCGGATGGCACATTTCTGTCAATTTATCCGCCTCTTGACAAAAGCTGACATAGCTGTAAGAATATGGATTACTTAAGGTATACTTAAGAGAACTTATAAGACTTAATGTCAAAAGGAGGCTTTCAATGAGTTCGCAACGAGCCGGTGTTCTGGTTGTCGATGATGAGCGAAGCGTAACTGATCTACTTTCTACAGTCCTGAAAGAGGAAGGGTATGGTTGCATTACGGCTGCCACTGGAGAGGAGGCTCTGGAGAAACTATCGATGAGCAATGTCGACGTGGCGTTGATAGACCTCCGATTGCCAGGTATGCCCGGTATGGATGTGCTCCGGGTAATAAAAGCAGCCTATCCCAGAACTGCGGTCATCGTAGTAACCGCTGCCGGAGATGCTGAAACCGCAGTACAAGCCATGAAGACCGGAGCGGTGGATTACATCACCAAGCCCTTCGAGGTTGAAAGAGTGAGTCAAAGCATAGAAACAGCTTTGCAGGCCTCGATTAATAGGGGAAATAAGTCAACTCCTCAGGCAGAGAATGCTGAGATTAGCGATGAGGAAGTAAATTGGACGCGTTGTCTTGATGCTATCGCCGAGGGTGTCGAGACCAGATGGAATTCTCTCACCGGCGATGTAATAACGATAACCGTACTTGAGAGAACTATTGCTGTGGCCCAAAGCCTGGGCATACCCGAAGACCACGTTAAGAAGTGGGCAGATGACCGTCGGAAGCACATGGCGCGCATTAACATTTTGGATTCACTCTTAAATAGAATGGAGCAAAGTCCTGCTGCTTAGAAGGTATGGTTTGTCCGGGGTAATACCGGATGGCTGGCGGGACCGGGAGGATAGATTTAACATGCCAGAACTCATGACCGTAGAAGAATTAGGAAAGTACTTACGCTTTACCAGGAAAACGATATACAGGTTGCTTAAACAGGGTAGTATCCCGGCAATCAAGATAGGCAATAAATGGAGATTCGATAAAGCCGCCATCGACCGGTGGCTCAACCAGTACATGGAAGGAGTGAAGGCCCATATCCTGGTTATCGACGATGATGAGATGATCAGGTCTCTATTTAAGAAGACCCTGGAAGAACAGGGCCACACAGTGGTGACCGCTGGTAATGGCGCCGAAGGTATCGAGTGCGTGAAAAAATGGGACTTCGACCTGGTCTTTCTTGACTTGAAAATGCCTCGTCTGGACGGTGATGAGTTTCTCAAGCAGCTTAAGGCTATCAAGCCCGAGTTACCCGTTACCATCATCACCGGTTACCCCGGTAGTGAAATGATGGAGAGAGCTCTTAAGCAGGGGCCCTTCGGGGTCATGGGCAAACCATTCGATAGCTCGGACATCATTAACGCCGTGAATAGCTTCCTGAAAGCTCGACAGCCCCGAAGGTAAGCCGGTGTGCTGAACACAGAGCGGCAAGACATCGAAAAATCGGCGGACACTAATGGAGCAAGGGGAGGATGGTTGTGGTGACAAATAGTAACAAAATAAGAATATCCCGCAAGAATGAAGAATCATCCCGAGCTTGTCGGCAAGATAATTCTGGCCAAATTTTTGGAGTACAGCGTGGAAAGGTTCATCGCCTTCGTTAGCGATATTGAAAGCTCTCAGCTTTACAGGAAGCTAGTTCAGGATGGCGTAATAATGCCTAAATCGCTCGCAGGGGTACTCTGGGAGAAAAAGGATACTGCTGCACCCAAAGCTGGAGTGATTGCCAGAGTTGAGGGAACGGTCAATATTTCTCTCCGCTATACTGCCAGGGAATTTTCTACAGAATACCAAATCAGCGATGAGAAACTAACAAGCCACCTTAATAGCACAAAACTGGCGGCGGAGGAGAGAAAGAATATAGCTCTCCTAATGAACAAGATAAGACGCGTTAACACCAGAAACCTGATCGTCCGCAGGATACTGGAGGCGATAGTTGAGCAGCAGAAAGACTACTTTACCTCTGATAGCGAGTTTAATTTAAAGCCGCTCTCACAAGCCAGATTAGCCAGGCTTATTTCTGGCTCCAACAATGGTAACCATAACTCCAATTTCATAATCGACGCCAGTAGAGTCTCTCGAGCCATACGTAAGTTATCTATAATTACCCCCGCCAGGAAAGAAGTCCCTCTGAATTTCTTCTTTGTCAGCAAGAAGGATATGGTAAAAAAGAGCATGATTGCGGTCCTCAAACGGGAGAAGAAAGACATCGGTAGCGGGCGAACCACAAAGGCCTTTACGGATGAAGAGCTAAGGCAACTCATCAAAGAGGAATATGGTCTATCGGTAACGAGAAGAGAGGTAGCATATTGCAGAAAGGACATGGGCATACTCCCCTACCCGGAGAGAAACGGGTATGTGCATCACATTCTAGCGGCGAATTATTCTCAAATATATCCATTTACAACCCGGTCTGTAGAAGACCATGCTCCCGGTAGCTCGGGGGTATATGAACTTTGTGTAGACGATAGCTTCATAGAGTACCCAACGGGTTACTGTTATACATTCTATATTGGAAGCGCCAAAAACCTTCGTAAGAGACTGCTTAGTCATCTGAGTTTAAGTAGTAAGAATGGCGGCATAAGGCAGGTCATAAAGGAAAGGGCATGCGTTTTTCGTTATCTGAAGGTTACGCAAAGGTGGGACTACGAGGAAAAAAGGTTCTATGACCTGTTTGTTTCAACATACGGAGATTCACCTCAACACAACTACATGAGTCCAAAAGTGTGCAGAATAGAGATGGACTAGACCATTCTACAGATTGAGCCAGGCAAAGGAGGTGACCGCGATGGCTGAGAGAGATTATCTTAAAACAGCAAAGGAGCTGGAAAAAGAGCGTCGTAAGCTATTACGAAATGTAATGGCCACAATCCCGGATTCCTTGCTTATTCTCGATAGAACGCTGCTCATAAAGACAGCTAATCGTTCTTTCTACAGGCTATTTCAAGTAAAGCCTAAAGAGGTAATCGGCAGGGGAATAACTGATATGCTGGACGACGAAGACGGCAAACTCAGTACGAAGTTGGCCGCTCTACTCGGGACCAAGGATCGAGTGGAGAATTATGAACTGCGCTATCAGTCAGCAAAACTCGGTGAGCGAATATACAATATTACAGCCAGAGGAATAATCGTTGCAGAAGAAGAAGAAGAAGAAGAAGAAGAACTGGTGGTGATACGCGACATCACTGAGCGCAAACGGGGGGAGGAGATGTTGCTGAAAAGTGAAGAGAACTTTCGGCGTTCCCTGGATGATTCGCCTCTGGGTATACGCATTGTCAATAGCGATGGTGAGACGACCTACGCTAATCGGGCAATGCTGGATATCTATGGCCACGCCAGTATAGAGGAACTGAAGGCAACCCCTGTCAAGGAACGCTATACACCGGAGAGCTATGCCCAACACCAAATGAGAAAAGAGAAAAGACAGCGCGGTGAATATGTTCCGTCCAATTATGAAATTAGTATCGTGCGTAAGGGTGGCGAAATCCGATACCTTGAGGTTTTCCGCAAGGAAGTGCTCTGGAATGGGCATACTCAGTTCCAGGTAATATATCAGGACATCACCGAGCGCAAGAGGACAGAAGAAGCGCTCCGGAAATCGGAGGAAAAATATAGAAGCCTGGTGGATAATGTCAGGCTGGGGATATTCAGGAGTACGCCCGGTCCAAGCGGAAGATTTCTTGAAGTAAGTAAAGCCATGGAAGAAATTACCGGCTACTCTCGGAAAGAGTTGCTACGAATGGATGTGTCCAGTCTGTATGTGCATCCAGAAGAAAGGGAGCCGGTAACTGAGGAAATCGCCTCGGCTCGGGAGAAGATGACAAAGGAGCTAAACTTCAGGAAAAAGGACGGCACCGAAATAGTGGTGGCTGATACAAAGACTCCAGTGAGGAATAGCGCTGGCGAAATCCTGTATTTTGACGGAGTTCTGGAGGACGTTACCGAACATAAGCAGGCAGAAGAGATGTTACGGCAATCGGAAGAGAAACTCAGGCTCATGTTTGAATCAGTAGCTGAAGGGATAGCCATCGTTGATTTAAAAGGCGTCATAATCGAAGTGAATCAAAAAATGCTAGATATGCACCGCTTGTCCACAAAGGACAAATTGGTCGGTAAACCGGTCCTTGAATTTGTTGTGCCTCGTGACCACAAGAAGGTACAACTAAGCATGCAGAAAACTCTGGAAGAGGGGAGGATTGAAAAGCTTGAGGTAAGTGCTCTTAGGTCGGATGGTTCCAAGTTCTTTGTTGAAGTCAGTGCCGGCGTGTTAAGGGATTCGTCAGGCCATCCGGTCGGCTCCGTCGCAACCTTGCGCGATATCACCGAGCGCAAACATGCTGAAGAGGAAAAACTGGAATTGGAGCGCAAAGCCCACAATGCTAGCCGTCTGGTAGTTGTTGGGGAGATGGCAGCGGGTATCGCCCACGAGATAAATAACCCCCTGACACCAATCCTTGGATTTACCGAACTACTTATGAGACGAGAGCTTCCTGAAGATATCAAGACCGACCTTAAGATTATCTATGATAGCACCAGGCGGACGGCCGATGTCACCAGGAGACTGCTGACTTTTGCTCGCCAGAGTAAGCCAATGCGCACTCTATGCAGCATCAATGAAGTTGTCGAATCGGCCCTTCAACTCAGGGCTTATCACTTAAAGACAAACAACATCAAGGTTATCACTGAGCTTGACCCGGGACTTCCATCAACAGTGGCTGATGCAGGCCAACTTCAGCAGGCGCTTCTCAATCTCATCATGAATGCCGAGTATGAGATGACCCAGTCCCATGGAGGCGGTAACCTTCTGATTAAGACGGAGAAGACGGGCAATATTATCCGTGTGTCAGTCAAAGATGATGGCCCAGGAATATCAAGAGAGAATATGGAGAGACTCTTCACACCCTTCTTTACCACCAAGAAAGTGGGGGAAGGAACAGGGCTTGGCTTGAGCGTTTGCCACGGTATTATTGCCGAGCATGATGGCAGGATTTACGCTGAAAGCGAGGTAGGCAGAGGAGCCACCTTTATTGTGGAGATTCTAATAGTAAAGCAACAGAAAGAGAAAGGGGTGGAGCCGTCTGAATCAGACAAGGGCGAAGCAGTGGTGGAAGCAGCCAAAGCCAGGATACTTGTTGTGGATGACGAACCGACAATTGTCCAGGTCTTGAAGCAGGTACTGACTGATGAAGGTTACCAGGTGAAAGCTACAGGTAAAGCCAAAGAAGCCCTGAGGCTGATTGAGGGTGAAAAGTTCGCATGTATCCTGCTGGATATTAGGCTGCTGGATATGAGTGGCATCAGGCTGTATCAGCATCTGGATAACACGGACAAATCTTACGCGCAGAGAATAATCTTCATCACCGGTGACGTTATGGGACCGGATACCATGGAATTCTTTTCACGGGTCCGAGCCAGTTATATCACCAAGCCATTCGATATAGAGCAGTTAAAGAGAGAGGTAAAGAACAAGCTGACCCTAGGAGCGTAGATTAGGCATAGTGCCAGTGATTCACGCCGATGAATCGGCACGAGGAGGCAAGCATGGAAAAGAAAACGCATATTATAGTGGTGGATGACGAGCCATATTAAGACGTGCCAGTGGAGAACCGCATCGCAACAAATGACATAGCTCAGAAGGGGACAATCATGGCGATACGGGATATCTTGGACAGAGACTTCATATTGTTTGGCGGCAAAGGTGGTGTCGGGAAGACCACCTTTGCCGCCGCAACTGCATTTGCTCTGCTCCCTCGGAAGACTTTGGTAGTATCTACCGATCCAGCTCACTCCTTGGGGGACTGCCTCGGGCACCAAATCGGCGACGAGATCATCAAGATAGATCAGGCTGAAAACCTGTATGCTCTGGAGATCTCTGCTGAGAAAACTCTGGAGAGGTTCAAGATGGACTACAGGCGGCAGATGCGCCGCCTCCTTGAGACCGCAGCTGGTATTGAGCACCTCACAGTAAGTGAGAGGGAGAAATTACTATCTCTCCCGGTGCCAGGTGCGGATGAGGTGATGGGCCTGAAACGTCTCATGGACGTGATGGATGAGGGAAATTTCGATAAGTACATCGTCGATACCGCGCCCACCGGCCATGCCCTTCGGCTGCTATCGATGCCGGACACATTCGATGAGTGGATCGATGTGTTTTATAACCTGAGGGAAAAGCACAGATTCCATGAGAGGGCTTTCAGCAAGCCCGACAGAGCAGATGAGTTCCTTACGGCTCTTAAGACGAGTACCGCCCGGTTAAGGAACCTGCTGCGAGCAGAAAAGTCGGAGTTTGTGGTGGTCGCTGCCGCGGAACGCCTTGTCATTGAAGAAACAAAAGAGCTCGTTCACGAGCTCTTAGGCTTTGGTATCCCTGTGAGGCATCTCATCGTCAATAAGCTTTTCCCTGACCTGGACGCTGATTTCGCAAGGGCGCGCAGAGATCAGGAACAGAAGCTACTACAGGTAATCCGCAATACATTTAGCCATCTGGAAATCACAGAGGTTGGCCTCCAACCCACGGAGCCCAGCGGAATTGAGAATCTGCGTCGCTTTGCAGGTGTGCTGTATAAATAGCTGGTGCCCAGTCATTCTGCGACTTCATCATTTTTAGAAGACTTGTCTTGCCCTTGCCGCTCTATCATACCAGCACTTTCAAGATAAGATAATGATGGATTCCCCCTAAGCAAAACCTTTTCACCGGCAAGTCGTCTGCGGAGCTGTTCCATACGTGACTCACTTTTTGGAGTAATGTACCACCATTCCACTTTCGGAAAATATTTAACGAAGGGGTATTGACAAAAGGCATTTAATATGCCATAGTTAGTGCCATCAGGCATAAATGAAACAAATGAGACAGTCAAAAAATCGAGTGACAGTGAAAGATGTTGCGGACTATTGTCTGGTAAATCGAGTCACGGTTCGAAGGTGGATCAGGGGTGGCAAACTGTCAGCAATCAGGTTACCCAGCGGGCATTACCGCATTAGTATCGTGGATTTCAGGGACTTCCTCGAGGGGTATCATATACCTGTCGAGGACTGGCTCTTAGAGTCCAAATCTGAAAAGGAAGGAGGTAAACAGTAATGGCAGTTCAGACTTCTATGGCATCCTCGGGCCTGGCTGAGGTTCTGGACCGGATTCTGGACAAGGGACTCGTGATAGATGCATGGGTCAGAGTATCCTTGCTCGGTCTGGAGATTCTCACTGTTGAAGCCAGGGTAGTCGTTGCCGGCGTCGAGACCTATCTGAAGTACGCCGAGGCAATCGGGCTTACCGCTCCGGCAGCCTAAGACCAAAATGAGGGGGATTTTGCCAGGGTACCCTTGTCTCAATAAGCGTATCTTGCCAAAATCGTACCCCAGTGGAGTTGAGCATAAAATGAATGAACTGGTTCTAGACATTGTCACCTGCTACGAAAACAGAATCTCTATGGTAGAAGAGTTGGTTAGCGGAGAGTATTACACGACGACTCTCGATGCCGGTTTAGCTGCAGTAGCAGGGGAAAGGGCAAGGCTAAAGACCAGCTTACAAGAGATACTAGCCAGGCATTGTTCTCTCCGTCGGAAGGACTTCAGCACCCTGATGGAGAGGATTACTTCTGAATTTGAAAGGAGCAAAAGCGAACTAGAGGAAGAACGAGAATATGCTAGAGAGGGGCTTAAGAAATATCTAGACGAGCAGAAGCAGTTGGTAACCTCTTTAAGGCAACAACTAGTCGACTTTGCCTGCGAGAAGGCAGGCAGGGATACTCTTGGAGCAACAATGGATATGATTAAAGGTGTATACCATGAGAGAGGCCAGGAGATGTTTGCCACGCTCCGTAACTTCCAGTTGCGCCTCAAGTCTTTTCAGGCAGAGCAGGAGGAAATAAACCACAAGTTGCAAAGACTTGCGGAGAGAGGCGAATCTTTGAGGCTGGAAGACCTGAGGCAGCTTGAAGCAACCAAAGCTGGTCAAGAACGAAAAACCGAAAGAGAGTTACGGCGGCAGGAAGTGGAAAGGCTACTGTCCCACTTCAAGGAGCGGCGGCAGGGAGGCAGCCGCCAGTAGCGGTAATATGAATTCACCAAAGGAGGAGCAACATGGGAATCGCACCAAGCATGAGGGACTTGGCTCAAAATATTGCCTCCTCGCACGAGGATAGAACGAAGGCAGTCCTCGAGATAATGGAGGGGGCAGAGCGTGTAACCGGAGATGCACAGGACTTAATAAAGGGCTTTCAAACCTCCCGAACTCAGTCAGGGAATCAGCTACGGAAAGACCTAGCCAGGGATAAAGCAAATAGAAAATCCAGTGTTAAGAAAATGCTGGGGGATGCGCAAGGGCTTATCAACGACTTACAGGTATCACGGAGAAAAGAAAGTGCTCATCTTCGCAAAGAGCTAGCCCAGGGGTCAGCCGAGCGGAGGTCTGAGGTCAGTACAATTCTGGGCGATGCCCGGCAGATTGTCAGTACCTTCCAGTCTCATCGGAAAGAAGCGGGCAGTAAACTGCGAGAGGAACTAGCCCAGAGCCGGTCGAGCCGTGAATCCGAAGTTGGGGACCTACTCAAAGGCGCCCGAGACCTAGTAAGTGACCTCGGGAAGTCCAGGCAAGAGACCGGAAAGAAGCTGAGAAAGGATTTAGCCGGAGGCAGGGCTGACCGGGAATCCGCGGTCAAAGAAATGCGAAGCGGATTTCATAAGTCACAGGCGGCAGTGAGAGCTGATATTAGTGAAGCAAGAGATGCCTGGCAGGAGCTAACTCGTGGCGTAACGAAATCCACGGTGAAAGCGGAAGTGGCGAAAGCTGTGCCAGCGGAAGAGGAAACTCCTGACCTGGAAGCGAAATTGCTGGCGGCTATCAGAGAGCACCCTCAGGGAATAACCCTGTCAGAGGTTGCTGAGAACTTAGGTGTTGCCCCTATCGTCTTCGGACGGGCAGCAAGGAAGCTCGTTGACGAAGGGAGAGTGCACAAGGAAGATAAGACTTATTTCCCAGTAACCAGCGAGTGAGGTTGTTATGAAAAGCGAGGCTCTAAGAAACGTCAGGACAATGCGCCAGGTCAAAGCCAGTCTAGACGTTGTCCGAGGCCAGAAGCCCAGGACGACAAACTGTTTATCCAAAACGGGGAAGGAAATCGAGTATCTGGAATCCCTGACTGACCGGTGCCTGGAGCAGACCCTGGAAAAAGAAAGGCGGCGGTTTGTCGCTCAAGAGACGGGGATAAATAAATCACGACAGCGACTGCTCATGTCACGGGAAAAGCTGGCGATGACGTTGAATAGGAACCGGGCTCTCACCGAGCTAAGGCACCAGCTTCAGCAAAGCCGGTGGGAAGACAATGACCCCGTCGACCTGAAGACGGGGACGTCTGGTCATGAGTCAACCCACCAGATTGAGTTGAGGTACTAGCTTCGAGTATGGGGGACAGAGAATGGCTATTGTAGAAGAGCCGGCGATGACGCTCAGCCTCAAGCCCGGCAGAAACTTCATCGAGACTCCCTATATCAGGGACTTGACTAACCGGGCTCTAGAATATATCAGGGCTGGGTTTCCGGTGCACTTTAGCGGTCCGGCGGGGGTAGGGAAAACGACGCTGTCTCTTCACGCGGCTGCCCTGCTCGAGCGCCCGGTTGTACTCATCTGCGGCGACCATGAGTTTAATAGTTCTGACCTGGTTGGCGGGCTGTACGGGTACCGCAAAAAATACGTAAAGGACAACTTTATCCGTTCGGTGCTCAAGACCGATGAGAGTATGACCTCGCACTGGGTAGACAGCAGACTCACTACGGCATGTCAGTACGGACTCACTCTTGTCTATGACGAGTTTACCAGGTCACGGCCGGAGGCAAACAACGTGCTGCTCTCGGTGCTGGAAGAGAGGATTCTTCCGCTCCCTTCCACCAGAGGCAGCGAAAACTACCTCAAGGTACACCCCGACTTCACGGCCATATTCACCTCTAACCCCGAAGAGTATGCTGGGGTCTACAACAGCCAGGACGCCCTGCGTGATCGCATGGTGACAATAGAAGTAGGTAACTTCGACGAGGAAACCGAGGTTGCCGTTACCCGGACAAAGTCCGGGGTCGCTCTTGAGGATGCCCGGCGCATCGTTAGCCTGGTGAGGAAAGTGAGAGAAGTAAAGTCAAACAAACTTACCCCGACGGTACGGGCTTGTATCATAATAGGCAAGGTTTTAAAGTTAAAGGAAGAGACGGGGGTCGAGCCCAATCACACCTTTCGGCAGACCTGTCTGGATATACTGATGCCTGAGGTTCGCCGTGAAGAAAGGGAAGAGGTGATACAGGTGATAGACGAAGCCCTGGCCGTCTACTTTTAAAAGGAGGCGTGGTATGGCTGAAAAAGAAGATGAGAAAAATAAGGGAAAGGATGAGGATAAGGTTGAGATTGATTTCGGTGTCGGGAAGATAAGCTTCGGCGGATTGTTCAAAGGACTGGGTAACCTTATCGACCTGGCCGACAGGTTGAAAGAGGAAGGCGTAGAGAAGAGAGGCGAGATAGGAGGTTTACCGAAGGGGGCAAAGGGGGTATACGGCTTGAGCATCAGGTCTATGGCCGGTAAGCCGGTTGTTGAGAGTTTCGGCAATATCCGTGAAACAGCCAAGGGGCCGGTGGTCGAGGAGGTTCGAGAGCCGATTGTTGATGTATTTGATGAGGAAGACCACATTCTGGTCATCGCTGAGCTTCCCGGTGTATCTGAAGAAGGAATCAAGGTTGAAGTAGCCGGGGACATTCTGAATATCACCGCCTCAGATACCGACCGGAAATATGCCAAGGAAATTCTGCTCCCCAGCAAGGTGAAACCTGCGTCGCTAAAACGTAGCTACAAGAACGGGATATTGGAGATCAGCCTTGAAAAAGAAAGATGACTGAGAAGAATGTTATCTCATTAACTCTTCGCGTGAGTGAAGCAAAGCCGAAAGACGTCGGGCGGGGTATCGCGCGAATTGACCCCCAGGACGTGGAAACTTTGGGCGCCCAGGTAGGAGACGTCATCCAGGTAGAGGGTAAACGCAAGACGGTGGCCAAAGTTATGCCGGCTTATCCCGAAGACCGGGGGAAGTCCCTCGTCCAGATAGATGGGCTTTTGCGAAGCAACGCCCAGGTCTCGCTGGATGAAAAAGTAAATGTGCAAAAAACCAGCTGCTTGCCAGCTGACAAAATAATATTGAGCCCCTTGACACTGACCAGGTCAATCAGCAGGGAGAGGGACACCAGGTATATCGGCACCTTGCTGGACGGGCTGGCACTGGTTGAGGGGGATACAATAAGGGCTAATCTCTTTGGCACCCGCAGCCAGGACTTTACTGTCATCGGTACTGTCCCCAAAGGAGCAGTGCTGATCCATTCCAGAACCAAAATTGAAGTTGCGGCAAAGGGTGAAGCCAAAGCTAAAACGTTCAAGGTCTCCTATGAGGATATCGGTGGACTGGGGAAGGAGTTGCAACGGGTCAGGGAGATGATTGAGCTCCCCCTGAAGTATCCCCAGGTATTCGAACGGCTGGGGATAGACCCGCCAAAAGGGGTGCTGCTCCACGGCCCGCCGGGGTGCGGTAAGACCCTCATCGCTCGCGCCGTTGCTAATGAGACGGCGGCTTACTTTACCCATATCACCGGCCCAGAGGTTATGGGGAAGTTCTACGGCGAGAGTGAAGCCCGTCTCAGGGCTGTCTTTGAGGAAGCTAAGTCCCATGCGCCGGCTATTCTCTTCATCGATGAGATAGATGCTATTGCCCCTAAGAGAGAGGATATGGGTGGGGAAAAGCAGGTAGAGAGGCGGGTGGTTGCCCAGCTTCTCGCCCTCATGGATGGCCTGGAGTCACGTGGAGAGATAATTGTTATTGGCGCCACCAATATCCCCAACTCGCTTGACCCGGCGCTGCGCCGCCCGGGCAGATTTGACCGTGAGATTGCCATCAGCATCCCCGACCAGAGGGGTCGCCTTGACATCCTTAGTATACATACCCGCGGTATGCCTCTAGCCCAAGATATTAGTCTGGAGAGGCTTTCACAGATTACTCACGGCTTTGTTGGCGCCGACCTTGAAGCCTTATGCCGTGAGTCGGCGATGAATGCTCTGAGAAAGATAATGCCGGGCATTGATTTCCAGTTGGATCAGATTCCCTACGAAACTATCCTTAAACTTGAAGTGACCATGGCTGACTTTATCGAGGCACTCAAGGAGATAGAGCCGTCAGCCATTCGTGAGGTCTTTGTGGAGGTACCGAATGTTAAGTGGGAGGATGTTGGCGGCCTGGCTCAGGTGAAACAGAAGCTGGTAGAGGCGGTGGAATGGCCGCTGAAGTACCCCCACTTGTTCCAGCAAGCGAATGTCAAACCGCCGAAGGGTATCCTGCTCTCCGGTCCGCCAGGAACAGGGAAGACCCTGGTCGCCAAAGCCCTGGCCAGTGAGAGCGAGGTCAACTTCATCTCGGTTAAGGGCCCTGAGCTAATGTCCAAATATATCGGCGAGTCAGAAAGAGGGGTCAGGGAGGTTTTTCGAAAAGCCAAACAGGCAAGCCCCTGCATCCTCTTCTTCGATGAGTTTGACTCGCTCGTTCCGGAACGGGGACTGGCAAGGGACTCCCAGGCTACAGAGAGGGTGATTAGCCAGTTCCTCACCGAGCTCGATGGTCTGGAAGAACTCAAGGGGGTGCTGGTGCTCGCCGCTACCAACCGGAAGGACCTCATTGATTCTGCAATCGTGAGGCCGGGCCGATTTGACTTTATTCTGGACTTTCCACTCCCTGATGAAAAGGCGCGGCGGGAAATACTCGGTGTGCACACCCGGGGAAAGCCCCTGGCCAGCGACGTTGACCTCCGGTCACTAGTTCAGGACACGGAGGGCCTTGCTGGCGCAGATATTGAGGCCATCTGCCGGGAAGCTTCGCTAACCGCCATCAAGGAAATGATAGAGGCCGGGGCAGAGGCCGATAAGCTAGAGGTCTCTCAAAAGCATCTAAAGCTGGCAGCGGACTGGCTGAAAAGACAGAGGAGCGAATAGGTGTCTTTAGAGCGTAAATATATCTACGGAATTATCGAAGAAGCTGACCCGAAGGGATTCAATTTCTCCGGTGTGGGAGAAGTTGAGGTATACACTATCAACTACCGAAGATTGGCCGCCATAGTCAGTGATACCGGGTTTGAAGAGATCGACCCGACCCGGAAGAATGTCCGTGCCCACACCGTGGTTCAAGAAGAACTCATGAAAATATACACCCTTCTCCCTATGGGTTTCGGCATGTTAGCCAGCAGCAAGGATGACGTGCTCAAGCTTCTTGAAAAGAATTATCAGGGTCTAACGGATGAGCTTATGCGGCTTGCCGGCAAGGTGCAGGTTGAACTTAAGGTCTTCTGGGACCAGGAAGCTATGATTAGAGAGCTTCAAAGCGGAAGTGAGGAACTCACCAGGCTGAAGGCGAAGATAAAAAATGCCCGGTCCCCTGTTGAAACGCAAAAGCTGCTTATAGAAGCAGGGCAACTGGTGGAGCGCGTTGTCCTGGACTGGAAGTCGAAGTACGCCGGCCGGCTTTACACTAATCTTAAGACCTCATCTATTGATGCCAGGCTGAATAACCCCCTGGGAGTGAAGAATATTTTGAATGCTTCGTTTCTAATCGAAAAGACCGCGGAGAGCGACTTCCAGAAGCAAGTTTACAAGCTGGACTCCCAGTATCAGGACAAGGTTAATTTCAAGTATGTAGGTCCCCTGCCACCATATAGTTTCGTCACTTTGAAATTGGAGCCGGTAAATTGATAGTCAAATTGCTTTACGACGTCCTGTTTGGTGTCCCAATAACCCTAACCAGAGAGATCTTGGTGGGGATAAGAGACGAAATTGACAGGGAACGCCTGATAACCGAGGAGTCCATCAAGGAGAGACTCCAGCAGCTTCAGATACTGCTGCAGGATGGTGAGCTGAGCGAAGAGGAATACGAAAAACTAGAAGACCAACTCATGGAACGGTTGAGAGCCGTCAGGGAATATCAAGGTCAAAAGGGGGTGAGTAGATGACGCTGCAGGCGACGAAAAATGAAGTCTCTACTTTAGCCGATGTTATCGACCGCGTCCTGGACAAGGGGCTGCTCATTAACGCCGATATCTGTGTGTCGTTGGCTGGAGTCGAGCTTTTAGGGATAAAGATAAGAGCCGCTCTGGCTTCCTTTGAGACTGCCGCCAGGTACGGATTGGAGTTCCCCAGCGGCACCAACTATGAAAAGGTTGCCTGGAAAGAAGCTCAAACAGGCATTAAAGAAACATGCCCTGAGTGCGGTAAGAAAGTCCCTGTCGGGGAGCTTCTGGGAGAAGGCGGCTGCCCCTGGTGCGGATGGATAAGCGCAAAAGTCAAGAAAACCTGGGAAATTCCTGGCTTGAAGACAAGCTAAGAAAGAGTATAGTTCGATTTCGGACGATGGCTATTCATATTGACGAAGATAACCTGAAGAGCGGGGTACTCGGGCTGGTCCTAGCCCTGGTTGAGGTCATCCGGGACGCCCTCAAAATCCAGGCACTAAAAAGGATGGAGGGTGGGGGCTTGACAGATGAAGAATGTGAGAGGCTGGGGAGAGCCCTGATGGAGTTAGATAATGCTCTTGAAGGGATCAAGGAGGAGCAGGGCATTACTGAGTCAGTCCGGGCGGTCAGAGACGGTCTGGACGAACTTGTAGATGATGTTATAAATAGAATGATC
>JAUYHA010000087.1 GCA_030690265.1 Dehalococcoidales bacterium | reverse complement strand
ATATGACAAATATATTCAAGATTTATCAAGAGTGCTACATCGGGCATTACCCCTACATCGCACAGGGCAGGGACTGTGATGATTTTGCAGAGAGGTTCAGGATACACCTGCAGGAATTCGGCATCAATTCAGGAATATCTGTCTTTGGTATGAGTGGTTGGGGCTATCATGCCTTTAACCTTATCCCCTGCACAGACGGGCTGATAATCATCGAACCTCAGAGGGCAGGGCACTCGGATTGGATGCCGTATATCAAGATACTGCCGGACACCATAGACCAGGGTGGTAAGTGGGAGCCGGCGAAAGTGAGGGTGATATGACACCAGAAGAAGCAAGAGTGATATTTGATAAGATAGACCGGATAGAAGATATGGTATCTGCCATTAGTGGCGATATTAAGGTACTTAAAATGCAGGCACATAGTCCCCTGGATTGCCCGATTAGAGTATCGGTAGAAGCTAACAGGGGGAAGATTGACCGTCTGGGACTTTCCGAGGCAAGATTGTATGGCGTCATGGCCACAATAGGGGTAGTGGTAAGCATCATATCAACAGTGGCAACAATGATTATTTCAAAGTTATGGCGTTAAAGAGATGCCGATATTTACTTATAAATGCCAGAACTGCGGGAATACAATCGAGCGGCACACTAACGAAGGCTCTGCCAGTGTGGTATGCGCTGTGTGCGGGCATTCCGCCTTCAGAATAGGACCAAGGGAAAAATGAATATCTTAGACCGATTCCGCATAGCTCTAAAATCCTTCGTCCAGCCTCGACTGCCGGGCCAGGAGTTAGTCCCGCTCAATATCAGGATGCCGCGGTCGACATTTAACTATGCCTCGGAGGTAGACGGCCGACAGAGCGCTATCGTAATGGCCTGCGTCTCCTGGGCGCAGCGGACGTACCCGGAGGCCCCGATAATCCTAAACAGGATAGCGAAGGGCGGCGAATGGGAGAAGGTAGTTCAGCATCCGGTTATTGATTTATTAAACACTCCGAATCCCTATTATGACGGCCTGCTCCTACAGATGGGACTCATTGCCGATTGGATGATAGACGGCAATGGCTATTACCGGAAAATCAGGTCTAACGCTGGCCGGGTAGTCCAACTCTGGTGGATACCCTCGACCATGATAGAACCGATGTGGCCTATGGACGGCAGCGTCTATATATCGCATTATCGCTATATGAGTGGCACGGCAAACGAAAACATTCCCGAACAGGATATTGTTCATTTCCGCAACGGCATAGACGACCGGAACATCCGCAAGGGATGCAGCCCGCTCAAATCGCTATTCCGCGAGATATTTACGGACGACGAGGCGGCGAATATGACATCGTCCCTGTTGCGTAACCTGGGCGTGCCCGGCCTGGTAATATCTCCGGGCAAGGGGATCGTGGCCAGTAAAGAGGATGCCGATGCGACAAAGAAATGGTTCGAGGAGAGCTTCACCGGCGATAAACGGGGCAAGCCTTTGGTCATGGCCGGGGAGACAGTCGTTTCGGCCTTCGGCTTCTCCCCGCAGCAGATGGATTTAAGGGCATTGCGCCAGATACCGGAGGAACGCATTAGCGGCGTCCTGGGGATACCCGCGATAGTAGCGGGATTGGGGGCTGGACTGGCGCGCTCTACATTTTCTAATTTCAAAGAGGCCAGAGAAGCAGCTTACGAATCGACAATAATTCCTACTCAACGTTTGATCAACTCGACCTTAAAAAGGCAGTTGTTAATTGATTTCGAGGATGATTTGAGTATATGGGATTTGACCTGCGACCTATCAGAAGTGCGGATACTCCAGGAGGATGAGAATAATAAAGTTACGCGGGTGAACCAGATGGTAACCGGCGGCTATCTCATGGTAGACGATGCCCAGCGCATGACTGGCGCCCCGGTAGACGATAGTGCTCATTATTACCTCCGGGCTTTTAACATCATGCCCGCATACCCGGAAGGGAAATCCCTGCTCCCGGCAAAGAAGGAAACCGAGGACGTGGCCGAGATGAGAAAGGCCCTCTGGTGGGGCAACTATTCACGACATGCCGCCACCTATGAGATACGGTTTGCGGATAAATTAAAGAGTATTTTCAAAGGCCAGCAGCCGGAGATAATAGAGAACCTGAAATATGGCAAGAAGGAAAACCTGTTCAACCAAGACAAATCCAGGCAGGAATATACCGAGGCAGCGACCCCGATACTATCCTCTCTGATAACCGAGGCGATAACTAACGCCCGACGCCTGATGGATGGGAAAAAACAGTTCGGCCCGGAAGCAGACCAGAGGTCATTGGCCTGGCTTAAAACACATATAGAATGGGCAGCCCTGGAATTCGGAGAGGAGACCGCTAAACTACTCTCCGCTAAACTGGCAGAGGGATTTGCGCTCGGTGAATCAATGGACATGCTGGCCGGACGGGTAAAGGATGTTATTAACTTTTGCAGCGATGTCCGGTCACTAAGAATAGCGCGGACAGAAACGATACAGGCCAGCGCACAGGGGGCCATTGAAGGATTTAAGGACATGGGA
>JAUYHA010000082.1 GCA_030690265.1 Dehalococcoidales bacterium | reverse complement strand
TGAAGCTCTTCTCTGGCTTCTCTAATCAGCCGCCAGTAGGTTTCCTCTCGTTCCGGGTCACCGGACCCGAGATACCTCTCCAGATTGGCAATCTGACTTTTCAGCTCCCCTTCCCGTTTTCGATACCGGCTTTCTTCCATGTCATGCTCGTTTACTTCAGCTTTCAAGTTCTCCAACACCGCCTGAGAATGCGGCGTCAGGTCGAGGCAGCGTAGAAACTCGGCAGTCAGCGGAGGGGTAAGTAAATGGTCCTCAATGTAGAGGCATCTGTATCCGAATCCAAGATGGTAGTCCTGATTGCACGCCCAACGCTTCTTAGAATTGTAGGCTGAAATCATTCTCGGCGGATTATGCTCACAGCAATATAATAGACCGTACCAATCCATAGGCTCGGCATTGGCCGCTCGCCCCTTAGGTTTGCTGGTGCACGATGCTAATTCGTAAGCCTGGAGGAACAGGGCAAGAGGGACAATGGCCGAATGGTTGTTTTCAATCAGGACATCCTGCCAGTGCCAGATGCCGATTGTGCTCAGATTCGTAGCCAGTGTCTTCAGAGTATTGGTGGTAATAAGATATCCTTTATCATTCTTGTGACAACATCGGAGCGCTGTCCTGGTCTCCATATATTTCAGTTCTTGCGGGAAAAAAGGGAATACCACGCCCTGAGAGTTAAGGCTTGATACGGCCCTGTGAAGAGACCGCTGTTTTATCAGTTCGGTGAGAGCAGCAATAACTACTTCCTGGTGAAGAGGATAAGGCTGCCATTTGCCCATGATATATGAGCCGTCATTTCTTTGCCCTTCGATCTCCACAATATAGCCGGGGCAGACCGGACTGCCGACATGCAGGCCTTCGGCTGCTTTGTAGGCTCGTCTTCTTCCTAATCTCAAGCGGAACTTTGTCATTTCTTCAGCTGAGTCCTCAATGTCGTCCGCCAGATTATCCCAGTCGCGGGGCACCGCCGGATTGTAGATACCATCTGGAGTCCTTATCCGGCATTTTTGTTCCTTGAGAAGTTTGAGCAGCTTGTAGCCAAGCACGCGGTCGCGGTCGCGGGAGAGACGGCTCATTCCTTCGGTGAGATAGACAGATCCAACTTCGCCGTTTTCAACTCGCTTCCATAGCGCGTTCAATCCCGGCCGCTTGTCTTCCCCCAGCGAGCCGGACAGCCCCAGGTCACGGCAGTCAATGGCGATATCGCCCTCCTCCATCGTTCGAATTACATTCTCACCGTTCTGGATAGCATCAAGCCATCTTTCTACTGTAACAGGTTCGATAGAGGAAGGGTAACCGTCTTTCTTAGCAAGTGTAACCAATTTGGCTACTTCGCGTATCGATTCCCGACTATCCTTGACCTGCCCTTGTGTTGACACTCGGCCGTAGATAAAGGCTTTCTTGTAAGGCAGGCTTCTCAAGTCTTCTTCGGTGGGTATGGATCGAGATGCCTTGATAGTGCGAATGATATCTTCAAGCTCCATAACTCGGCGCCTCCTTTATCATATCTGCCAGCACATCGGCCACTCCTTCCGAAAGTGGCGGCGTAATCGCCACAAGTTTGTAATTCCCGTTGAAGCTCAGGGCTAGCTGTTGCAGGAAGTCAGCCCAGCAGTCCCATTCCTGGTGGCTTCTAATACATTCGCTGATTCTGGTTGCAGTTACCAGGTCGTCTATTAATACGGCGCCGATATATAACGTGATAAGGTGAGCTGGATTGGCAGCATTACCATCCAGATTTGCGGCTATATCCTCCAGCACAACTCTTCCCTGGGGGACGAACGGGGCAAAGGCAATGACCATAAGAACCCGGAATACGACCTGCGGTTCAACCGTCAGTTCACCACTGTAATGCTTCGCCATCACCCGGTCAACCGACTCCAGAAGCGCCATAATAATCGCACTGACAAGAGAGAGTTGAGGCCAGTCAAGACATGCCTGTCGCCACATACCGGCAGATACGCTCTTGTGGTCAGGTATCTCTTCGACGGTATCCGGCAACAGGCCAAGACAGTGAGATGCTTCCAATACCTTTGTATCACCCAGATTGTCAACGACCACAGCGAAACTGCGCTCCGGCAGGAGCCAGGCAGGCACCCCGCTGTTTTCCTTAAAGTGAGGATATCCCCCTTTCAGGCAATTCGTCAGTCTTTGTTCTTCCATGTCGTCTCCCTAAGCGCCTGCTTTCTTCCGAGGCTTTTTGGCGCTCTCTTCTATTGAGCCAACCCCCAGCATGCTGAAAAGGGCGGGCAGATTACTCCACAGGTTGTGCAACAGCAGCTTCACCGCCTCTTTGTTCTCGCCAGAGAACTCCAGGTGGAGGGCATTCTTCTCAGTATCGAGTGTAATCTTCGCCTGGATTCCCTTCATTACCTTTGAGTAGGTCTCCACCATCTCCTCGGAGATATTTTCCATCCGGGTGGGTTGCTTCGGTTCAATCCTGATGGCACCATCCACCACGGTGAGATTTACCTCATCGCCTTTACTCAGGTTCCACTGCTCGATTATCTCGTTGGGCACGCCAACGAACAGGCTGCCCCCCGACTTCATCAGCTTCTTACTGACCG
>JAUYHA010000081.1 GCA_030690265.1 Dehalococcoidales bacterium | reverse complement strand
CGAAGTTTTTGCTACCAGGACACTGGCGGAGTGGAATAAGCTCTGTAGAAAAAACCATCTAATCTTCGCTCCAATTCAATCTCTTGAAGAAGCTATTACTGACCCCCAGGCTCTGGCTAACGATTTCTTTGTCGATTTAGCTCACCCGTCTGGAAGAATGAAAGTTTTAACCAGCCCGACTAAATTCCGCCGAAACCCGGCTTCAGTGAGAACTCCGGCTCCTGAGCTGGGACAGCACACTGAAGAGATTCTCCTTGACCTGGGCTATAGCCGGGAAGATATTGGCGGGCTGAAAGAGCAGGGAGTAATTGCCTGATAAGGAGGTAGCGTAATAGTGGGGATACTTGATGGTCTGAAGGCACTGGCGATGGAGAACGGCACGGTACTCGAATCGTCAAGTGCCTTAATGGCTGATTGGGGAGCTGATATCATCAAGGTAGAGCCGGTGACCGGGCGCCGGGACGGTGGGGTGCCGGAAAGTCCGGGAGCCAGGGAGATGAAGGTTGGTGGTGTAACGGTTAATCCTCTCAACCAGTTCACCAACCGGAACAAAAGGAGTCTGGCGGTAGACCTGAAACAGGAAGCCGGCAGGGACATCCTCTGTCAGCTTGTTCAAAAATCTGATGTTTTTATGGCAAACTTTGAAGTAAACTCTCTCAAAAAGCTCCGGCTGGGCTATGATACGCTCAGCCAGCTTAATCCCGGGCTTGTTTATGTCTCTGTTAACGGTTACGGTTCTCAAGGACCGGATAAAGATGAACAGGCTTTTGACGAAACGGCCTTCTGGGCTCGCTCCGGAATACAGTACCTGCTCACCGAACCGGGCAGGGCTCCAATTAAAAGGCCCGGTGGATTGGGTGACAGGATAACTTCAGGCCATCTGGTTTCCGCTGTCCTGGGCAGCCTGCTGCATAAAGAAAAGACGGGCAAAGGACAGGAAATAGAAATCAGTCTCTTTCATTCCGGTCTCTGGAGCATCGCCCGAAATATTCAGGCTGCTCTAAGTGGAGTGCCCCAGCATCCAGAAATCCATTCCAGGCAGCGGAATCCGCTGACTAACTCTTACCGCACCAAGGACAATAGATGGATTCAAATATTTGATTTTCATCATCCCCAGACTTACTGGCCTGAGTTCTGTCAGGCTCTTGGCCGTCCCGAGCTGGAAAATGACCTCCGGTTTGCCAGCGTAGAAAGCCGTGCAAAAAATTGTGAGGAATTGATTCGTATCATAGATGAAGTTTTCGCCACCAGGACTGTCGAGGAATGGGAGGGACTTCTCCGGAAATACCACCAGATTTATTCGCGGATGCAAACCCCTGAGGAGGTTGCTGCTGACCCTCAAGCCCTGGCTAATGACTTTTTTGTCGATTTACCTCATCCTGCCGGGCCGGTAAAGATATTAGCCAGTCCGGTCCGCTTCCGCCAGGACCCGGCTTCAATGAGGACTCCGGCTCCTGAGCCGGGACAGAACACTGAGGAGATTCTGCTTGATTTAGGCTATAGCCGGGAGAGGATTGCCGGGCTGAAAGAGCAGGGAGTGATTCTGTAAAAGGGAAATCCGAGCAGCTATTTTTTATCTGCCCGGTCAAGTGCGCCCCTTAGTCCCCTGGTGAAATCGGCTACCTTTGCCAGTGACCTGTCGGCTTCTATAAGCTGGATTATCCGGCTGCCGACAATCACTCCGTCAGCTATCCCGGCTACCCGTCCTGCCTGCTCCGGGGTTGATATCCCGAAGCCGACGCAGAGCGGCTTTTTTACTGCCTTCTTCACTCTGGCAACAAGTGTCTCCAGACCCGCAGGCAGACTATTCCTGACCCCGGTAATGCCGGTAACCGAGACCAGGTAGATGAATCCGCGGGACTTCTCAGCTGCCAGCTTGATACGCTCTTCGGTGCTGGTCGGGGACAGAAGGTAAATGAGGTCTATCCCATGCTGTTGACTGCATACCTCCAGTTCCGAGCCTTCCTCCGGGGGCAGGTCGGGGATAATCAAGCCGTCGACACCGGCTCCGGCGCAGGCGGTGCAGAACTTTTCAAGGCCATAACTGAAGACAGGATTGAAATAGGTCATGAACACCAGCGGTATGTCAACCTTCTTTCTTAATTCTTTGGCTATATCAAGGCAGGTCTGGGGAGTAATACCGTTCTGTAAAGCACGAAAGCTTGCCTCCTGGATGGTGACACCGTCAGCCAGAGGGTCGGAGAAGGGTATGCCCAGCTCGACAATATCACAGCCGCTACTGGCAAGCAGGGGGACTACCTCCAGGGTAGTTTCAATGTCAGGATAACCTACGGTGACATAGGGGATAAGAGCGGTATGCCCCGCTTGCTTGAAGACAGCTTCGATGCGACTCAAAGCTTTACCCCCAGTGCTTCAGCAACGATATTCATATCTTTATCGCCCCGCCCGGAGAGGTTGACGATAATGGTCTGCTCTTCGTCCAGGGAGCCTGCCATGGTAGCAGCGTAAGATATAGCGTGAGACGGCTCAAGAGCCGGAGTGATGCCCTCGGTACGGCAGAGAAGCTGAAAACCTTCCAGGGCTTCCTTATCACTTACTGCGACATAGCTGGCCCGTCCGCTATCTTTCAGGTAGCTGTGCTCGGGACCAACGCCCGGATAGTCCAGCCCAGCCGAGATGCTGTGTGTCTCTTTAATTTGGCCGTAGGTATCCTGGAGAAGATAGGATTTGGCTCCGTGGAGTACTCCCACTCTTCCCTTTGACAGTGAAGCGGCGTGCTCTCCGCTTTCCAGTCCTTTGCCCCCGGCTTCCACCCCGATGAGCTTGACCGACTTATCATCCAGGAAGGGATAGAAGATGCCCATTGAGTTACTGCCGCCGCCGACACAGGCGATGATATAATCAGGCAGGCGGCCCGTCTTTGCCAGTATCTGCTGCCGGGCTTCCTTACCGATTACCGACTGGAAGTCCCGCACCATCATAGGATAGGGATGGGGACCCACTACTGAGCCGAGGAGGTAGTAGGTATCCCTGGCATTGGTCACCCAGTCTCTTATCGCTTCGTTGATGGCGTCTTTCAGCGTCCGGCTGCCTGAGGAAACCGCTCTTACCTCGGCGCCCATCAGCTTCATACGGAAGACATTGAGTGACTGGCGTTTCACATCTTCTTCTCCCATATAAACAATGCACTCCAGTTCCAGCATGGCGCATACGGCGGCGGTAGCCACTCCGTGCTGTCCGGCGCCTGTCTCGGCAATGATTCTTCGTTTGCCCATTCTCAGGGCAAGGAGACCCTGCCCAAGAGAATTGTTAATCTTGTGGGCTCCGGTGTGGGCCAGGTCTTCCCGTTTCAGGAAAATCCGGGCTCCGCCGCAGTGCCTGGTCAGTTTCTCTGCCGGGTAGAGAGGGGTCGGTCTTCCTGCGTAATCACGACAGAGGGAATCAAACTCCGCCCAGAAGCCGGCATCAGCCTTAGCTTCTTCATAGGCTTTCTCCAGCTCGTCCAGCACCGGCATCAGCGTCTCCGGAACGAACCGTCCCCCGTAATCACCAAAATATCCCTTCTTATCAGGCTGCAATAACTAACTCCTTTCGGCTTCTCTCACCGCCCCTATAAAGTCTCTGATTTTAGAAATATCCTTTTTACCCTCAGTCTCTACCCCGGAGGAAACATCGACCCCCCAGGGGCGAACCTCTTCAACCAGTTGACCGACATTGGCCGGGGTGAGTCCTCCGCTGACCATGACCGGGAACTTTGCTGACACCTCTTTTGCCAGTTGCCAGTTAAAGACCTGTCCCGTTCCGCCGTAGACTGCTGTCGAATGGGTGTCCAGCAGGCAGATAAACTCCTTTGTTGAGAGTACCCGATAACCTTTTTCTATGTCAATGATTATATCTTCAGTTTTTTGTCCCTGGGCAACATGGATTACCTGTATCACCGGTCTTTCAATCTCCTGGCAATACTGCCAGCTTTCATCGCCGCTGAGCTGTACCCGGTCCAGTCGGCATTGGTCGGCGATACGATTGACTTCGCTGGCGGCGGTATTAACAAAAACGCCCACCACCGCCGGGCGGGGGCTGAGACTCTGGATTGCCTCAACCACGGGCAAGGCTTTTTCGGGAGAGACCTGGCGCCGGCTGGGGGCAAAAATCAAGCCCAGAAAGTTTGCTCCCGCTTCACCGGCCGCCAGGGCAGGCTCTATTTCCGATAACCCGCAAATCTTGACCTGAACCATTATCGTCCCCTCTTACTGGAGCTTGATTTCCTATCCGAAGCTGAGGAGAGCGCCGCAGGCTTTATCAGCTCTTTTATTTTCGCAGCTATATCAGGGGTATCCATCAGGGCTTCGCCGATAAGCACCGCATCCACCCCCCACCCTTCCAGTTTCTCTATATCACTCCGGCTTTTGATGCCGCTTTCACTTACTACTATTCTATCCTGCGGGATGAGAGGTCGCAAACGTTCGGTGGTGGTAATATCTACCTTGAAGGTGCTCAGGTCACGGTTGTTGATGCCGATAATCTTAGCACCGCTGTTCAGGGCGATTTCAAGCTCGGCTTCATTGTGCACTTCTACCAGACAGCCCATCTTCAGCTCATGACTCAGCCCTGATAGCTCCTTCAGCTTTTCCGGAGTTAAGATAGCCACGATGAGCAGGAGAGCATCAGCGCCATAGGCTCTTGATTCATAGACCTGATAGGGTTCAAAGATAAAGTCCTTCCTGAGCAAAGGCAGTTTGTTGCCCGGAGCTTCTTTAATGTCTCTCAGGTAGTTGAGACTGCCCTGAAAGTATCCGGTTTCAGTCAATACCGATATGGCTGAAGCCCCGTTATCGGCGTAGATTCGGGCTATCTCCACCGGCTTAAAATCGGCACGAATAACACCTCTGGAGGGGGAAGCTTTTTTAACCTCAGCGATAAGCTGGAGACGCTTACCTCGCAGAGCCGAAGCAAAGTCAAGGGGCAGAGGCTGCTCCAGAGCAGCCCGGCGCAGTTCCACCTCAGGTAAGCTCTTCTTCCTGGCTTCGAGTTCCAGTCGGGTATTGGCGATTATCTCGTCTAAAATCATTTTACCTCATAATACCATGTCATTGAGAGGAGTCCTTCCTTGGAAGGACGACGAAGTAATCATTCCTTTGTCATTGCGAGCCATTCGCAGAAGGCGCAATGACATAAGACCCCTTTATTTAAAGCTCTGACTGAGCTTAATCAGTTGCTCCAGCTTGGCTAAGGCTCGACCGCCATCCATCGCCTCTTTAGCTAAGTCCATTCCCTGCTGAAAGGTTTTTGCCTTATCCCCGGCAACCAGAGCCGCCGCCGCATTCATCAGCACCACATCTCGCTGGGGGCCTGAGTTGTTGCCGGACAGGATGGAGCGTAGCAGGGTGGCGTTTTCCTCGGCTGTGCCGCCCTTCAGGCTGTCCAGGCTGGCTCTGGACAAGCCAAAGTCTTCCGGGCTGATGGTATAGCTTTCAAGCTGCCCCTCTTTTATCTCGGCAACCTGGCTTTTTCCGCCAAGGGTAATTTCGTCCAGACCGTCCTCGCCGTGAACCACCAGGGCATGGTTACAGCCCAGGCTTTGCAGCACCCGGGCAAGCTTCTCCACCAGTGCCCCGTCGGCAACGCCCAGCAGGTAATTCTGGGCACCGGCCGGGTTGGTCAGCGGCCCGATGATATTGAACACGGTGCGGATGCCAATCTCGCGCCGGGGAGCGGCGGCGTATTTCATTGCCGGGTGAAATGCCGGAGCGAACATAAAGCCCATCCCCACCTCCTCTATGCACCGCTGCACCTGCTCAGCAGTAAGCTCAATCTTTACCCCCAGGGCTTCCAGGACATCGGCAGCACCGCACTGACTGCTGGCGGCACGGTTGCCGTGTTTGGCTACCTTGAGTCCGGTACCGGCGACAACAAAAGCGGTTACCGTAGAGATATTGAATGTATTCAGGCCGTCACCGCCGGTGCCGACAATATCAATCACGGGGTCGGCTACATTTACCCGGATGGCTTTAGTCCTCATTACCATGGCTAATCCAGCGATTTCATCAACCGTTTCCCCTTTGAGCCTCAGGGCAACAACAAAGGTACCGAACTGAGCCGGCGTAACCTCCCCTCCCATTATCTCCTCCATCACCTGCGCCGCCTCCCCCATATTAAGCGACTTTCCAGCTACTAAAGACTGAATAGCTTCACGAATCATTTTGGTAACTCCTTTGCGTTATAAACTCGATTGCCGTGCCTCGATTATTCTAATATGGGTTTGTACTCTGCTTTTATCTTCGTTCGATATGTTGCATACCAGCGTCTTACGAAAGTATTTCAATGCCAATTTTGTAGCTTCCTCTGGTGATGTCAGTTTGGACTCACGAAATGCCTGTACAAGTTGCTGATTTTCTTTCTGGAAGTGGTGAATACGGCGTATTCGCTCGCGTATTTCCGATGGGAAGTCCTGCACATCTGCACTATCTAGCACCTTGCTTGTCTCCGTTGCTTGGGAAATTCCATAGTAGATAGTCCCCAAATAATACCATGCCCTTGGGTCAGTCGGGTGCTCCGAGGCAGCACGCGAACACAAGGCAGCAGTTTCCTCAAGCTTGCCCTCCGCATAGTACAACATTGCAAGAAGATGGTATACCCATACTTTGTTGAAAGGGTTCTGGTTGACGCATTCCTCCAAGTATTGTCGAAAACGCTGGCGAGTCCCTTCTGGGTCTTGAGTAGTCATCTCCTTGGAAATGCCGTGGCTTTCAAAAAAAGCATCAGACTCCGCCAGTTCGCTTTGCAAAAGTCCCTCCAGCGGTAGTGGTTTTTGTTTCTGAAATAGTGGCGTAAGACCTTCCCTCCTTAAAAGTACTTCAGGATATTCTGTTTCCCCTCTCCTAAAAGGGAGAGATTTTAGAGAGAGGCTTCGCCCATCTTTGCCGCCCTATGGTATAGAGAGGCTTCGCCCCTCTCTTTCTTTTCTCCCCCTTCCCTTTGAAAGGGAAGGCTTCGTCGTGGTTCCAGTGATGTCACCAGAACTGTCACCAGAACTGAGCTCAGCCGAACGGGGGTCAGGGGTTCATCCAGAAGGGCTCGTCCTGAAGACTCGCTCTGAAGGGTTCACCCTGAAGGGGATGGATTACTACTATATAACCTCACTATACTATATTATTTTCAAGAAGTTTTTGAGTAAATCCTTCCCCACTTCGGTCATGAAGGATTCGGGGTGGAACTGGACGCCTTCTACGGGGTGCTCTTTGTGCTTCAGTCCCATAATTTCACCATCTTCCGTCCAGGCGGTTATTTCCAGGCAGTCAGGCAATCCCTCCCGCTTCACTATCAGAGAGTGGTAGCGGATGGCGGGGAAGGGGTTGGGCAGGCCGCGAAATACCCCCTGGCTATTATGATGTATCAGGGACGACTTACCGTGCATTATTTGCCTGGCTTGCCCGACAGTGCCACCATAGCTGTAGCCGATACACTGGTGACCCAGGCAGACACCAAGTATCGGCAGGGTAGAGCCAAAATGTTTGATGACCTCGTTGGAGGTACCGGCGTTCTGCGGGGTGGAGGGGCCGGGGGAGACGACTATCCGCTCGGGTTTCATATTCTCGATTTCCTCGATGGTGGTCTTATCATTACGCACCACCACTACCTCCTCACCCAGTTCGCTCAAGTACTGGAAGAGATTGTAAGTAAAGCTGTCGTAGTTATCAATCAGCAGCAGCATGGCTTCTTCCTAACAGGGATGAGTCGGCGCTCTCCGCCTGGCTGATAGCATTGAGCAGGGCTCCTGCCTTGTTCATCGTTTCTTCATACTCCAGTTCCGGCACGCTATCGTAGACGACGCCGCCTCCCGCCTGGGTGTAGGCAATGCCCTTTTTCACCACCATTGTTCTGATGGCTATTGCCATATCCATATTGCCGGAGAAGGAGAAATAGCCGGCGGCTCCGGCATAGGGGCCCCTCTTTTCCGGCTCGACCTCGGCGATTATTTCCATAGCCCGGATTTTAGGCGCTCCGGAGACGGTGCCTGCCGGGAAGCAGGCTCGCAGAGCGTCAAAGGCGTTCATTTCTTCCCGTAGCTTGCCTTGCACATTGGTCACCAGGTGCATAACATGGGAGTAGCGCTCTACTTCCATCAGTTCGCTGACCTCAACACTGCCCGGTTCGCTCACCCGGCCGATGTCATTACGTCCCAAATCCACCAGCATAATGTGCTCGGCACGCTCTTTTTCGTCATTACGAAGTTCCTTTTCTAATGCCTCATCTTCATCCGGTGTTTTCCCCCTCGGTCTGGTGCCGGCCAGGGGACGGGTGGTGACGATACCATCCTCAACCCTGACCAGAATTTCCGGGGAAGCCCCGATGATATAAAAGTCGTTAAAATCAAAATAGAACATGTAGGGGGAGGGGTTAATAGTCCGCAGTGCCCGGTAGATGTCAAAAGGAGCCACCCCGGTAGGCTGGGACAGGCGCTGCGAAGGCACCACCTGAATGGCTTCACCGGCAGTGATATACTTCTTTATCCTGGTGACGGCTTTTTCATACTCCTCCCGGGTAAAGTTCGAGACGGGCTTTGACTTGCTTCCGGGCAGAGCAGAGTTATTTATCTGCTGGCTCAGCTTGAGGGGCTGGTTCAATCTATCTACCAGCCTGTCAATCCTCTCCACGGCGTGCTGATAGGCTTTCTCTATATCGCCGTCAAGATGGACATGGCTTAAAATTTTAATCTTGTGGGTAACATGGTCGAAGATAAGCACCGTATCCACAAACATAAATAGTGCTTCGGGTAAATCAAGAGGGTCAGGCCCGGGAGAGGGCAGCTCTTCGAAGCGGGTCACTGTTTCGTAGCCGAGATAGCCCACGGCACCGCCGCAGAACTTGGGCAATCCGTTAACGGGCACTATCTTGTATTTGTTCAGCTCCTCGGCAATGTGAGGCAGAGGGTCAATTTTATCCTCCCCCTTAACAGTTAGCACTTTATACGGTTCGGTAGCGATAAAGCTGTAGCGTCCCAGCCGTTCACCTCCCTCAACACTTTCCAGAAGGAAAGAATAGCCTCCGTGGTTAACCTTGAGGAAGGCAGAAACCGGGGTCTCCAGGTCGGCAACGATTTCCCGACAAACAGGTATCAGGTTACCACTCTTGCCGAGCTTTTTAACCTCTTCCAATGACGGGTAATACATTTGATTCTCCTGAATTGAAAAACAAAAAGCCTCTCACCGTAGGGGCGAGAGGCTCTCCTTCGCGGTGCCACCCTACTTGTCCTTCCGGTGGAAGGACATCTCTTTCAGGTACGGTCCTCACTCTGCAAGGGCGATACCCCGGGCTTCGCTAACGGTGCCCTTCCGTCAAAGCCTACTCGTCCTTCCCCTATGGGAAGGGACTTTCGGTTTGCAGCTCCCGAGTCCATTCAACCCCTGCGCCCGGCGCCGGCTCACACCTTACCCGGCTCTCTGAGCCTCGCTGGGGGCATACTAGTCTCGTTCCCAGCCTTTAGCTATTCTCTTTTGGAGAAGTATAAATCGAAGCCAAACTCCTTGTCAAGTCGCCGTCGTTGAGACTCGCTATTTCCTTCTGGCAGGGTCTTCAGCGAGTTATTAGCTGGCTCTTACTGCCACTATTGCGATAAGAACAAATAGGACTGCCAGGACAATGGTAAACTGAAATAAAGTCTTTTCTATACCCCGCCTGGTTCTAAAGACACTATCAGCCTGGCCAAAAATACCCCCCAGCCCTCCACCACGCACCTGGAGCATGATAGCCAGTATTAAAGCGATGGATAACACTATTTGAGCTATTAAAAGATAGGTTGGCAAATTATTTCCTCCCCAATTTTTCCTTAAGCAGTTCGTTTACCAGTTGTGGATTGGCACGACCTTTAGTGGCTCTCATTACCTGCCCGACGAGAAATTTGAGTGCCGTCTCTTTACCTTCCTTAAAATCAGCCACCGGTTTGGCATTAGCGTTTACCACGGAAACAATTGCCTCTTCAAGCTCCCGGGTGTCGCTGATTTGACCGAGTTCTCCTTCTTTAAGGAGAGTATCAGGGTCTTTGCCGCTGTTAAACATTTCCTCCAGCATTGTTTTGGCGGTGGCGGTGTTAACAACTCCCTGCGAGTTAAGAATGACCAGTCTGACCAGTTTGCCGGGACCGGCCTTTTTCTTAAAATCAACAATACCAATGTTACTGGCATTCATAATGCGGCTGACCTCGCCCAGGAGCCAGTTGCTGCCCAGTTTGGCGATCTCATCCTCCGGCAGGCTCGTGGAACGGGCTTCAGCCACAAATTCCTCTTCATAATCAGCCATTTCTTTAGAACCGGTCAACAGGTCGGCATCATAGGCTGAGAGTCCGTACTCTTCCATAAATCGATGCCGTCTGGCTTCGGGCAGTTCGGGCAGTTTTGCCCTTATCTCCTCCACCCGGTCCCGGCTCAGGGTTAAAGGAGGCAGGTCAGGTTCAGGGAAATAGCGGTAGTCATGGGCATACTCCTTGCTTCGCTGGGACACCGTTACGCCTCTGTCCTCCACCCAGCCTCTTGTCTCCTGGATGAGCCTCTTGCCTGTTTCGGCGGCTTTTTTCTGCCGTTTGACCTCGTACTCCAGAGCCCGGTAGACTGACCTGAAGCTGTTCATATTTTTAACCTCAACTTTAGCCAGAAGCTCTGAGCTATCTTGAGGACGAATGCTGATATTGGCATCACACCTGAAGCTGCCTTCCTCCATATTGGCTGTTGATACCTCCAGATAGCGAAGCAGGTTGCGCAGCCTGATGAGATACTCTCTGGCTTCTTCCGGAGAGCGCAGGTCGGGCTCGCCGACAATTTCCATCAGCGGTACCCCGGAGCGGTTGACATCTACCAGGCTGTAGCTTTCTTCCTCCGGGGAGGCGCGGTGCAGGAGTTTAGCAACATCCTCTTCCAGGTGGACGCGGGTGATGCCTATTTTTTTCTCCTCTCCGTTTACTTCAATTATCAGCCAGCCTCCGTAGCCAAAGGGGGCGTTGTATTGCGAAATCTGGTAGCCCTTCATCAAGTCAGGGTAGGGATAGTTCTTGCGGTCAAATCTGGTATCTCCGGCAATGTTGCAGTTTAAAGCCAGGGCGGTCATTATAGTATATTCCACGGCTTTCTCATTTATCACCGGCAGGACGCCGGGCATACCCAGGCACACTGGGCAAACATGGGTGTTGGGTGGGGCATCGGCGTAGTCGGCGCTGCAGCGGCAGAACATCTTGCTCCGGGTTCCCAGCTGAACATGAACCTCCAGCCCGATAATAGTCTCATAGTTCATTAGTTGTTCCTGCATAACGGCTCACTTTAATATAGCAATCTTATCGCTCGTTTACAAGGCGGGGTTTATGGCCTCTGATTCAGTGGGGAGTGGATTTAGTTGCTTGTCCCCTTTATTTCAAGGCGGAGGTATGTGATATAATTTCAAGAGTAGTTTGGGGATATAGCTCAGTAGGGAGAGCGCTGCGTTCGCATCGCAGAGGTTGGGGGTTCGAATCCCCCTATCTCCAGTTCGCAAAATGTAAACTAAAGTTTAACAAAAGTTAGCATAAAGCTGGAGGACATAAGAGTGGCTGATCTGACAATTAACGGATTTGCGAAAGAACTACCAGGTTGGTATCGGAAATACGCTGGCTCAAGGTATTTCCTGGGCTATGAAGAATTGGAGAGTAACCTTTCGCAGAAAGCTATTAGTCAAGGCTGTCTGGAGATGGATGACCTTGCCAAAATCGCCGAATGGGGTGGAAATCAGCATGGAGTAAAACAGCGCATGATGGCAGCGAACACCGAGGCTATCATTAGAGAAGCTACACAGCAAGCCATACTTAATCTTGCTGACCCTGTTAAGGCACTTGAAAGCCTTTATCCCATTAGAGAGTGGGGGCTGACATACTCAAGTAAGACCCTCAGATTCATACGCCCGCAGGATTACCCAGCATTAGATAGCGTATTGAAAGGAGCCGTTACCAAAAGTTACACGGAGCTTATTTCAAAATGTCGTAGACTGCAAGAATTGACATCAGTTCGTGGGCCGAGGGCAGACAGTTCGTGGTGGATTGCAGATGTGGAAATGGCACTATTCTGGTTCTGCTTTCCCTATAATCGTGGTGGTGGAGGTGGAAGGCTGATAGAATTATAGTGTGAATAGTAAACCCAAAATTCCTGTCCGTCCACTGAGACCCTCTTGCCAATTTCTGCTATAATGATTCGGTTGAACACTTGAGATGCTATAGCCGTGGGGAGGAGATATTATGAAGTTTGCTATAACTCTGGAAAAAGATGAGGACGGCTTCTTCGTCGCCAGTTGCCCTGCTTTACCAGGGTGTCACTCCCAGGGTAAAACCAGGGAAGAAGCCATCGCCAACATCGAAGAGGCGATACGGGGTTACATCGCCAGCAAACGCAAGCACGGCGAGCCGCTACCGAAGACTGATGTGGAAGAGGTGGAGGTTGCCGTTTAGTGCCCCGCCTGCCGGTAATATCTGGAGACGAATTTACCAAAGCCGTATGCAAGACTGGATATGTTTGGGACCACACCGAAGGCAGCCATATGATTTTACTTCATCCTTCTGGGCGGCGGCTTTCCGTCCCCCGCCATGCTGAACTGGGGCGGGGTTTATTGAGGGCTTTGATTAAAGACGCTGGACTGAGCCGGCAAGAATTCATCAGGCTGCTTCGAGAGTAAGCTCAAACACAACCTCAAAAGTTCTACCTATTGATACCTCAGCTCCACCAGGGATATCACTATAGGAGTGCCCGGTTTTTCCAGCCTTCGCTGAAGGTGACGGCAATTAATCATTGCTGAAGCGTAGCTTTCGATTTAGAGTGCTTCGTGACGTATAAACCTGTCAGGTATGTTGAGGTGAAAATCAGGGCGAACGGCAGCCAGGTTCCCAGCCAACTGAGAAACATATCGAGGCTTCGGTTGACCACCAGAGCTACCAAGAAGAAGTCCGTGGCGATGACAAAAGATAGAAAAATTATGGCAGTCTGTAGAGGGCGAGTATAGCTGAATTTGCTGAAATAGACCCGGGATACAATGGCAAAGTAGATGGGAGCGCCAATCGCATGCACTATCAGAGTGTTTTGTAAAGTTGTGACGCTCGTGCCGATACCCATCGTCGCAGCGCAGAGAGCCCATCCCACAAATGCGTAAGCCAAAATGCCAGCAATCTTCTTAATTCGTGCTTACTCATTGACTTTCTTCCTGCGGATAGATTTTCCCCAAGGAGTAATTGAGCGGTCATGCTCAAGGGAAATTGTACTACAAAAATTGCTCCTAGAATGGGGAACGTCATTCCGGCCCCGTATCAGGTACGGGATAAACTCCAGCCGGAATCCAGCCGAAAATTCGCCACTTTGGTTGGCTGAGGAGTCTCATGTTTAGGCAGTTAGGTTTTCGTTTCTGCCCGGATTTTTCCCACTTTCAGCAGGTTTGTGGTTCCCACCGTTCCAATGGGAACACCTCCGGTAATAACAATCAAGTCATCAACTTTTGCCAGCCCCAACCTTACGGCGTGCTCTGCGGCAGTGGAGAACATGAAGTCAACAGATGGGGGTGCTTTAGGTACATGAAAGGGATAAATGCCCCAGTGCAGCAGCAATCTACCACAAACTACCTTGTCGGGGGTTATGCCGATAACAGGTACCCGGGGACGATATTTGGAAACACGCCTGGCTGTACTGCCCGACTGTGTATAAGCAACGATGGCTTTAGCGCCGAGGGCGGTTGCCGTATAACAGGCGTTATAGCTGATAAGCTCATCCGTTTTCCTTTCCAGCCATGAGCTCCGTTCCGCCAGCATCAGGTCATATGGCAATTTCTTTTCTGTCTCCAGCGCTATTCTGGCCATCATTCTCACTGCTGCCAGGGGGTATTTACCGATGGCTGTTTCGCCAGAGAGCATGATGGCGTCAGTGCCATCTAATATGGCATTGGCGATATCCGTGACTTCAGCCCGGGTTGGGTGCGCTGCGTTAATCATAGACTCCAGCATCTGAGTGGCTGTAATCACCGGTTTCCCCACGCGGTTGCATTTGCCGATGGTTTCTTTTTGTACCAAAGGTACCCTTTCCAGCGGGATATCTACGCCGAGGTCACCCCGGGCTACCATAATACCATCGCTCACCGAAAGGATATTATCAAAATCACGGACAGCCTGAATCCGCTCAATTTTAGAGATAAGGGGAATTTCTGAACCCTGTTCATGCAAAAAATTACGCACATTTGATACGTCTTCGGCACTGCTGACGAAAGAAAGCGCCAGATAATCCGGTTCCTGTTGCATAGAAAAGAGGATTTGGTCCTTCAGAGTGTCGGTGAGGAATGGCCCGGAAATGGACATACCCGGGACGGCGAGCCCGCGCCTCTCCGTAAGAATGCCTCCCACGATTACCCTGCATCTCACCTCGTTATTTGTCTTCTCCAGGACCCTTAATTCCATCGCTCCGTCATCGAGCAGAACCGTGTCGCCAGGCTTGATATCTTGAGCAAGGTTGGGCTGGTTCACTGGCACAAGAGTTTGGTCTCCTTCTATGTCATTGGAGGTCAAGGTAACTTTGGCGCCTTTTCTCAGAGTTACTCTTCCATCCTTAAGGTTACCGATGCGGTATTTCGGACCGGGCAAATCCATCAGCACAGCTACCTCAACCCCTAACCGCTGGCTGATTCTTCTGACCGTTTTAATGGTTTTTGTATGGCTATTGCGTGTTCCGTGGGATAAATTGAGGCGAGCTACATTCATACCACTCCGGATAAGACGTTCAATCAATGATGCGGACTCGGTTGCCGGTCCGATGGTACATACTATTTTGGTTCTTTTTCGGAGAATATTCCGTTGTATCATGGTTAATCTCTTCTTATTGGCTAATCAATCAACTTTATCACAAAAGTTGCTCCTAAAATAGAGGAACGTCATTTCGGCTCCGTACCGGGCACGGGATAAACCCCAGCCGGAATCCAGTCACTCACTGAACACTTGCCAAGCTGATGATTCCGAGCAGCTCCAGTCCACGGATAATCATGGTGACGGCTATTGCCGCCAGGAGCAGGTTGAAGATGCTTGAGATTGCCCTGAGTCCGCCCTGCCCCAGGAAGTGGATAATCTGGTTGCCCAACAAGAAGATGACCCAGGTTATAAACAGGTTTAACAGGAAAGATAATAAGACAATATAAAGCGGAAACTGGCCAACCAGCAGTAGCAGGGTGGTTATCGTTGCCGGACCTGTCAGTAAAGGGGTGCCGATGGGAACGATGGCTACCATCTCTTCCCTGATTGCCTCTACGACTCTACCGGTCAGCATATATTTGCTGGAGAGGAGCAGAAGGATAAGCCCACCGGCAATAGCGAAAGAGCCTACGGAGATTCCCATTACCTTCAGGATGAACTGGCCGAAGAAGAGGAAAAGCAGGCCGAGGATAGCCGCTGTGGTGATACCAATATGTATTATTTTGAGCCGTTCGTATCTGGATATCCCCTCGCTTAAGGAAATGATAAAGGCTAAATTGCCCATAGCATCGATGACAATGAACAGAGGAATGAAGGTCAACAGGAAAGATTCAAGCCAGCCGGGCATTTACTTACTCTCTTTTTTTTCTTCAGCATAAAATCCTTTGAGCCGTTCAGCCATATCCCTGAGGCGTTTGTCAACCAGATAATTGACCGTGTCTTCCGGGTAGGTGCCGTCTTTTTGTCTATCGCCAGCGGGGATGCCGGTCAGTATCTCAATACCTTCGTCAACGGCCCTGGCTGAATAAATATGGAACTGGCCTCTTGCAGCCGCCTCGACTACCTCCTCCTGCAGCATCAGGTTACGCAGGTTCTGCTTGGGTATCAGTACCCCCTGCTCACCGCTAAGCCCTTTAGCCCGGCAGACCTTAAAAAAGCCTTCTATCTTTTGATTAACGCCACCGATTGGCTGAATCTCGCCTTTCTGGTTCACCGAGCCGGTAACGGCAATATTCTGCTTTATTGGAATATCGGCAAGGCTGGAGAGAATAGCGTATAGTTCGGCGGAAGAGGCACTGTCGCCTTCGACTCCCTCATAAGATTGTTCAAAACAGAGGCTGGCAGAAAGAGAGAGGGGTTTGTCCTGGGCGTATTTCCAGCCCAGGTAGCCGCCCAAAATCATGACTCCCTTATTATGAATCGGGCCGCTGAGCTGCGATTCCCGTTCGATATTGATAACCCCTCCCCGCCCCAGGAAAGTCTTGGCGGTAATCCGTGAAGGTTTGCCAAAACTGATGTCACCGAGGGAATAAACACTCAGACCGTTTACCTGGCCAACTACAGCTCCCTCGGTGTCTATCATAATGGTGCCCTCATTTATCATCTCCCTGATTTTTTCGTCAATCAGGTCGTGTCTGAAGATTCTCTCATCGATGGCTTTTTGCACGTGGCGGGCAGAGATATATCTGGCATTATCGCGGGCAGCCCAGTAGTCGGCTTCCTCAATCCAGTCCTTTATCTGGGCGAATCTTGAGGACAGCTTTTCCTGGTCGGCCACCATTCTGGCGGAATACTCAATGAGCTTGGCAACACCACCGGGGTCAAAGTGCCTGGATTGACAGTCCTCACAGCAGCCAGACAGGAAAGCGGCATAGCCCAGCATATTCTCTCTGGTCTTCTTAATTTCAAAATCAAAGTCAGCTTTGACCTTGAAAATTTCCCAGAAATCCTCCTCGTATACTGAGAGCAACTGGTAGAGTATGGGGTCGCCAGTTAGGATAACTTTAACTGTTATCGGCATGGCTTCCGGTTTCATTCCCTGAGGTGCAATCAAGCCAAATTGCTCGAACGGGTCTTCTATCCGGATTTCTTTATTCTGAATAGCCCGCTTGAGTGCCGGCCAGACGCCGGGATTGGTCAGCACGTCACGGGCATTGACCAGCAGGTAACCGCCATTAGCCAAACTGAGAGCTCCGGCTTTTAGCATGGTATGGTTGCTGAGATAACCGCCAAAAAGAAAGCGCCTCTCTATGCGGCCGAACATATTACCAAAATTAGGGTTGCTCTCGACAATCACGGGGGGACCTGTAGCTACGCTATTATCAACGAAGACATTGACCTGGAAGGGCAGGAACGGGTCTTTCCCTCCCGAAACCTGGCTTACCGGGACCCCGAACAGGGGGTGGAGCGGTTCCTCGGTTCCTTTGAATGGTTCCAGGTTATTCAGTATGTAATCTTTCAGGTCAGCGAGAAACTGGCTGACTTTGGGCGAGTTGGAATACTCTTCCATCAAGGAAGTGAAGAGACGGGAAACGGTGTATTCACCAATGTCTTTGTCTATTTTTTGCAGCCGTTCAGCAATCTCCCGGTGCACATTGGAAATAGCTTCAAAACCAGCGTGGAGTTTCTTACGCAGGCTGGTCTGTTTTGCCTCAATATTCTTCCTTGTCTCCTCATCGAGGGCGAGATATTCATTTTCCTGCATGGGGCGTCCTTCAACTATGGGAATAAGCAGCGGCCCCGATGTGGTCATCTGGAGAGAAAAGTCCTGCTGGCGGGCTTCACCGGCTATCTCCTCAAAGAGTTTTTGCTGGGTAGCCTGTCCCTCATCAATTACTTTCTGCCTCTGATTCTTGTATTCCTGGCTGGAAAAGGCCTCTCCCAGCTCCAGCCGTATTTTGTTCAGTAGGTCAGTCATTTCATCGGCAAAGACTTTGCCTTTACCCTGGGGCAGATTTACTATTCTGGGGCTATCCGGCTCTTTAAAGTTATAAATGTAGCACCAGTCTTCGGTCACAAAGCTTTCCCCGGCTGCCTTTCTTTCTTTAATAACCCTTTCAATGTGGGCTTTCACCATAGAAGTTTTGCCGGTCCCGGAAAGGCCAGCCACATAGATATTGTAGCCTTTATTTTCCATGTTCAAGCCGAATTCAATGGCTTGCCTTGCCCGGGGCTGACCGATAAACTCGCCCAGCGGCGCCAGGTCTTTGGTGCATTCAAACTCGAACATTTTGGGGTCACATACCCAGCGCAGCTTTTCAACCGGCACGGCATATTTCTCGTTGTCCATTGCTCTCTCCTTTGATTTGGAAGGCTCGTCTCATTTCATAGCTATTTCTTCTTACCGTGAAAGAGCTCGCTGCCAGCACCGGGATAGACTACCCGTTCCGAGGTTGGGGTGGGCTTTGTGACCTTTGGCCACATTCCTGTCTGTGGTTCTGCTCCCTGTCTGGTTACTTCAGATGAAGTAGCATCTCTCATCTGAGGTTCTTTCCTGATGTCAACCTCCGCCACATTGTGGGAAAACTCAATCGGGATGCCATTCGGGTCGTGGGCATAAATTGAATGAATGAATCCGTGGTCAATAACATCCGAGACGGGGAATCCCGCCGCTTCAAGGCTGTCCTTCAGCGACCAGAGGTCTTCTTCGGTCTCGACTCCAAAGGAGACATGGTCAAAGATGAAGGGGCCGCTTACCGGACGGCCATGTTCTTTTTTGGCTACGGGCTCTACCCCGGGCCACTCAAAAAAGGCTATCAGGTCAGTATCAGAAATCTGGAAGAAGTAGTGCCTGTATCCTGCCCTGCCCAATCCAGCCACCAGACGCATGCCCAGCAGGTCTCTCCAGAAACGGATGGTCTTGTCCATATCTCCCGTAGCCATTGCCAGATGATTTACTCCGTTAAACATTTATCTCCTCCTCTTATCCTCCAATCTCAGGAAGGTCCGGCTCCGTAGCCGAAGAGGGATTCATAACGCATCATCAAAAGATTGAAGTGCGATTGTTCCTGTCCGGCTAAAAACTGGAGCGTTTGTTTGCCCAGGGGGTCCTGGGTTTTAGCCGCCGTCTGCCGGTACATGTCATAGCTCCTGATTTCAATATCCAGACCAAAGAGCAAGGCGTCCCAGTCACTGGACTTGGTGGTGACCGTCTTTTCCAGGGCTTTTTTACCACCTGGGAAGAGAGGCTTATCTAAATCTATCTCCACCGGCTTTATCTCGGGAGAAGCTACCCATTTGCCCTGCTCCGTCAGAGAGTCCCGCTCCTTTTTCACCAGTTGATAATGTTTTATCTCATCATTAGCCAGAGTGGTAAAAATGTCCCGTCCTTTCTCGTCCTCTGTCTTTTGAGCTGCATTGAGGTAGAATCGGCGTCCTTTCTGTTCTATCTCCATTGCCTGGGTCAGAAATGCCACCGCCGTTTCAATATCTTCATTCATTTTGATTTTTCCCTTTCCAGGTAACGTTATAAGTTCATAAAAACTCAGCAAAAAGCCTTTCGGCTCGTCCCGGGTCTATTTTCTGGTTCACCAGGGGGCCCTGGCTCAGTGCCGGCAGCTGGTCTTCGTAGACCGGCAGGTCTTGGCGGTAAATAATGCCGATGGGGATTTTCTGCCCCCACTCCTGTGCCTTTTCCAGCGCCGCCTGCTTGTTAGCGGGGTCATAACCGTCTTCCTTCTCCAGTGCGTAGACCCTTTCCCGGTACCACTGAAAGGTATTCTGGTGGTTAAAAGTAACGCAGGGTTGCAGGATATCAATCAGGGCAAATCCCCGGTGGGTAATGCCCTGTTTTATGACCGAGCTGAGGTGCTCAATGTCCCCGGCGAAGCTCCGGCTGACGAAGCTGGCACCGCTGATAATAGCCATAGCGACTGGATTGACCGGGGTTATCGCTCCGTAAGGCGTGGTTTTGGTGATAAACCCGGCATCACTGGTGGGTGATGCCTGTCCCTTGGTTAATCCATAGACCTGGTTATTATGCACCAGGTAAGTGATGTTATGATTACCCCTGGCAGCATGGATGAAGTGGTTACCTCCCTCGCCATAGGCGTCTCCGTCCCCGCTGATGGCAATCACGGTTAGCTCCGGGTTGGCAATCCGGGCGCCGATAGCTGGAGGAACCGGTCTACCGTGGAGAGAGTTAAAAATGTTGCCTCTGGTGTAGTGGGGCAGCTTCCCTGCCTGACCGATGCCGGAGACCAGGAGCAGCTGATAGGGCTCAATGTTAAGCTCAACCAGGGCTTTGTTCAGTGCCCGGAGAATACCAAAGTTGCCACAGCCGGGGCACCAGGCTGGTTGAAGTCCGGTATAGTCCTTGAGTGTGACCATGGCTAGCATCCCTCCTTTCTCACCGCTTCGGCAATATAGGGCGGGGTAAAGGGCCGGCCATCGTATTTCAGAATCCGCCCGCTAACCTCACGCCCGGTTTCGGCTCTAATCAGGTAAGCAAGCTGACCGGTAGCATTGTTCTCGATAACATAGCTGTGGTTTGACCTGCCGAGAGCATCGGCAACAGCCTCAGCCGGGAATGGCCAGAGTTCATTCAGGTGAAGCATATTGACGCTGGCACCGTCGTGCCGCAGTATATCCATCGCTTCCCGAATGGCTCCATAGGTGCTGCCCCAGCCAATCAGGGTTGTCTCCGCTTTCTTTGGGCCATACCATTGAGGAGGACTGATTTCCTGTTTCAGACTGAGGAGCTTGCGGAGTCTCTTCTCCACCTGTGCCGTTCTTATTCCGGCATCCTCGGTAAGATGTCCCCACTCATCGTGCTCATCGGCGTCCGTTACCGTCAGGGCATGGCTCAGTCCGGGTAAGGCTCGCGGGGAAATACCCGAAGGAGTTATCTTATGTCTCTGGTACTCCGACGGCTTACCATCCTTATCGGAATAGAGCTGGCCGCGGTCAATGGTTACCTTTGAAATATCAAACGGCTCAACCGTGGTATAAGAGCTTGCCAGGTGCTGGTCGGTCAAAATTATCACCGGCAGCTGGAATTTCTCTGCCAGATTAAAGGCTTTAACCGTTATCCAGAAGGCGTCTTCAGTGGTCGCCGGTGCCAGGACAGCCCTGGGGAAATCGCCATGATGGGCGTGAAGGATAAACTGGAGGTCGCCCTGCTCTGTCCTGGTAGGTAAGCCTGTTGCCGGACCTGGACGCTGCCCGTTGATGACTACCAGCGGCGTTTCGGTGTTGCCAGCCAGCCCGATGCCTTCAACCATGAGACAGAAGCCGCTGCCTGAGGTGGCTGTCATAGCCCTGCTTCCGGCGTAGCTTGCCCCGATAGCCATATTCACCGCGGCTATCTCGTCCTCGGCGTGGACCATTACTAGGTTGAGTTCCTTTGCCTTGCTTGCCAGGTACTCCATAATGGAGGTAACCGGGGTCATGGGATAAGCGGCCATAAAGGTACAGCCGGCGGCAATGGCGCCAAGAGAGATGGCTTCATTACCGTTGAGCAGCATCCTTTTCGTTTCGGCACGCGGTTTGAGCTGCCGGGGCTTACCTTTATATTCAGCCCGGGCGCGCTCGTAGCCGGCTTTCGCTGCAGCCAAATTGCTATCGGCAACCTTGCCCTTGCCGAAGTGCTCTGTCAAAACTGTGTTCACTATATCCTGGTCATAGCTCACCAAAGCCAGAGCCGCTCCAAGAGCTACGGTGTTGCTCATCAGCTTCTCTCCTGCTTCTTCCTTGGCCAGTTTCTCCAGGGGTATACCGAGAGACCGACTGTCAGCCGGAGAATCTTTAATCTTTTCGCTGTCGAAAATGACTACCCCGTCCGAAGCCAGTTCCTTGAGATGAAGGTCAATACTCTCCTGGTTAAGGGCAACCAGTATATCGACCGCTTCAGCAATGGCACCCACTCTGGAATCTTTTACCCTCACCCGGTAGAAGTTATGTCCGCCTCGTACTCTCGACTCATAGTCCTGGTCGGCAAAAACATGGTAGCCGCCGCGAGTGAAGGCTTTAGCCAGCAAGAAGCCTACTGATTGCACTCCTTGCCCGGCTTCGCCGCCAACCATAAAATTAATATCTACTGGCATTTTTTCATCACCCCATATCTCGTCCCTTCAGACTTCTTGATAAAACAGGTCATCGTAAAATATCTCTAGTCTAAGTTTATGTTTCAGTTCCTCGCGGGCAAGCCTTGTGCAGAGGCGTTTGGCAGATTTATCCCTTATTACGCCCATCATTCTGGCGTAGAACTCCACAGCCAGTTGCTCACGCTTCATTGCGAAGATAATGGTATCCTGCAAGCTGGCATTTTCCAGGGTGTCACTGCCGGTGAGATACTCGCTAATCCTCAGGTTGGGCACTTCTTTCTGGTACCAGCTTCGCTTCTCCAGTCCCTTTTCCTTGAGACGCTTCAGCCACTCCGAATGCTTCAGTTCTTCATCAGCCATCTCTTTCATGAGCACTTTGGCACCGGGGTCCCGGGTCCGGCTTTGCCCCGCTATGTAGAAGGCGTTAGAGGCAATTTCTTTGTATATTGCCGTATTTAACAATTCGGCTAATTCGTCCGGCACCATCTGCTGCTTCATAACTCACTCCCTACTATTGTGGCCAGCCGATGAATATTACCGCCAGAAGACCGTGTATCATTACGGAAGGCCAGAATATCCACCAGAGATAGCAGTGGTATTTGTAAAAGCCCTTATAGGTGCGATACTTCATTAGCTTGCTTCCCAGCTTTGCGCCGCCCAGGCAGCGGCAGGAGAAAAAAATGAGTACTCCCGCCGACAGATTGACAATACCCAGAATAATTACCAGCCGTGTCATCAGTACCGGGTCAAATATGTTCATTTCTTCTCCTGGAATTTATCGCCTTACTCTATTATCACCCTTCCTTTCATATAGGGGTGAACGGCGCAATAGTATTCAAAAGTTCCTTTCTGCTCGAATGTGTAGCTAAAAGTATTACCGTTTGATAAGCTGCCGCTGTCAAACAGCTTATCTTGAGCCGTTACTATGTGAATAACTGAGTCATTATTTTGCCAGGTTACAGTGCTGCCCGCTGCGATGGTAATTTCGGCTGGTTTGAAGGCGAATCCTTCTATTGTTACTTCGATAACGGCTGGAGTTGCTGGCTGTTCGTCTGTAGTTGTTGGCTCATTAACTGCAGGGGCTGATGAAGATGGCTCCTGTGACTGGCAGGAAATGCCTCCGCCGATAATTAACCACGTCATGAAAAACAGGGCAGCCATTATTGTCCGAAATGTAATCAGGATATTAAAGTGTTTTTTTATCTGAAGGTACATAAGTCCCCCTTTTGCCCTAGTTCCGCTCGTTTGCTTCCGCCCGGGCTTGTTCGGTTTCCTGGTAGCTTTTTATAACCTCATCCACTGCACCTTCATCTTCAAGAGTAGAGAGGTCACCGATACTTGCCTTTTCAGCCACGGCCTTCAGGATTCGCCGCATAATTTTGCCGCTCCTCGTCTTTGGCAACCTGGTGGTGAAATAGACCTGCTCAGGGGTGGCAATCGGACCAATCACTTTTCGCAGGTGGTTGACTATATCCTGCTTGAGTTTTGGAGTCGGCTTTGTCCCTTCCTTAAGCCTGACAAACATAATCAGGCTTTCCCCTTTTACCGGGTCTGATTTGCTCACCGCGGCTGCCTCAGCTATCTTGGGGTGAGAAGTAGCAGCATCTTCCAGTTCGGCAGTGCCGATTCTATGCCCGGCAATCTTGAGCACCTCATCAGCTCTGCCGAGAATCCAGTAGTAACCTTCGTCATCTTTCACTGCGTAGTCACCGGTGTAGTACATGCCGGGGAAGCGCGACCAGTAAGTTTCTTTGTAGCGCTCCGGGTCGCCGTATACCCCCAGGAACATCCCGGGCCAGGGTTTCTTGATTACCAGCAAACCTCTTTCCTCCGGCGGTGCCGGCTTACCGGTCTCATCAACTACATCAGCATCCACACCGGGCAGAGGGAATGTAGCTGAACCCGGCTTCAGGGGGGCACATTGAATGCCCGGCGCTGGTGAAATCATGATACCGCCGGTTTCAGTCTGCCACCAGGTATCGACTATGGGGCACCGCTCGGCGCCGATATTCTTGTAAAACCAGAGCCATGCTTCCGAGTTGATTGGCTCGCCAACGCTGCCCAGCAACTCCAGGCTGCTCAGGTCATGCTTTTTGGGCCATGATTCGCCGTAGCTCATCAGCATCCTGATGGCGGTAGGTGAGGTATAAAAAATACTGACTCCATACTTATCAATGATATGCCACCAGCGGTCAACATCAGGGTAGTCGGGAGCTCCTTCGTAGAGCACGATGGCTGCCCCGTGGGCAAGGGGGGCATAGACTATGGAGCTGTGTCCCGTGACCCAGCCTACATCTGCCGAGCACCAGTAGACTGATTCTTCTTTGATATCAAAAGCCCACTGATAAGCACAGTAGTTGTGCACCAGATAACCCCCGGTGCCATGGACGATACCCTTCGGTTTTCCGGTGGTGCCTGAGGTATAAAGAATGTAGAGCGGATGGTTTGACTCCACCGCCACGGGAGGGACAAAGGGCATCTCCTTATTGAGCAAATCTTTAAGCCAGAGGTCCCGGCGGGGTTTCATATTAATCTGAGTACCGGTCCTCTTAACGACGATGGTATTTTTCACCGATGGACAGTTGGTCAATGCTTCATCGGCAATAGCTTTTAGAGGGATAACTTTACCTCTACGGTAACTGCCATCAGCGGTTACCAGCAGTTTGGCTTGCACATCGTTAATACGGTCAGCCAGTGCCTGGGCACTGAAACCGGAGAAGATGACGGTGTGGATGGCACCGATTCGGGCGCAGGCGAGCATAAAAATTGGTAGTTCCGGAAGCATTGGCAGGTACAGGGCAACCCTGTCTCCTTTTTTTATGCCCTGCTGCTTGAGCACGGCAGCAAAACAGTTTACTTCGTTATACAGGGTAGAGTAGCTTAAAACCCGATTATCCCCCGGCTCTCCTTCCCAGTATATAGCTACTTTGCTGCGGCGCCAGTTTTTGATATGGCGGTCTACACAGATGTGCGAGGCATTGAGCTTGCCGCCGACAAACCAGTGGGCAAAAGGAGGCTCCCAATCCAGCACCCTATCCCAGGTCTTGAACCAGTCCAACTGGCGTGCCTGTTCTGCCCAGAACTCCTCCGGCTGGTCGATAGACCGGCGGTATTCATCGTGAAGCTTCTTAATCGGCAGGTATCTTGATTCAAAAGGAAGGGATAGGTCAGTCATTACTCATCCTCCGGAATAAACCCGCTTTTTAAGCTTTATCCTTGATTAGCCAGCTATTTCTCTGCTTCAGGCGAACAACCCGGAGCCGTTATCATCAAGACGGGGACGCCGGCTGAGCGCAATACCCGCTCTGCTACGCTTCCCCAAATCCAGCGGCTTACTCCGGAGCGACCGTGAGTAGCGATGGCAATGAGGTCAACCTTGTTCTTCACTGCGTATTCGGTGATGCTTTCGGTAGCCTTGCCGGAAGTGACTTCCCAGCGGATATTTACCCCGTCGTATTTCAGGCTCTTTACCAGCTTACCCAGGTAATTTTCTGCAGAAGTTCGGATTTCACCATTGATAATGTCTATCTCTTTTTGGCTCAGGCTGGAGATATCTTCCTCCGCGGTAACGGGTATCATAACCGGCTCTACGACGCGGAGAAAAATGACTTCTGAAGTGCCACATCCTCTGGCAACAGTTTCAACATGCGGCAGAACGCATTCCGCCAGCTGTGAACCATCCAGCGGTACCAGAATTTTATCGTACATTCTTTCTTTTTGCCTCCCTAGTCTTGCTTCAACCGGTGCTTATCTGGTCTCGGCTGAGGCTATAAATCTTCTAGCAAAGTGGTAAAGGTGTCGTGGTGGTTTTCTTCCTGCTCCAGAATATCCTTGAAGATGAAGGCGGTAGTGACATCCCCTTCTTTAGTGGCTGCCTCTATAATCTGCTTGTAGAGCTTAATAGCCTCAACTTCATCCTTGATATCCTGCTCTATCATTTCCTTAAGAGTGCTACCAACAAAGATAGGGCTGGGTTTGGTAGTTGGTATCCCGCCCAGATAATAAAGCCTTTCAGCGATGGTTTCAGCGTGCTTCATCTCGGTCACGGCTATGGATTGAAGCTCGCTCTGGACGGCAAACCCCTTTACCCCGCCCCACTGAACATGCTGCCACATATACTGAATGGATACCTGAATTTCCCGGGCGATTGCCTCATTTAGCTGGTCCAGTAATGCCTTTGATACCTTGGTAACGGCGTCATTTTTCTCTGCCATCTTTTTTCACCTCCAAAAATATTTATATTAAAATAATACTACTGTCTTCTGCCTTAAGCAAATACTTAGTCTATTTCATCCGTGAACTTTCGGAGCTGGTAATCCCACTCACGGCTTTCCAGGTCTACTGAGGTGCCTTTGTCATCAACGCAGGTAGTAATCCGCACCTCTCCACCACCCCCCTCAAAAGCAGCACAGCTATCGCCTTGTTCTGTTACCTTTAGTCCATAGCCACCCGGGCCAAAGAACTCCACTGCTTTTTTCACCACTTCTTCAGGCTTGCGTTTTGTCCTGGTATTCAGTTGCAGCATTTCGCCCTCCTTATTGACAGAATACTAATCGGTGAAGCCATTTTCCTTGTGTTTATCCGCAATGGTGGCGGCCAGATTATCCAGGGCTTGAAAATCTGTTTCTCTTGGGAAGCCTTTACAGAGTACCGGCTCCAGCATTTCTGCCTTCAGGCTGGAGAGTAGAGCCGTGATTTGTTCCACTGTCCTGCTTCCCCAGCCGTAAGAGCCGATAATAGAGGTAAATTTCAGCTTGGGTCTCAGTGCGTTGGTCAGGAAGGCGGCATAGACGGCATTGGGGTGGGCACCAGCCAGAACGGTAGGTGTGCCAAAGACAACCGTCCCGGCATCAACCAGTGCCATAGCCAGCTTCCCGGAGTCAGTTGCGGTAAGGTCAAACTGTTTTACCGTTACGCCCCTTCGGGCTAAAGCTTCGACAAGGTAGGCAACCATCTTATGAGTGCTGCCGTGCATCGAGGTATAGGGCAATACAACGATATTCCTGGGGGCATCAAAAACCCAGCTGGAATAAGCTTTGATGATGGACTCCGGTTTATCGTATACCGGGCCATGGCTGGGAGCAATGATGTCAATGGCATAATTATTTAGCTTTTTCAGGTTGTTCTGGATGGAGGTTCGGAAGGGCATCATAATTTCGGCGAAGTAGCGTTTAGCCGCCTGGATGGCTTCCCACTCATCAGTGGCAAATAAGTTGGTGGTGGCTAAATGAGAGCCAAAAAAATCACAGGTGAAAAGTATCTTTTCTTCCCGTAAATAAGTGCTCATTGTTTCCGGCCAGTGTACCCAGGGAGTATAGATAAACTCCAGGGTCCTATTTCCCAAGGAAAGGGTCTCTTTTTCTTCGATTGTAATGAACTTCTTCTCCGGAATCATCAACAGGTCAATGAGCATGTCTTTACACCTGGGATTGGTAATAACTTTTGTCTCAGGGTATTCTGTCAGGAGCCGGGGTGTGGTGCCGGAGTGGTCCTGCTCAGCGTGATTGAGAATCAAATAGTCTATTTTCCCAATCTCAAGCTGGTTAAGGTGGTTTGTCAACACATCCTGCATCTTGGGGTCTACCGTATCAATAAGAACCGTTTTCTCGCTACCCTGGATTAAGTATGAATTATAGCTGGTGCCGTCGGGCAGCGGAATAAGGGCATCAAACAAACGCCGGTCCCAGTCAACAGCCCCTACCCAGTAAATGCCGGCTCTCATTTCCCTTGCTTCCATCTCATTCTATCCTTTCAAACTCGCTCTGGCTTGCTCCGCAGACAGGACATACCCAGTCGTCAGGCAATTTTTCAAAAGGTATCCCCGGTTTTATCCCGTTTTCCGGGTCACCCAGGTCCGGGTCGTAGATATAGCCACAAACGGTGCACCGGTATTTCGCCATCTTGGATGCTTCTACTTTTTCTCCCCAACATAGGTTGGAGCTGCCATGGGTGTAGTGCCCCGCTTAATCTGGTGATAATATTCATAGGTCATACAAGCCTCCTGGCTGATGACTTCGGAGGCTACCACCTCGCCGATGAAAATAGTATGAGAGCCCATATCTATTTCTTTGCTCACTCTGACTTCTAAATAGGCGGTAGCATTCTCTATGATTATCGGTGCTTCCGTCTCGCCTATCCGGTAGCCAATCCCTTCCAGCTTATTGATATCCCTGCCTGACTTGAAGCCGAAACGACCGATGAAAGAAAGGGGGGTGTCCTGACACAAAATTGAAGCTGTAAAGACCTGGCTTTCCTTAATGAACTGGTGAGTCAGATTGTTCTTGTTGATGCTTACCGCCACAGTTGGAGGCTGAGATGTTATCTGAAAGAGAGTATTGGCAATTTGTCCATTAAGCTGCTCTCCTTTTCTTGAGCCAATGACATAGACGCCATAACCTAGTTTTGTTAAAGCCTCCAAATTTACCTCTCGCTTCCGGCTTCTTTAAAGGTTACCGCCGATACTATCTTCGACAGCCTGGAAAGCACTCTGGGGCTGATTGCAGGTCGGGCACTCATCTGGGGCTTGAGTATCTTCCTGTGCCCAGCCGCAGTTATGGCATTTCCAGACAGCCATCTCGCCTTTTTTAGCCATCTCTTTTTTCTCTACTTTATTGAGCAGGTCAAGGAACCTCTTTTCATGCTGTTCTTCGATTGTGGATACATTTTTGAAGAAGGCGGCAATCTGGGTAAACCCTTCCTCTCTGGCTGTCTGCTCAAACTCAGGATACATTTTGTCCCACTCGTGGTGCTCACCGTTAGCGGCTGCTTTGAGGTTTGCCTCGGTATCTCCGATGCCTCCTAGAAAGTCAAACAGTCTCTTAGCGTGGGCTCTTTCGTTTTCAGCCGCTTCCAGGAACGCTTCAGCAATCTCAGCAAAACCCGCTTCTTTGGCTACCGCCGCAAAAAAGGTGTATTTATTACGAGCCTGAGACTCCCCGGCAAAGGCTGCCTCCAGGTTTTTCCCGGTACGGCTTTGGCTAAGCTCCATTTCTTGTCCTCCTACTGTAATTAGATTTTAGACTATGACGGATGGAAAAACTATAGAATAAGGCGGGGGAAAGTTACAAAACTATAACATTTTGAAATGGATGGGTCACATTTCAGGGAATTTTTTCAGAAAACCTCATCGCAGGCCGCTTAACAATTCTCTGTTTTTCCTGTTTATCCTCCATCAAGAGAGGGGCGCTCGGTTTTGGCAAACCACCATGCCGGGTCTTTGAGATACTCGTAGTAGTCAAGGAGAACTAAATAGTGGTGCCTTTCCTGGGCGCACAGACTCTGGTAATAGTTCCTTTCAGCATCATAAGTAGCCTTCTGCTCCTGGTTTTTGTAAAAATCAAAGGTTTTGTTTTCCATAGCCATAGCTGTTTCTATGGCATCAAGCTCAGTGGACAGGGGCTTTGTGCTGGCACTTTGATTCTCAAGTGCTCTGGCAAAGACGCTTCTCAGCCCCCTGCCTTCATCAGGCTGGAAATCAACCGCCGGCCAGCCCTTTTGCTTTTCAATAGCCTTATATATCTCCTCAAATTTTCGCCGGTGAATATCTTCTTCAGCGGCGAGAGCCTGTAATAGCTCCTTGCCCAGTTCATTAGTGCTTTCCTGGCTGATTTTCAGATAGTATGTCTTGCCATCTATTTCCATCTGGATGGCAATTTTAAGTACTTCCAGGGTTTTATTCTGTTCAGTTTGCACTAAACGTTTCCTCTCGCAACGCGTATTTTCTTATAAAAATAATTATAATCCTTTGTTCTTCTCTGGGTCAACCCGGGATTAGCTTTTATCTCATTGCCACAGCCAGCTTGGCTTCTATCGCCTCTCTGCGCATAGCACCGATGCTTACCGTGCGGATTATCCCCTCTCTATCCAGGAAAAAGCTGGTGGGGATTTCAACAACCTGATAATCCCGGGACACTTCACCCGTGGAGTCCAGGACAAATGTCCAGCTAAAACCACCCTCTTCTACATACTGGCGGACGACACTTTTAGGCTCGGCTATGTCCACACCAATTACCATTACTCCTGCCTCTCTATATTTTTGATACGCAGCTTCAATTTCGGGCATTTCGGCGCGACAGGAGGGGCACCAGGTAGCCCAGAAGTTGATAAAAACTACCTTGCCCCGGAGGTCACTCAGTTTCACTGGATTTCCATCCAGGTCATTCAGGGTGAAATCGGGTGCCGGGTGTCCTACTTCTGGCGCTGGCACCTGGCTGTCTGGCCAGGTACCTGTTTCCTCGCCCTCCATTGAAGCCGGGGAAAAACCAACGCAGCTACTTGCTACAAGGGCAAATATCATCACCAGCCAGAGTGGCAGAAGGGTAAATCTCCATTTACTGCCTCCTGGCAGATTAATCATTTTTCTCCTCCAAAATTTAATGTCCGCTGAAAACTGGCTTTTTTAACGCTCTTTTAGAATGTCAGGCTCAGAATATTTCCTACTATGAACCAGTAGTAAAGAATATAGGCACCAGCAAAGATGAGCAAGAAACCGCTGAATCTGGCTACCAGGGGTACCAGCCTTTTCAGCCATTGCTGCGTTACCTCGCTGAATAGCGTGGCGCCCATCGCTACCAGCGTTATAACAAATCCCATTCCCAGGGAGTAGCTGACAAATTGAAGTAGAGCGGCAGTGAAACCCTTTACAGCCAGAGCGCTGCCCACCACTGCCAGAAAAATAGGTAGAGAACAGCTCAGCGCCGCTATAGCATAAATAATACCAAAAAGCATGAAACCTCCGGTACCGGAGCTGCCGGGGTTCTTCAGCCGGGCGGCTAACCGTGCCGGGAGACTGGTATAGATGTGACCGCCGCTGATAAGATAGATGCCTGTAAGGATAAGTCCAACACCGATGATAACTGCCAGCCAGGGGATGAATCCGGTAAGGAAGTAGCCTCCTGCTGACAGTAAGGCTCCCATAGCGCCAAAAAAGGCGGCAAAGCTTAAGGTTACTGCCCCGCTCATTTTCAGCGCCCGGGCACTCCGGCGGAACATTGAACTCGCGGGAGTGTCACTCTTATTGCCGAGGTAGAGAGAAACATAAGGGGGAAGCATGGCAATACCGCAGGGGCTAACTGTGGTCACCATACCTGCGGCAAAGGCATATCCAAAAGGCACCAGATTAACCAGATTGGTCACAAAGTTTCCCATCACTTCTTTCTCACTTATTATCCTACCATCTCAGGAGCCATAATCACAAGCAAGCAGAAGGAAAGGTTAGATTGTGGCCGTTTAATTGTCATTGCAAGGAGTCCTTCCAAAGGAAGGATGACGTGGCAATCTATATGGATTAATCTGTAGAGATTGCCACGGAGGCTTATGCCTCCTCGCAATGACAAAAGAAGGCTCGCAATGACATAAAAAATATTCACGAACACTATTTTCCCTTGATGTTTGTCTGTTCAGGGTATAAAATATAAAGGAGGAGGAGTGTGATTATGCCATTTGGTAGACTGGGCCCTATAGAGCTGCTCTTAATTCTACTGGTGGTGTTACTTGTTTTCGGGGTGGGTAAGTTGCCTCAGGTAGGTGGCGCTATTGGTAAAGGGCTTCGTGAGTTCCGCAAAGCCCAAAAGGGTGATTTTGATGAAGATGAGACGAAGCCGGAAAATAAGGATAAGACGCCTGATGAGAAAACCAATAACAGCCAGCAGAGCTAATTTACATTAAATACCTGGTTTTGGGGAATATGATATTTCCCGTAGAGGAAGAAGGGTGGATTTTTTCAGCGTAGGTACGGGAGAAATACTTTTGATTCTGGTAATCGGGCTGATTGTCTTCGGCCCGACTAGAATCGTTGAGATTATGCGGGGTCTGGGGAAGCTGATGTATAACCTGAGAAAGATGACCTCCGACCTTACTACCGGGCTGACCAGGGAAATCGAAGAGGAAGAAAAAAAGTCTGACCAGTTATCCGGTAGAGAACGGTCCTCGAAGAGCGAGGATACTGGCTGAATGAGCGATGATAAAAAAATGACCCTCCTCGCTCACCTCCTGGAACTTAAATCACGCCTTATCAAAAGTGTTATCGCCCTCGCAATTACCACCGTTATCTCCTTCGTGTTTGCCAAGCAAATCTTTGCGGTTCTGATACGGCCGGCCGGTGGAATTAACCTCATTTATATCGAGGTGACCGAGATGCTGAGTACCTATATGAAGGTGTCCCTTGCCAGCGGTTTTATTCTGGCGATGCCTTACCTGGTTTATCATTTCCTTATGTTTGTTTCCCCGGCACTCATCTCGAAAGAAAAAAAATATGTTTATCTTGTTTTGCCCTGGATAGGGCTGATGTTCATTAGCGGAGTGATATTCGCTTACTTCATCCTGGTTCCTCCTGCTATGAAGTTTCTGGTTACTTTCGGCAGCGATATTGCCACGCCGCAGATTAAGATTGGGAACTACATATCGGTGGTTACACGGCTTTTGCTTGCGGTAGGGCTGGTTTTTGAACTGCCGGTAATCACCACCTTTCTTGCCCGTATCGGCGTTATCAGTTCCAGGTGGCTGGCAAGCAAACGCAAGGGAGCTATTATCTTTGCCTTTCTTCTGTCGGCAATCATTACGCCGACCATGGACCCCATAAACCAGACGCTGGTCGCGGCTCCACTGATAGTGCTTTATGAAATGAGTATCTGGCTGGCGAAGCTGGTTCAGAAAAAGGAAATTCGGGAGGTTACTTCATCCTTGATAACTCAGGACCAGAAATCTTAAACAGAGCTGATATTGACAAACCTGATTTCTTATGCTAGCCTTAAAAATCAGGTATAGATTTATGGAGAACTGTATCACTTCTCAAGAATTCTTTTATAGCTATTTCACCTTTACGGGGCGTGCCGGACACGCTTGGGAGGTTTTGCTATAAAGATAAAAGTTGCTAAAAAATAACAAATAAGCCTTAAAAGTTTAAAAGAACCCTCCTGAGCGGAGGGTTCTACTATTTTGTTGTAGGAGGACAAAATGCCAGTACTGAGTAAAAAGGTGAACTCGTTCCGACTTGCCTCGACAAGCTCGGAGCAGGTTACCTGTAACGAGTTATTCGTCAGAGTGAAGGAGTTAAGGTTATGACAGAGACTAATTCAGAAGAGAGTGCTATGGCCAGGTGGGTTTCCTATCGTCCGGAAATCAAGGTTTTAGACTGTACCATTCGCGATGGCGGGCTGATGAATGACCATGTTTTTGATGACCAAGTTGTCAGAGCTGTCTACCAGGCATGTGTCGACGCTGGTGTTGACTATATGGAAATCGGGTATAAGGATTCCAGACGACTCTATTCCCCGTCTCAGTTCGGTCCGTGGAAGTACTGTTCAGAAGACGATATCCGGCGCATCGTGGGTGACAACGATACGCCTCTGAAACTATCGGCGATGGCTGATGCCGAGAAGAGTGATTACCATGAGGATATCCTGCCACGCGAGCAAAGTGTGCTGGATATGATTCGGGTCGCCACCTATATTCATCAGATACCGTTAGCTTTAGATATGATTAAGGATGCTCATGACAAGGGTTACGAAACTACCGTCAATTTAATGGCTGTTTCAACGGCTATTGAAAGGGAACTGGACGAGGCTCTGGAGCTCCTGGCAAATTCGGAAGTTGATACTATCTACATTGTAGACAGTTTCGGAGCTCTCTATAGTGAGCAGGTCCATTACCTTGCGGATAAATACCTCAAATATGCGAAAGCTCACGGGAAAAGAATCGGCATGCATGCTCACAACAACCTGCAACTGGCTTTCGCCAGTACCATTGAAGCAATTATCAAGGGAGCGGACATGCTGGATGCCAGCATGGCGGGGCTTGGCCGCGGGGCGGGCAATTGCCCCATTGAGCTGCTGGTTGGCTTTCTCCATAATCCAAAGTTACGCATCAGGCCCATACTCAAATGCGTTCAGGAATCCATCGAACCATTGCGAGGGAAACTTAAGTGGGGGTTTGATACTTCTTACATGCTTACCGGCTTTCTAAACAAGCATCCTCTGGCTGCCATGAATTTTAATGACGGCTCGGACAGAGGTGATATAGTTAAATTTTACGATATGATTAGCGAAGAAGAATAATTAGAAAATGCTATGAAAAAAATCAGGCTGAGGCTTGGCAGCAGCAGTTATGATATTCTGGTCGGTTCCGGTCTGCTTGACCAGACCGCTGCCATACTGAAAGAGACCGGTTACACTGAGAAACTGGTAATGGTTACTGATAGCAGAGTGAAAAGCCTCTACGGCAATGCTCTGAAGCAGAGTCTCATCGGCAACGGCTTTAAGGTGCTGCTTCTGGAGGTTGCTGAGGGAGAAGAGCAAAAATCGCTGGAGACTGCCGGAAGGCTCTATCAGGAACTGACCGACTTTTATGCCGAAAGAATGACCCCGGTTATCGCTCTGGGTGGTGGGGTTATCGGGGACCTGACCGGATTTGTTGCCGCCACCTATCTGCGGGGGGTGCCACTGGTCCAGATACCGACCACCCTGCTGGCTCAGGTTGACAGCAGTATCGGTGGTAAGGTAGCGGTAAATCATGGCCTGCTGAAAAACAAGATTGGCGCATTCTATCAGCCGAAGCTGGTAATTTCGGACATCGCCGTCCTGAAAAGCCTCACTCCCGGAGACCTCAGCGATGGCCTGGCTGAAGCCATCAAATACGGGGTAATCTGGGATGAAAAATTCTTCACCTATATCGAGGGAAATCTCGACCGGATAAAATCATTTGTTGCCGAAGCTCTTGAGAAGGTTGTTTCCCGCGCGGCTGAAATTAAAGCTGCGGTAGTGGAAAAGGATGAGAAGGATTTCAACCTGAGGAACATTCTGAATTATGGCCATACCATAGGGCATGCCATTGAAACAGTCTCGGATTTTAAGGTGCCGCACGGTGAAGCAGTTGCCCTCGGCATGCTGGCGGCGGCAAGAATCTCAAACAAGCTGGGCATACTGGACGGGAATGAGGTGAGAAGACTGAAGGAAGTTATCACCAGGGCTGGTCTGCCAACAAAAATCCCCGCCCTTCAGCTTCAGAGCTTGACCCGGGCGATGAAACACGATAAGAAGATTTTGCAGGGCAAGATAAGATTTATCCTGCCCAGAAAAATAGGAGAGGTTTTTATTACCGACGAGGTGAGTCACTCTCTAGTGGAAGAGGTATTACTGAAAGGACATGAATAAACCCAGAATCTGCGCTACTATAGTGAATAATGACCCGGAAGCAATAAGCAGGGTTGAGGCGCTGGTCGACCTCTTTGAGGTCCGCATTGACCTCATTGGTGATGGCTGGCAGGAACTGGCTAAGAGACTGGAAAAACCCTGGATTGCTACTAACCGGACTGTTGAAGAGGGAGGTAAATGGGCAGGGAATGAAGCCAGGCGGATAGAGGGACTGCTCCAGGCGGTTGAGCTGGGAGCGGCTCTTGTTGATGTCGAATTCAGGACAAAGAACTTGAAGAATATCGTCCCTCTGGTCAAAAAAAGGGTAAAATGCATTCTCTCGTTCCATGATGTGGAGAAAACCCCTTCTCTTGATGAGATGAAAGAGATAGTTGAAAGGCAGTTAAAATCCGGTGCCGATATATGCAAAGTGGTAACCACGGCAAAAGAGTTTGAAGACAATCTGGCGGTGCTTCAGCTAATATCCGAGTTTCCCGGGGATAAAATACTTGCTTTTGCCATGGGGCCGGTGGGGCAAGTCAGCCGGGTTCTCTGTCCGCTGGTTGGCGGTGATTTCACCTACGGTTCCATTGAGAAAGGCAGGGAATCAGCTCCGGGACAGATAACGGTGCAGGAGTTAATCAAAATCTACGGGATGATGAAAATTTGAGTGGCATAATCTCGGGCAAAACAAGGATTTGCGGTCTTATCGGCGACCCTGTAGAGCATACCATGTCGCCTGCGATGCACAATGCCGCTTTCCAGGAGATGGCAATAGACTATGTCTACCTTCCCTTTAGAGTCAGAGGCGAAGACCTGGGCAAGGCTATCGAGGGTATGAAAGCCCTGAATATGAGGGGGCTGAATGTCACTATCCCCCATAAGGTAGCCGTGCTCCGGTTACTGGATAAGCTCGACCCCCTGGCTGAGAAGATAGGCGCCGTCAACACTATAGTCAATGATGACGGGGTATTGACCGGTTACAATACCGATGCCAGCGGCTTTCTACAGGCACTGCTGGAGAAGGGGGCCAAGCCTGAAGGGAAGAATGCGGTGGTTCTGGGAGCCGGGGGTGCTTCAAGGGCAATCTCCTTCATTCTGGCAGACCGGGGGGCTAACCTGGTTATTCTCAACCGGCAGCAGGAAATGGACTGGGCGGTGGAGCTGGCAAACCGGATTTCAGAGACTTTCACCAGGGAAGTCGTGGCTATTGAGTTGAACCGTGATAACCTGACGCGTGTCCTGGAGGAAGCCGACATTCTGGTCAATGCTACCAGTGTGGGTATGACCCCGAATACTGACGGAAGCCTGGTTCCGTCCGACCTGCTCAGGACAGGTCTGGTTGTCTATGATATTGTTTATAATCCAATCAAAACGAGACTGCTGAAAGAGGCTGAAGTCGCCGGCGCCGAAACCATCGGCGGCATCGATATGCTCGTCTGGCAGGGGGCTTTGGCTTTTGAAAAGTGGACTGGCTTAAAGCCACCGGTCAAACTGATGAAGGAAGAAGCAACCAAGCTATTGGATAAACATGAAAACTAACATCGCTTTGGTAGGTTTTATGGGGACGGGCAAAACGGCGGTTGGCCAGGCCCTGGCTAAAAAACTGAACAGGAAGTTCATTGAGCTGGACTGGCTGATTGAGCAGGAGTCAGGGAAGTCGATACCTGAAATCTTCCGGCAGGGTGGTGAAATAGCCTTCCGGGAGCTGGAGATTGAAGCTACCAAAAAAATCGCCGGGGAGAAAAAAGTCATCATTGCCTGTGGGGGAGGAGTAATCCTCAACAAGATAAACATCGACCGCCTGAGAGAAAGCTCCCGAACAGTCTACCTGACCGCTTCTCCCGGGGTAATCCTGAAACGGATACTCAAAGAGGTAGGGCAAAGACCTTTGCTTGAAGTGGACAATCCCGCCCGGACCATCCGTGAGCTTTTGAAATTCAGGGAGCCATTTTACGAGCGTGCCGCCGATGTGACCATAAATACCTCAAAACTGGACATTGATGCCGTAGTTGAGCAAATAATAGAGAAGTTGAAAGAGGATGAAAGCTTCGATTTCTAAGAGTGAAATAAAAGGCAGGGTGGTAGCTCCTTCCTCAAAAAGTTACACTATCCGGGGAGTAATGGCTGCTGCTCTGGCTAATGGCGAAAGCGAAATAATACGTCCTTTAGGCTCTGATGATACCGAAGCGGCCCAGGGGGTATTGAGTGAAGTCGGCGTCCATATCCGGCAGGATAAAGGCACGTGGCGGGTTACCGGCGGCAATTTTCATAAGCCGGAAAAGGGATTGTTCTGCAGGGAATCGGCAACGACATTGAGATTTATGACCGCCATCTGCTCCTTAATCCCCGGAGAGTGCCGTCTCACCTCGGCTCCTTCGCTTTCACAGAGACCTATAGAACCCCTGATTCAAGCCCTGAAGCAGCTGGGGGTTGACTGCCATCAGGACGAGGGAGGGGCGGTGGTGGTCAGGGGGAGCAGGCTTAGAGGTGGAACTGCCGAACTGCCGGGTAACATAAGCTCTCAATATGTCTCGGCTCTGCTCTTCATCTCTCCCTTTGCCGAAGAAGGTATGAATATCAAGCTGACCACATCCTTAGAATCACAGCCTTTCGTCCAGATGACCATAGAATGCCTGGCAAAGTTCGGCATAAAGGTGGATGCTTCTCGGGACATGCGTGAGTTTAAGATAGTAAAACAGAGTTACCGTCCGGCTAAATACAGGGTGGAGGGAGACTGGTCTTCAGCCTCATACCTCCTGGGTCTGGGGGCTCTCTGCGGTGAGGTGGAAGTGGAGAACCTGAACCCGGCCAGTTTACAGGGGGACAAGGCGATACTGGATTTCCTGAAAGAAATGGGGGCTTCGGTAACCGCCGGAGAAAACTCGGTTACCGTCCGTAAGTCAAAGTTACAAGCGATTAAAGCCGATCTAAACGAATGTATAGACCTTGTGCCGACCATGGCGGTTCTGGCCGCTGCCGCCGAGGGAACAAGTGAGTTCACCGGTATTGAAAGGGCGAGGCTGAAAGAATCGGACCGTCCTTCGGCTATAGCCGAAGGCTTGATGAAGATGGGTATAAAAGTTGTCGAGGAGAGAGACAGGTTAACCATTACCGGCTCGCCGGTTAAAGGTGCTGTTATAGATACAAGAGGTGACCACCGCATTGCCATGGCTTTCAGCCTGCTCGGTCTAAGCGGTGGCGGAAACGTAATAAACGATGCTGAGTGTGTCAGCAAGACATATCCTGAGTTCTGGGAAGTACTGAAGAAAGTCGGAGGTAAGGTAAAAATAGATGGGGAATAGCCTGGGTAAAATATTCACCATAACCAGTTTCGGAGAAAGCCACGGTAGATGCGTGGGGGTTACCATAGACGGCTGTCCGGCCGGCCTGCCTCTAACTGAGGCAGATATCCAGAAAGAGGTGGATAAAAGGAGGCCGGGAGCCAGTGTTGCATCAACCAGCCGGGCAGAAGAGGATAAGGTTGAGATTCTCTCCGGCATCTTTAACGGCTACACCACCGGAGCTCCCATCTGCCTGCTGGCCTGGAATAAGGATGTCGATTCCAGTGAGTACGAAAGAATAAGGTTCTTGCCCAGGCCGGGTCATGCCGATTATCCTGCCTTCATCAGGTATGGTGGCTTCAATGATTTCAGGGGCGGGGGCAGGTTCTCGGGAAGAATCACGGCCACCTTTGTTATGGCAGGTGCAGTTGCTAAGAAATTGCTCAGCCGAATTGGGGTTGAGGTTCTTGCCTATACCATTGAGATAGGAGGGGTAAAAGCACAGACAAAGGGGTTCGATGAGATAAGAGCCAGTGTTGAGACGAACCCGCTCAGGTGTGGCGACCTTAAAGCTGTTGAAGAAATGACCGGAGTAATTGAGAAAGCCAGAAAGGAAGGCGATAGTGTGGGAGGGGTGATAGAGGGGCTGGCGATTAATCTTCCGGTCGGCCTGGGGGAGCCGGTCTTTGACACCCTGGAAGGAGATTTAGCCAAAGCCATTTTTGCCATTCCGGCAATCAAGGGAGTTGAGTTCGGCTCCGGTTTCTCGGCTGCCGGGAAAAGAGGTTCGGAGAATAATGACCCCTTTACCCTTAAGAATGACAGAATAGTTACTTTGAGCAACAATGCTGGTGGCATACTCGGCGGCATCAGTACCGGGATGCCGATAGTGCTCAGGGTTGTGGTCAAACCCACATCCTCAATAGGCAAAAGGCAGGAGACCGTTGACATAAAGAATATGCAGGATGCCAGCCTTGAAATTAGAGGCAGGCACGATGCCTGCATTGTGCCCAGAGCGGTGCCGGTTGTGGAATCGATGATGGCGGTAACTCTCTGTGATTTCGCCATAAGGGCTGGACTTGTTCCGGAGGTGATAAAATGAGCCTGGAAGAACTGCGGGGGAAAATAGATGAAGCCGATGAAAAAATAGTCAGGCTTATCGCTGAGAGAATAAGGATTGCCCGGGCAATCGGTGGGGAAAAAAAGAATCAGGGAAAGCAAATTGAGGATATCGCCCGGGAGCAGGTAGTCCTGGAAAATGTTAAAAGTATCGCCCAGGACGAGAATATAAGCCAGGAGCATATCGAAAGTCTCTACCGGCAAATAATGAGTATATCCAAAAGTGTTGAGGGGACGGTGGTTGCTTTCCAGGGTGAAAGAGGGGCATATAGCGAAGAAGCCCTGTTTCACTTCTTCGGCTCTGCCACCGGGGTCAAGCCCTGTGAGAGTCTGGACGATGTTTTCCGGACTGTGGAGCAGGGTAAGACGCAGTTTGGCATTATTCCCATCGAGAATTCGCTGGAAGGAAGCGTCAGCCGGTCGTATGACCTGCTGCTGGACTCAGACCTCAGGGTATGCGGCGAGACCGAGCTCAGGGTCGTCCACTGCCTGATAGCCAGTCAGGAAACACGGCTGGACCTGGTAAAAAGGGTCTACTCTCACCCCCAGGCACTGGGTCAGTGCCAGTCCTTTCTCAGGCACCTGAACGCTGAGTTAATTCCGACCTACGATACGGCGGGTAGTGTCAAGATGCTGAAAGAGAAGGGAATAACCGATGGAGCCGCCATCGCCAGCGCCCGGGCGGCTGAAATCTACGGCATGCAGATTATCGCCAGAGAGATAGAGGATACCAACAGCAACTTTACCCGGTTTTTTATTCTCGCCAGGCAGGATTCGCCGCCATCAGGGAATGACAAGACATCCATCGTCTTTTCGGTAAAGCACAGACCGGGGGCACTCTACGAGTTCCTCCAGATGCTTGCCTCGAAAAATATCAACCTGACCAAGATTGAGTCCAGGCCAACCCGTCAGAAACCCTGGGAGTATAATTTCTATCTGGATTTTGAGGGCCACCGCGAAGACAGTGCCGCCCGGGAAGCCCTGGAGAGCCTGCAGAAGACGGCCCTCTTTGTCAAAGTTCTCGGCTCTTACCCCAGGGCAAAATAAGCTTCGTCTTTCTCCTGTTTCGGTTACAAAGGAAGAGGGTGCGTTATTCACTTTGACATAAAAGGAGGATAAAATGGCTAATACTGCAATGAACGACAGTATGTCGATAGATATCTATTTTGATTATCTCTGCCCCTATGTCTACCGGGCCTCGATGTGGCTGGCCAGGGTAAAGGAAGAGATGGGAGCAAAGCTGACCATCAACTGGAAATACTTCAGCCTGGAGCAGGTCAACAATGACCAGGGACCGAAATGGAAAATCTGGGAACAGCCCGAAGATTACCCCAGCCGTGGACTGCGTGCCTTCCAGGCTGCGGAGGCCGCCCGGCGTCAATCTGAAGCCTTCTTTGAATCTTTCCATTTTGCCCTGCTTAAAGCCAGGCACGAACAGGAGCGGGATATCGCTGATATGAATACCTTAACCCAGGTGGCGGAGAGTGCTGGTCTGGAGATGGCCAAATTTCAAAAGGATATGAAAAACCGCCGGCTGCTGAAAAGGCTGGCGGAAGACCATACTTTTGCCGTGAAACTGGGTGTCTTTGGCACCCCCACCATCGTCTTTCCCGGGGGACAGGCGCTATTCGTCAAATTGCCCCGGATACCACCATCTGAGGAGAGCCTGTCCTTCTTTACTGAAGTATATCACCTTGCCATCCAGAGGCACTACCTCCAGGAGCTAAAAAGACCTCAACCCCCTGCGGCACGGTAGTCCTGGCACCAGCCCCTGAGTTCCAATCCTGAAACCGGGTTTATTGCTAAAAATCGGCAGATGGGGGTAAAATAGTGCCAGACTGAGGTGGGGATGAAAGTAGCAATAATTGGTGGCTCGGGCAAGATGGGACGCTGGTTTGCCCGGTTCTTACTGGAGGAAGGCAGGGAGGTGGTAATAACCGGCCGGAACGAAGAGAAGCTGCGGGCAGCAGGGGAGCAGCTTGGCGTCCGGGTTGCCAGTAATGTGGAGGCGGTTCAGGGAGCTGAGGTAGTACTGATAGCGGTACCCATTGACAGTTTTGAGGCGGTGGTGAAGGAGCTTGCCCCTCACCTCACCCCGGAGCAGATGGTCATTGACATTACCTCCATCAAGGTATTCCCGGTAGAAACAATGCATAAGTATATTAAAACAGGGGTGGTGCTGGGCACTCACCCCGTTTTCGGGCCCGGAGCTAAAAGCCTCCGTAATCAAAATTTCGTGCTGACGCCGGCTGGCGAGAAGGAAACGGCCCTGGCTGAAAAAATCAGTAAATACCTGGAAGAGCGGGGCGCCAAAGTCACCCTGATGACTCCCCGGGAACACGACGAAATGATGGCGGTCATTCTCGGTCTCTGCCATTTTATCGCAATCGCTGCCGCCGATACCCTGCTTAACTTCGACTTAAAAGAGATGAAAGCCATCGGCGGGCCGACTTATAAGATACTGCTGACTCTGGCGGAGAGCGTGGTTACCGAGGATGCCGGCCTTTACGCTTCCCTGCAGATGAATCTACCCGGAATAGCGGAAGCCGAAGAGCTGTTCCTGAAAAGCTCGAAAAGCTGGGCTGAGATAGTAAAGAATCAAGATAAGGCGCAGTTCATCAGGAAAATGAAGGCTCTGAAAGACAGGCTGGAAAGGGACGACCCTGATTTTGGCAGGTCTTACGAAAGCTTATACGGGCTTCTGGATAAACCCTGAAAGACCAGCTAGATAGAGCAGCTATCGCAGCCGGTGGCGCTGCAGCCGCCGCAAGAGCCTCCACCCAGGGAAGAAGTGAGCCCATCCCCATTTCTGGCCAAGCCGGCAAAAACAGATAGGACTCGTTTTGCCTTCTGCTGGCATTGAGGACAGGGAGCGTCCTCGTTAGCCTGACTCATAGAACGCAATAGCTCAAACCTGCTTGAGCACTTTGGACAGACATACTCGTAAATCGGCATCTTTCCTTCTTTCTTTTAACAGTTTAAGCGATTGTGCCTGGTAAGTCAAGGTCGGTATTTGTTTTATCGGTAAGTTTTGACAATTGATAAAATGTCTAATAGCATTTACCATCTGGAGCAATTTCAAAAGTTCACAGAAGAAATCCAGGTGATAATTCAAAGGAAAGAAATGGGGTGGGGATGGATGGTACGGGATTAAGTTATAGAGTAGAAGAAGACTGAATGGGGGAGAGTTATTGAAAAAGACCCTGTTTCTGATATTGGGTACTCTCTCAGTGGCAACTGGTGTAGTGGGGATATTTGTTCCAATTCTACCTACTACTCCATTTCTATTGCTTGCTGCTGCCTGTTACATTCGTAGTTCACAAAAGATGTACGACTGGCTGCTTAATAACAGGTTGCTGGGTGGTTATATCAAGAACTACATACTGGGGAGAGGAATGTCATTAAAGCAAAAAATTATTACGCTGTCCATACTATGGTCAGTCATATTAATATCAGCGCTGTTTATTACTCGTGAAATAGTAGTCCAGCTTATTCTCCTCTTTGTTGCTATCGGCGTTACTACTCATATTGTGCGGATAAAAACCCTGCGAGAAAACCTGAATGAGGAAAGACCTGAAACGGGTTGAATCAGCCGGGAGACTGCTTCGGCTCAACAACCAGGCCGATTCCCTTTGTTGCCACTATGTTCACCATCTCCCCGGTTTCTAAAGTACCGCTGGAATAGGCGTTCCAGAGTTCGCCTCGAGCACGAACTAAATATCCGGCGGGATGCCCTGTCTCCAGCCTGGATACCACCTCAGCCTGAGTGCCGACCAGGCTCTGGAATCCATCCTGTACTGGCTTCTTCATCGCTCGCATTATTATACGGTAGAGAAAAGGCGTTGCCAGCCATAAGACAGAATTAATGGGCAGGGCATAGCCAAGAGGTAGCAGCCAGAACAGGGGAAGCCCTACGAAAGGCAGGAGAAAAATGGCGTGGCAGGGAGTCGTGACCAGGAGAATCAAGAAGCCTACCCCGAAGGTTATCCAGATTGCCCAGATGGCATAGCTTTCCAAAAACTCAGCCATTGTCCCGGTTCCCCCCTTTTATTTCGGCTAGTGGCAGAAGGTGCAAAGAGAACGGCGACTGCCCAGGCTCGATGCTTGCAAGGTATTATCGGAGTTGTATGTGCCCTCCACCACCAGGTCAGTCCCCGGTTTAAAACTATCAGGAATAACTCCTTCATAGACTACAGTCAGGCTCCCTTTGTCATCGGCAAGAGCAAAGCTTATCTCTTTTGTTCTCTCATCCCAGCTAATCGAGCCCGGCACTATTCTGCCTTCGACCTTTACCTGACGGTCAGAAAAGGATTCCGCCTGCGACTTCAGCTCGGTGACGGTAAGAGAATCAGCCCCGCTGTGGAAAAACAGCGAATAGGCAGTAAAACCCAGCCCCACAGCCAGTACTACCATTAAGGCTGGCAACCATTTTCTCCTCTTTTTCAATTTCAGCTTTCCCCGTTTTTTAAATTTCTTGTTATCAGGAGGTAAGGAAAAACACAGCAACAAGGGCTAACGCTGCTGAGACCATTGCCCCCTTCTTAACCAGATTCATGTTCCATTTCCAGCCTCCCAGTTTATCAGATAGACCGTGGCGCTGGATGGTCTCCAACATAATAGTTATGCCGACGATATTTGACAGGACTCCAGCGATGATGAAGAAAAGCTGGTAGCGAACCAAAAAGATGGCTACCCCGGACAGGCCCAGGAGGGGCAGGACATCAGCCAGATGGTGAGCACAACAGGCTGCCATTGAACCGGCGGAGACTCCGCCGGAGGCGGCTACCGACCCGGTGGTAGCTGTCTGGCTCTTACGGATACTATGCCTGATGAAGGAAAATAGCCCGGCCTGAATTCCAAACCCGCCAGCCAGAGCCAGCACCCAGTACCACAGGTCGGCTGTCTGCTGTAAGGCGTGGCTCCAGTCCTGAGCCAGGGTAATGATGCCCAGATAAACTATAATTAGCAGAACAGCAGCACTGGTCCCGGTTATGATGTGTCTTTTCATAGCTGCCATTTTAGAACTCTTTCCTTAATGTCGGCTACATCCCGAATCATTATTTCTATGTACCTGGCTCCACCCTGAGTGAGAGAAGCAGGGGCGGGAAAAGTTAGCCTGCCCTCACGATGGTGCCCCCCGGGAGCAGAGTCCCAGGAGAGGGGATAATATTCATTACCAGCATCATCTCGCAGTAAAGCCAGCTTCCCCAGGTCATAACTGTCCAGGTCTACCACGTGGGTGTTCATGGCGACGTTAAACACCAGAACGGCATCGTCTGCCGTGACCCATTCAACATCGATGCTTACTGCTCCTTCGCTATTGGTCTGTACCGGCCCGTTAGTCGGCCTGGTGGAAAGACCGGATGAGGGTACTCCTTCTTTCCCTGAAGGTGCAAGACGTGAAGAGCATCCGGTGAATATGACTGCCAGCAAAAAAATACTGATGACCAGTAACGAACCTTTAGCCAATTTGCTCATCTGTGTCCTTTCAAAAATTCTCGAACGACTCCTGCAGGATATACCGGGCAGTAGGTGCTTTTATCGTCAGCCAGATAACCATGTCCGTTTTCGGGGAGACATAAAAGAAATGTTCTCCACTCGGACCTGTAACCTGGAAGACCTCATGACCGTCAAGGGTTAGCTGCTGCAGATTGCTAAAAGGGGAGTCACCCCTTTTTATCGCCTCGGACATTCTTTCCGTGAGTTTCACAGCCTCATCTTTATTTCCAGTCTTGCCTGCCCAAACGGTAACCTGGCTATCATCATTGTGATAGGGGTTAAAATCATGAGAATAACTGGCAATATAGGCATTGACCAGTTCTATACTGGTGCCATGTAATTGACTAATCTGTGCCAGCGCTTGTTCACCATCAGTAAAGCTGGCCAGTTTCATACCGCCAAGCTCTTCCGGGACGCCCTCAATGTTCCGTGGTGCCAGGACATTCAGTCCGAAGCTAATTCCTATTGCAGTCATTAAAACGGCAACGATAAGTAGCTGGAGCAGCATACGGCGCCGGCGCCTCTTTATTTCTGGTGTGAGGCTGGAAGTGGTGATTTTAATTGCCTCCGCTGAATCTTCGTTTTGTTTTTCTTCCTCTAGTTTGCCTTAATGCTCAAAGGAGGAAGCAGAGTCACTACTCCCTCCCTGGGGAGGTAAGCACCAGATGCCAGGCTACATCTGGTGACTGATATGTCCAGCCATCTGGTGTCAGCTGCTTTTGGCATACTTGGCCGGGTTGGCGTCAAAGGTTTTCTTGCAGCCGGGGGCACAGAAATAGTAGGTCTTACCCATGTATTCGGACTTGCCTGCGGCTTTCTTCTCGTCTATCTCCATCCCGCAAATCGGGTCTTTAGCCATCTTCAATCTCCTTTCCTGGTACTATTCTAAATCTCGCTGCTCAGTATTTTTCGTTTCAGGACTCCTTGAATACCCCCTGCCCCTATAGGGCATATCAAGTATAATTATATCGCCCGTTTTTTCTAAATGTCAAGGACAGAATGTAATAGAGTTATGATGTTCTCGCAGGTATATCAGACCAGTTGCCCGCTTTTTGCTGCATTTTATACTCGCGGAAAAGCCACAGCCCGGCAACAAGAAAGCCAAGAGCATCTGAAAAAGGTATAGACAGCCAGATACCAGTGGCCCCCCAGATTCTGGGCAGCAGAAAGAGTAACGGAACTAAGAAGACAAGCTGGCGGGTCTGGGAAAGTATCAAAGCGTCTTTCCCCTTGGATAAACCCTGAAAGGTGGTTACAAACAAGATTGCTGGGCCAATGAGGAACAGACTTGTCATCACAATACGCATGGCGGGCACTGCAATAGTTATCAGTTCCGGGTCGTCACTGAAGATGCCAATAATTTCCGGGGCGAATATTTCCAGTACCACCATAGTAATAGCCATGAATAAGGCGAGTCCACCCGAAGCCAGCTTGACCGCCACCCACACCCGTTTCCAGAGATGGGCTCCAAAATTGAAACCCACAATAGGCAACAGCCCCTGAGAGACGCCGAATGCAGGCATAAAGGCAAGGTCAGCAACCCGTATGACGAGTCCGGCAGCGGCAATGGCTAATGAGCCAAATGTTGAAAGAACATTGTTAAGCAGGATAAAAGTTACACTTTCTGTGATTTGCATTATTATTGAAGGAAAGCCGACCCGGTAAATATCGAACAGTATCGACAGACCGGGCTTGAGGTGGTGCAGTTCTATACGGTAAGCAGACCTGCGGGCAATGATATAAGAAAAATTAAGCCCGGCACTGATTAGCTGAGCAATTACCGTAGCCAGAGCCGCACCCTGAACCCCCAGCTCGGGAAAGGGACCGATACCGAAAATCAGTAAAGGGTCAAGGATAATGTTCACCACGGCCCCGGCAATCATAAATATCATCGGTCTGAGAGCATCACCGGAGCCGCGCAGCAGGTTATTATTCATTATTGAGAGAAGTAAAAAGGGAACTCCGAAACCGATGATTCTCAGGTATTGTGAAGCATAGTCCATAATATCCTGGGTAGCTCCGAAGAAAGTCAGCATGGGATGGGGGAGAAAAACAGCGCTGGCTAGAAATATGCCGCCAAACAAACCGGAGAGCGGGAAAACCTGACCGGCGGCGTGATTGGTCGCTTCGATGTTTCCTTCCCCAAAACGCCGTGAGGTCAGGGCACTGATGCCGATGCCGCTGCCTACCCCGATGGCAATGACCAGTATGTTCCAGGGCAGGATGATGGTAAGTGCCGCAATTGCTTCATGCCCGAGTCGTGCTACCCAGAAGGTATCAATTATATTGTAAAGAGCCAGGGTTATCATAGATGCCATACCGGGCAGGCTCAAGCTGAGGATTAGTCTTCCCAACGGTGCCTCACCCAGGCGTCTGGTGGTATTTTTAAGCTCCGGAGTGTTCTCCAGTTCTGTTTCCTTCCGGTCTGACTGCTATTAGCGGATTTATGTGTTGACTTATCTAATGTTTATCCTATCAATTGAGCAACACGGGGTCAATAGAAAAAGAATGAGGCCCGTTAGTAATGTCCCCAGAACTTTCCGCTTTTCAGATTGTCGCTATAGAGGATAAAAACATTGATTTCCTAACCTGTCATTCCGTGCTTGACACGGAATGACAGGCGGGGTGAGGTGACTAGATTCCGGCTGGAGTTTATCCCGTACCTGATACGGGGCCGGAATGACAGTTCCTCTATTTCGGACCAACTTGTTTCAGGGGAGCCACAGGCGAACGACCAAGAATGACATTGTGTTGCTAAACAATTTCAGAGAATAAGCTGAAAAGCTGTGTTATAATTTGGTGAGAATTAGGCAGAAAGATGGTTCAGGCGATTAATCTATCCGGCAAAATAGAAAAGCACCTGCCCGCTGAGCTGGTCGAGTTTATGCAGGAGGCAGGACTGGTAGCTGCCAGCCAGGGGCAAAGCCTGTATCTCGTCGGCGGTGTCGTGCGTGACCTGCTCCTCGGGCGGACCAACCTCGACCTCGACCTGGTGGTGGAAGGTGACGCCGCCAGCCTGGCCGGACGGCTGGCAGAGACAACCCGGGGGAAAACAACCATCCACCGCCGTTTTCAAACTGCCAATCTTAAGTGGAGCAGGTGGAGTGTTGATGTAGCTACGGCACGCTCGGAAAGCTATGCCCGGCCCGGAGCCTTACCGGCTGTAAAACCAGCTTCTATTGAGACCGACCTTTTCCGTCGTGATTTTACCATCAATGCTATGGCAGTTGAGCTTGCTCCGGACCGCTGGGTTAGGCTGATTGACCTGTATGGAGGTATAAATGACCTTGAACGGGGTCTGATACGGATTCTGCACGAAAAGAGCTTCACTGACGATGCCACCCGTATCTGGCGGGCTCTGCGCTACGAGCAGCGACTGGATTTCAAACTGGAACCGGAAACATTGAGATTGCTCAAGAGGGATGTCCGGATGCTGGATACCATCAGCGTTGACCGGCTGCGGAACGAGCTAGAACTCGTCTTGAGGGAAAAATTACCGGAGAAAGTCCTACGCCGCGCCGAAGAACTGGGGGTGCTGGCAAAACTGCACTCATCGCTGAAGGGCGACGGTTGGCTGAGCAAAAAATTCGGGGAGGCTCGTGAAGCAAGCTCTCCGGACTTACCGCCGGTGGAACTCTACCTGGCACTGCTGGCTTACCGGTTAAGCGATGAAGAGAGTGAAAAATTGATTTTCCGCTTCCGTCTGGGCAAATCCTATGCCCAGACCCTGAGAGATAGCTATCATCTCAAAGCCAGACTTGGCTCGCTGGCTGACCCGTCTCTAGCCCCCAGCCGTATTTACCAGTTCCTTCACGGCTACTCCCAATCAGCCCTTAATGCCAACTATCTCGCCAGCGATTCTCCTACAGCAAAACAGCACATTCACCTCTTTCTCACCAGGCTCCGCTATGTTAAACCCTCTCTCACCGGCAACGACTTACAAAAGATGGGCATTCTCCCCGGTCCCAAAATGAAAGAAATCCTCCAGCGACTGCAGGAAGCCAGACTTGATGGTGAGGTAACAACCAAACAGGGAGAAGTGGAGTTGGTGAGGGGTTTGCTGCATTAACCGGAATAAGATTTTCAGAACGTGATTATTGACTTGAATTGTCAATAACTCAGCTTATCTTGGTATTTGGAGGTAGTTGTGTATAAAGCGGTAATAATCTGGGAAACGCGAAGCGGAAGAACAGAAGCTATTGCCAAAGCCATTGAAATAGGGTTAAGAGAGCAGGGAATAGAGGTCATATCAATGAGAACTATGAATGTGGAAGTCGAGGAGCTGGTAAATTATGATGCTATTTTACTGGGCTCGCCAACATATAATACGGACATTGTCTCCGCTATGAAGGATGTATTGGTCGAGATGCAAGAAGTGGATTTGAAGGGTAAAGTTGGTGCTGCTTTCGGCTCATTCGGCTGGAGTGGTGAATCTATTCAAATACTTACCGACAGGATGAAAAACGATTACCGGATGGATGTTATCGAACCGGGTTTAAAGATGCACGGTGCTTTGAGATTAAGCGAGCCAGACTCGGACATATGCAAAGCTTTTGCCAGAATCATAGCAGATAGAATCGCCGGGAAGCAGTAATTTGGGATTTCCCATATCTCTGAAGTGGTCAACATGATTTCAAAATTGACTATCAGGGCTTACCCGAGATATAATTTTATTATTCAGGAGGAGAGGATAATGGCGAAAGTTAAAACTTTTTCTACCGAGCTTAAGATATTCCACACCAAGCAGGAACTCGACCGGCTGGATGAGCAGGTAAACCAGTTTATCGCGGAAAATAATGTCAAGCAGGTGTTCTCGGTCAGCGATACCTGCACCACGGACGACAAAGGGGCTACCATGGGCGTAATCAGGGTCCTGGCTTATGAATAGCAAGCTGGCTATCTTATCAGGACTTCCCCCCTTTCAAATCCTCTTGCCTAATCAATTCGCTTGAAGACTTTGCCTGCAGTGCCGCACACGGGGCATTTTTCGGGGGCTTCATCGGCAACGGTGTTGCCGCAGACCTGACAGACAAAGTAAGGTTCGTTTTTTAGCTGCCTGTTTTCGTTAAGGGCTTTCAGTGTCTCCTCAAAGTGCCCAAAGTGTATCTGCTCTACCTCGTTGGCATATTCGAAACTTTTCTGAGCCCTTTCATTTTGTTCCTGCTCGGCTCGCTCAATAAAAGGGGGATACATCCGGGTGAACTCATAGTGTTCTCCCTGGGAACCAGCCATCACGTTCTCTCTGGTTGAGCCAATGCCATCCATAGCGTTAAAGTGATTGCGGGCGTGAACCGTCTCCGCCTCGGCTGCCGCCCGGAACAGCCTGGCTATCTGGACATGGCCTTCCTTATCCGCTTTCTCGGCAAAGAAGAGGTAACGGCGGTTAGCCTGACTTTCCCCGGCAAAAGCTTCCTGTAAGTTCTTCTCTGTCTTGTATTCCATTGTAACCTCCTGAATTTAAGTTATTCCACCTTTTCAATTTCAGCCAGTGTCTCCGCCAGATAGGTTTCCATTCTTTGATTCTGGAGGAGAGAATACAGCTCCTCAGCCTTTTGTTTCTCTTTTACCAGAGTAAACAAAGCCGGTCCTGAGCCAGCCAGATGAACCGCCACAGCCCCCATCTTGATTAAGTGGTCTCGGGCTACCTTCAGCTCTGAGAAACGAGTTAAGGCGACATTCTCAAAGGTGTTGACCAGAAGGGACGGAGTAACTTCTTTGCCTGCTCTTAGTTCCTTAACCAGATTTCGGGTAAAACGTCCGACTGTAAAATGATAAACTTGCAGACTCTCGTAGAGTTGTTTTGTCTTTCCCGGGAGCCTCGGCACCGGCGGTATTGCCAGGACAATCCACCTGTGGGGTAAGGGCGGCAGGGGGGTCACTATTTCACCCCTGCCTTCTACCAGGGCTGTGCCACCGTAGAGAAAAAAGGAAACATCCGAACCTAATTGTTGAGCCAACTGGAGTAGTTTCTCCATCGGCAGATTTAATTCCCAGAGCCGGTTAAGCCCGCGCAGGACAGCGGCGGCATCGCTGCTGTCTCCACCCAGCCCCGAGAGCAGGGGAATACGCTTTTTCACTTCAATGGTCACTCCCCTGGAACAGCCGGTGGTTTCCCTAACTAAATTGACCGCCCTGGAAACCAGGCTTTCTTGAGCAATCCAGCCCGGCATATCCGACTTTATGGTTACATCAGGGCTCGGCTGAAAACGCAGGCTATCACACAGGCCTATCGTCTGGATAACACTGCGGATTTCGTGATAGCCGTCCTGCCGTTTGCCCAAGACTTCCAGGGTTAGATTTATTTTTGCCGGGGCTAAAAGAGTCAGCATTGCTATTCCCTCACTCCGGTATAAACCCGCCCAGGCGTGCCCACTCCTCAAGGGTGAGGGTCTCAGCCCGTCGCTGCGGGGCTATTTGGGTCTTTTCCAGCAGTAATATCGCTTCGGTCTTGGGGATGCCCAGGCCCTTGGCCAGGGAATTAGCCACCTGCTTGCGTGGGGCGCTGAAACCGGCCCGCACCAGGGCAAAAAAGCTCTCCGTGTTCCTTATCTCTACTGTCGGCCGGGGATAAGGTGTTACTTTTAGCAGAGCCGAGTCAACCTCCGGTGGCGGGAAAAAACAGCGGGCCGGCACATAACCGGCAATCTCTGCTTCAGCGTAAAGCTGAACGCCGACACTCAGCAGGCTCATTCGTCCGTGTTTAGCCACAATCTCTTCAGCTACTTCCTTCTGTACCATTACCACCATAAGTTGGGGCTTAACTTCAGTCTCGAGGAAATGGCGCAGCACGGGGGAGGCGATGTAATAGGGCAGGTTCGCTACCACCTTGTAGCGGGAGGAAAGGCCGGAGTTCTGGAGCAGGATTGCCGGGTCAACTTCTAGCACATCTTCGTTGACAATGGTCAGGTTCTCAAAAGTAGCCAGGGTCTGTTTCAGCAGGTCGGCCAGCTTGTTATCCAGCTCAACGGCAACCACCCACCCTGCCTGCCTGACCAGCTCTCTGGTCAGCACCCCCAGCCCAGGCCCAACTTCTATGACAACATCATCTGGAGTAAGCTGGGCGGTGGAGATAATAAGGTCGAGCACCGCCTCATCAACAAGAAAATGCTGTCCCAGGCCTTTTCTCGCTCGAAGATGAGAGTGTTGCAGCAGCTTCCGGGTCTGAGCCAGAAGTGACTCTGTTTTTGGGTAACGCTGGTTATGGACCACTTCTGTATGTGCCTCTGACTTTATCGGTAATAAAAGGGAAAGTATTTTGTCTTGTCTCAAATGCCTTTTTTTATTTCGGCAATTAGCTTTTGAGCAGCCAGACTACCCTGGTTAATACATTCCTGAGTTCTACGGAAATCAGCCAGAGCGATGTGCCCTACCTGGGGCTCAATCACTATATCAGCTCCATCAAGACTGGACTTGACCATTTGATAGCTAGAAATTTGGAGCATCTGCATTATGACCGAAAAAATATTAGGCTCTTTTGCCTCCAGGATACTCTTATAAGGCATTACATTTACGGCGATAATAAAATCTGCCCCCATGTCTCTGAGGATACTTACCGGCACCGGGTTGACCAGACCGCCGTCAACCAGATGTCTATTCTGTCGTTTAACCAGAGAGAAGATTACCGGTAGAGAACTGCTGGCTCTTATCCCTTCCCAGACCAGGCCCTGTCTAATTACTACCTCCTCACCACTGGCTATATCAGTAGCTACGCAGGCAAAAGGTATCCTCAAATCCCCAAACTCAATATCCCCAATAGCCGACCTCAGTATGGCTCCGATTTTACGCCCCCGGATAAAACCAGTCCTGGGCAAGCCCGGGTCCATCAGGAAAGCTAATTTCCTGGCTCCCAGAGTCATTGCTATGTCCTTTATCCGATTCACATCTTTATCCTGGGCATAAAAGGCGCCAATTAGAGCTCCGATACTGGTACCGGCAACCATATCAATGGGAATGCCTGCCTTTTCCAGAGCTTCCAGCACCCCAATATGAGCCAGTCCCCGGGCGGCACCACTACCCAGAGCCAGCCCAATTTTTCTATCCTTTCCTAGTTCCACAGTTCCTCAATATCTTTTTCAGCTTGTTTTTGAAGGTCGGTCTCTCCACTCAAAGCAAAGTCCTTATAGGAAGCGGCTGAACCATACTCCCGTGTCTCGAAAGTGACCGGCATTGGAACGGAGTGGCCGAAGATTATCGCCTGCCGCCTGGGACTCAAGCGGGCAACAACCGCCTTCAGTTCACTCTTTCCCGATACCCCCGCCAGAACGCTGTCAACATCTTTCTCATTATCGAGCAGGTAGCTTATCTTGGTGCCCATCTGGGACATTACTTCTTCGTCTATACCGCTGGGGCGCTGGTCAATAACCAGCAGGGTAACATTATACTTGCGCATCTCGCGGGCAATGGTGCCAAAGATTGTCTTACTGGCGACTTCTGGACTGAGAAATTTGTGGGCTTCTTCAATGGTTATTACCAGTGGTTTCGGTTTCAGCGCCTCGTCGTCAGCGGCTATCGCCTCCTCCATCTGCTGCTGGTAGCGGTTGTAGATACGCCGCGAGAGCATATTGGCGACCAGCAGGTAGGCGCTGATTTCCCTGTAGCGCCCGAACTCAAGTACCACATTGATGCCGCGGGCAAGATAGTCCAGGATGCGTTTCACGGTATCTTCATGAGCCTCTTTGACGATAAATCCCAGGCGCCCGATGGTGCCCAGCCCCCGTTTCAGGCTCTGTAAGCTGCTTTCGTGGATGCTGGCATCCTTGATTATTTCACCGATGCTTTCATCATCGGTTTCCAGAACCTTCTCCAGCCAGTTTTTGCCCAGTATTTTCCTGAGCTGGTAAGCCGCCTCCACAGCCAGGTCGGTGATATTCAGCGTGGAGCGGAGAATTGATATGTCTTCGGGAGTAATCTCATCGTAGCCTATCCTGACGACAAAATCGGTGCTGACCTTCCGTCTGCGGGAGCTTTCTTCATCGAGGGTAAAGACGGCGACATTGGCAGGGAAAAGCTGTTTCAGGGCTTTGACCGACCCTCCCCCTTCCCTGCTGCCCGCCCAGCCGTATTCGCTGTGCATATCAAAGACCAGGTTCACCGCTTTGCTCTTCTGCAGCATACCTATAAGCATCAGCCGGGTAAAGTAAGTTTTACCGGTGCCGCTCTTGCCGAAGATTCCGTTCGACCTTTTAACAAACTCTTCCAGGTTGATACACAGCTTGGTTTCCATATCCAGGGGATTGCCGATATGGTGAAACTTATCTTTGTCTTCCTTGCCGAAGACCAGCTCGATGTCCTCTTCCGCAGCCAGTTTCACCGGCGAGAAATGGGTGGGAACAGTTTTAACCGGCTGGGGCCCCTCAATCAGTTCGGCGGCACTGCCGCCGATGGTGAGCATGGGCAAAACATGGAGTGTCCCGTAGGTGGCGGTGCCAGCCAGTACTTCAGCGATAAATGAGTCGGAGACATCAGGCGGAGTCTGAGCCAGTATCTGGTCAGTTACTCCGAGGCTGATATCGGTTATCATGCCAAAGAATCGCCGTTTCTCCCCCTCTATGGTTACATAGCGCCCCACCACCATCTCCTCCACCGAAGCCGAGCTGTCCAGCCTGACCTCTACTCCCCTGTCCAGCGAGCCGGCGACGACGATACCCAGTCTCTGGCTGTTTTCTTTGGTCATTGTCTCACTCTCTCCAGAATTGATTTGAGACGGTTGAACTCGCCGCCGAGCAGTACCGCCAGTTCCTTGCCTGCCATCACCAGGAATTTTTGCCGGTTTTCATATACCTGGCTCATCCGGCGCAGGGAAGCCGCCACAATCTCTTCCGCGGAGACGGGCAGATGGGTGTTGAGCAATATGGTGAGAAAGCCCAAAGACTGGCTGAACTCCTTTACTTCTTCGGGCTGACATTGATAGACGAAGCTGTGAATTTGGGCTGGCTTGGGTGGCAGGTAGTGAAATACTTTGCCACCCTGCCGGTGCCCCACCACCAGGGCGCTGAACTCACTGCGCAGCAATTTTAGTAGTTGGGGACTTGAACGGTAGATTTCCGCCTCGCTGGCTTCGTCCCTGCCCCGGGCAATCGGGCGCCTGCCCGATTCAATGCTTGAGGTGGTGGCATTATAGACGATGCCATACTGCTCCACCGCCTCCCCGACGGTCTTCACCAGGCTGCCCAGAGGCGGCGACTGGTAAAGCTCATAGCATTGGGCGACAAAATCGGTGGTGCTGGCTTCAACAACCTCGCCAACTCTATCTGATAATTCAGTCATTATCTCTCCATTGGTTATTTATAAAACCCCATCCCCTACTGTATCCCCAGGTAAATCCCTCTCGGTCTCCCTTTTTCAAAGGGAGAAGTTGTCCCCCTTTCGCAAAGGGGGACTAAGGGAGATTTTTATGAAGAGGGGCTTTGCCCTCTTAGACTCCCCGCAATTATAAACCCTATTTCTTGGCTTCCTGCTTCTCCTGTTTCTTCTCCTGCTCCTTCTTGGGCTTCTTCACATTCTTTCTGCCTTTGCTTCCCATTGCTTGAACCTCCCTATAACAAAGATTTGTCCAACTGGTCTTCAACAATCTGGCTTACGGTCTTAGGTTCGATTAACAAGCTTTCTTCCCTTTCGGCTCGGCGGATTTCCTGTAAGGCATCGCGACTAAAATCAAAGCCAATAAAGATACCCTTTTCTCTTTTATCTCGTTTCATAGCTACCTCAAAGTTTTCTATGTCAGGTCTGCCGACCTGGTCAGTGCGTTTGACCTGAATTGGGATGTAGCGGTCTATATCTCCGAATAAATCCAGACCCTCTTTCTTCTCTTTCTTAATATCCTCAATGGGATATAGCTTGCCGTCAATCCCTTTATCTCTGACTCTAATCTTGTTAGGCACCCCGCCTAGAGCATTAACCGCCCAGTTTTGAAATTCGAAAGCGGGATATATTCGTAGCTCTTCAACCGTCTTGGGTAAATCTTTAATCCAGAAGTCTATGCCCTCTGTTATGCCACAGCTATCCTGCAACCGCTTTGCCATTACCCGGCAGGAAGTAGGCGATACGTCAATCCCAATCCACTGCCTTTTAAGAAGTTGGGCGGATATTATTGTCGTGCCACAGCCACAAAAGGCATCCAGAACAATATCACCCTCATTACTACTCGCTTTTATTATTCTGTCTAGCAGAGCCAAAGGTTTTTGCGTCGGATAACCTAGTCTTTCTTTGGCTTGGGAGTTTATTACTGGTATATCCCATACATCGTTTTCTTTCACTCCTGTAGGTGATATAGACGTTACATATACATCATCACCTTTTATCCGAGTGTGGTAATGTTGTTTTCTAGCAAGGGATTTCTTCGTATAGTTGGTAAATGCTGGGTTAAATCTATGTTTACCTTTTTCTTTTGCATAAAACAAGATGGTATCGTGCATCCGTAGAAAGTTTTGCGCCGAACCTGTCCACCTTCTGTAGTGCCACACAATCTCATTTAGAAAATTTGAGTAACCGAATAGGTCATCTCTATCTAGTAGCATCTTGATATAGTGTGAGGCATGCCAATCGCAGTGATAATAAAAACTACCCTTTGGTGATAATATCCTATATAGCTCTTTTATTCTTGGCTCCATATAATTCAGGTAAGCCCTAACATTCTCAAACCTATCCTCAAAATGTCTCTTTTCCTGCTCCTGCCAAAAAGCGACATAGTTCCGATTGGAGCTAAAGGGCGGGTCAATATAAATCAGGTCTATGCTTTCGTCTGGTATCTCTTTGAGTTTTATCAGACAATCACCGCAGTAAATTACATTGGTCTCCATATAAGCTCTCCTCTTTAATCGCCTTCCCCATTGGGAGTTTGAGAGGGCGGTAGCCCTATTTCTCTATTATACTCCCCCTCTCCTTTTAAGGAGAGGGGTTCACCTTGAAGGGTTCAGCCTTCAGGCCGAGCCTTCAGGCCGAGGCCCGAGTTCACCCCGAGGGGTTCACTCTGAAGGGGATAAAGGGGGTGAGGTTTCTCAACGGGTTTAAGGTTAATCAGGGACATTCACCAGGTCAATGTCAAGGAGTTTTTCCTTCAGGGAGCTAACTTTGAGAATGGAGAACCCGATAACATTACCCTCCATGTCAATTTTCTCCATAACCTGGTCTGAGCTTGTTTCCCGAAAGAAGCCTTCTTTCTGTTTAAACATTACCTCAAGGAAGTCACCTTTGGAGTCATACCAAACCTTTATCTTTTCCATAGAACCTCTCCTCGTTTAATCTTATCAGTAAAGTATGCTGTTATTACAAAAATGTCACCTGCGACATATTTTACCACTACGCAGAGATATTTTTCGCCTATTGTAAGCCCTCGGTAAAGACGGTGGAATAGTCTGACCGTGTTATCAGTCTGAGACTGTATTACCACATCCGGCTCAAGCATCGTTTCAGCAAGCTTATCCTCCTCTTCCTGCATTTCGGGATGCTCTAGAAGATGTGTCCTTCGTTCCTCAAGTGAGGCTTATGCTGTTTCCCCAGACATCCCTTAACTCCAAAGACTTTAGCCCCTAACTCATTAATAATCCTAAATCCACCTTGTTCTTTTGCTCCGGTTCTTGCCGGAGGTGGGGGTGGGCATCTTTTCTTCCACCAGGGATTCTTCCACCAGCGCCCAGAAATTCTCTCTATCAGCCATAGTTACTACCGCCTGCTCGTGGGCTTCGGATAGTGCCACCGGGTAGCCCTGCCCCCGTTTACACTGGTCTAAAACCAGGCTGTGGGTCAGATTGAGCAGGTCTTCGTCGCTTGCCACCCACTGCGGTACTTCCACCCTGGCTATTTCATCATCTACCCTGAGGTAAAAGAAGTTGACCCTGTGCTCTCCATAGTGCTTGCGGACTACAGAAGACTGGCTGATAAAGAGAGCCGACCTTTCCCCTTGACATAATATATCGGCAAAAAGCTCTTTGTCCTGGACGCCAGCTACGGCATCGCAGGCTCTCTTCTCACCGCTAGAGCAGTAACGGTCGCAGTCGGCGGGGTCATAGGGGCAGATAGCCACCCGCAGGGCATTGACCACCTCGGTACTGCGGGGAAGGCTGATATAGCTGGCAAGAGACAGTTTCTTATCTTTGTTTAATTTTTTAATCTGGTCAAGGCACTTCAAAAAACCGTTGTCCAGCAGGGTCTCGGTGACAAATTCTGGGTAAGCTTCCAAGCCCCAGAGAATGAGCGAGCCATCAAGCAGAGCCAGAGTTGAACTGCCCGGTGGCAGTTCGCCAGCCATCTCAACTAATTGGTGGCACTCGTCCACACTGCGTTTGATGCCGAGCAGGGTGCCTTGTACTGTTTGCTCATGTCCTTTAACCCCATCGGGAGCGATGACCAAATCTTCATCCCCGGCATAGAGGCTGGGAGCACTGTCAAGAACGGCATCGGGGCTGGCACCGTAGTGAAGCACGACACTGCCGATATTTATTAAATAGCACCTGGTCGGGCGGTGGCGGTCAACATCAATTTGGGAACCATCGGCAGCAATGACAGTGAATTCATCCGGGAGGGGTGGTGCTTTATAGCTTTTATCAAGCCCGTCAACCAGGTCAGCCACCAGCCAGGTGGTCTTGCTGGCGGCAATTTTTCTTTTCAGGTTATCAATATCGTCAGCCCGGGTGCTTATTGTATCCAGAGCTTGCCGCAGGTGTTCCTGTCTCTCTTTAAGGCCAGCTTTCAATCTGAAGAGCATATCCCCAACCTGGGAAGCCACTCTGGTCAAATCTAACGCCATCCCTCTAGCACCCCCTTATTAAACCTGTCTATTCAGTCGATTCATCAATCCACTTCAGATAATCAGGGTTGCCCTTTTCAATAGGGAAGGAGACAATACAGGGAACTTCATAGGAGTGTAATTCCTTTGCTCTCTCAATAACCCGTTCGGCAAGACCGGCTCTGGTTTTGATAAACATGGCAAACTCGCCTTCTTCAACGATATCATCCTCCCACCTGTAAATAGATTTTATAGGGAGGATATTGACGCAGGCAGCCAGCTTTTCTTCAACCAGTGTCTTACCTATTCTCCGGGCTTCATCTTCGTCACCGGTTGTTATGTAGATTGAGCAGTATTGCATCTAAAAATTATTCGCCTTTCAGAGTTTCTTAATAAAGAGTATAGTTCATCAAAGTAACGAACTCAAGCAATACTTACCGCTTCATAGCTGTGCTACAATGTTCTCTGAACCTGCCGGGATAAGAAAGGCGCCTTTATGCTCCCTCTATTGCTCAGTGTAGTCGTAATCTCGCTATCAGGAGTGATGATGCCGGGGCCTATGTTTGCGGTAACTCTAGCCAAAAGCTACCGCAGCCCCTGGGCTGGAGTCCAGGTATCCCTTGGCCACGCTGTAATAGAAGTGCCTCTGATATTGCTGATATACTTTGGCTTTGCCCGCTTCTTTGAAAATAACACCGTGCAGCTTGTCCTGAGCGTACTCGGTGGGGCTATGATTATCTGGATGGGGATAGCCATGTTTCGAGCCCGGGCTGAGGTGGTGCAGAAAGGTAAGGATTCACTCTACGGTGCCGTTACCGCCGGGGTATTCACAAGCGGCTTTAACCCCTATTTCCTGCTCTGGTGGGCAACTATCGGCAGTATGCTGGTGATGAAATTCCTGGGTTTTGGCATGGCTGGTTTAATTCTGCTTGTTTTAGTGCACTGGCTCTGTGACCTTGCCTGGCTTTCGCTGGTTTCAATGGTATTCTATCGGACTCACTCGCTCTGGGGACTGAAGGTTCAAGAAAGGTTGTTTATTGGCTGCAGTCTCCTGCTTATCGGGTTCGGCGGCTGGTTTCTGATATCGGGTATCCGCCTGGTGGTCTAGTCAGTGTCATTCGAACTCCGGCCTTCTTCTTCAAGTCTTACATCTTCTTCAAGCCTTACACCTAATCTGAGACTGCAGGTAGAAACCTGGCAATTATTACATCCCCCGTCACAGGGCTCGACATGAATGGTAACGCTGGAATCGGGAAATTTGGTGCTGATATCGGTCTCCAGATGGTCGCACATCTGGTGGGCTTCCTCCAGGCCGACGTTCCTGGGCATCATCAGGTGGAGGTCAATGAAGCGCTGGCTCCCTGCCCGGCGGGTGCGCACTTTATGGAAGCCGGCAAGCTGGCTGGTATGCTCGGTGATGGAAGCGAGTATTGCGTCCTCTTCTTCTTTGGGTAACCTGACATCCACCAGTTCACCGAATGACTTCTTCAGGACATCATAAGCGGCTTTCAGGATTAACAGAGACACTCCCAGGGCGACAATGGGGTCAAGGATATTGAGTCCACTAAAGCGTATTGCGGTCAGTGCCACCAGCACTCCGGCAGCGGAGTAGACATCTGCCGCGATATTATGAGCTGCTGCCTCAAGGGCTATTGAACTCGTAGCCCGGGCTACCTTGAGCAGGTGACGGGAAAGGAAGATGCTGACTACGATGGAGACCAGCATTATGCCCATCCCTGCCTCGGTTAGCTCTATCTCGCTACCGGCTATTATCCGCTGGAAAGCCGAATAGATTATCCAGCCACCGGCAGCAGCAATCATTGCCGCCTGGGCTCCGGCAGCGATGCCCTCCACTTTGCCGTGAGCGAAGGGATGCTCCTCATCAGCCGGGCGGCTGGCAACAGTGATGGCGAAGCCGATTAGCGATATGGCTATCAGGTCAAGGAAACTATCTACCGTCTGGGCAATAATACTGATGCTCCCGGTCAGGAAGGCTACTATTGCTTTGAAGGTAATCAGCCCGATGACAACCAGAAGGGCCAGCTTAGCGGCGCCAGTTTTTGTAGAAAACAATTTTCATCACCTTTACGAGTTTTTGTAGGCATACTCGTTCCTGTTTTCGGAGAGCAAAAAAAAACCGTGGGACTTCAGGTCCCACGGATTCAAAACCGCTGCCGAATAAGAGGCCCGGACACTCCCTGAGTTGCCTAGGGCTGCCTGCTCCAGTTTTTCAATTATAACCTAATACCGGGGGCGTGTCAAGCACCGGGAATAAACCTTCGCCATTCCCCTTTCTGCCAGACAACCAGGAGGGGAGAGGCAATGCCGATTGAGCTATAGGTGCCAGTAATGATGCCGGTGAGCAGAGGCACGGCAAAGTTTTGAATTGATGCCCCGACGAAGAGTATCAGGGCTAAAACGACAAAAGCTGTAGTCAAGCTCGTATTCAAGGAACGGGGTAATGTCTCGACGAGACTGTTATTGACGATGGTCTCAAAGTCAGCTTTGATGTCTATAGTCAGGTTCTCCCGTATTCTATCGAAGATGACGACGGTATCATTGATACTGTAGCCGATAACCGTCAGGATGCCGATAACAAACATCAGGTTAACTTCCCATCCCATTACGCCGCTGAGGATAGAAAAAACCGTTATTGCCACCAGGGCGTCATGAATCAGGGCAATGATGGCGCAGGTGCCGTAGCGGAATGGATGGGGCATGCGGCGAAAGACCCAGGTAACGTAGAGGAGTATGCCGATAGTAGCTATGGCTACGGCTATACCCGCCGTCCGCACCGTCTCAGTGGCTATCATTGGTGAAACAGAATCAAACTCCCGGATTTCAAAATGACCCAGGGCAGCGGTTAACCCGGTCCCCAGTTCGCTCTTAGCCTGAGCGGTCAGTTCAGGTAGACGGATGAGCCAGTCGTTTTCTCCCGCCCGTTGAATGATGACATTGGTATAGCCTAGACCAGCCAGTTCCTCTTCTAATCTGGTTTTGGTTACTTCCTGCTCGAAGTTAACCGTCATTATTGAACCACTGCTAAATTCAATACCAGCCTTGAGACGGCCGAAGGTAGTCATAGAAATAATACCGGCAAGTATTACTATACCGGAAGCAAGAAAGAACCAGAACCTTTTGCTGACAATATTAAACATTTTCTCCTCACGGTCAGGAAATAAATAGTCTAGTTCGCCGGGCTAGTGCTTTGCCGATAAACAGGCGAAGCAGAGTTCGGGTAACGGTAATCGCCGTGAACATGCTAATCAATACCCCGATGGCAAGGGTCAGGGCGAATCCTTTTACCGGTGCTCCGGCGGCAACGATGCTGCCCACCCAGTAGAGAACGCCGCAGGTAATCAGAGTGGTCACATTACTATCCCTGATTGCCGACCAGGCACGGTCGAAGCCAACTTCAATGGCGGCTCCCAGTGTCAGTCCCTGCCTGATTTCCTCCTTCATCCGGGCAAAGATAAGCACATTGGCATCAACCGCCATACCGATGGACAGGATAAAACCGCCCAGTCCGGCCAGGGTCAGAGTAACGGGTATCAATTTAAACAGTGCCATCACCAGGACAGCATAGTAAGCCAGAGCCAGGCAAGCTAAAACTCCAGATAGCCGGTAGTTGAGAATCATAAAGAGGACAACCATTAATATCCCGAACAATCCTGCCCTGACACTCATGTCAATAAAGTCAGAACCAAGTATCGGGGAGATTGTTTGGTCATAGACTATTTCCAGTGGTACCGGTAGTCTGCCAAAGTTCAACTGGCGGGATAACTGCTCAGCATCATTCCGGGTCAAGCCGGTAATCACCCCTCTATCCACAATTTTGGCTTGCACAACGGGAGCAATCGGTCTGCCGCTCTCCCCTCTCAGCGGCTCATTGCCATCAAAAATCCCCAATTGCTCTCCGATGAGACGCCCGGTGATTTCTTCTGATAACTGTTTTCCTTCCTCATTCCACTCGAAGTGAAGCTCTATTCTACTCATATTGTCCAGGCCCACCTGGGTATTTGTCTTGAAGTAACGGCTGGTCAGTGCTTTCTCTTCGCCGTCAATCACCGCCGTCGCCGGTTTCCATTTGCCTAGCTCGTTCTCCCATTTTGCGGTCTCATTATCACTGACCTTCTCTCCAAACTCCAGTATGTCCACGCGGGCAAGCCTCTCTTTATCCTGGTCGCTAATGCTCAGCCCGGGTAAATCAACCACGATTCGGTCTTCACCCTGTATTTGAATAACCGGCTCGGTTACCCCCAGCGGATTAACCCGGTTCTGGAGAATTGCTACCGCGCTATTCAAAGCCTCCTCCTGTCCGCCCGGCTCAACGGCGGAAAGGTCAGCCCGGTAGACAATATGGACACCGCCCTGCAGGTCCAGCCCAAGCCTTACCCCTCTTTTACCCAGTATGCCCTCCTCGATGGGCAGGACTACCAGTATCCCCAGAATAAATATTCCCAGTATTATTGTAGCAACCAGCGTATTTTTTCTTGACATACTTTCTCTACACTTGGCCCGGCGAACTTAGTTCACACTAGTAAACCGGGAAATTACCAAATATCTAAACTCTAAACAAATACTAAATAACAATGCTCAAATGTCAAAGTTCAAATGCCAGATGTTTTGAAATTTGGATTTTGTCATTTGGATTTGTTTCGGATTTCGTGCTTATTGCTTCCCTCCGGGGGTGAGGTTAATAAATGGTCTATGTAAGCCAGTGCCTCCTCTCTGGTAGTTACCTCTCCTGAAGCCTGGGCTTCATGTATTTTTTCCAGAATTTCCCCGATTCTGGGTCCCGGAGCTATGCCAAAAATATTGATGATATCGTGTCCATCAACCAGCCTGGCGGGTCTAACTATGGTTCCCTGTTCAAAATACTTGCCGATAACAAAAGCAATTAACCCGGTATGCTCCCGCCAGTTGGTCAGGTTCAGGTTGGGACCTCTGGCGGCAAGATGGTCTGCCAGGTTCAGGAAAAGTATATCAATACTCGCCTCCCCTGTATCACGGAAGTATCGGTAAGTTGCCCGAAGAGAGGGTAGTCCCCCCGGACTCATCTGGACCGGCCGAAGGTGATGCCTTATTTCAGTCTCTACCAGTTTTATCTCTTTATTGGTAAATCTCAGTCTTTCCAGCCTGTTAGCCGTTACGGTAGCTCCCTCTTTAGCATGCCCCAGGAAACGTATCCTGCCGGCATCCAGAGTTTTGGTCTCGGGTTTACTGACATCGTGGAGGAGTGCCGCCAGTTTGAGTAATGACCTTCTGGTGCTGCCGCTGCTGACTTTGCGCTTGAAGTGCTCCGCCAGCTCTGCTGACCACGGCACGAGAGCCAGTATCTCTTCACCGGCCCTTTCCTGGAAGGACCAGGGACTCTGCCTCAGCAGGAAATCAACCGCACTTACCGTCTGAAGCAAGTGGTTAAAAACATCCCAGAGGTGCTCTTTGGGTTGTTCAATCCCTTTCGTTGCTTCTAATTCCGGGAATAAAGCCGTTAATAGACCCAGTTTGTCAAGGTAAGTTAAAGTTTGCCCGCCATTAATAGCCAGCAAGCGTAGCAACTCCTCTCTCACCCGTTCTCCGGATAAATTGGCTACCAGTGGAGCAAACTGCCGGATTAGAGCCTCTGTCTTTCCTTCTATAGTAAAATCAAGCTCAGCTGCCAGACGTACCGCCCGCAGCAAGCGTGCCGTATCGGCGCTGAAAGCGCTCTCGGCAACTACCCTGATTACCTTCTGATTGAGGTCTTCTCTGCCATGAAAAGGGTCTATCACCTGGATATCGGTATTATCTGCCCCGAACTGGCTGATATTGACTGCCATAGCATCAATAGTAAAATCACGCCGGGCAAGGTCTGCTTCGATGCTGCTTTTGAAGGTGGAGAAATCGAGTTGCCAGTCAGCCAGCACCACCCTGCCCACCCTGTTTACTTTATCTAGAGGAACATACTTGCCTCCCAGAGCCGAAGCTATTTGGGGAGCAATCTCCAGGGCATCAGAGGCGACGGCAATATCAATATCAGCCGTCTCTCGCCCCAGCAGTACATTCCGCACAAAGCCACCAACGAGATATGCTCCAATGCCTTGTTCGCCAAGGAAATTACCTGTTCTGCTCAGGAGTGACCAGACTTCCAGCCCCTTCAGACGGCGAAAGTAGTCTTTCGGGTCCTGATACTGAACTTGCTGTAGCATCTGGATTGTTGCCACCATTCTCAATTTTAGTCTCTACGAAAGGATTATAACCCCCAGCGCTTAATTTATCAAGTGGAGTTGACAATTGGCAAATAAACGCCTATGCTATGCCAATAGTCATTACAGGAGGGCAGTTATGATAGTGAAGACCAGGGTTTTTGAGCTTTGTAACGGCCACTACGGTAACCTGACTGAGCTTGCTCTGGTGATGGAAATATCGGTAAGCCAGCTTTACCGGGTACGGCAGGGCAAGCGCCGCATCAATCAAAAATTTGTTGTCGGCGCTATGAAAGCATTCCCTGACTCTAAACTTGATGAGCTGTTTTATCTGGCTCCGAATTGCCAGTAGTCTTTGAATGAGCCGGTATTTGGCGGGGTGAAGGAGAGAAAGCCTGATTAGCCTGTATGTTGCCTGGTGAGTACTGGAATGAGAAAAACAATTTTTCGCTTGTCATCAGGAATGTTTTACCTTAAAATAGAGTGGTAAATGATTATTAGCAGGACACCTTTTCGCATTTCCTTTTTCGGCGGGGGCACAGACTACCCGGTCTGGTATGAAGAAAACGGTGGGGCGGTGCTGGCTACCACTATCAACAAATACTGCTACATTACCTGTCGCTATTTGCCTCCCTTCTTTGAACATAAACACCAGGTGGTTTATTCAATTATGGAGCGTGTCCAGAGTATCGATGAAATCCGGCATCCTTCGGTGAGAGAGACACTGAAATTTATGGGAATTGCGGAAGGAATGGAAATTCACCATAATGGAGATTTACCTGCCAGGACGGGGTTAGGCTCAAGCTCATCATTTACCGTCGGGCTGCTTCACGCCCTCTATGCCCTTAAGGGTGTAATGCCCAGCAAAATGGAGCTGGCTCTTAAGGCAATCCAGATTGAGCAGGAGATACTGAGGGAAAGCGTGGGTTCCCAGGACCAGCTCCTGGCTGCCTTTGGTGGCTTTAACAAGATAGAATTCGGAGAAAAGAATGCTTTCCAGGTCTGCCCTATTACTCTGAGCTCGAATAGACTGGAACTACTTCAGAGCCACCTGATGCTCATCTTTACCGGCTTTTCCCGTACCGCTTCAGAGATTGCCGGAGAACAGATTAAAGTAACTCCTAACAAAAAAGAGGAACTAAAAGAAATGTACGGAATGGTGGATGAAGCAATAAATATTCTCAATGGGGACAGTGACATATCGGATTTCGGGAAACTGCTCCACGAGAGCTGGCAGCTCAAGCGAAGTCTAACCGATAAGATATCTACACTATATATAGATGGCATTTATGATGCCGCTATTAAGGCTGGAGCTGCTGGCGGGAAGCTTCTTGGGGCTGGTGGGGGTGGCTTTATCCTTTTCCTCGTTAGACCGGAACTTCAACCCAGAGTAAAGGAGAGCCTGCCCGGTCTTTTACAGGTACCCTTTAGATTTGAGAATTCGGGGAGCCAGATTATTTTCTATGAGCCAAATGGTTAAGAAAAAGAATCAAATAACAAATACCAAAACCCAAATTATTTGTAGTTTGGAATCCGGCATTTGGGGGAATTATGGGAAAAACAGAGCTGATACTGGTTAACCCCGGTGCCCGCGCCCAGGTGTACGGGACTCTGGGGGCGACGCTTTCGGGAATTGAGCCTCCTCTCTGGGCGGGGCTGATTGCTTCTTTTATCCGGGAGCGTGGCTACCAGGTGAAACTCATTGATGCCGATGCCGAGAGCTGGAGTCCGGAGGAAACGGCAGAGAAAATTACTGAAGAAAATCCTCTTTTGACCGCTATCGTTGTCCTCGGGACAAACCCCTCTGCCTCTTCCACCCCCAAGATGACTGCCGTCGGCGAACTTCTTAGTGCCTTGAAAGAGAAGAAGCAGGAGAGCAAAACGATTCTGCTCGGTCTCCACCCCTCAGCCCTTCCCGAGCAGACCTTAAAAGAAGGGAAGGCGGATTATGTCTGTCATGGAGAAGGGTTTCAGACCATCCTTCAACTACTGGAGGCATTAAAGTCGGGCAAAGTGCCAGAAAGTCAGAAAATACCAGGTCTCTGGTACCGTAAGAATGGAGAGGTAGTCTCCAACCCTCCTCCGCCCCTGGTAAATCCTGATGAGCTTCCTTTTGCCGCCTGGGACATGATGCCCATGAACAAGTATCGAGCCCACAACTGGCACTGCTTCGAGAATATTGAGCAGAGACAACCCTACGGAGTTATCTATACCAGCCTGGGTTGTCCCTATGATTGTACCTATTGTAACATTCATGCCCTCTATAATGATAAACCGGGTATTCGCTTCCGCAGCCCTGAGCGAGTAGTAGAGGAACTTGACCTGCTGGTAAAGAACTACGGGATAAGAAACTTTAAGATTATTGATGAGCTATTTGCCATTAATGAAGGTCGGGTTAGCCGCATCTGCGACCTTATTATTGAGCGCGGCTACGATTTGAATATCTGGGCTTATGCCAGGGTCGATACAGTTAATGAAGCCATGCTGAAGAAAATGAAACAGGCCGGGATTCGATGGCTCTGCTACGGGTTTGAATCTGCCAGCGAAGAAGTTCGTCAGGGTGTTGCCAAAAAAACGGGGCAGGACATTACCACTAAAGCCGTTGAAATGACACAGGCTGCCGGCATTTATATTATCGCCAATTTTATCTTTGGTCTTCCTGACGATACTCACGAGACCATGCGGGAGACACTGGATATGGCTGAGGCCTATAATTTTGAGTATGTTAACTTCTACTCGGCGATGGCATATCCAGGTTCCCGGCTATATCTGGATGCGGTCAAGCAGGGTGTTAAACTGCCGGAAGAATGGCACGGGTACGCCCAGCTATCGGAAGACACCTTACCTTTGCCGACCAGATATTTATCAGCAGCGGAAGTATTGAGCTTCCGGGACAAGGCGTTTAAAGAATACTTTAGCAATCCGAAGTACCTGGAGATGATAAGAGAGAAGTTCGGCTCTCAGGTTGTTGAGCATGTCAAGGGTATGCTCAAGCATGAAATCAAGCGAAAGTTTGCCCAACCTGTGGCTTAATTCTTGCGGGATGAGAAATGGAAACTGGCAGTAAGATACTGATTATCGGGCAAAGTGAGATGATTAAGTCGGCGTTGCTCAATCGTTTGAACAGCGGCGGTTTTAGCAATGTTAAGGTGAGCGATTCACTGGAACCGGATGAGAAACCTGACTATATTTTCTTTACCGAGTGGGTGGGGGGAATAATGGCCAATGTAAAATTTCCCGCCGAGATGATGTATAACCTGACGAACCTTGAGATGAATGTGATAGAAGATGCCAGAAAAGCCGGAGTGAAGAAAATGCTTTTTCTTGCCCGGTCCTGTGTTTATCCTAAAGACTGTCCTCAGCCGATGAAGGAAGAACATATACTCACGGGTGAGCTTGATGCCTCTACGGAGCCATCAGCTATCGCTACCCTCTGGGGAATCAAGATGTGTCAGTTCTACAACCGGCAGTACGGCACCAACTTTATCGTGGCTGTTCCCACCGGTGTCTACGGACCGAAAGACGATTTTGACCTGCAAACCGCCCATGTCCTGCCCGCCTTAATCAGAAGGTTCCACGAGGCTAAAGTAGCCTCCAGTCCATCGGTTATCCTCTGGGGTAGCGGTAACCCCAGACGGGAGTGGCTCTATGTAGATGATTTGGCTGATGCTTTAGTCTTTCTGATGGAGAACTATGATAACTTGGAGGTAATAAACATCGGGGTGGGGGATGACCTGCGCATTAAGGACATGGCAGACGTAATCTCAAAAATCGTTCGTTACGAAGGTAAAATTGCGTACGATATCTCAAAGCCTGACGGAGCGATGAGAAAACGGCTGGACAATTCAAAGCTAAAAAAGCTGGGCTGGGAACCTAAAATATTATTCACCGAGGGAATAAACAGGACCTATGATTGGTTTTGTAAAGAAGGGATGAGTCTATGATTAAAGAAATAGCTGAACTGGAAAAAAAGGCTAACTATATCCGCAACCAGATTCTGGATATGTGTGTCAGAGCCGGGACAGGTCATATAACTTCCTCGTTTTCCTGTACCGAGATTATGGTGGCTCTATATTACGCCGGGATACTTCGTTATGACCCGGCCAATCCTGAGTGGGAAGGCCGTGACCGATTCGTTTTAAGTAAGGGACATGCCAGTGTTATTCTCTATCCCGTGCTGGCTGACCTTGGCTTTTTCCCGGAATCCGAACTGGAAAGGTTCTGCCAGGCTGATGGGATATTCGGGGTGCATCTCCAAAACGATGTGCCCGGCGTGGAAATCACCTCCGGTTCCCTGGGCCACGGTATCGGGATTGCCGCTGGCCTGGCGATGGCTGCCAGGATGAATAACGAGTCCCACTTCATATTTACTCTGCTGGGCGACGGCGAGTGTTATGAAGGCTCGGTCTGGGAATCGGCCCTCTTTGCTTCTCATAACCAGCTCAATAATCTAATTGCCTTCGTAGACCGGAACGGACTCTCGGCAATTAATTTTACGGAAAAAGCTGTTCGTTTAAGCCCTATGGATAAAAAGTGGGAAGCCTTTGGCTGGGAAACGGTCACTATCGATGGTCATTCTTTTAAAGAAATTTTATCAGCCCTTGATGGCTTCCGCTTCAGACGTTCGGAAAAGCCTCTGGCGATTGTTGCTAATACAGTAAAAGGTAAGGGGGTGTCCTTTATGGAGAACCAGCCTCTATGGCATGCTGTGGCTCCGAAAGGTAAAGAGGCTGAGATGGCAAAAATCGAACTTACCGGAAAAGGGAAAGCAGATTAAGATGAACAATCAAACAATGAGAGATGCCTTCTTTGACCGGCTGTATGAAATCGCTAAGAAGGATAAGGATGTTCTTCTGGTCAGCGCTGATATGGCTGCCCCCAGCTTGGATCAGTTCAGAGCCGAACTAAGTAGCCAGTTTATTGATGTCGGTATTGCCGAACAAAGCCTGGTAACTATCGGTTCAGGACTGGCACTGGGCGGTAAAAAAGTCTTTATTTATGCCATTATGCCCTTTGTCACCCTGCGCTGCTATGAGCAGTTAAAGATTGAACTGAGCCTGATGAAAATCCCGGTAACCGCCGTCGGGGTAGGCTCCGGGCTCAGCTATGATGATTCGGGTCCTACCCACCACTCCACTGAAGATATCGCCATTATGCGGGCCCTGCCCAACATGGTGGTGTTGAATGCTTCGGATAGCGTAATGGCGGCAAAGTTTGCTGAAATGTCCTGTGAGTCGCCCGAACCCGGCTATGTAAGATTGGATAGAGAGGTACTTCCGGCAATTTACAAAGAGGGAAGTGATTTTGCGGACGGGCTGGCGTGTCTCAAAGAGGGTAAAGATGTCTGTATTATTGCTACCGGTAATATGGTTCACAGTGCTTTTGAAGTTGCCACTAAGCTTGAGAAGCATTCAATAAGCGCCGGCATTGTGGATTTATACAGAATAAAACCGGTCAACCAGAAGCTGTTATTGGAGATGATTAAAGGAGTGCCCAAGCTGGTTACTCTGGAAGAGAATTTAATTAACGGTGGTCTCGGTAGCATTGTCGCTGAAGTACTGGCTGATAATGGTGTCATGCTTCCGCTCAAGCGCTTTGCCATACCCGATAAATACTATTACGCTTACGGGGGAAGGAAAAACATACAAACTCTCTGCGGACTGGATGTGCCTAGCATTACCAAAGGTATTCTGGAATGGCTTAATAAAGATTAAGGAGCCAATGGAAGCGAAACCTTATCTGGTTATCAAGCCCAGAAAGGGCTGGCAGCTAATTGATTTTAAAGAGCTGAAAGAATATAGAGACCTGTTCTACATTCTGGTTAGCCGCGATATAAAAGTACGCTACAAGCAGACGGTTCTCGGCGGGCTGTGGGCTATCATCCAGCCATTTTTTATGATGGTTGTTTTTACCCTCTTCTTCGGCAATTTTGCCAGAGTCCCTTCTGATAACGTCCCTTACCCTATCTTCAATTACTCGGCTCTAGTAGCCTGGACATACTTTGCCAATGCCACAGTCTCTTCAGGTAATAGTCTTATTCAGGAAAGTGCTCTGATATCCAAGGTATATTTTCCTCGCCTGATAGCCCCTCTTGCTCCTACTCTGGCTTTTTTGCTGGACTTCGGCATTGCCTTTATCATCTTAATCGGGATGATGCTTTACTATCAGATATACCCTACTATCATGACTCTCTTCCTGCCACTGCTGGTCATCCTGATGATGTTCACTGCCAGTGGGGTTGGTATGTTGCTGGCTGGCTTAAATGCCAACTACCGGGACATTAGATACACAATCACCTTTCTGGTGCAGTTCTGGATGTTTGCTTCTCCCGTAGTCTATCCGGTCTCGATGATACCGGAGAAATACCACCTTATCTACGCACTAAATCCTATGGCTGGAATTATTGAGGGGTTCCGTTCCGCTTTACTGGGGACGGTCGCCTTCCCGACTCAGATGCTCCTGGTGTCTACCCTGGTGAGTGTAATAGTATTCATTTCTGGAGCATTATATTTTAAGCGTACGGAGCGTTATTTTGCTGATGTTATTTGAGGCATAGCGCGGAGAGCATGGAGCAGAGAGCATAAAAATGGTGAAGTTTAGATTTCAGGATCTGGAAATTTGGCAAATGGCGATAGATATAGCTGAAAAATTATTTGATATTGCAGATTCGCTTTGCGCTATGCTCTTTGCCCTTTGCGAGGCGAACGATGAGTGAGCCAATCATCAGGGTTGCTAATTTATCCAAACGTTACCGGGTGGGTGCCAGGGAAAAAGCCTATAAAACTATCCGCGAGACCATAGTGGAAGGGCTAAGCGCACCGGTAAGGAATCTATCCAGGTTGCGAAGTCTGACAAGCTTCAAGAACGGTGATGAAGAAGATGTCATCTGGGCGCTGAAGGATGTCTCCTTTGAGGTAGAAGAAGGCATGGTGCTGGGCATCATCGGCAAGAATGGGGCAGGAAAGACGACGCTGCTGAAAATATTAGCCCGTATTACCGAACCTACCGGCGGGTTCGCTGAAATTCACGGCAGGATATCGAGCCTGCTGGAGGTTGGCACCGGGTTTCACCCAGAGCTTACCGGTAGAGAGAATGTCTTCCTTAACGGTGCCGTCCTGGGTATGCGGAAGCGGGAAATCGAGAGAAAATTCGATGATATTATCGTTTTTTCGGAGATTGGAAAATACCTGGATACGCCGTTGAAACGTTATTCCAGTGGTATGCAGGTGAGGCTTGCCTTTGCTGTCGCCGCCCATCTTGAGCCTGAGATTATGCTGATAGACGAAGTGCTGGCGGTCGGGGATATAGCCTTTCAGAAGAAGTGCCTGGGTAAAATGGAGGAGGTTGCCAGGGGGGGGCGGACGATACTCTTTGTCAGCCACAACATGGGGGCAGTGCGCAGCTTGTGCCAGAGTGCAATCTGGCTGGACAACGGACAGATAGTGAAAAAGGGCACCGCCGATGAGGTGGTTCGAGCCTATGAACAGAACCAATTAAAGCTTTTTGAGGAATCTTCTTCTTGCCTTAGAGACAGAAACCCTGAAGAGATCAAGGATAAGAGCTTCTATTTTAGCCGGGTTGAAATGCTGAATGAGCAAGGTGAGCGCTCTAATCACTTTCGATATAACGACAAAATAGTCCTGATTGTTGAGCTTGCTGGTAAACCTTTAAAGGATAAACATGGTATATCATACTATATTCATAACCAGTGGGGACAGCGTGTTTCCATCGGCTCATCGGGAGCTTATCATGGCATTTACTTCGATAGAAAGGTTAGAAAAATAAGAATTGAAATTGGACCTCTGATTCTCACCAGCGGGCAATATTCTATCTGGCTGCGAGGCTATTATGGCGAAGGCGCAGAAGAATTACGAACTGATGATTGGGAAAATGCCTGCTCGTTTACTCTTGAGTCGCAACCTTTCCGTCCCGGTCGTGATATACCATCGGCTGATGAGGGAGTCTGCATTATGGGACAATCTTTTAAGGCAATAGCAATAGAATAATGGGGATTATAATGAACAAACTTATGGTGAAAATCGCCAGAAGCATTTTGCTCTCCCACTACGTCAGGAAAGTTCTGGAGAGGATTTACCGCTTCTATGCCATAGCTCGATTTGAGGAGGGACTTGACCCTTTTGCCGGAGGCTACTACTCACGTCCTTGGATTGCTACCCCAGTTGGCCGAACTATGAATATGGGAATTGCCGAAAAAAATCTGCTGGATATCAAGCGAATCCTGGATAAAGAGGGTATCCGGTTCTGGCTGATGTTTGGTACCTTTCTGGGAGCTTACCGTGACCATGACATAATCTCCTATGACGAGGATACCGACTTAGCCATTTGTGCTGAAGACTTACCCCGACTCCTTAGCTGTGAAGCGATACTGGCTAAAGAGGGGTTTTATCTGGGGCTGGCGGAAAATCTGGTAACCCTTTACCGCAGTGGTGAGCACACTGATTTTTATCTTTTCAGACTTAATGGCACGAAACGTGTTAATGACCCGATTAAGTTTGATGTTGATGCCTTTGAAACATATTGCGAAGTTCAATTTCTGGGCGAGAAATGGAGAATTCTCAGTGAGCCGGAAAGATGGCTGAAATATACTTACGGCGAGGACTGGAGGGCCCCGATAAAGGGGAAGGGCATAAGAGACCGTGCCTACGGCGAGGAGTTTGAGTCCGGTTAGCCGTTAAATCTTCCCCAGATACCCCGATAGGGTGCTTGACAAATCAGTAACTCAGTATTATACTCAGCACTGATGATTGCCTGTGATATCTGCAGGGCTACTTTTAAGACTTCCCAGGGCTTGGCTGGTCACAAACGATTGCGCCATGGAGATGACAAGCTGGCTGGTGAGCTGGGAAATACTCTGACCAGCCGGCAACTACACCGTAAAATCCTGGACCACCTGGGGGAAAAGCTGGCTGATAGATTAGCCAATGCGATTTTGGAGAAGCACGGGCGGGAGATTTTGGAGCCTTATCTGGAAGAGCTTTCTCGCCAGGGGCTGGATATTGGCTCACTCGGGGGATACCGAAATGTCAGGGCGATTATTGTAGCCGCAGGTGAAAGCAGTCGCCTGCTCTCCATCATTCCGGATAAGCCAGCTTGCCTGCTGGAGGTGGGTGATAAGACCATCATCGGCAGAGGGCTGGAAAACCTCAGGGCGTGTGGCATCTATGATATTGCCGTGGTTCGCGGATACCGCGGAGAAAAAATCGACTATCCTGCAATAAGATACTACGAAAACAGGGACTACCGAAATAGTGGTATCTTGAGTTCTTTGTTTTATGCCAGAGACGAGATGGATACCGAATTCGTCTTTGTCTACTCAGATATTATCTACTCTAAAACGGTGCTTGAGCTTCTGCTGCAGAACAGGTCTGATATCGCAATGGTAGTAGATACCGAGTGGGAGACTCGCTACCGTCACCGTCGTCAGCATCCTGTTCCTGAGGCTGAGCTTGTCAAGGTTGAGGGTGAGCGGATAACGCGGATTGGTAGAAATCTCATTCTGCCTGAGGAAGCTTATGGTGAGTTTATCGGGCTGGCGAAATTCAGCAAAAAGGGGGCTGAAGTCCTTAAGCTTAATTACAAATGGGCAATGCAAAATTACCAGGCCAAAACCTTTCAACGGGCACCTTCTCTGGAGAAGGCATACTTCACTGACATGGTTCAGGAGCTTATCGACCAAGGTTATCCTGTGGTGCATGTTGATATTCACGGTGGTTGGGCGGAGGTTGATACTCCGGAAGATTTTGAAAGGGTCAGGCAGGAGTTACCTTCAGTATTAAAGTAAACAATCAGAACCAAGGAGAGTATATGTTGTTATGAAAGCTATCATTGTTGCGGCTGGTTCTGGTAATCGTCTACGGCCTGTTACTAATGAAAAACCAAAATGTCTTTTAGAAATTGGCAGTCAAACTATTCTGGAAAGAGCCATCAGGGCATTGAGAGAAAACGGGATTGAGCATATTGTGGTAGTAAAAGGGTACCATAGTGACCTAATCAACTATCCCAACATAACCTATTACCAGAATTCAAATTTTATGCATAATAATATCCTCTGCTCGCTGTTCTGCGCTGAAGACGAGATGAATGACGATTTTATCTTTTCCTATTCAGATATTATTTACAGCAAAGAAATTGTGGAGAAACTCGTCCGTAGTGAAGCCGATATTGCTCTGGTGACCGATGTCAATTGGGTTGAACACTATAGGGAGCGCAACCAGCACCCGATTTCTCAAGCCGAACTGGTCAGGGTTAAAGATGGCAGGGTGGTAAAGATTGGCAAGGGAGTAATCAGTGCGGAAGAAGCTTATGGAGAGTTTATCGGGCTGGCTAAATTCACTAAATCAGGAGCTGAGACTATGAGGACAGCCTATCACCGGGTGGAGAAGGAACACCCAACTGCCCCTTTCCACAACGCTGCCTCTCTGGCGAAGGCATATATGACTGACATGATTCAAGAGCTGATAGATAACGGTTCTGTGGTGCAGAGTGTTGACATCGAGGGCGGCTGGATGGAAATTGATACGCCACAGGACCTGGCTGAGGTAACCAGATGGTTCGTCAGTAATACCTGAGCACTACTGTGGCCGCAGTGTTTACATAAAAAGGAGGAGAAAAGTTAGAAATGAAAAAAGCGCTAGGGTTCGGCTATAAAATAGGTTTCGTCATGCTATTGCTATCTATATTTGCTATGGTCGGATGCACTCAGGCTGATGGGAAAAGAGAAGTCCTGCGTTTTGGACTCATCCCGGCTGACGACGCTACAGAGATGCTGCGTCAGTATGAAGCCATGGCCAACTACCTGGAAGGAAAGCTGGATATGAAGATAGAGCTTCAAGTAACCGATGACTATACGGCGGCTATAGAGGCGATGCGAAACAAGCACATTGATATGGCCTGGTTTGGTCCTTTTTCCTATATTTTGGCGGTAGAACAGGCAGGGGCGGAGGCAATTGTCAACGGCTACAGGCGGGACACTAAGAAGACGACCTACAAAAGCCTTATCATTACCCGGGCAGATTCAGGTATAAAAACGCTGGCTGACCTTAAAGGTCGTTCCTTTGCCTTTGTGGACCCGGCTTCCACATCCGGTCATCTGATACCGAGAAAGATGCTGATTGAAAACGGAATTGACCCTGACAATGACTTTTCAACCATGTATTATGCCGGGTCTCACAATGCCGTGGAACTGGCGGTGAAAAATGGTAAGGTAGACGCCGGAGCCGATAGCGATACCTCTTACAACCGAATGCTAAAAGAGGGACAAATCGACCCTGAAGTGAACATAATCATTTTCGAATCGTCTTCCATACCAGGGTCGCCAATTGCTGTCAGGGGAGACCTGCCTCAAGACCTGAAAGACCGGATTCAACAGGCGCTGATTGAAATGGATGAGCAAACTATTCACGAAGTGGGAGGATGGGGTGACATTGAGAAGTACGTGAAAGTGACAGACTCCGACTATGACATTATTCGTGAGGTAGCGGAGGTTCTGGACCTATAATCATCTTTAAGGTGTTGGTGACATGATTAGAATAGAAGGGCTGAGTCATTATTATGCGGTCAGAGCCGGACATGCTGCAACTCAGGCTGACGGTCACGAAGGTAAGGTGGAACGGGCACTGAGGGATATTAACCTGGAGGTGAATAAAGGGGAGCGCCTAGTGCTTCTGGGCTCCAGCGGCTCAGGAAAATCAACACTGCTTCGCTGCACAAATTTATCTATCAGACCCACTGAAGGGCGCGTCTATATCGGTGGCAGGGAAATTACCTCTCTGCCACCCGTAGAGGTTAAGCAAATACGTCGGCAGGTAGGGGTAATTTCCCAAAATTTTAATCTGCTGGAAGGAGCCTCAGTGCTGAAGAACGTCATCCTGGGAAGACTCGGTTATGTAGCTACATTGTCAAGTCTCCTGGGAAGGTTTAGTGAGGAAGATGTTGCCATAGCCACTGAGGCTCTGAAGAGAGTGGGCTTAGAGAGCTATATTCAGAAAAGGGTTAGTGATTTAAGTGGTGGTCAGAAACAGCGCGTGGCTATAGCCCGAGCTATAGCCCAACGTTCTACAATCCTTCTCGCCGATGAACCTGTCTCCAGTCTGGACCCCAAGCTAATGAAAGAAATTATGGATCTTATCACTGAAATCTGTACGGAGAGTAATATAACCCTGGTAGCCAGCCTCCATTTCCTTGAACTGGCTAAGTCTTACGCCACACGTATGGTTGGGCTTCGGGAGGGGCAGATTGTCGTTGAGAATACCCCCGATGAGCTAACCGATAAGGACATAATTGACATCTATGGAGAAACTGAAGACTGGGTTCTCTACGGGAAGAGGGGGTTCTAGATGAAAATATCCTTCAAACCCGGCAGGAAGTTTCGTCACGTAGCCGTCATGCTTGGTATCGTTGTCATCTACCTGTGGGCAATTGAAGGCAGTGACACCAACCCGATTACCTTCATCAAGGGCATTCCATTCATGGCCGACTATGTAGTACGGATGTTTCCCCCTGACCTGAGCATCACTGGCAGGCTTTTGGTCAGGGCTGGCGAGACTCTCCAGATGGCTGTTATGGGCACTACCTTCGGAGCGGCTTTAGCCTTACCCTTATCTTTTTTTGCTGCCCGGAATGTCATGCCTTACCGGCCAGTGTACCAGACAACCCGCACCTTATTTGACGCCTGCCGGGGTGTTAATGAAATTGTCTGGGCACTGCTTTTCGTCTCGATGGTTGGTCTCGGCCCCTTCCCCGGCGTTCTGGCACTGACGGTGCACCTCCTCGGGGCTCTGGGTAAGTACTTCTCAGAGACTATCGAGGCAGTTAACCAGGAGCTGGTTACAGCTATAGCCTCTACTGGTGCTAATCGTATCCAGACTATATATTATGGTATACTGCCCCAGGTTAAACCGTTATTTGTTGGCTACACTTTCTACTATCTGGAGCATAGTTTTCGGGCGGCTACCGTACTCGGGCTGGTGGGGGCTGGTGGTATTGGCATAGAGCTTATCACCAGCGTCCGCCTATTCAAGAACCAGGAGGTGCTCACTACCCTGCTGGTCATGGTACTCACTGTAACCGCCATTGACCGGCTCAGTGCTTTTATCCGAATGCGCCTGATAACCGGGGTGGAAGCCTAAAAGATGAGAGCAGTCATTACAGCAGCAGCGAGAAGCCCCCGCTTGCTGCCAATAACCAAGAACACGCCGGTGAGTCTTCTGGAGGTAGGAGGCAAAGCTATCCTTGACCACCAGCTTCAGGCTTTGCAAAAGGCGGGTCTTAAAGACATACTGGTAATAACCGGTTTCGGCGCCGAACAGATAGAGAAATTCTGTGCCGGGAGGGTTTCTTGTATCTTCAATCCATTCTATGAAACCTGTAACGTAGCTATGAATTTATGGCTGGTGCGCCATGAGCTTAAATCAGGCTTCATCTTGCAATATAACGACACTCTCTTCCAGTCTGAACTTATCAGTGAGGTCATTGCTGAAGAAGGAGACATACTTCTGGTAGTTGACCGGAAGGGCATAGATAAAGAAGCTGAAAGAGTGGTCATTCAGCAAGACCTGGTTATTGCCATTGGCAAGGATGTGGACGAACCATATGGGGAGTTCATCGGTATCGCAAAGTTCTCCTCGGAGATTATTCCGGCGGTGATTGAGGAGCTGGAACAGGTTGCCAGGACCAACCTTGATACCAGCTTCCCACGGCTTATCCGGCGGCTCATTGGGAAGGGACACCCTGTCAGTGTATATACTACTGACCATCCCTGGATAGATATTGACTTCCCAAGCGACCTGGAGGAAGCAAACCGAAGATGGCACCGGTAAAGCCGTAACTTGCTATCTACGGATAGAAAGTACCCTTGAAGGTCACCCTAGTGCTGCCAGTTTGGCATTATTGTCTCGAAATTGTAGAATATGACTAGGTTGTAATGGTAGCTACTCCAAATAAAGGCCGTCGGAGGTTTCTTGAGGAGAGCAGGGTGATAGACGAAACGCTTCTTATGTTAAGCCAGCTCGAAGACTTGTCCCGGCATAAACTGGCTAAACATATTGCCGATACTCTGGCAACCTACACTGCAGCCGATGCTCCCATTTTCCAAAATTACTATCGGGCATTGCAACAGCTCTTCTCCAGAGTAATAGTGTATGACTGGGCAAAGCGGATGACCGAAGTAGGCATAAAAGCGGTTAATACAGAGGTCATCGAGCTGGTGAGAAGGGAACATCCCAAATATGTCCTCTGGTTTTCTACCGACTATGAATTTCAAGAATCGACCTTTGATAGTATCAGGGAAGAAGGTAGTCTGGTCATCGGTTGGTTCTTTGATGATGAACGTCGCTTTGATGACTACTCAAAATGGTGGATTCCGCATCTTGACTATTGCGTAACCTTTTTCCCTCAGGCATCGCCAAAATATGCAGCGCTGGGCGCCCGGGTGCTCCAGCCGATATCCTGTGAAGGTGTTCCTGTTGACCGCGATTGGTCAAAGGTGGAAGAAAAGTATGACGTTACCTTTGTCGGGTTGAAGTACCTGGACCGGGAAGGATATATCAAAGAACTCAAGAAAAGAGGTATTCCGGTTCAGGTATTTGGTATGGGCTGGGGGCAGAAGAAGGGGGGAGGGTTTCTTCCCTTTGAAGAGATGATAGATATCTTCAGCACCAGCAAAATAAATCTCAATTTTTCCAGGGCGGCGGGTAGTGATGCCGAAATGGGGCTTAAAGGAAGAATGACTATGGTCTGCCTGGCTGGTGGATTCTTGTTGACCGAGTATGTTCCCGGCATTGAGAACTACTTTCAAATAGATAAAGAGATTGTCTGTTTTCACGACGTGAAGGAAATGATAGATAAAGCTGATTACTATCTGAAACATGGCCGGGAACGACGAGCTATCGCTCAAGCTGGTTGGAAAAGGGCAACTACGGAATACACACCGTTCCATATGTTCTCAAGAGTGTTTCGCCAGATTGAAGAGGAGCTTTCCTTAAGAGGCAAAGAGAGCCAACCCCAAGAACTAGGAATGCCGCGGCCGGTACGCAAGAAGTTTTCCGACTATTATTTGAGTTGGGGAGCGGCATTCTCCAAGGAGAACTATAAAGGTTTAGGGAAAGAAGCACTGGCTCTATCTTTAAGGTATTATCCATTCAATGCCCGTTCGTGGTATTATTATCTTGTTAGTTTTCTGCCCTATCTTATCCGCAGGGTTATCCTTGGATTATGTAGAGCATTTTACTTCAGGACTAGGGCCGTATTTCAGAAGACCAAATAAAGTTTCAAAAGATGTTATTAAACGCCAGGGCAACAAAAATAAGCAAAATAAAAGCTTTTCTTGCGCAATACCCCCGACTGAATAAACTGGTCCGTGCCGTTTATATCCCTCCGGCGACGAAATTTGTAGAGTTCAGACAATATCTGAGAAGGAACCGGCTTGGTGAGTGGTGGAGTAAAGAGGGGGATACCTGGGGGGAAGGGTACTGGGACTCAATCAATCATCCTCATCGCTCTTTTCTCGTGGAAAGGGTAGCCGCTTTCTCCCCTATCTCCAGCGTTCTCGAAATCGGCTGTGGCTCGGGACCAAACCTTTATAATTTGGCGAGAAGGTTCCCGGATGCTGAAATCGTGGGGATTGACGTTCGTTCCCATGCCATACAAGCCGGTAAAGAAGGGTTTGCTAGTGAGGGGATGACCAACGTTCAGTTGTCAGTTGGTCGGGCAGAAGACCTCAGCCAGTTCAAGGACAGAAGCTTTGATGTGGTCTTTACTGATGCCGTTTTAATATATGTAAAACGAGGTGATATCCAGAGGGTCATCAAGGAGATGATGCGTATCGTCCGTGGAGGCATAGTCTTAGTTGAATGTCACGATTTTGAGCATCAACCGGGTGACCGGCAGGGCTTGGGAGTCTTCAAGCGAGGGCTCTGGGTTAGAGATTACACGACTCTACTGAAACAATTTGTTCCAGAGAACCAGATTAATATAACCAAGCTTACTAAAGAAGTTTGGCCCCCTGATGGCTGGGGTAGGAATGGCGCCCTGATAGAAGTTACCCTTCAATCATCTTCCAGTATTGCCGCTAAGAGAGGTGCTAAAGACAATCCTCTGGTTAGCGTTATCACCCCTGTTCTAAATGGTGTGAAGTATCTGGAGGAATGTATTCAGAGCGTTTTGAATCAGGATTACCCTTACATTGAGCATATTATTGTTGATGGCGGTTCAACCGATGGCACTGTGGATATATTATCAGGCTATCAAGCTAAATACCCTGACCGAATAAGGTTTGTCTCAGAACCGGGGACAGGGGTAGGCGAAGCGCTTAACAGGGGACTGGGGATGGCGAAAGGGGGAATCTTTGGCTGGGTAAATGCCGACGATTTTTATGAGCCTGGTGCTGTGCCGACGGTAGTTGAATTCTTCAAAGCCAATCCAGATGCCTATTTCGTATTTGGGGGCTGCAATTTCATCAATGAAAAAGGTGAAATAACAGGGAAGTATGCCACTAAGGATTTTGATTTGAAGAAAATGATTAACAAAGCGAATTATATACCTCAGCCCTCAGCCTTTTTCAGGCGTGAGGTTATTGAGAGAGTGGGCTGGTTTGAGACTCTAATTGGCAGTGACCGTGATTACTGGATAAGGGCAGGCATGGTATTTCCCATACACCGGATTGAAAAAGTGCTTTCCAGTTTCAGGGTGCACGCAGGTAGTGCGACTACCGGTTCGTCGAAGGAGATACGCAGAAGGCATCTGCGAGCAGATTACATTACAACAAGACGCTTCGGAGGCAGTATTTTTTCACGTTATTGCAGGGAATATTACAGGTTTGTAATAATCGAAGGGCTACGACCAGTCCTGGGCTTTACCTATCCCCTTATCAAAAGAGTGCTAGAAAGGTGATATAGGTAAAAAGGCAAGAAACATTCTGCCTGAGAAACTTAGGATTAAACAAATGAAAAAAGTAGTAGTTACTGGCGGAGCCGGGTTTATCGGTTCGCATCTTGCCGAGGAACTAGCCGGCAAAGGCTACCAGGTTGTCATCCTCGATGACCTTTCTACCGGGAAAATGAAGAATATAGAAAGTCTGCTAAAGAAAGGCAATGTTGACTTTGTCAAAGGCAGCATCACCGGGCCTTCTCTTCTTAATAAGCTTTTTAAGAATGTTTATTATGTTTTTCACCTGGCGGCTATTCCCAGCGTGCCCCGGAGTGTAGAAGACCCTCAAGCCTCTCATGAGGTTAATGTGAATGGAACACTGAATGTGCTTCTGGCTGCCAGGGAAAACAATGTTAAGAAGGTGATTTACGCCTCGTCTTCTTCAGTTTATGGTGATACTCCCACCCTGCCCAAGAGCGAGGATATGATGCCCCGCCCCCAATCTCCTTACGCGGTAACCAAGCTCACCGGCGAATATTACTGCCAGGTCTTCAGTAACGTTTATGGGCTACCTGCTGTTTGTCTCAGGTATTTCAATGTCTACGGAGCCAGACAGGACCCGAACTCCCGGTATGCTTCTGTAATTCCCACTTTTATTAAAAAGGTTTCAGAGGGGAAGCCTCCCGTTATCTTTGGTGACGGCGAACAGACCCGGGACTTTACCTTTGTTAAAGATGCCGTTCAGGCGACCGTTCTGGCAGCGGAGGATGACGCTCAAGGGGTATTCAATATCGCCCGTGGAGAGAGCATCACCATAAATCAACTGGCCAGGCTTGTTATCGGGCTTATCGGTAAGAATGGAAACCCGGTTTATGAAGCGCCGAGACCGGGCGATATTAGACACAGTCTGGCTGATATTTCTAAAGCGAGAGCTTTTCGTTATCAGCCGAAGTACACGTTGAAAGACGGGTTAAGTGAAACAATAAGGTGGCTGTAAGATGGATGAAATTATACTTGATAAAGCAACTGTATGTGTTACTGGCCTGGGGTATGTGGGGCTACCCCTGGCTGAGGCATTCTCAAAAAGTCTTAAAGTGATTGGCTTCGATATAGACGCCGATAAAGTGGCAATGCTGAAGCGGAGCAACAATAATCGAAATCTTATTTTGACCAGTAATCCCGGAGATATACGTCAGGCTGATTTCATTATTATCTGTGTCCCAACCCCGGTAACCAGGTCAAAGGAACCCGATTTGTCTCCGGTGAAGGCGGCGGCGGCAACCGTTGGTCGGAATCTGAAGAAAAATAGCCTGGTAATCCTGGAGTCCACCGTTTACCCCGGGGTTACTGAGGAGGTGATGAAACCCATTCTGGAAGAAGGCGGACTCAAATGCGGTCCGGACTTTAAAATTGCCTATTGCCCGGAAAGGATTAACCCGGGTGACGAGGAACATACCATAGACAAAATTACCAAGGTAGTTTCTGGCATGGATGAAGAGACCACCGAGCTTGTCGCCCGGCTATACGGGAAAGTTACCTCCCACATTTTCAAAGCTAAGAATATAAAGACGGCGGAAGCGGCCAAGGTTATTGAAAATATTCAGCGAGATTTGAACATTGCTTTGATGAATGAGCTGTCGCTTATCTTTGATAAGCTGGGCTTAAATACAAAGGATGTTCTTGATGCCGCTACCACCAAGTGGAACTTTCATAAATATTCGCCCGGCCTGGTGGGTGGGCACTGCATTCCAGTAGACCCTTATTACCTGGTCTATAAAGCTAAAGAGCTTGGCTATCATCCCCAGGTAATCCTGGCAGGTAGAGCTATAAATGATAATATGCCCGGGCATGTCGCCGGGATGGTTATCAAAGCCCTGAATAATGCCGGGAAAGTAATAAAAGGTTCCCGGATTCTAATAATGGGCTTGACCTATAAAGCGAATGTAGCCGATACCAGAGAGACGCCGGCAAAGGAGACTATCAGCGAGCTCAGGGAATATGGCGTGGAAATGTTCGGTTACGACCCTCTGTTAGATGATATTGAAAATCAGTTCTCAATTAAGGCTGTATCTGACTTGACAAAGATTCCCAGAATTGACGGGGTAATTTTGACTGTAGCCCATAAAGCTTTTCAGGAAGTTACCCTGGATAAACTAAAGAGTCTGATGAATCACAATCCGATACTGATTGATGTCTGCGGCTTCTTTGATAGCCGGGAGGCAGCAGAAAAAGGCTTCCATTACCGGACTTTATAGACCTGGGCCAATGAAAATATGTTATGTAGCTCCTCCAGGGGTACACACCAGTCGCTGGCTGAGTTATTTTGCCGATAAGGGACATGATGTTCACCTGATAACTTCCCTTGAGCCGTCTGATAACATTGACAATGTCAAGCTACACCTGCTCAAGAGAATCGGTCCCCGCCTGCGGGTAATAAACTATCTGATAAATTCAGTGCCGATGCTGCTCCAGTTTAAGAGCCTGATTAAAAGCATCGAACCGGACATTCTTCATGCCCATTACATTATGGAGACCTCTTTACTGGCTGCCCTCGGTGGTTTCCACCCTTTTATTGTTACCACCTGGGGCTCCGATGTTTTAATTGCTCCCCGGAAGTCCAGGATGTCCGGGTGGGTGGCAAAGTTCGTGCTGAAAAGGGCTGACCTGGTGACCTGCGATGCCGAGCATATTAAAGAGCCGTTAACAGGATTAGGAGCCGACCCCCGCAAAATCAAGCTCATCTACTTCGGTACTGACACCGAAAAGTTCAAGCCAATGCCAAAAGACGAAAGGCTGGCAAAAGAACTGGGTACCCCCGGTTCTCCGACAATAATTAGCTTGAGGCGCTTTGAGCCAATATATAATGTCGAAACTCTAATAAGAGCAGTGCCGCTGGTGCTGGGTGAGGTTCCTGAGGCAAAGTTCTTGCTTGTTGAGAGAGGCTCTCAGCAGGAAATGCTAAAAGGGTTAGCCGAATCTCTGGGTGTCTCTTCCAGGGTCATCTTTACCGGACTGGTTCCACCTGATGAACTTCCCAGATATCTAAATCTGGCAGATATTTATGTTTCCACCTCTCTTTCTGATGCCGGGCTAGCCTCCAGCACGGCCGAAGCTATGGCGTGCGGCTTGCCGGTAGTGATTACTGATTTCGGGGATAATGGAAAGTGGGTGCAAGATGGAGTTAATGGCTTTATTATTCCTCAGAAAGCTCCTCAGGAGTTAGCCTCAAAAATTATCGCCCTCATCAAAGATGAGGAGATGCGGAAAAGGTTCGGTAAGAAAAATCGGGGAATAATTACCGAGAGGAGTGATTGGCAGAAGGAAATGGCCAAAATGGGCAGGCTTTATGAAGAGCTGGCGAAAGAAGCATAAAAAGGAGTCTGTCTCTTAATGGAGCTTCTCACCTGTATACCTCAGATTGACCACTGCTATAAATTTTACTCTTCCCGTCAAAAGTAGCCGGGTATTCAGCTACCAGCCCTTCCTCGATATCAAGCCGTCTCAAATAGATGTAGCCCCCAACTTTGCTGCCCGCTCTTAAACCAGAAAGACGAGAACCGGGTATACCGTATCCTGGAATTTTACCCTGACTTAATAAGGTATCCAGACTATTGCTGTGTATGGGTACTTCCTCTTCGCTGTATTTAGCTAACCATTTAGCGGCATAACTTTCGGCATCAAAAATATACTGGTGATATAGAGGACCTGTTGAGTTCAGGGTGATTGCCCGGGGAAAACCAAATACCTGGGTCATCGCCCCGCTGGTGGATAAAAAGTAAGGTATTAACACGATAAGTATCACCCAGTAGGGGCGGGCTTTTAAGTATTGAGCCACCGTTATCCCGCCGATAACAAAGAACAGGGAAAGCGGCACCATCATCTGAAAATGGGTGCGGGCTTCGCCGTAATATCTGGAGACAAAGGGCAAAATTACCATGGCGACTAAAATGATAGAACAGGCGGTGCCCAGTATGAGATACTCGGCCTCCAATTTCTTTATTAAAAATCCAGCTTTATTTTGCTCAGCTTGAGATGTGGTTACCATCGTTTTAAACCGGACAATCGTGATTAAGACGCCGATAGCGATGAAAATGACTGTCAGCCAGCTCAAAACAAATTCTATCCTCTGGGGCACCCCCCAATATACCGGCGTTTTGCCGAAGGCTACCTCGACTGCTTGTCCTACCTCGGCATCTTCGGCTAAAAACCAGGTCCAGTTTATAAAGGCTTTATAGGTGAAATTTACCCCGGCGGAAAAAGAGGGTCCTGTCATCTGGCTGTACCAGAAAAATAGCATGGCTAGAAATATGACCAGGCTGGCTAAAGTTAGTCCTTTCTTAAGCTGAGTTCGAGGCAGTTCTAGGGCAATACCCCTGTCAGTCCGGGAATCACTTTCAAGATGGTTTTTCCCCTGTGCGGGTAATGGAGAGCCCCCTGCATTGGCAGGATTTTCTGCCGGCCGGGGGGCTGATTCTTTTCTCCCAGGTATGATTTTCCCTATGGTTTGTACTCCAACCCAGGTTAGCAGTAATACGAAGAAGGTGGCAAAGGTAACCCCATAGTGGGATAGTATGGTAGCAGCAATAAAAACAAAAAAGAACGTCCTTCTGCTGAATTCACTTATACTGTCCTAGAGCAGAACCAAGATGGCTAAGGCAAAGAATGTTATCGCAACACTTACCCGGGTAAAACTTGGCGCTTGCAGGAATGTTATTTGGGATATAAGAAAGACCGAGGCCAGAAAGCCGTAAAAACTGCCGATGTATCTCTTAGACATAAGGTAGACTACCAGGGGCATGATGGCAACTATTGAAGAAACAAGAAGTTTGAAGAGGAATTCGGGGTTGATATTCAGAAAGGTTTGGTAGATGGCAGGCAGCAGGGTGATGCTCAAGCAGGCGTCCAGAACGCCGAAGCCTAGCTGGCTCCAGTAGCGGTTTTCAAATGTTGTCAGGAACATAAAATACTCTCTATGAGTGTCTCCATCAATAATGTGATTTGACCTCAAGGCGTACATGAGCACCAGTGAGACGCCGATTAAAAATATGGCAACCGGATATACTTTTTCCGAAACCCGGCGCCGGGTAAAGGAGATAAAGATAACATAAGCTGGAATGAAGAAGAGCAGAAACATTAAGAGTATGTTGTTACTGTTCAGGTTCATCAGGCGCATGCCGACTGTACTGAGCAGGGGAAATAGTGAGGGCATAATTAAGTACACCTTTTCACTACTGGTCAGCTTGAAACCGGAAAAGGAAAAGTTTACCCCTTTGTTTCTTAGATAGGCGATAGTGGCTAAAGTAACGGTGGCTAAGCTAAACGAAATCAGCAGTGAGATAGTTGATAGGGGCTGGGAATAACCAAGGGCAAGCAGTAAGCCGTTTATCGCCAGACCAAGGAGCATCACAATAGCAACACTGAGCCCTGCACATAAGACTATTCTTTCCGCCAGGTCAACTTTTAACTTCAGGAGGCGAAGAAAAAAGAAGCCAGGGACAAAGGTAAGGAAAATGAAGCCGGAGATTTGCCTTAAAACCGGGATATCTAAAAGAACTACCAGGTTTATGGTGATAAGTGCCAGGGCCAGCCATAAGAAATAGCTTTTAGCTTTGAGTTTCAACTCTATCTCACCTTAAAAATAATAAATACTTCCTGTTCCCCTTTACTGATTGTCTCCACCCTCTGGTAATCTCTTTCCAACTCATTATAAAGGTCAGATTTAAACTGGGAAACTGATGTGGGCAACTGGCTGTACCTGCCCACTTCCAGAAAGGGAATATCGAAGAGCATCAAGAATTTAGGGTGAATGGCACCATCAAGCCTGGCTCTATACTGCTCGCTATAGATAGATAAAACCAGGTAAGTAACATCATTTTTCCTGAGCCATTCTTCAGTAATTATCTCATAAGTAGGCACAGCCGAGGGGTACTTTCCAGAGAATCCAAAAGCTTCAATTATATCCTTATCGGTCGCTACGGAAAGGTAATAGGCTACGGTCTGGTTATCAATGCCAATTTTCCCTTTCTCTTCCAGCCGGTTTACAGCTTTGGATAGCATGGTTATGCCCCAACCGGTATCTTGATGATAGTCATTCAAATATACTGCGTGGACGAAAGATATGGCTAAGAGCAGGGCAAAAACCAGAGAAACAGCCTTTTTGTTATACCTGTTTGATAGCCTGAAAAAGCCGAGGCTGATAAGGATGCCGACGAGGGGAGAAAGGGAGATAAACTGTCTCAGGTCAAAGAATCTGCCCTGAATAGACCAGAACAGGAAAAAGGTCAGGACTGGTAACAAGAGGTACAGGTTTCTCTTTTCCTTTGATACGCCGAAAACAGCCAGAACCAGCACCGGTGCCAGTCCGAGCCGCAGGACTTCGAAGGGGTAAAAGGGGATTGCAGCAGCCCCTTCTAAATTTGAAGAGCTGAAGGTAGTTGACATAAAAAAATGAAACAGGGCATAAACCCCGACAAAGAGCAGAGGAATTACGGCGGCACTGAAAACGAATTCTTTTTTCAGGCAGATATTAAGTTTTTTGCTGATAATTAGATAGAGGAAAGCCGGCAAAAAGAATAAGATTGCCGTAAGCTTGGTCAGGATGGCAAGAGAGATAAACATAGCGGCAAAGTAAAGGTATTTCTTCTCCTTTTCCACTCCCAGGTAAAAGAAGAGAAGAAAGAGGGTAGTGAACACGGTTAGCGGGATATCCACCAGCACTGTATTGCCGATATCCCAGAAAAATGGGAAGGTAAATAGGAATAGAGTGGCAAGATAGGCTTCTTTTCTACCATAAAGCGTCTTGCCCAGGGCAAAGGTAGCTAGTAAAGCCGTATTCATAAAGATGACAGGTATCAGGAAGCGGACGGTTACAATGTCAAAGCCGAGAGAGAAAAAGAGGGCAATGACGGAAGGAATGAGGGGGCGCCCGTCGGGGAAAGCCCGGCTATAATATTCACCCAGGACAATCTCCTGCCCATTTATCAAATAGCCGCTTTCATCTGTCGAAACAAGAGAATTAGTATGGGCGAAAGCCAGAAGTAACAGGGTTGTTGCCAGGCAGATTAGGGCAATAAATAAATAGTCAAGGTGGTTTTTTACAAGACCACCGTAATTATTTCCGAGCAGTAGTGTTTTCCTTCCTTCTTTCAACTGAAGCTATGGCTTAATGAGATTATTTAGTAGCATCACTTCCATACCGACGAAAGTCGGTATCCAGAATGGCATGCTCCACTTTTAGACCGGGTTTTCTGGATTCCGTATCAAGTACGGAATGGTAATTATCTTTTTAAACAATCTCGGTTTAGGGTGGTTGTCAATTCATGCCCTTACAGGTTATCATTTAACTGGCTTAAAGTCCAGAAAGTTGCCTATGAAAAAACCGTTTCGTTCAGCAATAACAAATATCCTGGTGCTGGCTGTCACCGCTCTGGTCTTTTATCTCCTGTTTACCAGGATAGACTTCTTTGCCGTTCTTGATGTTCTGCTGGCTTCCAATCCCTTATGGTTGGTTGTTGCACTTTTGCTCTCACTTCTAAGTGTGGCAGTAACTACCAAACGCTGGCAAACCCTCTTAAAAACGCTGGGATATGCCTTCCGCTATAAGGAATCCCTTTACTTAATACTGGGCTCCCTCCCCTTATCTTCGATTACTCCGGCAAAAGCCGGTGATGTAATTAAAGCGTATTATCTGAAAGACAAAGTCCCCTCTGTCAAGACGATAGGAGCAGTGGTGGCTGAAAGAACTTTTGATGTTTTTTCCCTCGTTTTGCTTTCCTTGATTGGTATGCTCTTTCGCCAGAGATATGAGCTAGCCTCTATTGCGTTCATCATGCTGGTCTGCATTATTGTAATCTTTGTTCTTGCTCGTTTTACTACTAGATTTCGCTTACCGCTAATAAAAGATTTATGGAATGAAAGGATTCAAGACTTAATTTTGTCCCTGAGATTGCTGACCGGAAGCAAAACAGCTTTCAGCACCGTCCTCTCTTATTCGCTCCTTATCTGGTTTATTTCCATAGCCCAGACCCTGACCTTCTTCTACGCGGTGGGACTTGACATTCCTTTAGCGGTCACTTTAGCTAATGTCCCCATTGCTATTTTTATCGGGCTGATTCCGGTTACCTTGGGTGGTATGGGGACCAGAGATGCCGCTATTATCTTTCTTTTCTCGGAGTTTGCCAGTCCAGAACAATTGCTCGGCGTCGGTATTTTATTCTCTATTTTCAGGTACTGGCTCCTGTCCTTGATAGGTATACCCTTTATGCGAAAGATGATGAGTAAAACTGGCTAGTTTTTTGGGCTGCTACTAACTGGTTCAATAACAAAAAATCAAGCTTCACCAGCTTCATAATTCTTTCAATTTTTACTTCGTAGGGAAAGCCAATCGGAGACATCATAAATTTCTCCGTTTTGAGAATTTGAAAGCCTTTCGCTTTAAGCAAATAAACAAGCTCCGATAATTTAAATGTCTTCACATGCTGTTTATCCTTCAAATGCCCAACGCTGGTAGCGATATGTTCAAAAAATGGGTCTGGCGTGGTGAGGATACATAACCCCCCTTCTTTCAAAATCCGCCAGCACTCTCCAAGCATGTTCCCTGCATCAGAGACATGCTCGATGACCGCGGTCGCCACGACAACATCAAATGAATCTTCTTTGAATGGTAGTTTTAGGGCGTCTCCGGCAAGCAGGTTTAATGCTGGATTCTTGTTTGTCCTGAGAAGCTCAATGGAAAAGTCCAGTCCAACGGCGGTTTTTATATTTAGATTTTGGCCGAGCAAATCCAGCATCATGCCATCGGCGGTTCCGATATCACACAGGTTCTCGATTTCGTTTCCTTTGTATAATTTGATTACCTTCAGGACTTCGTTTGTTCGCCTGGTCAAGCGGTATTTTAAGGCATGGCTTCTCTCTCGTTCTTCATGGTACTCAATTGATAAGACGCCTTTCTGTGATTTCACCCAAACCCCTATCACATCCTGAATACTCTTAAACCGGCTTTGGCTTTTCTCTTAAATTCCTCGAGGGACCTGACTTTCATTGCTGATTTAAGGATATATTTGGGGCGGACATAAAACTTCTTGTAGGCGAGATTGATAAGCTCAATAAGTTCCTCTCTGGTCAGGTTTTCCTGCCAGTAGGGGGTTTCAAAATCAGGCGAAGGATTGCGGGCGAATTCTCGCCAGTAGTCTTCCTTAATAACGCCCTTTTCAAGCCCCAGCTGGTAAAGTTCGGTGGCAGGGAAGGGGGTGGTTATTGAAAAATGGGCAAAGTCCGGCTCCAGGTTCCGGGCAAAATCAATAGTCTGCATAATCTGCTCCCTGGTTTCCCCGGGTGAGCCGAGCATAAAGTATGCCAGTGTTGAGATGCCCGCTTCTTTTGACCATCTGATGGCATTCCTGATTTGTTCTATGGTGGTGCCTTTCTTAAGAGCCTTCAGTATTTCAGGAGTCCCGGCTTCAATGCCGTAGTGTATCCTTTCGCAGCCGGCTTCTTTTAACCTGGTTAAAAGCTCTTTATTAATTACATCAACGCGGGTCCTCATATCCCACCTGATTTTCAAGCCACGGCTCAAAATTCCGTCACATATATCCAGGGTCCGCTGACGGTTAACCGTGAAGGTATCATCATATATGGCAATTTCATTGATGCCCATCTTCAGGCATTCTTCCATTTCATCCAGGACATTATTTGCTGACCTTGTTCGGCAGCTTTTACCCATATAGGGTCTATTACAGTAGGTACATTGGAAAGGGCAACCGCGGCTGGTAATCATGGTGGTGATGTACGATTCTTTAGCCAGTAAAGAGCGATATTTTTGATAAGGAGTGAGATGTCTGGCGGGGTAGGGCAGGGCATCCAGGTCTTTGATGAAGTCTCTCAAGCCCGTGTTGACTATCCCTCCGTTATCTTTAAAAACCAGGCCGCTAATATTTCTCAGCCTGTTTTTGTCATCAATATTCTGCAGCAGTTCCGTGAAAGTAACTTCTCCTTCGCCCCGAACGATATAGTCTACTTCGGGGAATGTTATCGTTTCCTCTGGGTAGATACTTACATGAGGACCACCCATAACCACCTTTATATCCCGTCCGGCTTTTTTAGCGCTCCTGGCGGTCAGCATTGAGTCGATGAGGCCAAAAGTCAGCACGCTAATGCCGACAATATCAGGCTTTCTCCGGCTGATTTCCTGCTCAATTTGCAGGTAGCTCAGCTGCTCAACCTGGGTATCCAGTATCTCAACCTGGTGGTTGGTGTGCTTTTCGGCGTGAGCTGCCACATACATGATGCCCAGCGGCGGGAAAACCCCCTGCTCTTCATCAACAATGGGGGGCGTGTTTGAGCCAATCTCGTTTTTAGCTGGCGGGTTGATTAAAAGTATCTTCATTCTTTCTTCTTCATCAATATCAGGGAAATCTGGTCTGCCAGCAAGCCGAAGAAAAAGACGATAAGACTTGAGACGATGAGCAGTATGGAGGTGTCAGGGACATTGAGAGCAATAATCAGGTTATATACTAAATAGCCGAATCCGCCAAGAAACAAAACCAGGCTGACCGGGAGGAAAACCTTCATCGGCTCAAAAAGGACAATCATCCTCAGGATGAGCATAACAAACCGGAAACCGTCCCGGAAGAACTTTATCTTGCTTGAGCCAACCCGCTCTCCCGTTTCTATCGGGACATATTTCAGGTTATAGCCCTCTTTTATGGCTGCCAGGGTAATGGTTGTGGTGAAGGAAAAGGTGTCCGGTAGAATAGCCATATATTTCAGCACAATTTCCTTCTTAATGGCTCTGAAGCCGGAGTTTAAATCGGGTATCTTCCAGCCAGCCAGATAATTAGCCAGGGAGCCAAGAATGAGCTTACCCAGTTTGCGGAAGATGGGGATTTTTGAAGCCCCGGTCCTCCAGCCAATGACCATATCATATTTGTCCATGAACTCCAGTAATCCAGGAATATCGCCGGGTTTTTGCTGCTCATCCCCATCTATGAATAAGACAATCTCTCCTTCAGCATTACGGACGCCTGTTTTCAAGGCGGCACCATAGCCTTTGTTATAGGGGTGCTGGATGAGCTTGACACCTTTTTCATTTACAATTGCCGCTGTCGTCCCATCAGTTGAGCCGTCATCGACGACCACTATCTCGTGACTCACCCCAGCATGACTCATCGTATCTTTTACCTGGTCGATAACTTTGCCGATGCTTTTTCCCTCATTGTATGCCGGGATAATGATGGTTACTTCTGTCTTCATACTATCCTGCTTCCTTGCTCCGGTGGAATATATCTTTCAGGAGGATAAATTCGTCTCCCCGTTTCTTCAAGTAGCTCAAAATTCGCTCCAGGGTCTTTTTTGTATCAGGTGTTTTATAAGAATACCATCTTTTAATGAAAAAACTTATTTCCGGGTTTGCTGCGGGCTGTATCAGGTCAAAGGGATGTAAATAAAAGACGACAGGCTGGGGCAGGACGAGCCTGTCCAGCAGGAATTTAAAAGTGGTGAAACCAATCAGGTTTAGCCACCTAAAACCGAGGGGCATCCTGATGTAAGGAAGCGATGATACCGGTATTTCCAGCAAGCCGTTCTCTAAAAGAAAGGGAGCCTTTGGCACCGATGAGCCGTGGTATCTTGTCGGCACCATACCCCGGCTGAAGGATGAGTCATACCCGAAATGCAGCTCGCCGAGCACATCAAAAAGCTCTTTATTTGTCCGGAATTGCGGAGTTCTGAAGCCGAGAACCTCCGCACCTGTCTCGTCTTCAAGTAAATGCTTTGACCGGTTGACTTCTTCAAATAGCTGCTCTTTATTCAGCAGGCTATGATTCTGGTGACTGAAGCTGTGAGAAGCTAGTTCATGTTCTGATTCTGAGATTTTACGAATCATTTTTTGATACCTTGTGATAACCACTCCGGATATAAAAAAGGTTGCTTTTATTTCCAGGCTTTCCAAAAGCTGTAAGATAACGGGCAGCCCGTATTCTATGCCGTCACACTGTCTCGTTCTGCCTCCCCAGTCACTCTCCACATCGATAGTAATCGCAATGTCCATTGATATTATTAACCGGATTACAAACTTTCCAGCACTTCTCTATACTTTTCAACGGCAAGTTCAAAGGTGTATTCTTCTTCTACGAGTTTCCTGGCTTTCCGGGAAATTTCTTCTAGCTTCTGATTTTCCAGAGCTTTGATAACATCTTTTGCGATGGATTCTGGCGAATTATTTTCGAGAATGAAGCCGGTCTCACCGTCCTTTATCACATCTGGAACAATACCGACCGAAGTGGCTAAAACCGGCGTTCCGCAAGCCATGGCTTCAATCACCATGTGGGGGCCGTGCTCTCCGTAAGAGGGAATAACCAGGAGTTTCATTTTATTCAGGTACCGGGAGAGGTTATTATGAGGAATCCAGCCGGTGAGGGTCACCCTGTTCTCAAGACCGGCGTCTTTGATTTCCTGCTCAATTTCTTGCCGTTGCGGGCCGTCCCCGCCTATTAAGACCTTTGTCTCAGCAGAGGTACTGATTATCAGAGGAATAGCTTTGACAAAGTTCATAACCCCCTTCATATCTATGAACCTCCCAATGTAGCCTACCAGTTTCTCGCGGCTGGCCAGGCTTCTCTCCACTTTCATTGCCTTAATATCCACATAGAAGCGGCTGCAGCCAAAGTAGGTCTTATCGGTGTACTTCCTCAGCAGAGGTGAGTCTGAATGAGATAGAAAAACCATAATCCGGTCAGCAAGACGGAAACTGACCCTTTCCATAAGCTCTGTGAGCCAGGGGAACAGACGCCTGCCGGCGCCAAATAATGTTTTTTCGAACATTACTTCGTAGTCCTGGCGGGACGAAGCTCCGACACCCAGGTGAATCAGGGCTATCTTCTTTCGCAGTAGCTTTGCTACCAGTGCCGGTAAGAAAAGCACCTGGGCACCGGCGGCAAGAAACAGCACCTCAAACCTTTTGGCTAACCTGATTACCTGAAGGCTCATTCTGAGCTGCAGCATCAGGAATTTCGGGACTCTGAGCAGCATGGAGCTGCGGGTGTTGTCCTCAGCTTTTATGCGGATATTTATAAGGTGAACTTTGTCATTACTGATGGCATCTTCAGGGAAGTTGCCGGTGATGATAAATATCTCACTGGCTAACGGTTCGAGCAGACGAAGAGTATTGCCGACATGCAAAGTGGCTGTGCTGGCGACTTCCGCCGTTAAATCGGGAAGGAAGAGAACGCAGATTCTCCACGTCTTTATCGCATGGCTGGGTTGCTTCGATAGTGTCAAATCTGCTTAATCTCCTTGACTACCTCAAATGCCTCGGCGTATTGGACGTTAATCTGAAACCCGGTATAAGTTGCTCTTGCTTTTATCCCTTGAATCCACTGCTCGGTGAAATTCTGTACCTGGGATTGGTGTGCCAGAACGCTCTTGATTTTTGTTTCGATAGTATCTGAAATATCCACGAATACCTGGGCTCTAAAAGCATAGGGAGTGAACCCTGAAGGGAGCGCCTGTTCATACATGTAGAGTGAGCATCGGTTTTTTCTGGCAGCGGCAATAGTGGCTTCGCATACACTAATGTGGTCCTGATGGGAATCATGGAGCCAGCTAGTGTAGATAACATCCGGTGGAAAATTCTTGATAACATCGTCAAAAATCTCAACCGTTTTCCGATTGAAAGCCAGCTCATGGGGATTTATATCCAGTATAGACAATCCGGCACCCAGTATTGCGGCTGACTTTTCCGACTCTTTTTCCCGTTTATCTCCGTGGTTTGGCACCGTAACCACAATTATCAGCACCTCATGCCCGTTTTGGGTATATTTGGCAATGGTGCCGCCCATCAATACTTCAGCGTCATCAGGATGCGGGCTAAAAACAAGCACTTTCACTTTATCTCATGACTCCTTTTTAGGTTTGGGAGCCGGACTATGAGCTGGCTCCCAGCAAAATCTCCAGGCTCTTTTCTCCTTCATTGAAGAGTAAATCTATTATTGACATATTGGGTACGAAATCACCCCACAATTGGTTGTAAGCTGGATGTTTAAAATCGGAATATCTCAGTGTAATCCTTTGGTTTACGAAAAACTGCTCATCCATATAGTCCTGCCCGCTAGGTCCTGAGAAATATATGTCACAATCTACTGCCTGGCAAATATCCACTAATAACTCCGTGCTATGTCCAGAAACATTGAGTTCAGACGCAAACAGGAATTTTACAGTATTGATACCCAATATTTGACAAATTAATTTTATTAGAGCTTCATTCAGGTCAACTAGCCTCTCCCATTTCCTTGCGTAGATTTCCTGGAAGAATGATGCGTAATTCTTAAAATAGGGTGCTTTAGAGTAGCTTTGGAACATGGATTTCTGATGGATGATGCTCCAAGGGAGAGAATTGTTTATCTCTACTTCGCTGACCAGTTGCCCATGGCGGCTTTTTGTTAGAACACCTACCGTAAGCCATGCTGCACCCTGAGGAGTCTTAATCATATTCCTATTGATGTAACCATTCTTGGTGTACTGCACATTATCTAGAAAGACGAATATATCACAGTTGACTATTTTGTAAAAATAGCCCATCCAGGGGAGGTAGTTTGGCTGGTGTATGGCCGCAATCATTTATCTCCCCCACTATTGACGGCAGACTTTATAGCTTCGCATACCTTTTTGACATCATCACCGGAAAGCCCAGGGAACATGGGCAAGGATACCGTTCTACCGGCAAGGCGTTCAGCGTTTGGTAATTTCGCTTTATCACCAACAAAGTCGATACCTAATCTGGTTTTGTGTAAAGGTGGGTCGTACAGTTTCCCTGCCTCTATGCCTGATTCCCCCATCCTCTGAATAAATGCTTGTTTCTGGACATTTGAGGGTAATATAGCGGCATATTTAAAGTAAGCATGTTTTGTCCACGGTTCCTCGTGAATGAAACCAACTTGATAAGCTTCCAGTTCCTGGTTGTATATGCTTGCCAGGTTGCGTCTCATCTCTACCATGGTATCCAGCTTACTGAGCTGTACCAGACCTATAGCAGCTTGAATATCTGTCATCATAAAGTTCATCGGGACCAGGTCCTGGTAATAGTTACTGGCTTGATATCTGCTGCCATACTGACATTTAAGGTAGAGTTCCTCGTCATCCATCAGCAAAGCTCCTCCGTGGCCGGTGGTCATATTCTTTGTGGCGTAGAAGCTGGTGATGGAGACCCTACCAAAGCTGCCCAGAATTCTATCTTTGAAATACCCCCCGGTAGCCTGAGCGAAATCTTCTACCAGAGCCAGGTTATACTTTTTGAGATAATGGTCCAGTTTATCCATGTCTGCCGCATGACCATAAGTCTGGGTGACCACTATTGCTTCTGCCTCCGATAACTGCTTATCGGAGAGAGAGGATAAATCAAGGTTGTGGGTTTCCGGTACCACATCGGCAAAAATTACGCTGGCACCGGCATTTAAAGCGGCACGTAGTACGGCCTGGCAGGTTAGCACTGGAATTATTACATGCCTGATGCCCAAAGTCTTGAGGGCGAGGTACAAGGCAGCTGTCCCTGAGCTGACGGCAACGCAGTATTTCCGCTGGAATTTCTCGGCTAACGCCCTCTCGAATTCTTTTACCGTATCGCCGATTGCCAGCCGCTTGCTGGATATGACCCTTGCTATTTCTTTAGTCTCCTGTTCTCCAATGTATGGCTGCGCCAGCGGAATATGCATTATTCTCCCCTTTTTACTTTTAAGCGCTTGCCTCTGTACCTTTTAGAGTGTCTCTCAGCGAGAGACTCATGGTAATCCAGTCTGGGGAATCGCTTACAAGTTTGAAACCAGTATAGGTAAATGCTTTTATAGATGCCTCATTTCCCTTTTTAATGCGAGCTATAATGCTATCTATCTCAAGATTATCAAAGGCGTAGCGGCGTGCTTTCTTCAGAACTTCTCTCCCCAACCCCTGATTGCGGTGTCCCTGAGAAATGTTTATATGGATATTAGCTCTCCTGGCTGCTGGCTCGACATCGAACCTGACCATGCCGACCCTGGTGTTTTTTTGAAAAACAATAAATATGTGTCTGTCCCTGTTTCGTAGAGAAGCCTCAAACCAGTCTTTGTGCTCCGGATAAGGGACATATTCTGTGTTGGTAAAGTATTTCCTCGCTTCCGGGTCGTTTCTCCACTGCCACAGGAACCTGCAGTCTTTCATGGCGGCTGGCTTTAATGTTATGCCACCGGCTAGTTCAGCACGGACTAATTCAGTCAATTTTTCTGCGTCCCTCCGGCAAGAATCCTATTTGCTATAGAACTTTTGCACACTTTCTATCACAAACTGCGCCTGCTCATTGCTGATTTCAGTATTTAGAGGTAAGGACAGTACCTCTCTGGAAATTCTCTCGGTTTCGGGAAGATGAAAATGCTCCAGCCCAAGCGCTTCATGATGGTGCATGGGTTTGGGCCAGGAGACCAGAATCTCGATGCCACAGTCCCTCAGGTAGTCTACAAGACTGTCTCGCTCTTCAGCATATATGACGTAGTTTGTAAAAATATCGAAGTAGTGTCCCTCCTGGGGAGGTGGTGGGGTTTGCACCTGGGGTAAATCGGACAGCCCTTTTTCATAGAGCATAGCCAGTTCCCGTCTTCTTTCAATCCAATCGGGCAAATGCTTGAGCTTAACAACAAGAATAGCTGCCTGCAGATTGTCTAAACGACTGTTATAACCGTAGAAAAGGATATCGCCGGTTGCCCTTTGCTGCCCGTGGTCTCTAAGCAGACGTATCCTTTCTGCTATCTCGGAGCTATTGGTGACTACCGCACCGCCGTCACCCAGACTGCCCAGGACTTTTGCCGGGTAGAAGCTAAAGCAGCCGGTCAGGCCAAAAGAACCGGCTTTTTGTCCCTCAAATCTGGCTCCAAGTGCCTGGGCGGCATCTTCGATTACCACCAGGTTGTGTTTCCGGGCAATATCCATCAGCTTTTCCATATCACAGAGGCGGCCGTTTAAATGGACAGGTATAATGGCTTTCGTTTGTGGCGAGATAGCTGGCTCTAACTTCGTCACATCCATGTTAAAATACCTGTCGACGTCCACCAGGACTGGCTTGGCCCCGCAGTGGACAATAGTTGCTACAGTCGCGACGAAGGTGTGGGCTACCGTAATAACCTCGTCACCGGGCTTAATCCCTGCCGCCAGCAACGACAGGTGGATGGCGTCAGTTCCGCTGTTGAGGCCCACTGCATATTTCACGCCGACAAAAGAAGCAAGATTATCTTCAAAATCGCATAGTTGCTGGCGCATGATATAGTCGCCCCCGTTGAGCACTTCCTTAATAGCAGCGTCAATCTCGCTCTCCATTCGGTGGTAGTGTAACTGGAAATTAACAAAAGGGACTTTATAGTTCATATTTTATTTTATCCTCCTGTTATAGTAGATTGTAAGGAGTGCCTGGTAATTAATCTAAGAACGAAGCATCTGTTTAACTACTCTAACGATGTCCTCAGCGCCAGGATAGTAGGCTTTCTCCAGGCTACGGCTGGCTGGAGCTGGGGTGTCAGGCAGGGTAATCCGAATAATCGGCGCCTTCAGGTGGCTGAAGGCTTTTTCAGCAACTAAGGCTGATAGTTCGGCGGCGAAACCACAGGTTTTCCAGCCAGCATCAGCAACAATCAACCGACCCGTCTTCTTTACTGATTCCAGGAGAAGATTCTCATCCAATGGTTTAAGGGAACGCAGGTCTATTACCTCTATATTCAGCCCCGCTTTCTCCAGATTTATTGCCGCTTTGGTGGCTTCAATAGCCATGTATGAAGTTGCTACCAGAGTGGCATCCCTTCCATCTCTTCTTACTATCCCCTTGCCGAGAGGTATTGAATATTTTTCCTCAGGAACCTCTCCTGTTTCATTGTATAACCAGCGGTCGTCAATAAAGATGACCGGGTTGTCATCACTGATGCTGGAGATAAGCAGTCCTTTGGCATCGTATGGGGTGCTGGGCATAACTACCTTCAATCCCGGAATATGGGTGAATATTGCCTGTAAGCTTTGGGAGTGCTGAGCAGCTTGCTCGCCGCCTCTATTGATAATTGCCCAGATGGTCAAGGGAACGCTCATCTGCCCGCCAAACATATAATACCAGTTGGCTGCATGGTTGACTATCTGGTCCATAGCATAATACATAAAGTCCATTCGGGGATGAACCATAACCGGACGCATTCCGGCCAGTGCGGCACCTATGGCGGCTCCGGTGATACCATTTTCTGATACCGGCGTATCAATTATTCGCTTGTCTCCAAAACGGTCAATAAGCCCAGCGGTAGTGGCTCCCACATACCAGGGACTGGTAATCCCCTGTCCTATCAGGAAGACACATTCTTCCGCCTCTATCACCTGATGTAGAGCTTCGTTAATTGCCTGAGCATATGAGATTTGTCGCATTCTATCTGTCTTTGAATATATTGTTGAGGAGCTCGTTTTCCTCGGGATAAGGGCTTTGCCGGGCAAAGGTGACGGCTGTCTCTATTTCCTTATTAAGCTCCTTATCAATCTGGATATTTTCGGCTTTCGAAAGGATTTTATGTTTCAATAAAAACTCCTCCAGAGCTTCAACTGGGCATCTATCCATCCAGTACTCAAGCTCTTCCTGGCTTCTGAGTCCCTTATCCAGGTCGTCATTTGGTCCCACATGCCCTCGCCAGCGGTAGGTCATACACTCAATTAAGGTGGGGCCCTCGCCACGACGGGCTTGTTCAATTGCCTTTTTAGCCGCCTGATAGACCTCTATTACGTTATTTCCATCAACCCTGACTCCTGGCATACAGAAGGCTTCAGCCTTCTTGTAGATATAAGTATTAACAAGACAGGCCGAAACTGGCATGTGTGTAGAATATAGATTGTTTTCGCAGACAAAAATCACCGGCAGTTTTTTTAGCGAGGCGAAGTTGAGGGACTCGTACCATACCCCCTCATTAACGGCACCATCGCCGAAGAATGCCACTGCTACGGTATCCTTTCCTTTTATAGAAGAGGCTAAGGCAGCTCCTACAGCTAAAGGTACGGTTCCGCCAACTATAGCTGAGCTGCCGGGGAATCCTTTGTCGGGTGATGCCAGGTGCATTGAGCCGCCTCTGCCCTTAGAGCAGCCGGTTGCCTTGCCGTATAGTTCTGCCATCAGGGTCTTTATATCTCCGCCTTTGGCAATGTAGTGGCCGTGGCTCCGGTGAGTGCTGAAGACATAATCATCGTTCCTCAGGTTGGCACAGACGCCGGCGGCTACTGCCTCCTGCCCAATATAGAGGTGAACAGGGCAAATTATCTCGGACGGCTCAGCAAGCAGTTCAGCTACCTTTTCTTCAAACCTTCGTATTCTGAGCATGGTTGTGTAAATTGATTTCAGAGTCTCGGGTGAAATATCGGTAGTTGATTCCAAATTAACCCGGTTTAACCGTATCTTCATTCAATCTTAATCCTCTCTTCCAGGCCATAATCTTTATACCACTGGACAAATTTACTCAGCCCTTCTTCAAAGTTACATTTGGCTTCCCAGCCAACCAGTTTTCTGGCTTTGCTGGAATCGGCAATCAGTCTTTTAACCTCACCAATCCTTGATTCTACATGAATTGGTCTCAGGCTATCTTTCTTGCCACAAAATCCTATAACTTTGTTGGCTAAATCAAGGATAGATACCTCCGTACCGCTGCCGAAATTAATCGGGTCGGTTATCGGTTCCTTGTGATTTAAGACCAGGTCATAGGCTCTAACCGCATCATCAATATAGATATAATCCCTGGTTTGTAGACCATCCCCGTATATAATGGGAGGCACGTTGCTGAGCACTCTCCGGGTAAAGATAGAGATTACTCCGCCGTAGCCGATATCCCTCTGCCGGGGGCCAAAGGTATTGAAAAGCCTTAATATAGAAATGTCCATACCATAGGTCTGAATGTAAGCGTAGCACATCCGGTCAGCGGCAATCTTGCTTGCTCCGTAGGGGTGGGGGGCATTGAGGGGGTGTTGCTCATTTATAGGGACGTGCTGGGCTGAACCGTAGACTTCGCTTGTCGAGGCGTAAATCACCCTCTTGGCATCGTATAGTCTGGCTACCTCCAGGATATTCTGGGTTCCCATCACATTCACTTCATAGGTAAGTTGAGGCTCAATATAAGACCTGTCCACGTGAATCTGGGCTGCCAGATGAAATACCGTATCAACATCACGCATTACTTTGTCCAGCAGTTCATAGTTTCTGATATCACCCTCAATCAATTTGAAGTTCCGGTAGTCCAGCAGGTGCCTGATGTTCATCAGGTTGCCGCTCATAAAGTTATCCAGGCATAGCACGGTATGACCCTCTTTAGTGTATTTATCACACAGGTGGCTGCCGATGAAGCCAGCACCGCCGGTTATCAGCATTTTCATTTCTTGCTCTCCTTGGTTATTTCGTTATAAAGTTTTTCCATCTGCTCTGCCATTCTTTCCGAGCTAAATTTCTCCTGCACCAGCAACCTGCCATTCTCACCAAGCTGGAGTCTCATTTTGTCATCATTGAGCATTTGTAGCAGTGCCTTTTGTAACTCTTCCCTGGCATAAGGGACGACGATTCCTGCCCGGGCGGTATTAACCGCTGCGGCTATACCGCAGCGGTCAGTCACTATTACCGGAGTGCTGCAGGCAAGGGCTTCAAGAACCGTGATGCCGAATATCTCGTAGGATGAGGGCAGGACATATATATCGGCATCAACATAGGCTGACAGTTTTTCTTGTCCGTAAAGAGGGCCGGTAAAAAGAATTTTATCCATAATATCCAGCTTCGCTGCCAGGTTTTTCAGGGAAGAAAGATAGCCGTCATCAGCACCGGCTACCACCAGCTTAACCCCATTAAAGCTGGTTGACAAGCCGGATAAGACTTGTGCCAGCAGGTCAAGCCCCTTAATTTTGTGTATCCTGCCCAGATAGAGGATTATCTTCTCTTTACTGTCCAGGTTATGTTTCTTTCTAAATTCTCCTTTTGGCGGCAGATTGTCAAATTCAGAGAGGTCAATGAAGTTAGGAATTATCTCAATTTTTTTCTCACTTACTGCCATGCTTCTGTATTGCCTGGCTTCTTCTTCAGTGATGGCAATCACTCTTGAAGCATCTCTCAAAATTCTATCACCCCAGACCATGTCAAAGGTTTTCTTCAGCCATCCCTTCTGAAAGAAGGTTGTTAGCGAACCGTGAGCCTGCAAAACATAGGGGATGCCGTATTTTTTAGCATAATTATGTATCACGATATTTTGAAAGCTGCGAAGGCAGTGTAAGTGTATGATATCAAAGTCTCTGAGTTCCCCTTTTGCTTCACGGATGATACCCGGCATTAGATAAATATTGCTAGAACTGAACCAGTTGTGGAAAGGGTAAACTTTGCTACCGTACAGAGAATCAATATATTCTTTATTTAATTTAAAATCACTGGTATATATCACAATTTCATGCTCCCTCCGGGCTAAAGCTTTTGATACCTGGTAGACAAAAGTTACTACTCCACCACCATAGCCCGGGGAAAAAAAGTCAAATACGTGCAAAATTTTCATTCAGTAACATTAAAACCGGGCGCTTTCTTCTATTTTATCGTGGTTCTCTATAATCCAGTTATAGACTCTTTTTATTCCTTCCTCTATTTTCATTTTGGGTTCGTAACCCAGGACCCGTTTTGCCTTTTCGATTGAGGCACGCCGGCGGGTGATTTTGTCCCAGTCCCTTCTGGCAACCAGCTCTACTCCACCGGGGTTGCCGGTAATCTCATTTATCATGTTAGCAATGTCAATAATCCTGGTCTCCTTCTCCGAGGCAAGGTTAAAAGCGTCACCGACCGCCCCGGGGAGTACACCCAGTCTCAGGGTGCCATCCACGATATCTTCAACGAAGGTGAAGTCCCGGGTCTCTTCACCGGTGCCGGTGATGGGCAGTTTTTTATGATGAAGTGCCCAGTAGGTGAAGTTGGGAATGACATTGCGGTAGGCACCGGGTATCTCGCCGGGGCCATAGACATTAAAGTAGCGGGCGATGGCTACCGGTAAGCCATAGTAGTTGTAAAAGAAGTTGCAGTAGAGTTCACCGAGGAGCTTGGTGATTTGATAGGGGGTGTCAAGGTGGAGGGAGACGAAGTCTTCTTTCAGGGGCAGGGGGGCCTGGCTGCCGTAGACGGAGCAGCCCGATGAGGCAAAGACAAACCTCTCTACACCGGTGAGGTGCGAATACTGGAGCATTTTTAGTGTGCCCAGCCCGTTGACCGTGAGGTCGGTCTCGGGGTTGTCTACCGAGTTCTGGTTGGCAAAGTGAGCTGCCAGGTGAAAAACATAGTCGAGCTTACCGGAGAAGGCTCTCTTCAGCACCTCTTCATCGAGCACACTTCCCTGGATAAAGGTCACGCCGGGAGCTGCAGGGATGTTCCACTTTTCGGCAGCGGAGAGGTCGTCGAGGACGATGATTTTAGCCGCCTCAGCTTCAATCAAGGCTTTGACAATGTTTGAACCGATGCAGCCGGCGCCGCCGGTGATGAGGATATTTTTGCCCCTGTACTGGCTCCTGTATTGCTCCATTTTCTTTCCTTTCGGTTCTATTTATTAATTTCTTGCCAGGTTTTCAGCAAGCCCTGCCTGAGGTCAGTTTCAGGACTGTAGCCAAGCAGTTTGCTGGCTTTTTCGATATTAGCCCGGCTGTGCCTCACCTCGCCAGCCCTGGGGGCGGCGTGGGAGAAGGGTATTTCTCTGCCGGTGATTTCACCGATGATTTTGACCAGCTGATTGATGCTGTGTACAACGCCGGTGGAGATGTTAAAGACCTCGCCCGCGGCGGCGGGGTGGGTTGCCGCCAGGATATTGGCGTTGACAATATCGTCGATAAAAATAAAGTCCCTGGTCTGCTCGCCGTCACTAAAAATGGTCAGCGGCTTTCCCTCCCTGGTCCGGCTGAGGAAAATTGAGACGGCATTGGCATATTCGCTGGTGTCCTGTCTTGGCCCATAAGCATTGAAGTATCTTACGGTAGCCGTTGGTAAATTATAGACCTTATGAAAGGCAAAGCAGTATTTCTCGGCGGCAAGCTTGCTTACGGCGTAGGGGGACTCCGGGTTCAGGGGATGGTCTTCATCGATGGGGAGGTACCGGGCTTCGCCGAATATTGCCCCTGAAGATGAGTAAACAAGCCTCTTTATATTTGAGTTACGGCAGGCTTCCAGCAGATTAAGTATTCCACCGATATTTACCTCCATATCAAAGTGTGGGTCTTTAAGCGACCTGATATTGCCGACATGAGCTGCCAGGTGAAAGATATATTCAACCTCGGCCACAATATCGTTTACCAGCTTTTTGTCCCGTATATCCCCGTTAATAAAAGTAATCCGGTCTTTGCTTTTCTCCAGGTTCGTTAATGAACCGGTGAACATGTTATCGAGCACAATTACCTTGTTTTCCGGAGAGAGCCGGTCAACGATGTGGGAGCCGATGAAGCCGGCACCGCCGGTAACCAGGATTTTTTTGCTTTTAAGCTGGTTTTGCTCTTGGGTCACTACGTTTCTCCTTAATCAGTCCTTCCAGGATTGTTTCCAGTTCCTGGCTTATCTTTTTGTGGCTGTATTTCCCTCTTACCCGATTCAAGCCCGCTTCCCCCAGCCGCTGGCGGTGCTCTGCCGATTTCAGTAATGATATTACTTTTTTTATTATCTCATCGGCAGTCTCAGCGTAAATCACTCCGCCGGACTCTTCCGGCAGCAGGGTGGTTATGCCGCGGAGGGCGGTGGCAACTGTAGGTTTGCCGCAGGCGGCATATTGCATCATCTTGGCCGGAAAGACATCCATGGTATCTTCGTTGATAGTAAAGGTATTGATACAGATAGCAGCCAGGTTAATATACTGGGGCATTGTCTGGTAAGGTTGAAAACCGGTGATGGTAACCTTGCTTTCCAGGCCCAGTTCAGTGATAATCTGCTCCAGCCCGGGGCGCTGGGGTCCGTCACCAACGATGAGCAGTTTTGCTTCGGGAACCTCCTTGAGCACCTGCGGAAAGTGGCGAATAAAGTCATCGAGTCCGCTGAAATGAAACAGGGTGCCGATAAAAACGATGACAGGGTCGCTTTCCTTATATCCCCATTTTTGACGCACTTCGGAGCTGTCAACCGAAGGATGGAAAAGGTCGGTATCTATCGGGAAGGGGAGATACCTCACTTTAGATTTGTCAATGCCGGTACTGAGTACATAGTTCAGGTATTGAGGGGTGTTTGGCAGAACGGCATCTACACCGGAGTAGACCCTCTTCTCAAGGAGTCTGGTGAGCGGGCGCAACACGGGGTTGGGCACAAGCATATTGAGTATATCTATAGAGCGGAACACCAGCGGCAGGTTGAATTTTCTGGCTAAGCGGATAGTCTGTAAGCCGTTGGTGGGAACGGAATAGAGGATAATGGCATCAATCTTTTTTTCGTTAATCGTTTCCCGGATTGCCAGATAGTGGGTGAAAGCGGCGGAGATACGGCTCAGGACGGGAACCTTGATGAAGCCGGGGCGCCTCAGGCAAACCGAGGCGCCGCTGAAAGCCCGGGAAACGCCGTCAATCTCTCTTGTTCTCAGGCTTTCCAGTCCTGAGAAACCGTTTCGCTGCCAGGTATCTTCATAGTCAACGGCATAGACGCGGTGACCCAGGAGTGACAGGCCTTCGGCAAGAAAGTGGATGTCAAAGACTACCTTCTTCAGCCAGTCGACCTCATGCACAAACAAGATATTCATTTTCACTATTTCTTTATATTCTCCAGCAGCATAGCCAGACCCTTAGCGTTCATTTTTAAATCTCCGAAAGACCTGGTCTGCCGGATTCGCTGCCAGGGATAAGACGGGCGCAGATAAAACTCTCTATATGCCTGTCTTGCCCAGCATTGAATCTCGTCTCTACCAAGCCGGCTGCTTTCAAAGACCGGGGCTTTTCCCCCGCCCGTCCCGGCATAGACGAAGCTCTCCCAGGGGATGTCATCGCCCTTTTTGCCATTGAGGTAGAGGTCGTGAAGTTTGGTCCCGGGGAAGGGGGTGGTAATGGCGAACTGGGCGAAATCCAGCTTGAGTTTCTTGGCGAACTGGATGGTCTGCCTGATTGTCTCGGGAGTTTCTCCAGGAGAACCAATCATAAAATAACCGATGGTCTGCAGGCCGACCTCCCGGTTCAGGTTTATTGTCTCTTCTACCTGCTCTAAAGTAATATTCTTATCAATAGTATCCAGTATTTCCTGCGACCCCGATTCTATGCCGTAGGCAATAGCATAGCAGCCGGCTCGCTTCAGTTGACATAATAGTTCTCTGTCCACCAGATTAACCCTTGTTTCGCAGGTCCAGTGCATACTCAGCCCTTTTTGCATCATCCTTTCGGCTATGGCGAAGGCTCGTTTTTTATCCAGGGTAAAAACATCGTCGTAGAAGGCGAACTCCTTGATGCCCAGTTTATCCTGATAATAGGTGAGTTCCTCAACGACTCTTTCTGGACTCTGAGCCCGGAACTTTTTGCCGAAGATGGGTTTTGAGCAATAGCTACACTGGTAGGGGCAACCCCGGCTGGTGATGATAGCCGCGAAAGGGAGTGCCCGGCCGTGGGGAGGGTGCGGCTTGTATTTTCGCCGGGGGAGCAAATGGTAGGCAAGAAAGGGCAGGGAGTCCAGGTCAACTGTCTTGGACCTTAACGGATTGCTGACCACCTTACCATTTTGCCTGTGGCTGATGCCCTGAATTTCACTTAGCGCTTGATTGCTTTCTAAGGCTTCCAGCATCTCAATAAGGGTTTCCTCTCCCTCCCCCCTGACAATCAGGTCTATTTCGGGGGCGGCAAGCAGCGTTTTCTCGGGAAGGAGGGTGGCATGGGCACCGCCGAGGACTACTGGCAAATCAGGACGGGCTTTTTTCAGGTGACGGGCGGTTGCCATAGCGGAGTTGATGGTTGGCGTCATCGCGGTAAGCCCGATGATATCAGCATTACCAACTAGTGGCACTACCGCCTCCGGCTGGAGATTCAGGGCATTGGCATCAACTATAATTACCGGGTATCCTTTTTCTTCCAGGACCGCCGCCAGTTGAGCCAGTCCCATCGGGGGCTGGGGATAACGGGTAAACTGGGGCGGATTTACTAAAGCTATCTTCAACATTACTTGTTATATTTCAGCCGTAAATTTTCTGCATCCACTCAATAGTTTTGGGTATTCCCTTTTCCAGGGGAACTTGGGGGTCGTGGTTTAAATCTCTTCTTATTTTGGAGAAGTCCATGTGCTTCACCCGGGTGGTAAAAGGCTCTGCCTCTTTATAGGTAACTCTGGAGTCGTCTTTGCCCAGGCACTTCAGGATGAGGTCGGAGACATACTTAATATCGTGCTCCCATTCTTCTTTACCGCCGACATTGTAGACTTCCCCCGGTTTGAAGTTGTCAACGATGTTAGCGAAAGTGCGGCAGGTATCCTCAACATAGTCGAAGATGCGCTTGTGGCCAAGGTAGACGGTATAGGGTTCGTCTCTCAGGGCTTTATAGATAAAGGCGGGGATAACACCCCGGTAAGGGCTGTAGTGTTCGTGGGGGCCGTAGGCATTGACAGGGCGGACCCTGACCGTCTCCGTGCCGAACATAGCCATTGAGTTCAGCACCTGGAGTTCTCCCACCCACTTGGTCAGGGCATAGTCGTTCATCTGCTTTATAGGCACTTTGTCCATCACATCTTCACTCATTTTACCATCATAATCGCCGTAGACCTCGGCGCTGGAGAAGAATATCATCCTGAATTTTTCCTTTTCCTGGATTCTTAACAGGTTTTTGGTGCCGATGGCATTGGTAAGCCAGAGATTTTCGTAATAATCTTCTCCATTCCAGCGGCCGTATTCGGCGGCAAGGTGATAAACATAGTCAAATTCGTGCTCGCTAAAAAGACGCTCGACCTGACGGTATTGGCTAACATCACAGCGAGTATATCTCGCTCGATGCGATTGCATGAGGTCACAGACCCAGACTTCATGCCCTCGTTTCTTGAGTTCGGGGATAAGGTTGGAACCGATAAAGCCCAACCCGCCAGTAACCAGTATCTTAGGCATCAACCTCTCCTTGTTATGATGCTGACTATCCTTTCTCCGGCTGTTCCATCGCCGAAAGGGTTTTGCCAGTCGTTTTCTCTGTCAAGCATCTTTCGGGTACACTCAGGTATGTTAACTGCTGAAGTGCCCGCCAGAATGTTGGCACCAACCTCGATTGTTTCCGGTCTTTCCGTATTGTCTCTCAGGGTAACGCAGGGAACTTTCAGGATGCAGGCTTCTTCCTGAACACCGCCGGAATCGGTCAGGATGAGCCGGGCATTGCTTTCCAGCTGTAGAAAGTCGAAGAAATCCAGAGGCTCAATCCGGATAAGGCTCGGTGCTTTCAATTTAAACTCGCTCATCTTTTTTCGGGAGTGGGGATGGATGGGATAGATTAGCGGCAGGTTAAAATCAGCGGCTACTTTGTCCAGTCCCTTTAGTATTGAAGCAAATCTTGTCTCATTGTCGACATTTTCCTGACGGTGGAGGGTTACCAGAAAGTATTTCCCGGTTTCAACACCCAGTGTATCCAGGATATTGCTTTTTTCTCCGGCTATATTCAGGTTCTGATGAACGGCATCAACAATGGTATTGCCGGTGACAAAAATCCTGGTTTCAGGAATGCCTTCATTCAGCAGGGTTGCCCTGGCTTTTTCAGTGGGGGCGAAGAGATAATCAGAGCAGTGGTCGGTCAGCACCCGGTTAATCTCCTCGGGCATATTTCTATCACAGCTTCTCAAACCGGCCTCGATATGGCCTATCTCAATATGAAGTTTGGCGGCAGCCAGGGCGGCGGCGAGGACAGAGTTCGTATCACCTTCAACCAGAACAATTTCCGCTTTTTCTTTCTTAAGGACCTTCTCTACACCAACCAGTATCTTAGCCGTTTGTTCGGCGTGGGAGTCGGAGCCAGCCTCTATATTGTATTTAGCCTGAGGAAGCTTCAGTTGTTCAAAGAAAACTCCGTCCAGGTTATACGAGTAGTGCTGGCCGGTATGGAGGATGAAGAAATCAGCCTCTCTTATTTTTAGTTCCCTTATGACCGGTGCCATTTTGATTATTTCCGGTCGGGTACCAAGGGTTACGGCAATCTTTGGTAGCATTTTACCCCTGCTCTGCGCTCAGAATGACATTTTCAGACAGCCTCTAAGCTTTAGCCCTTCCAGCTGATTAACACATTTAATATTATTCCGGTGACTACACTGATTACGCCAATGACAAGTAATAAGAGTGATACCAGAGCATAGCCTGTGACTGCTCCACCCCCCTCAAATACGATAATCAGAGCCATAATACCGGCAAGAAGGCCAAGGATAATGAGGAGGATACCCCCCAGTCCGAAGAAAAAGAGGGGTCTTTTTTCTGAAATCATGATAATGATGCCCCCCAGGACTTGCAGGCCGTGTACTATCGGGTTCAGGGTTGAACTGTCCCTGGTGTATTTAATTGAAATCGGTATCTCGGTGATTTTGAGGCCCTTTTCAGCCGCTTCAGCTATAGTTTCCGCCGATGCTGACATACCGTTTTCTCTTAGCTCCAGTGAGGCTATCGCTTTCTTAGAAAAAACTCTGAAACCGCTTTCAGAGTCGTATAGCTTCTTTCCTGAGAGGATGGCTGAGAAATAGGAAATCACCTTCTGCCCGGTGCGGCGGTAAAGAGGTATATTGGCGGCTTGGTGTTCCCGTGACCCGATAACGAGGTCAAAACCTTCTGCGATAGGCTTGATGAGCTCAGGGATTTCGTCGGGATTGTGCTGAGAGTCAGCGTCGAGGAGCACGAGGATGTTGATGTCTTTTTTCTTTGCCTCAGCCAGGAGTGTTTGGATGCTGGCGCCGTAACCCTTGTTCCGGGGGTGCTGAACTACAGTAGCTCCGGCAAGCCTGGCAACTTTTGCTGTCTGGTCAGTGCTGCCGTCGTCGACGACAATAACTTCATTCACATACTGCCTGGTCTTAAGCACAATGGTGCCAATATATTCCTCTTCATTGAAGGCGGGAATCGCCGCCGCCACTCTAGCACTATCCTGCTTAGTAGATTGTTCCATTACTTCTCATCTTATTCATTTTCAATTCCAGCCTCATTAAATAGTCGCTTGAGCTCCCGGCGGGCAAGACGCGTAGGATTAGCCCCTCTGGCTTCCCAGCGCTGGATTGTGGAGAGACTGACCTCCACTTCTCGTGCCAGGTCCTCCTGTGACCAGCCCCTCTTTACTCTTAGTGCCTTTACCTTTTCCTTGAATTGTTTCATTATACCCCAAGAGACATAGTAAAGAAAGTTGTATTTAATACTGCACCTGCCATTATATATTATGGTGATGACAATTGTCAATAAAAGTAGTTAAAAGAGACAACTGGCAAATTTGTTCAATCAGGCAGCTCTTGCCAAAGACAAGCCACTGTGTAATACTTATCCAGAGCTATGACACAGGTGTATAACCGGTGGTTCTCCGATTGACTAAGTTTAGATTCTCGCCGGCAGTCTTCAGTGGCTTACTGGTGGCTCTGTTCTTTGCCCTGGCTCTTTTCCTTCGTGTTTTCCCTCCCTACGACAAAATCTTTGTTGGTGACTGGATAAAGTTTGCCAGCGCTGATGCCTACTATCACATGCGTTATGTTGATAATCTCGTTCACAATTTTCCCCATCATATGCAATTTGACCCATACTTTATTTATCCCGGAGCTCCGGGTGAGGTTGTCATCCGTTTCTTTATCTGGGTTCTTGCTGCTACGAGCTGGATGATTGGCCTGGGTTCTCCAACCCAGCATACTGTCGATGTCGTAGGTGTCTTTTTCCCGGCAGTTCTGGGTGCTCTGAATGTTATCCCTGTTTATTTCATCGGCAAAGTGCTGTTCGGCCGCTGGGCTGGTCTGCTTTCGGCCGCTCTGCTGGCTATATTACCCGGCGAGTTTATGGGGCGGTCTATATTGGGTTTTACTGACTATGACATTGCCAATGTTCTCTTTACCAGTCTAACCATGCTCTTTTTGATTCTGGCTATCAAAACGGGGAGCCAGAATCAGTTGACCTTCAACCATCTTAAGAATCGAGACTGGGCGGTGCTGAGGAAACCGGTTATCTATAGCATGCTTGCCGCTACCTTCCTCGGCATTTATATCTTCACCTGGCTGGGAGCACTTCTCTTTGTCTTTATAACTTTCGTCTATTTTGTCATACAGTTTATCATCGACCATCTAAAGCACAAGTCTACTGACTATCTCTGCCTGGTTGGCCTTATGTTCTTCTCTATTACCCTGCTCATATCTTTACTGGTTTCGGTAAGCACCCTTTATCTGAATTCTTTACTTATTGCTTTGCTTATGCCGCTGGTCCTGGGCGGCCTTTCCTGGTTAATGGCGAGTAAAAAGATAAAGCCAGTTTACTATCCGTTAGCTCTGCTCGGGCTTGGGCTGGCCGGGGTGGGAATCTTTTATCTCGTTAGCCCAAACCTGCTCAGGTCGATGCTGGAAGCATTTCGAATTTTCCATCCGACAGGTGCTCAGCTTACCACCATAGAAATGCAGCCCTTTATCAGTTCCAGTTACGGCAATCCCTTTGCCATTGCCTGGGGCAATTTTACTACCGGTTTTTTCCTCAGTTTCCTTTCCCTGCTCATACTCATCTACCTTGTTATCAAAGAAGGCAGCGGCGATAAAACTCTTTTGATAGTGTGGAGTCTGATAATACTGGCGGCTACTCTCGGACAGCGCCGCTTTGCTATCTACTTTGCCGTTAATGTGGCTCTGCTTACTGGCTACTTCTCCTGGAGAATCCTGGAATGGGCTGGACTTAAGACGACTGAAGAGGTGCAGTCTGCCAGAGCAGCAGTAGGGGAAAGAGTCAGGCGGAAAAAGGAGGAACTTCGTATTACTGCCTCCCGTGCCGCCGTTATTGTATTTGCTCTGATTATTATTTTCTTTGGTGTTTTCTTCTGGAATATTGAACCGGCAATTGTTACGGCCAGTGCAGTGCGTTTCGCCCCCAGCGATGCCTGGGTCAGCTCTCTTAGATGGCTAAAAGAAAATACTCCTGAGCCTCTGGGTGACCCTGATGCTTATTACGCGCTATTGTCTTCATCAGGTGGAGGTTTTCAATATCCTGAATCTGCTTACGGGGTGCTTGCCTGGTGGGATTACGGCTACTGGATTAGCCGTATTGCCCACCGCCTGCCCAATGCTAACCCCAGCCAGGGTCCCGGGGCTGTTACTGATGTAGCTTCTTTTTTTCTCTCCAAGGATGAAAAATCAGCTAGTGAGATAGTCCAGAAACTGGGCTCGGCTTATGTAATTGTTGATTATGAGACGGCTCTCAGTAAATTCTGGGCAATTGTTACCTGGGGAGGAGAGGACCCGCGAGATTATTTTGACGATGTTTATCTCTTGCCGCAGGAAAACCAGACGCTGAAAGCGGTTATCCTTGTCCACCCGGAATACTACCGCTCGCTGGCTGTCAGGCTGTATAACTTTGATGGCAGGGCAGTGACTCCCGAAAGCACCCGGGTAATCTCCTACGAGGAACGGCCGGACAAAAGCGGCAGAGTCTTTAAAATAATCACCAGCGACAGAACATTCAATAGCTATGAAGAAGCGGTTGGCTATATCTCAGAGCAGGAATCGCCTGATTTTGAAATAGTAAGTGATAACCCGATGGTCAGTCCTGTGCCTCTCGAAGCTCTGGAACATTACAAACTGATTTATAGCTCGGATGAGCCGGTAATGCTGCCGGGGGTGGGGGCAATGCCGGCGCTAAAAATCTTTGAATACATAGAGTGAAGGCCGCTACTTGTTCAGTCCCCGTTTAATGCCGCGGAGATAGGCAATCTGCCCAACATGCATGGCTATCTCGGTGCTTATGCGGCCCAGGATGGCAGCTACCGAATCAGAAGGGCGCTCTGGAGAAGGCACCTCCGCCAGTTTCTCAGGAGTGACGGATTCAAGGAAAGCCAGCGTCTTCTCGCGAACCGATTTTGCGTATTCCTGGGTGGTCTCCAGTTTCGGCACCGGCCAGGCCTGGAGCTGCTCCAGAGTATATCTGCCGCCGCTTTCCTGAGCCGGGGTGCCCAGTTTCTCCTGCCAGCCCTCTGCCTCGTATAGTTCTGTCAGGTTCTGAATAACACGGTTGATATTGCGGTCTTCTACCCGGACCGTGTGCCAGAGAGTAAAGGCGATGCTGTTGCACTCGGGGGTGGGGCTCCAGGCAGCTTCCTCTTGAGTCAGCCCGTCCAGCGCATTGGTCAGATACCTCTGGCTCTGCTCTAGTGACCTCACTATCAGTTCTTTAACTTCCATAATAACCAGTTCTCCTTAAACATCTGCAAATTCTTTAAACACATTGTAATCCAGCGGACGGTAAGTAGTAAAGAGTTGTTCCGAAAAGAGGAAATGTCATTCCGGCCCCGTATCAGGTACGGGATAAACTCCAGCCGGAATCCGGTCGGCCCTTCTGCGGGGAGGGAAAGCACTAAGCACGAAATTCCCATACTAAATAAATCCAAATGACAAAATCCAAAGTTCAAATTTTTGGCATTTGAGCTTGGGAAATTTGAATTTGTTTGGAGTTTAGATATTAGGATTTGGTTTTCCTTTGTAGCGGTTGTTTGATTGGGTAATAATAAAGTGCTAGACTGTATAATTATATAGATGAGCTATAGCGTTACTCAAGAAAGTTTTGATAGCCTGGCCTCCTGTGGTGTTGAGCCGAACCGCCTGTCCTGGGATTGTTTTTTTGTTTTGCCGGTCTGGGTAAAGGTCTGGTGGCAGAACTTTGGCGGGGAGGAGGAGCTATATCTGGTCGCCGTCAGGCAGGCAGATAAAATCACTGGTATTGCCCCACTGATGATAAAGGACGGGACGGCGTCTTTTCTCGGCAGTACGGATGTCAGTGATTGCCTTGATTTTGTGATAACCCCCGGCCTGGAGAGGGACTTTTTCACTGTCCTGCTCGATGATTTGAAGCAGAAAGGTGTTAGTAATCTGGATCTGAAATCTCTCCGCCCCGATTCTACAGTGCTAAATCATCTGGTAAACATAGCCAGAGAGCGGGGTTATGAGGTTTTCTCCCAGCCGGAAGACTTTTCCCTGGAAGTAGTTTTACCCTCTACCTGGGAAGAATACCTGGCTATATTAACGACGAAGCAGCGCCACGAGGTGAGACGCAAGCTGAGGAGATTGCTGGAAGCGGGCAAGATAGATTATCGCATTATCGAGGATAGGGAGGCCGTTAATAAAGCTATGGATACTTTCCTGAAGATGTTTTCCGAGAGCAGGTCAGACAAGGCGGCTTTCCTGACCGGACAGAGGGAAGTCTTCTTCAGGGCGCTGGCCAATAGTCTGGCTGAGGCAGGACTGCTGCGGCTCGGTATCCTCGAGGTGGATTCGGTACCTGCGGCGATGGTTATGTGCTTCGATTACAATGATTGTATCTATCTCTATAATAGCGGCTATGACGGGCAGTATGATCCCCTGAGTGTGGGACTGTTGAGCAAAGTCCTCTATATCAAGGAGAGTATTCAGAAAGGCAAGAAAAAATTTGACTTTCTCAGGGGGAATGAGACCTACAAACACCACCTGGGAGGGAGAGAAATTCCTCTACACAGTTGCCGGATAACTATCAAGTGATGTGGGACTGTTTAGTAATGTCATTCTGAGGAGTGAGCCAAAGGCGAACGACGAAGAATCTCCGAGATTCTTCGCTCCTGCCTGCCACGCCTGCGTGTCGTAACGCACTCTGGCGTGCAGGCACGTCGTCCTTCCAAGGATGGACTCCTCGCAATGACAACGGTCTCGATAAAAGGAGGGGACACGGATGCCGGATGGTCAACTGAGAATAGCCATGCTCAGCGCTCATAGCTGTCCTCTGGGCACACTGGGGGCTAAAGATACCGGTGGCATGAGTGTTTTCATCGTAGAGCTGGCCCGCCAACTGGGTGAGAAAGGGCATCTGGTGGATGTCTATACCCGTGTTCACGACCCTCAGGACCGCCAGAGCTATGAGCTTGGTCAGAACGCCCGCCTTATTCACCTCAGGGCAGGTGAGGACGAACAGGTGCATAAGTTAGCCGTGTATTCCTATCTGCCTGATTTTGCCTGTAATCTGGAGAACTACAGGAAGTCCAATGACCTCAATTATGACCTGGTATACAGCCACTACTGGCTTTCGGGCTGGGTGGGGGAATATGCGAAACAGTGGTGGGGTGTTCCTCATATTATCACATTCCACACGCTGGGGGCGGTTAAAAATAGCCTTGGCATCGGCGAGGACGAGCCTGAACTCCGTATTGCCACGGAAAGAGACCTGACGGGAAGCTGCCATCATATTATTGCTTCAACGGAGCAGGAGAAGGAGGAGCTAATCCGGCATTACGGTGCCTCGCCGGAGAAAATGAGTGTCGTCCCCTGCGGAGTTAATCTGGAGCTGTTCCAGCCCGTGAATAAAGAGATGGCGAAACGGGAGCTGGGTTTTCAGGACAGCAAGATAATCCTGTTCGTCGGGAGGATTGAGCCACTAAAAGGCATCGAGCAGTTACTGAGGGCTGTGCCATATCTGAAAAATCACGAGGGGCTGAGATTGGTCATTATCGGCGGCGATGAACGTACCCGGCATGAAATAGAAGAACTGCAGAAGCTGGCTACTGAACTGCACATAGAGGATTCGGTTACTTTTCTGGGATTGATTAAGCAAGAGCGACTGCCTTATTTTTACAGTGCGGCTGATGTTTGTGTTATTCCCTCCTATTACGAAAGCTTCGGGCTGGTAGCTCTGGAATCTCTAGCCTGCGGCACACCGGTAGTAGCTACCGATGTAGGAGATTTCAGAAACATTATCCATCAGGGGGAGACTGGGTATGTGATAGTCAGTAATGAACCAGTAGCTCTTGCCGAGAAAATAGACTTGCTGCTTTCAAGGTCAAACCCGGATATAGAATTTGCCCGCTCAATTCGTAATTCGGTAAGTAGCTATAGCTGGTCAAATGTTGCCGAGGCGATTGTCAGAGAATTCCGGCCGGTGCTGGCTAATTATTGCCTCTCTGTAATTTAATCTATCATCTTTTCATACCACAGGCTGGTTGTCTTAACCTTAAAACCAAGTGACCGGTAAAGGGCTCGGGCCGGTCTATTCTCGCTATCCACGGTCAGCTCAGCAACCCGGGCATTTCTATCTTTCAGGTACTTTAAGCCAGCCATTATCACTCTTTTCCCCACCCCTTTGCCCCGGTAATCAGGGTCGGTGCCCATCATTGAGATTCTCCCGGTTCTTCTATCGTCTTCTTCTTCCTGGCCGGCTAGCTCTGTCCAGCAGTAGCCGATAACATTATCTTGCTGGCAGGTCAGCACCACACTTTGCGGGGAACAACCACTCTGGTTAAGACGGTAGGTTATCTCCTCTACTGTGTTGGGATTAAATCCCCAGGTGCCGGCAAAACAGCGGTTCTGGAGCCCGGTCAGTTTCTCTTCTTCGCCGGGCATTAAATGGCGGCACTCCAGAGCCAACAGGGTAGTATCCAGGGCGCAGAAACTGGACAGGTCCAGCCGTAATTCAAGAAAACGGTGGACATACTTGAAACCCAGTTTGGATAGAAGTTTTTTTGCTGCAGTGTTATCCTTTGTTATCTTCACCCGGACCACTTTTACCGCTAGTTCTCTGGCCCGTTTTAGAGCGTAACCGAGCAGTTTTGTCGCCAGCCCTTTGCGGTGATGTTCAGGGTGTATCCAGCAGTAGAGAATCACCCGGCCGATGGTTAGCTCCGGTGCCATGTCCAGGTAGCCGACGGTGCTCCCGTCTATCTCGATAAGAAACAGGTCTTGCCCGGGTGAGTAGTTCGGCCGTCCCAGGTGCTCAGCAATGAGTTGCTCTGAAACAGGGCTTCCGGCCGGCTCCAGTTTTTCAGCTTCAACGTTTAACTGGACGAACTTATTGAAATCAGAAGGCTGATAATTCCTGATGGTATAGTGAAAATCGCTCATTTTAGCCACCGGTATCTTATAAGAAAATTGTATCAGTTTAACGAATGTTATACAATAACACTTTGTTATCCCGGTTATCTTGAATTAAGGAGGCTCTTGCATGGTGTCCGAGAAGGCTGAGGTGGTAGTTTTCATACCGCATCCTGATGATGCCGAAATTGGATTTGGCGGGACGGCGGCTCGCTGGATTCGGGAAGGTAAAAACATTATCTATGTGCTATGCACCAACGGTGATAAGGGTACCAGTGACCCGGAGATAAAGCCGGAGCAGCTGGCAAAAATTCGCGAGGAAGAGCAACTGGCGGCGGCAAAGATATTGGGGATAAGGGAGGTAATTTTCTTGCGTCATCCTGACCAGGGTCTGGAAGATACCTCTGAGTTCAGGAAAGAGCTCGTCCGTGTGATAAGGAGATATCAGCCGGAAACGGTGGTAACGGTTGACCCTTACCGTCCCTATATCTCGCACCGTGACCACCGGATTACGGGACGGGTCGTCCTGGATGCTGTTTTTCCTTATGCCCGAGATTTATATGCTTACCCGGATTTGATAGAAGAAGGGCTGCAACCTCATAAGGTGAAGGAGGTGTTGCTCTGGAGCTCTGATGGGCCTAACTACTGCTCTGATATTACAGATACCTTTGACCTTAAATTGGCTGCTCTGTTCTGCCATAAAAGCCAGATAGGGCACGATAATCCGGAAAGGAAAGAAAGAATGAGAGAGCGAGCCAGTGCTCAGGCTGAAGGGGAGGAGTTCGAACTGGCGGAGGCTTTCTACCGGATAGAAATATCCCGATAAAGAAGACATTTTAGTCCGGCAGGCTCAGATGGCGGCTCGTGTTTGGTTGCAATAATATCCGTAATTATATGCGCCGTTCATGGTGAGTCCTTTGGCTTCGCTGAGGGCAGGCTTGTCGGACCACAACGCTACCCTTCGGGCCTTCTTGCTGTAAACCCTTTTGTGTGACTTAGTACTCGTTTTGGCTCCGGATAAAACCTGCTGAGACAAGGAGGCGGTAAGGTTATAAACTCTCACAGCCTCCTTGCCTCAGGTATCACCCCCCAAGGGCTATGCGACTTTAATGAGGAATAAAGGAGGAGTGGTTTCTAGCAGGTTCTGCGGCTGAGCCCATTATCTGGCGCCGCTGGCGAAATAGGGGGTGACGCAGGAAAGGAGGAACATCTAAAGCATCTTCGTCTGTTTTTAAACCACTAAGGAAACTCCTCAACTCCTCATCTTGAGTATCTGCCGCTCCCTTTTTGGTAGTAAACCCGGTAGCAATTAAGGTAAGCCTTATTTCTTTGTCCATATCGGGGTCGCAAGCCACACCGAAGATAATGTTAGCTTCGGGGTTTACCGCCTGTTTGATTACCTCGGCGGCCTCATTAACCTCGAAGAGTGTGAGGTTGTTGCCACCAACCACATTGAAGAGCACTCCCTTGGCTCCATCAGCGGAGACATCCAGCAAGGGGCTGGCTAAGGCTTCTTTAGCCGCATCTACGGCCCGGTTCTGTCCTGAACCTCTGCCAATGGACATCCAGGCTGGACCGGCATCCTTCATTACTGCCCTAACATCAGCAAAGTCAAGGTTAATCATGCCGGGCACCGTGATAACTTCAGAGATTGCCTGAACGGCGTGCTTCAGCACATCATCAGCCATCTTGAAGGAACTGGTCACACCCGTTTTCTGGTCACAGAGGGTGAGCAGGCGGTCATTGGGAATGATAATCAAAGTGTCAACTTTATCGAGCAATCTGGCAATGCCTTCTTCGGCTACCTGGGAACGGTGGAGGCCTTCAAAGCCGAAAGGCTTGGTGACTACGGCGATGGTGAGAGCGCCACTTTGTTTGGCTATTTCAGCAATAGTAGGAGCTACTCCGGTTCCCGTTCCGCCACCCATACCAGCCGTAATGAAGACCATGTCAGCTCCTGAAGTAGCCGCTTTAATCTCATCACTACTTTCCTCAGCGGCTTTTTGACCGAGGTTGTGGTCACCACCTACTCCCAGGCCTCTGGTCATTCTTTCGCCAACCTGGATGCGGATGGGGGCGTTGACGAGGGACAGGGCTTGGGCATCGGTGTTCATGGCAATGAATTCAACTCCTTGAATGCCCTCCTCTATCATACGGGTGACAGCATTACAGCCGCCACCGCCCAGACCGATAACCTTAATCTTTGCCGGACTGCTCATGTAACCTGATTTTGCCATCTCATTCTCCTCCTTGATTCTATTTTGAGTTTACTTTTCATAATTAGCGGAATAGTCTCCCGAGTTGGGAAGCTAAACGCCGTAATCGGGTAATAACTCTGGGAGAGTTCCAGTGCGCTTTGCCTCCGTTTTTCATTCCCCAAAGGATGAGGCCGACACTGGTGGCGTAAGCCGGGTCATGCAGAACATCGCTGATGCCAGCGATATTTGTGGGAATGCCTACCCTTACCGGGATTCGCAGCATTTCGCGTCCCAGAGCATCGATGCCCGACAGATTAGAACTGCCGCCAGTGAAAACCAGCCCAGCAGGCACCAGCTTTTCAAAGTCAGACCGTGGTAGTTCAAGCAGGATAAGCTTGATAATCTCCTCAGCTCGAGCCCGGATTATGTCCGATAAATCGCGATGAGAGACGCTGTGACCGTTTCCCACCATAGCGTTACTGGTTGCCGTCTTGCTTTCGTAGATGGGCATGACGCTACCATATTTTCTCTTCATCTCTTCGGCGATATTAAATGGTAGCCCTAATCCGATGGCAATATCTCTGGTGAGCTGGTAACCAGCTACGGGCAGGATGGCAGTATGCCAGATGCTGCCGTCTTTGAAGATGGCGATGTCTGTAGTGCCGCCGCCGATATCAGCCAGGACAACACCCACCTGCTTCTCATCTTCGGTTAGCACCGCTTCACTGCTGGCCAGGGGTTCAAGAACAAGATCATCAACATCTATACCGATACCTTGAATACATTTGGTAAGATTTTGAATGGAAGTTACTGTCGCTGTAATAAGGTGAGTTTCGACATCCAAGCGGAAGCCGTGCATCCCCACCGGGTTCTTCACCATGCTCTGGCCATCAACCGTGTAACCCCGGGGAATGATATGGAGCAGTTTCTGGTCGGGATTAACCTTGATACTCTGAGCAGACTGAAGGACTCGCTTCAAATCGTCGGACCGCACCAGGCGGTCATTCCGGGTAATCGATACTACTCCCTGGTTATTTATCGAGTTGATGTGCCTTCCGGTTACACCAATATAAGCTGATTCTACCTTAATGTTGCTGCTTTGCTCCGCTTTTCTGACTGACTCTCGGATTGACTCTTTAGCTTCATTGAGGTTAACTACCAGCCCCTTGTGTAAGCCCTTAGACGGAGCAATGCCTACCCCGGCTACCTGGATAGCCCACTCGTTTACCTCAGCTATAATAGTGCATACTTTAGTGGTGCCAACATCAATTGCGGCTAAAATTGGTTGTGTTCTCATTGTTCCTCCTTTTTAGAAAAAATTTTCTTTACTCCTCCTTTTTAAACAAATTCGGCTCTTTGTGGCTAAGTGAAAGTGTTCCTCATTTTTGCTCCTTTCCCTTTTCTCCGGGATTAAATAAATTTTTCCACTCTAGGCGGCAGCAAAGACCTGGCGGATTTTTTCCAGGGAAGCTGGTTTCTTCCAACCATTGCCGTGTTCCCTGATTTCTGTTGAAAAACCCAGTCTTTCAATAATGCGGTAATGCTCGTCTTGAGCAGAAAGACGCTCAGCTACTCTCAATCTGGCACTGCGACTGCGCGGATTAGTCTGAACCTCGGCACGGGAAGGGGTAATGACTTTCTTGTTGATTAACTTCAGGCTGGCAGTGTGACCGCAAACACAGGACGGCAGGTCAGGGGGGCAAATGCAGTTCTTCGCTTCTCGCTGCATAAATTGTTTCACTATGCGGTCGTCCAGTGAGTGATAGCTGATAACGACCAGCCTGCCTCTGGAGCCAAGGATGTTAACCGCTTGTCTCAGGGCTGATTCCAGGTGTTCCAGTTCCTGATTGACTGCTATTCTTAATGCTTGAAAGGTTTTGGTGGCAGGATGGAGCTTCCCTTTTCTCCCGCCGACTACCCGCTCTATTAACCGGGCGAGTTCAAGGCTGGTTTTTAACGGGCGCTCCCTGACGATATGGCGGGCTACCTGGCGGTACTGTCTTTCCTCCCCGTATATCTTTATCAGGTGAGCTAATTGGACCTCAGGGTAGGTGTTAACAATTTCGGCCGCGGTAAGCTGCTGGTCAGGGTTCAACCGCATATCCAGCGGTGCTTCATGCTGGAAGCTGAAACCGCGACCGGCGTCATCCAGTTGAAGGGAAGAAAGCCCCAAGTCGAACAAAATGCCCTGCACCGGGAGAAAGTCATATTTGTAACAAATCGCCGCTAGATTGACAAAGTTTTCATTAATAAGAAGGGTTGAATCACGGTAGTCCTCGAGCCGCTGTTCGGCAGCCGCTATCGCTTTAGGGTCAGCGTCAATGCCCAGTAACTTGCCGCCGGGAGAAATTCGCTCCAGAATAGCTAAAGCGTGTCCTCCGCTGCCCAGCGTACAGTCAATGTAGCGCCCACCGGGCTGGACGGCTAGCGCCTCAAGGACTCTATCTACCAGAACGGGAATATGGATAGGTGTCAGCATTGTTCCTCTCTAATGTCTTTCCAGGCTTTCTATAATCTGCCAGGCCTGTTCCTGGCTAGCGGCTTTCTCGGATGCCCATTGCTCCTTATCCCAGAGTTCAAAATAGGTATTGACGCCAGCGATTATGACTTCGTCTTCAATACCGGCATATTCCCGTAGCGGGGGTGGTAGGGCTATTCTCCCCTGCCGGTCAATATTTACGGTGAAAGCGCCGGCAAAAAGGCTCCTTTTTAACCTCCGTAATTTACTTGCTGCTATTGAACTGCCGTCCAGGGTAGCGGCTAGCTTATTCCATCCCGCTGTGGAGTAGGCAACAATGTTTTTTTCTGGGCCGGTGGCTACTACCATCCCGCCGTCCTTCAGTCCTCCCCGGAATTTGGGCGGAATGGGTACTCTACCCTTCTCGTCAATCTTGTATTCAAACTCACCTAAAAACATGTTTTTAAGCCTCGACGAGGTAAATACTTACCATATCTTACCATAATTCACCACATTTCCCCATTATTAAACACTTTTTTCTCATTTGTCAAGACCCTGAGCAAAATTCTTGAAAATTTTTTAAAAGCGGGTTGTTAGAGATTGTTTAAGACCAGAGATAAATTTAAGGGATGTTTAAGAGGGGTGAAACCCTTCTTGTCAAAACTTTCCCCTCTCCGAGATTGGAGAGGGGGATAAAGGGGGTGAGGGCAAAGGGGAGAAGAAGCGTATGAAAAAGCATTGACTGAGGTTGGGCAACACGGAAGCCCGTAGTGTAGTGCATCTTACGCTTCGTTATTTTCGGTTAACCATACCGACGAAAGTCGGTATCCAGACGTGTAGGCTCATCCGGTATCGCCTGGATTCCGGCTGGAGTTTATCCCGTACCTGATACGGGGCCGGAATTGGGGGGCTG
>JAUYHA010000068.1 GCA_030690265.1 Dehalococcoidales bacterium | reverse complement strand
ACAGGGAGATGGCTAAGGCTCTCGGCGGAGTAGCTCATTACGGCAAGGACACTCCTATTCCCCTTGATAAGATACTGGAGGTCTGCGGGCTGGATGATACGCTCTGGGCATTGAGGATAGTCATTGAACCAGCCGATAGAGAGATAAGGCTCTTTGCCTGCGATTGTGCGGAGAGGGTGCTGCCTGTCTTTGAACAGCAGTATCCCGACGAGAAAAGACCACGACAGGCTATTGAGATTGCCCGCAAGTTTGCTAACGGAACGGCGGCAGCAGTTGAATTGAGGGCTGCTGCCAGTGCTACTGCCAGTGCTACTGCCAGTGCTGCCAGTGCTGCCAGGGACGCTGCCTGGGCTGCTGCCTGGGCTGCCTGGGATGCTGCCTGGGATGCTGCCAGGGCTGCTGCCAGGGATGCTGCCAGTGCTACTGCCAGTGCTGCTGCCAGGGATGCCAGGGATGCTGCCAGTGCTGCTGCCTGGGATGCTGCCAGTGCTGCTGAACGAGATTGGCAAAAAGCCAGGTTGATAGAGCTTCTTAACAGTAAATAAAGGAGGGTAAAGGAGAAGGAAATGGAAAAGCAAAAGTGTGAACATAAAATTTGGGGAAAGTGGGGAAGCCCTTACCAATGCCGAAAGAACGCAGTAGTGCAACGAGATGGTAAGTGGCATTGTAAAATACACGACCCTGAGTATATCAGAGCAAAACAAGAGGAAAGACAGGTTAACTTTGATAAGGAACGGGCTGAGAGCATGGCTAGAGGTGATTTAGACCAAGCCCGAAAAGACGCTACTAAAGGCTTGACATTAGAGGTAATTAAGACAAGTTACTCCAGAGCTAATCAGGCAATCAGTAACCCGCAAATCATAATAAAGAGTGAGAACTAACAATGTTCGCAATAGCTTGTAAAATGGGAGAACTGATGGAGCTTCTTAAGGCAGCTTCTCAAGCGGGCTACGGTCACCTGCCTGCCGTCTGGAGCGTGGAACTTTATCTAAGGAGGAACTGAGATGCCAGACAGACGGCTGTTCTTTGATTTACTTCACGCAGGCAGGGCGTTGAAAGAGTTTTCCCCGATAGCTCGCTACCTGTTTCTGTCTGGGATGAAGCACCTATATAAGCTACGCCGGGAAGATATTATAGCCGGCGAGAACATCGGGGAATACTGGAAAGAACAGAATTCGGGGGCAGAGGAATGAAAGGTATACTTTTTAAGCCAGATATGATTAAGGCTATTGTAGACGGCTTAAAATCTCAAACTAGACGGGTTATTAAACCACAGCCGGTAAACGCTGATTATTGGACTTACCATAATAGCGGAGCGTTTTACCCTAATACTAAAGATGCCGACCCAAAACTCATTCATCCTCGCTACCAGGTCGGAAATGTCGTCTATATCAAAGAGGCATATTACGCTTATGGATTCTGGAGGCAATTTACTGAATGTGATAAAAAGCATTGGGAGTTCTTCCAAGATGACTCTTTTGGTGTTTATTATCCTGATACCAAACCAAGCTGGAAGATTGCTAAACACGGTTTTGGAGATGTTGGTTGGTATAAACGGTCCCCCCTTTTTTTGCCTGAGAAGTATGCCCGCTACTTTATCAAGATAACAGACGTGAGGACAGAGAGACTACAGGAAATAACAGAGGAAGATGCGATTGCCGAGGGGATACTTTTGAAGGCGGTTATGACTAAGAGTAGTTTAGTGGTTGATGAACCGAGCTATGTTACCAGTTATGCTATGCTCTGGGACTTTATCAACAAAGACTACCAGTGGGGAAGCAATCCATTTGTGTGGCATTATGAATTTGAACTAAATAAGGAGGCAAGAAAATGACCCAACGAACAAGTGGCACGTCAGAACTAAAGTATAGCGAGGAAACATTCCGTGATATGTATGAGGCACTAAAACTTTACCTAGCACATCAAGAAGGCAAACGAGGTCATTATTGTTCTATCTGCCATAATGAGATTGAAAAGGCTTTAGCCAAAGCGGAGGTAAAATAAAATGGCAGTCACGGAAGCCGATAAGTAAAAATAAGGAGGACTGAAATGGTAGAAGCAGAACTGAGAGAGCGGATAACCGAAACTATCTATACATCAAAGGAACTTAATGAGCAAGCTTATGTGCGAGCTTGGTATGCTTATAAGCAGACTTTGCGAGCTATCGAGCAGGCTTGGCTAACCTACGAGGAGGCTGGGCAGTCGGCCTATAAGCAGGTAGAGGAAGCGTGC
>JAUYHA010000057.1 GCA_030690265.1 Dehalococcoidales bacterium | reverse complement strand
GAGACGACGTTACCTATCTATCTACCAGCCAATATACCACAGCCAGGAGATATAACCGCTGCTGATTTAGGCTTCAAAGTGCCCAAGGGGATGAAGTTATCGGTCACACCCGGCCCGCAAGGGGCAGAACCTACTTTCAGTCTGTTTGACCCAGCCACGAGAAAGACATTCAAGGCTCCTCTTTTAGGAGAGGCTCCTGAAATCTCTGTACTGCCAAGCCAGGCTTTCTCTCTCATACAAAAGGCCGGCTTAGCTTTGCCTGAAGAAGAACCTGAAGCGGCCACACAGCGAGTTATTGACACTGTTAAGACGGATACCAATGCCTTCTTGAAACAGTTGAGAGAGACGGGCAGAACGGCAGAGTCCGATGCTCTGTTGACACAGATGTTCCCTGGGATTACCGAAGCGGATATTGCTGGTATCTACGCTCCTCCTGAAGCCCCTGTGGAACAGATGGCCTTCTTATTTGACGCCCTTCCTTCATTGGTAACAGAACGCAATGTCGGCGAGATGTGGTTCTACTTCCTGGAGAATCCTGACGCTTTCAGAAGCGCAATGGTGGCTGAAGGTAAAAACCCCATGACCATTGCTTTGATGAAGTCCCTCTATCCCAAGATTACAGATGCGCAGATAAGCGATTTCCTGAGTTTGGAATCGCTGACCATAGAGAAGGGGGTGTCCGGCCCGAAAGGTAAAGCGGCTGCGGCCTTCACTGCCGGTGTGGGCGACCTTGTAGCTAATACCGGCGGCGTGTTTAAGTGGTTAGGAGCTGAAGGCATAGGAGATAAGATAGCCAGAGCGGGCCAGTTCATGCAGGTACAGGCTAAACCCGATACGCTGGGAGAGTTCAACTGGAAACAACTCTTTAACCCTGAGTGGTATGCCACTACAGGTATCAGGTTGGTACCGAACATCATGGCCTTAGCTATTCCTGGGGTAGGCGCTTATGGATTGGCTGGTTCGATAGCGGGCAAAGTGGCACTTGGAGCAGTCGGTCGAGCGATTATCACTGGTATAGGCGGTGGTGCTCTTTCAAGGCCCGTAGAGTCAGCAATGGAGGCCGCCTCTGCTTATGACCAGGCTCGGGCTAAGGGATTGTCCCACGAAGAGGCGGAACAGGTCGCTAACAAGGTTTTCAAGAACAATCTTACTTTAGCGGGATTGGATGCCGCACAGATAGCGGTTGCTTTTATGCCAATGCCAGTAAAATTAAGATTCGGGAATGCTATCGCTCGTGGTCTAGTCAGGACCGCTATGGTAGGTGGAAAACTCGTTGTCATTGGACTGACAGAAGGTGGGGAAGAGTTTTCTCAGGAAATGATGCAACTCTCAGCGATGGGGGACAAGAGAGGTCTTACCGAACTCTTGAAAGAACCCTTCATGCAAGAGGTATTCGCTCTTGGCGCTCTCATGGGGGTTGGCATGGGCGCTGGCGGTGATATTCTCATGAGGGTAGAAAATCGAATTGTCCAATCTCTAACTCCAAAGCAGAGAGCACAGGTGGATACTTCCAGGGCGGATTTTGTGGCTCAAGGGATGGCTGACGAGGTAGCTTTTACAAAGGCGCTTGACCAACTACTTAACAAGGTTCCTGAAGTGGCTAAGGTGGTTCCAGAGATTGTCAAACAGGTAGAGCAGGAGATTACACTAGAGCAACTGAAGCCGAAGACTGCCGCCGATGAAGTAGCCCTTGACCATCTGAAAGAGCAACTTGCCCCAACGCCTGAAGAAGTCGCTCCAGTACCAGAGATTCCCCCCGAAGCGGTAGCACCGAAGGCGGCTGTTCCAGGGAAACGCTTTGTGATGGACATTACGGAACCTACCAGGGGAGTTCCAGAGAAGCCACATATATCTCAAGTTCAAGTCACCCCAGTTGGTGACTATGTTGTCGGACAGCAGCCTTCACAATACGGCGGGAAAGCAAACTATGCTATCTGGGACAAACAAGGCAAGCTAATCAGAGGCGGTTTTGAAAAACATTCTGATGCAATGGCTTCGGCAAAGGCCGCTCCCGCAGTAGAAAAGGCTGCA
>JAUYHA010000055.1 GCA_030690265.1 Dehalococcoidales bacterium | reverse complement strand
TTTCGACGTTACAGTCTCGTACCAGGATATCGGCATCGTTACTACCAGGACGCGTGCTAGCTTCTCAGATATGCTCAAAGATGCCAGAGTAAAGCAATTTGACGTCATCATCGCCTGGAAGACAGACCGGTTGGCCAGAGATATATATCCCTGCGCGGCTCTTATGGAAGCCATCGAAGATACCGGGGTGACTATTGAAACGGTAGCCGAGCTCTTTGACCGTACCACCTTTGAAATCAGGGCGGTGCTCGGTCGAATTGAGGTTGAGAACATCGTCCAGAGGACGACCATGGGCAGACAGGCTAAGATGAGGGCTGGCCACCACCACGTGAAAGCGGCTTACGGCTATGACTATGACCTCAAAACTCACCGCTGGGTAATAAACGAAGTCGAAGCCAGATGGGTTAAGCAAATCTTTGATTGGTATGTTGAAGGGATAGCATCGAGCAAGATTGCCCGCCGTCTTAATACGGCTTGCCTTCCGACAAAACTACATTCCCGACTCGGTTGGGCCGAGAAGACTGTCTCAGAACTGGTCAACCAGGAATTCTACGCCGGCCGGTACTACCGCAACACAGGGCAGCACACCAAGAAACCGAACCCTTCCGAGAAATGGATTCTAACACCAATGCCTGCCATCATTACTGAAGAAGTATGGCAGGAAGCCAGGACAAGACGAGCCAAGAACACGGTACGTAGCCCGCGCAATAGCAGAAGACCATATCTGACCGAGTATCTTCTCCAGTGCGAGGAATGCGGCACCAGATTCCATGTTTGCAGCGGCTGGGGAGTAGCGCCCCGTTTAATGTGCCGGCGTATGGAGAAGTACCCCCAACTAAAGCCATGCCGTCTGCCCAAGAGCCTTGACTACGAGAAAGTGGCTAACCAACTCTGGGACGGGATTGTACAAGTAGTAAGCACAGAAGGAGGACTTGAAGCGGCGGTGCTGTCTAATGCCAACCGGGTGAAGGGGAAGAAGGGAATCATTGAACAGAGACTAAAAGAGCTGACCAGCAAGATAACCAACCTCGAGCTTGAGCTGGATAGAGTTATTTCTTGGTCCAGGAAGGGCAG
>JAUYHA010000117.1 GCA_030690265.1 Dehalococcoidales bacterium | reverse complement strand
GTGACAGTTCTGGTGACATCACTGGAACCATCACTGGAACCACCACGAAGTGAGCGAACTCGTTCCGACTTGCCTCGACTCGTTCCGATAAGTCAGAGTGAACAAGCTCGGAGCAGGTTGTCGTCTTCAGACCGAGTTCAGACTTCAGTCCGAGCCTTCAGTCCGAGGACCGAGGTCAGAGTGAAGCCTTCAGGCCGAGCCTTCAGGCCGAGGCCGAAGGGCTCACCATGAGCGGTATTTTCATTCTTCGTGGTGTCTTTGATAAGACATGTGTGCTTCGGAATGGCAATGATAGATGGTCAACGAGTCTGGCTAGAATAACATTTTAGTTCCACCGCCGACTCCAAAGGGAGGCGGTATTTCTCTTCAAAGGCCGGGATGGGCGGGAAATTATTTATGCTGTAATAAAAAGAAGAATTCGGCTCTGGTTTTAGCTTTATTACGGAAAGTACCTCTGAGGGCCGAAGTAACAGCAGTGCTTCCCGGCTTCTTGATACCCCGCATTATCATACACAGATGCTCTGCCTGAATAACCACCCCCACCCCGTCAGGATGAATGCCGTCAAAAACAGCATTGGCAATCTGAGAAGTCATCCTTTCCTGAAGCTGGGGACATCTGGCGGCCACTTCCACCACCCGGGCTAATTTACTGGCACCAACCACTCGTCCGTCAGCATTGGGAATATAGCCAATATGGGCGACACCATAAAAGGGCAGCAGGTGATGCTCGCACATAGAATAAAAGGGGATATCCCTGAGAATGACCATTTCCCGGTGCCCTTCCTCAAAGCTTACCGCCAGCTCTTCCTTGGGGTCCAGGCACATCCCCGAAAAAAGCTCGGCATACATCTCGGCAACGCGCTCCGGAGTGCCCACCAGGCCTTCTCTTGTCGGGTCTTCTCCAATAGCCTCAATAATGAGAGCTACTGCCTTCTTAATCTTAGCCTGGTCAATCATTTTGCCTTGCTCCTTACTTGCATATTATCCCTCAATTTTTGTGACTTTCTGTATCATCGCTAATCCCAGCCAAGACTCTTTTCCACAGCCGCCAGGTCAGCCGGTAACTCAAGAAACGGCTCGCTATTTTTCAAAACAAGGTCGCTATCCTTGAGGCCGGTGCCGGTTACCACGCAAACTACTCGCTTTGCTGAAAAATCCATACCCTGCCGGGAAAGTTTAATCAGCCCGGCTAAAGAGACCGATGAGGCTAACTCGCCGAAGATACCCCCTTTAGTAGCCATGAGCCTTCGGGCAGCTACAATCTCATCGTCACTGACCATACCAATCATACCGCCGGACTCGTCACGAGCCATAACAGCCTTCTGCCAGCTAGCCGGATTACCTATTCGTATCGCTGAGGCGATAGTCTTAGGTTCTTCAACAGTGTGCCCATGAACAATAGGGGCAGCGCCCTCGGCTTGAAAACCCATCATCCTGGGTCTACCCCCTGCCCTGCCCACCTGTTGGTATTCCTTAAAACCCTTCCAATAGGCAGTAATGTTACCCGCATTACCCACCGGGATAAAAAGATAGTCGGGAGCATCACCTAAAGCATCAACAACCTCAAAAGCAGCCGTTTTCTGTCCCTCTATCCGGTTGGGATTAACCGAGTTTACCAAAGTAACCGGATGTTTCTCAGCCAGGCTCCGCACCAGGCTCAGAGTCTGGTCAAAATTACCCTCCAGGGCGACTATTTTTGCTCCGGAGGCAATAGCCTGAGCCAGCTTACCCGGAGCAATATTGCCTTTCGGCACCATAATAACAGCGGTAAGCCCACAGTGAGCGGCGTAAGCGGCGCTGGAAGCGCTGGTATTACCGGTTGAGGCACAGATTACCACCTTGCTGCCCGCTTCCATCGCCTTGGCAATAGCCACTACCATACCCCGGTCTTTAAAAGAGCCGGTAGGATTACACCCCTCCAGCTTAAAATAAAGCTCGCCACAACCCGTCTCCTGCTCCAGCCCGGGGCATCTCACCAGTGGAGTATCCCCCTCCCCCAAAGAAATCAATGGCGTAGCCGTAGTGAGCGGTAGAAAGTCTCTATAGTTAGTTAAAACTCCGGATTTTACCATCCAATTCCTTACGCTATTAATTATACGGTGAAAAAGTCACTTGCAATGCGCATATTATCCGCAATGGTGTCATCGATTAGCAAATAATGAAGACCGACCAGCCCCCATTTATCCGGCGGCCAGATTGATAACCAGGCTTTGCCGACTATGTTCTGGCGGGGCAAAGTCCAGCCGTTATGGGAATCGCTGCTGTTATTGCGATTATCGCCAAGGACAAAGTATTCGTTCTCAGGAATCTGGCGCTTGAGAGTGTATTCAGGAGGGTCCTTAATATAAGGTTCGGATAATTTGGAGCCATTGATATATACTTCCCTATCTTTTATCTCTATGGATTCGCCAGGCAAGCCAATGATACGCTTGACATAGTCATCTTTCTGATTATCGGGCGGGTGAAAAATAATGACATCACCCCTTTCTGGTTCGTGAAATTTATAAACCACTTTATTGGCTAATACATGCTGCCCGTCACGAAGAGTGAAGTTCATACTGGTACCAAGCACCACGAACTTTTGCACTACGGCTTGCAGCCCAAAGACAATTATTACCGCAATGAGAATTGTCGTTACGGTATCGCGAAGGAAAACTCTCATCTTATCAGGCTATCCTTTTTAAGTCCAATCCTAATTATACTCCATCCGCCTCCATCTTTCTAGCGGGGAGCTAAAATTATCTCTTGGCATTAAATTATTTGCCCTTTTTCTGAAGGTGGGCTAGAATGACGGTGTTATGGATTACATGAAGCAGGCTCTTGCTCTGGCCAGGCTGGCTCTGGGGCAGGTCAGTCCTAACCCGGCGGTTGGGGCTGTAATGGTCAAGAATGACGAAGTTATAGGTCAGGGTTATACCCAGCCACCGGGTTCCTGGCATGCTGAGGTAATGGCTCTCAAACAAGCCGGAGAAAAAGCCCGGGGGAGCGTGATGTATGTTACTCTGGAGCCATGCAACCACTACGGGCGCACTCCCCCGTGTACTCAGGCGATTATTGATGCGGGTATCTCTGAAGTTCATCTGGCGATGCTTGACCCGAATCCTCTGGTTTCAGGAAAGGGAGTAGAGCACCTGGAGAGAGAAGGCATAAAGACATATAGAGGAGAAGGGGAGGTAGAAGCCAGAGAGATTAACGAGGCTTACCTTAAATTTATTACCACCGGCCTGCCTTTTGTTACGGCAAAGTTTGCCCTGAGCCTGGACGGGAAAATTGCCACCAGAAGCGGAGACTCGCAATGGATTAGCGGCAGCGAATCCAGGAAGTGTGCCCACTATCTACGATATACCTCGGATGCGATTATGGCCGGGGCCAATACAGTCATTACTGATAACCCCCGCCTCACCTGCCGGTATAATGGTAAGGGAGGGGAGGCAAAAAAACAACCGCTCCGGGTAATTGTTGATGGCAGAGGACGCATTCCTCCAACAGCCCGGATATTTAACGAGAAAGGGAAAGTGCTGCTGGCACTGGGTAATTCGGTTGAGGATGAGAAGAAAAAGGCTTTTGCCCGGGTGGGGGCGGAAGTGTTAGAATTATCTTCGGCGCAGGGAGATGTAGACCTGGCAAAGTTGCTGAAGGTGCTGGGGGAGCGGCGGATTACCAGTGTTCTGGTAGAGGGCGGGGGAATTCTGCTCGGTTCCCTGTTTGACCACGGACTCGTGGATAAAGTGGTTTCTTTTATCGCCCCGATTATTATTGGCGGAGAGGAAGCCAGAACGGCTGTTGCCGGTAAAGGGATTGATAAAGTGATGGATGCCATTAAACTGGAGCGTGTCAGCCTGGAAAAGCTGGGCGAAGACTTTATGATTAGCGGTTACGTTACCGCTGGGGAAAAGTGAGTAACGGTGTTTACCGGAATTGTAGAAGAGGTAGGCAAGGTTGTTTCAGTCCGGGCAGGTAAGGTTACTATTGCTGCCGCTAACATTCTCAAAGGCATGGAGTCTGGCGGGAGTATCAATGTCAACGGGGTATGCCTGACTGTAACCGGTTTTGACGCCGGCTCCTTTTCGGTTGATATTATGCCGGAGACATTAAAACGCTCCAACCTTGGCCTGCTTGCTGCCGGTGACCGGGTTAATCTGGAATCACCCCTCACTCTTAACCGGCCTCTAGGGGGGCATCTGGTGCAGGGGCATGTCGATGCCACGGGCAAAGTAGCCTCTGTCCGGTGGGAGGGTGAGGCAATACTCATCAGCGTTGAAGCTCCGCCTGAGGTGATGGGCTACGTTGTAGAGAAAGGCTTCATTGCCGTTGACGGTATCAGCCTGACCGTGGTGGCTAAAGATAACAGTTCCTTTCAGGTTTCCATCGTTGACTATACCCGCCGGCATACCACTCTAGCTGACCGGCAGGCAGGCGACCCGGTTAATCTGGAGGTGGATATTATTGCCAAATATGTGGAACAGTTTAGCCGGAGCCGTCGCACAGGCATAACAGCTGATTTTTTGCAGGAGCATGGCTTCCTGGTGAGCTAATTTGCTCTAAACGGGGGAAGGGAGTAAGGATGGTACTATCCAGCATTACTGAGGCTATTGAGGATATAAAAGCCGGCAAGTTTGTCATCATCGTTGATGATGAAGACAGAGAGAACGAAGGCGACCTGACCATGGCGGCAGAGATGGTCACTGCCGACGCCATTAACTTTATGGCATCACACGCCAGAGGACTGATTTGTATGCCTGTTATCGGCAGCAGGCTGGACGAACTAAGAATCCCTTTGATGGTGAGTGACAATACCTCAAAATACTCTACCGCTTTCACCATCTCGGTAGAAGCCAAACACAGAGTAACCACAGGTATTTCAGCTAAAGATAGGGCAGAGACAATAAAAGCCATAATTGACCCGGCGACCAAGCCCGAAGATTTAGTTCAGCCGGGGCACATGTTCCCGCTGCGGGTCAGGGACGGCGGAGTTCTGGTGCGGGCAGGCCATACTGAGGCGATAGTTGACCTGGCCAGACTGGCCAGCCTTTATCCGGCTGGAGTTATCTGTGAGATTATGAACGAAGACGGCACTATGGCCCGGCTGCCCCAGCTGGAAGCAATGGCGGAAGGGTGGGGACTCAAGATTGTCAGTGTCGCTGACCTTATTGCCTATCGGCGCCGTTATGAGAAGCTGGTGCGCCGGGTAGTCGAGGCTAAATTCCCGACAAAATACGGTGAGTTTAGGGCTATTGCCTATAAAAGTGCTATTGACCCCGATGAACACCTGGCCCTGGTAATGGGAGACATAACTACAAAGGAACCGGTGCTGGTCCGTGTCCACAGTGAATGCCTCACCGGCGATGTCTTCGGCAGTCTGCGCTGTGATTGTGGTGAACAGGTTGCCCTGGCGATGCAAAGCATCGCTGAAAAAGGACGGGGCGTTTTGCTCTATATGAGGCAGGAAGGACGGGGGATTGGTTTCCATAATAAGCTCCGTGCCTACGCCCTCCAGGATGAGGGAATGGATACCGTGGAGGCTAATATCTATTTGGGGTTCAGCCCGGACTTGAGGGACTATGGCATCGGCGCTCAGATTCTGGCTGACCTGGGCTTACACGAAATCCAGTTGCTTACTAATAACCCCAAAAAGGTGGTAAGTTTGGAAGGTTACGGCCTAAAAGTGGTAGAAACACTACCCATTGTTACCCCTCCCAATCCCTATAATCTTCGGTACCTCGAAACCAAGCAGAAAAAACTGGGGCACCTTTTAAATATCCCTGATATTGACAACAAGTAGTGTAATTAATAAGGAGGAAGCTATGAGCAACCTGGAAGGTATGTTACTGGGGGCGGGGCTAAAATTTGGGGTGGTCGTCTCCCGTTTTAACGAATTTATCACCAAAAAACTGCTGGAAGGGGCACAGGATGCTCTCATCCGCCACGGCGTCAGCCAGGGAGATATAGACACTGCCTGGGTGCCGGGCTCGTTTGAGATTCCGCTGGTCGCCCAGAGATTAGCCCGGAGCAAGAGGTATGATGCCGTTATCTGTCTCGGCGCCGTGATTCGCGGTGGGACTCCTCACTTCGAATATATTGCCACCGAAGTAGCCAAAGGGATTGCCAAAGTAGGTCTGGATACTGAATTACCGGTTACCTACGGCATAATCACTGCCGATACTCTGGAACAGGCTATTGAGCGAGCCGGAACTAAAGCCGGCAACAGGGGCTTCAATGCCGCGGTTGAAGCAATTGAGATGGCTAACCTGCTCAAATCAATCAAGTAACCTTATAAACGGTATCGCCTCTCCTTACCCTGTCACTGACCTTGATACCAACAGATTCTCCGGCTTTACACTCCTGGACATTTACATTGTTAACCTGCATTGACTCAACGGTCAGCTCCATATCGGTGGTGTGGCCCACAATATGAATTCTATCCCCCGCTTTCAGAGGTGCGGTTAGCTCAATGCCGGCAACAACAGGTCTGGCAAAGAAGTCAGATATCTTTCCGATTTCTATCTCTGGCATTTGAACACCTCCTTTGGCTTTAATGTAAAGCAGTGTTACAGCTTCAGTATATCTTATTTCATCCTTCTAAATCAATACGAAGAAAAGTGAGGTTTGCTAAACAATCTCAAAAAAAGTTAGGCAGGCAGAGCGAATTGCACTTGTTGGAAATAATTTAATATAATATAGTTAGTAAGGAGGTACCATTGGCTGAGATAGACGACACCACCGAAAAAGCCAAAGAGCAAGCCCTGGATATCCAGCGCATTAAACAGCGCCTGGATACTCTGGACTTACGTCTGGATAATATCGATTCTATGGTTACCGCTGTTGCTGAGCGAGTAATGAGCCAGCTTGTCACCCTTGATATAACCTGCCCCCACTGCGGCAAGAGCGTTGAGATTGCAATCGTGGGTAACCAGAGACCAAGACGATAGCACCGGTATTATTAATTCAGGAAAACCATCTTTTCACCAGAGTGCTGAGGGGTAAACTATTAATTATTTAAACCTTTAGACTTGAGCGAAAGGAGAAAGGGATGCTTTTTCTAGATAATGACGATGTTAAAAAAGTCCTGACCATGAAAATGACGATGGATGCTCTGGAGGAATCCTACACCCAAACGATAACCGGGGAAGCCGTCTGCCGTCCAAATATCGGGTTGCATGTTCCAACGCAAGACCCCGATAAAACCTATGTCTATGCTGATATGAACGGAGGCTCGGCCGCTGGCTATTTCGCCATCCGTATGAAATCTGACATTATCTACAATACCGAATATATGGGCACAAAAACCAAGGAGAAGTATTGTGTCAGCCCGGGGACTTTCTGCGGTCTAATCTTTCTTTTCAAAGTTGACAATGGAGAGCCCCTGGCGTTAATGAATGACGGCTATCTCCAGCACATGCGGGTGGGAGCTGACGGGGGTCTGGGTGTCAAGTATATGGCCAGGGAAGATGCCGAAGTGGTTGGCATGTTCGGCTCCGGGGGTATGGCACGCTCTCACATTGATGCCTTTCGGCTGGTGAGAAATATTAAGAAAATTCAGGTTTACAGCCCGACAAAAGCCCACAGAGAAGCTTATGCCCGGGAAGTAAAAGAGAAATACGGGATTAAAACAGTAGCTCTTGATGCCCCCGAAGATGTCTACCGGGGGGCTGATATCGTTGCCAGTTGTACGGATGCGGTTATTCCGGTTGTCCTTGGCAAATACCTGGAAAAGGGTACCCATGTTCGTAACATTGCTGGCGGACTTGATGAAGAAGCTTTGCTTAAAATTGACCGCTGGTTGAGGTTTGGCAACGCCACTCCACCCAGGGGTCAAGAGGAGATTACCGATGAGTCATTAGGCTATGTAACTCCCCAAATCGACAAAAAAGAGGAGTCCGGGCGGTCCCGGGACGAATGGCTTGACAAACTCAGCCGGGAGGGCAAAGTGGTCTATCTCAAAGATATTCTGAACAAAAAGGAAAAGGGGCGGACCTCTCCCCAGGATATTACCTTCTCGGAAAGAGGTAACCTGCAAGGCGCCCAGTTCCACGCCGTCGCCGGCAAAGTTTATGAGGCGGCTAAAGAAAAAGGCATCGGCAGAACGCTGCCCACCGAGTGGTTCTTACAGGATATTAGAGACTGATTCTTAAATCCTCTAGAAGACTTCAGAGAAGAGGTAAATATCTTTTTAGCTCATATTCAGTTACCTGCATACGATACTGGTCCCATTCAATCTTCTTATTTTTGATGAAAGAATCAAAAATATGGTTGCCGAGGGCTTTTCTGACCAGGTCACTCTTTTCGGTTAGATTTATCGCTTCAAAAAGGTCTATCGGTAGAGAGCCGATACCCCTTCTCTCCCGTTCCTCACTGCCCATCTCAAACACATTCTCTTCAACAGGCTCAGCCAGCTCATATTCCTTCTCGATACCTTCCAGGCCGGCAGACAGCATAACACTGAAAGCCAGATAAGGGTTGCAGGCGGGGTCCGGAACCCTGAATTCAATTCTGGTGGCATTTTCCCTGCCCAGCTGATAATCAGGCACCCTGATCATATCCGAACGGTTTTTCCTTGCCCAGGAAAGATATACCGGTGCCTCATAGCCAACAACCAGGCGCTTGTATGAATTCACCCACTGACTAACCACAGAAGCGATCTCCGGAGCAAATTTTAGCAAGCCGGCAACATAATGCCGGGCTAGTTTGGAAAGATAATACGGGTCATTTCCATCGAAGAAGGCGTTTCTACCCTCCTTAAAAAAAGACTGGTGCACATGCATACCACTGCCGTTAACGCCGAATATAGGCTTGGGCATGAAAGTGGCGTAGACACCATGCCTCTGGGCTATTTCTTTAACAACCAGCCGGCAGGTCATAATGTTATCTGCCACACTTAAGGCATCAGCATAATGCAGGTCTATCTCGTGCTGGCTGGTAGCTACTTCATGGTGACTGTATTGAACATTGATACCCATCTGCTCCAGGGTAATCACGGTTTCCAGCCTGATATCGCTGGCTTCATCAGGAGGTATCAAATCAAAATAGCCACCTTCATCCAGGATATCTGTCCCCCTGGCATTTTTGAAATAGAAGAACTCCAGTTCCGGCCCCACATTGAAGGTATAACCCTGAGCGGCAGCTCTCTCCAGGTTTCTCTTCAGCACATATCTGGGGTCGCCATCAAAAACATTCCCCCCCGGTTTCTGGATATCACAGAACATCCTGGCTACGGGGTACCGGGGTAAACTCCAGGGCAGGATTTGGAAGGTGGCCGGGTCGGCAAAAGCCATCATATCACTCTCATCAATCCGGGCAAATCCTTCGATAGACGAGCCATCAAACCCGGCACCATCCGCCATAACCGCCTCCAGCTCTGCTGGAGCAACTTCAAAACTTTTAAGAAAGCCGAGGATATCGGTAAACCACAGGCTAACTGATTTTATGCCCCTATCCCGGACAGTCTTAAGGACAAATTCTTTACTCTTCTCGTTTTCATCAGGCATTTGTATTTCCCTTTCTTAATTACTTAATTTCCCGCTTGCTAGTATACCACTCTATACCACCAAATGCCAGATAGAGATTGCCGAAAAAGAGGTAAAGGATACCTCCTTTCGGGGGTCTGGGGGTGTCCCCCAGACATAAAATCCCCCAAGACTGGGGGATTTAGGGGGTTCAAAGTGACTATTTCAGCAGTCTGAGATAGCTGGTATAATATGGGTAGAGGTAGAAAACGGCGGCGGAATGGAACAAAGCTACCAATTTGAAGAACCAGGCCTGCTTTCTGCTATTTCGGTAGGTATACCTGGAAAGCGGACATTCTTTCTCCTGATGGGAGAGAAAGAGAAATGGCTGCGGTTATGGCTGGAAAAAGAACAACTTGAAGCCCTGGCTCTGGCCATTGACCAGTTTCTTCTTGCTCTTTACCAGGAGTTACACCTTTCTCCCGAAGAAACAGAGGGGTTGTCTCTATCTGATGATGTACCGTCAGGACTGCCATCAGCCGAGCTTGAAATAGACCAGATTAGCATTAGCTTCGACCAGGAAAAAACATCTCTGGATTTTCTGGTTCATATACTGGGGCCGCAAAAGATAGACGATGTTATTGTGAATTTACGGGCAAGCCTGGCTCAGCTAAAACAGCTTGGTGAGCAGGCAAGGAGTGTTTGTGCTGCCGGCCGGCCCCGCTGCCAGCTCTGCGGCGGGCCCATAGACCCGGCAGGGCATACCTGCCCCAAGCATAATTGACCTTTTAATCCGTAGGCCGTGAGTGATGGCTGCTAGTATAGTGTCTCAGAGATACCTTTACAATACACTTCATATTGTCATTCCCGCGAAAGCGGGAATCCAGCATCATCACCCCACCTGGATTCCGTATCAAGTACGGAATGACATTGTTAAGTTATTAGTGAGACACTACACTAAAG
>JAUYHA010000116.1 GCA_030690265.1 Dehalococcoidales bacterium | reverse complement strand
CCAAAGACCCTTATCAATTCGGCGAGCCGGTGCTTGAAAAGTACCGCGGCAATTTGGTGGTACCTTGCGAAATGCCGGCTTTGTCTATGTCGAGGGGTAATAATTTTGTCACTCCTCCTTAGGCGTTGTCAGATAATAAGTATTGCAATTTAAGGGATTCTATGCTATACTTAGGGCATGGATACGGAACTGATCAAGCGACGATTTACAGCCTTGGCAGGCTTTCTTGATGAACGTCTTCGTAGGCTTGTGGCTGCTACGGAAGCCATGGCTATTGGCTATGGTGGAATTTCCATCGTGTCTCGCGAGACAGGTGTTTCCCGGCGCGCCATTGCTTTAGGATGCGAGGAACTCAAGCATCCTGAGAAAGCAACCAAAAAGCGTATTCGCAAGGAGGGTGGAGGGCGCAAGCGAACCATTGACAAAGATTCTACGCTCAGACAGGACCTTGAAAATCTGATTGAACCTGTCAGCCGGGGAGACCCTGAATCACCATTGCGGTGGACATGCAAAAGTGTGCGCAAGCTGTCTGCTGAACTCAAGCAAATGGGACACAATATCAGTCATAACCTGGTGGCGGAACTTTTACACCGTATGGGCTACAGCCTACAATCCAATCAAAAGACGATCGAGGAAACGTCTCATCCCGATCGCGGTGCTCAGTTCGAGCATATTAACAACAAAGTGAAAGGATATCAGGCCATCAAACAACCAGTCATTTCGGTTGACACCAAGAAAAAGGAACTGGTCGGCGATTTCAAGAACGGTGGTAGGGAACTTCGCCCGAAGGGCAACCCGGAAAAGGTGCGGGTTCACGATTTTGAGATTCCAGAACTGGGGAAGGATTCTCCCTACGGAGTATATGACGTAACCTGTAATTTGGGATGGGTCAATGTGGGCATTGATCATGATACGGCTGCTTTTGCAGTAGAGAGCATCCGGCGATGGTGGCAATTGATGGGACAGGGCAGATACCCGGAGGCAAAACAATTGCTTATTACCGCTGATAGCGGTGGTAGCAATGGCTACCGAACAAAGCTGTGGAAAGTGGAACTACAGAAACTGGCGACCGAAACGGGGCTTGCCATTTCGGTCTGTCACTTGCCGCCAGGAACCAGCAAGTGGAACAAGATTGAACACCGTCTATTCTCATTCATCAGCCAGAATTGGCGAGGAAAGCCCTTGGTGAGTCACGAGGTCATTGTCAACCTCATTGCTGCCACGACAACAAGAGAGGGCCTTCGAGTTCAATGCCAGCTTGATACCAAATCGTATGCCGCGGGCATCAAGGTATCCGACAAAGAGATGGCCAGCGTCAATATCCAAAGGGATTTGTTCCACGGAGAGTGGAACTACACTATCTCTCCAGCCAGACCTCAAGATAGTATGTTTATTTCGTGACAGGCCCTAAGGGTTTGCACTGGTGTTGAAGGCGTCACTGGGGCAGTGGCAACAGGCGGGGTTGGTGGGATGGGTGTCCCGACAGGTCGGGCTGGAGCGCACGCTACGCTAAGCCCGATAAGGGCGCTAAGTAAGACGCTGAATAATAGTGATTTTTTCATAATT
>JAUYHA010000115.1 GCA_030690265.1 Dehalococcoidales bacterium | reverse complement strand
GTGACAGTTCTGGTGACATCACTGGAACCATCACTGGAACCACCACGAAGTGAGCGAACTCGTTCCGACTTGCCTCGACTCGTTCCGATAAGTCAGAGTGAACAAGCTCGGAGCAGGTTGTCGTCTTCAGACCGAGTTCAGCGTTCGACTGAGCTCACTCGTTCCGATATGTCAGAGTGAACGCCGAAGTCCCGAGGTCAGAGTGAAGCCTTCAGGCCGAGCCTTCAGTCCGAGGCCTTCAGTCCGAGGCCTTCAGGCCGAGGCCGAAGGAAACCATAAACGGCCCTTCAAGAAGCTCAGCGCCTGCCCTGTACTTGATACGAGGGCGAACGGGGAACAATCCGTTTTCGGAGCAAGTTATTACAGCCCCCGGACTTCTGACTGCTAACCCAGTGTCTTCTTTTTTGCTGCCAGCTTCTGCTTCTTGCGCCGGTGCTTAAAGATAGCTACTCTTTTGCTCTTATTCATAATATCTAACTATCCTCTGTTAAAGATACTCTTTTCTTATTGCTTCCGAAAGCCCGGAGAGCAGCTCCAGAGCTTTATCAGCCGCTTCCTCAGCATTTTTTCCTTTTCCCAGAGCTGCCAGGCCGCAGCTTGGAGTCAATAACCCCTGCTCAACCAAATGCTTGAAGCGAACCCCGTTCCGGGTAAAAGGAGCCATTGCCTCTTCCAGACGGTCTTTCAGACTGGCAACCGTTTCTTTAGCCAGAGTTTCAGCTTCATTTGGGATAATACCCCAGGCAATAGCCCCTCCCCTATCCAGAAATTTCTTTACTTCGGCCGGATAGAGACTTAACGACAGGGCATAGTTATAGGCATCAAAGCTTATTATATCAGTTACGGTGGCAAGCAGAATCGACCAGTCGGTATTGCCACAGCAGTGGACTCCCTTGAGACCGCTAATGCCGCCGAAGACCTCATCCAGCAGGCTGATAATCTTTTCCCGTGATAACATAACGCCGACCGAGCCAAAGGCGGACATATAAGGCTCGTCAAGGAATATAATGGTATTTTTTGAAATCCGGCTTAGAGCCTGCTCCTGCCAGGATGCCTTGAGCCTGAGCAATTTGGGCACGGCATCCCCCAGAACATCATCGTAAATTACCGCCTTACGATTCTGGTCGGTGACAGTTAGTCCCCAGGTAACCGGGCCGGTTATCTGCCCCTTAACTGCCCGAGGAGACAGGTTTTTCAGACCCAGAAAAGCGTGCAGGCCGGCGGCATAATCCTGACCGATGGGATACTTGCCGGGGTCGTTCTCCAGATAGGCGCTATAGAGCTGCTCCAGGGAGTGAGTCAAATCCTGAGAGCAGTCGACATAGATTTTCCCCGCCTCTATCTCTACCATCACCCCGGGAAAACCCTCGCTGTACTGGACATACATATTCTCCAGAAAGGAGCGGTTGGGCAGCTGGGGCCAGGCCGGAATGTCCTTCAGGTAGCGGGCAATTAAAGAGCATGCTTTAGCCTGGTCGGTGTGGGGCATGCTGCCAATAATAGTCGGTAAACAGCCGAATTTTGTGTCAGGCATAGCTTCCTTTTAAATCTCAAATCCGAAATCCGAAATCCTAATATTTAGAATTTAGTGCTTGGGATTTAGGGTTTACTTAATGTATTTGCCTATCAACAGATTTAGTTTTTCTTTCTGCTCCGGCGGTATCGTTTCTTTAGCGGTTACAATTGCCGTCTCCAGTGTCGTCGGGCAGGGACAATCACGCTTCCCGGAGAGCCGCCCGACCGCCAGCTTGATAATACTTTTGGCAGTACCAACATTATGGCGCATGGTATTGAGGATAACATCCACCGTAATCGCCTCGGCACGCTCCCACCAGCTGTCGTAATCTGTAACACAGCCGATGACAGCGTAGCAGATTTCTGCCTCTCTGGCTAGTTTTGCTTCAGGCAGGGCGGTCATACCGATAAGGTCAGCCCCCCAGGAGCGGTAGAGCCTTGATTCCGCCCTGGTGGAAAAAGCGGGACCCTCCATCACCACAAAGGTGCCTTTCGGGTGGACGGTGGCTCCCAACTCTTTAGCCGAATCATATAAAATCTGTCTCAAGGACGGGCAGAAAGGGTCGGCAAAAGGAATATGACCGACAATACCTTCACCGAAAAAGGAGCTGACCCGGCTGCGGGTGCGGTCAATAAGCTGGTCGGGGATAAGCAGATGCCCCGGCTCTATCTCTTTCTTAAAGCTGCCTGCCGAGCAGACGGCGATGATGTGCTCCACCCCCAGCGATTTCAGGGCGTAGATATTAGCCCGGGAGGGTAGCTCCGTCGGGGAGATACGGTGTCCCCTGCCATGACGGGGCAGGAAAGCAATGCCCACCCCCCCCAGCTTGCCGATGATAATAGTATCACTCGGTTTGCCAAAAGGTGTAGTTATGTCAACTTCCTCAATATCCTCCACCCCTTCAATATCATAAAGACCTGTTCCTCCAATCACCCCGATTTTAGCTTGTGGCATCGTTTATCTAACCTTTCTAATCTCATCCAGAGCGAGACCGGCCAGGCGGCGTAGTTCCTCAGGTTTAGTTTCGTCGTCCTTCAGCCTGGACAGGGTGGCTTTGAGCCTTTCCCTTCTCTGCTTTCTATCTCTGCTGGCAAATCGGTCTCCCCCGCTTTGCTCTTTATAGATACGAACCAGAAGCTTTATTATCTCACTCTGGCTATAGCCCATTTCCTGCCATACCGGCAGTTCGCTGGCAAATCGGTTATAGGCTTGCTCCTTTATCGCCTCTATCTTGCCTGCCAGCTCTTTTGATTTCAATATGGCTCTGTTTTCGGTTATCGGAAGACCCAGCTCCAGCAGGATATCGCTGTCAGATAAGACACCGAGGCGGACAATCCTGGTGCCGAGAAATTCTTCTCCGTGCCCCGGTTTTACCCGAATCAGGTCAAAGCCCCTCTTGAGGGCTTCCTTGACCATCGAGTCCTGCTCGCGGTGCACCGGCCGGCGCCCTTTACCTAAAAGCACGCTTTTCATTCTCAGGAGCCAGTTCCTCAGGTGATACCCGGCACTGCGGGGCGGCCCCACCATCAACCAGAGGTCGCCGGAAATAAGCAGGTCATCGGTAGGCCGGGAATCAGCCGGCCTACCCGCCTCTGTAGTGATGTAGCCGCTGGGGGAATAATAAACAATCATCTGGTCAGGACTGTGGGTCGGCTTGCATTCGGGGCTTGCCAGAAACAGCAATTTGCCCCCCTCGCCAATCTCAACAGGCTCCCCCAGAAAGGGGAAACTAACCCCACCAAGAGTTATCTGCCTGGGGGGATTAGCTTCGGCAAGATATTCAATATCACACTCTTTAAGCTGAGGGGGCGGGTAGCCGAGAGGCCATCTATAAGTCGGTGCCTCGACTTCTTTCTCAACAAAATCCCGGAACCTGGGATGAGCCAGAATCTTAGCGTTTGATTTGAGGGCAAGCAGGTCGGCCGACCCGCAGTGGTCGGGGTGACAGTGAGTGATGATAATTCTTTCAATCTGGGTGGGGTCGATGTCGTGGGCAAGCAGGATGGGCACTATCTGCTCCCGATATATCGAATGGCCAGTATCAATGAAAGTATATTTTATCTTCCCTTCCTTCGGGTAGCTGAAGATAAACATGTTGGCTTTATAGATAAAACGGATGGTAGTCAGCTCGGTGCTGGTACCGTTCAAGCGCTCCTTCTCAACCCGGTAAAGGTTGCTAAAAGGTTTAGTGTTAAGAGAGCCTTTTCCCTCTGCCATCTCCACTCTTCCCCCCACCAGGAGTGATAGTAATCCCCCGGCAGGTCAGACTAACTAGCTCAATAAGGGACATTTTACCCCGCCGAACGGTTTTTATCAAACTATCTCCGGGCACCCTCAGGGGCTATCTGATGCCGCCCCCAAAGCCACCCCCGGTTTTAATAAACCCCTCACCCTTGAGATGCTATCCGAGAAAATATTTTCAAAAGCATTCTACCGTTACTTCAAAATAGCCACCCTGTCATTCCGGCCCCGTATCAGGTACGGGATAAACTCCAGCCGGAATCCAGCTACCCCACCCCATCTGGATTCCGTGTCAAGCACGGAATGACAATTCTAGAATACCCTCTGAAATTAAGAAGAGAGGCTTCGCCTCTCTTAAACTCACCTTAACGCCATCCCCAGTAATGCCGATTTTAGCTTAGGTGATTAACGACTTCCTCCAAAGCAACTATTTCTCTTTGTAAATTTCCCTGCGATGGCCAACAAGGTGGATGGTTATGACTCTTTCTGACTCGTTTGTTGCGGGACTGACCGTGTGGATTAGTGTATAGATTACGCGATAGCTACCGATTCTTAGTTTCAATAGCCCTCGCAAATTGCCAGAAAGTCTTTCTGGTGTTAGGTCATCAAAGTTCTCAGATAGCCATTTAATTTTACTAAGGATGCGCTGGGCAACTGTCTTATCAAGACGCGATAAATCCTGTATCGCCCCGGGCGTGAATCTGACTTGATAGGTCATTTCCAGTCCAGCCCGATTTCCTTAGCCACCTGCTCGACAGGTATACCCCAATCCCCCCCCCGCACAGCGGTTAGTGATTGCTCAAGCCTCTCTTTGATGTCCTCTCTGAGTTCTAACCCCTGGTCAGGGTCGCCGAGCAATTCTTGCAGCTTTTCCTCCACCGCCTCCTGAATCAAGGTTTTCAGCTGTTCCACAGTGAGTTCGTTTACTTTCAATATTATCCTCCACTACTATCCTATTATAGCCGATAAATAAGCCCGTCTCCAAAGTTTTGTAAAACCCCCCACCCTTAACCCATTCCCATTAAGACGGAGAAAGGGGGAAAAATTCTAAGAGAGGCGAAGCCTCTCTCTTTCTTTACTCCCCCTTCCTTTAACAAGGGAAGGCTTCGTCGTGGTTCCAGTGATGTCGATGTCACCAGAACTGTCGCCAGAACTGAGCTCAGCCGAACGGGGGTCAGGAGGATAGGTTTCTAAGAAATCTTCTTTATCCCCTCCCCCAACGGCTCTCTGATTATACCACGCTCGGTGATGAGGGCGGTGATGTATTTGTGGGGGGTGACATCAAAGGCGGGGTTTTGGGCTTCAATGCCTTCGGGGGCAATACCTGACCTTTGAATATGGGTTACCTCTTCAGGCTTACGTTCTTCAATAGGGATTTCTTTTCCTGTAGCCAGGGAGTGGTCAATAGTGGTGGTGGGGGCGGCGACATAGAAGGGGATGCCGTTCTCTTTAGCCAGCACCGCCAGGGTGTAGGTACCAATCTTGTTGGCAGTATCGCCGTTGGCGGTAATGCGGTCGGCACCGACAATAACGCAGTCAATCTCACCCCGGCTGATAAAGTAACCCGCCATAGAGTCGGTGATGAGGGTAACCGGGATGCCAGCTTTCTTCAGCTCCCAGGTGGTGAGGCGTGCCCCCTGGAGGAGGGGGCGGGTCTCATCGGCAAACACTTTTACCTTTTTACCTTCTTCGCTTGCTCTTATAATCACCCCCAGGGCAGTGCCGTAACCGGTGGTGGCCAGGGGCCCGGCATTACAGTGGGTCAGGATGGTAAAGCCGTCCTTGATTAGCTCAGCACCGAACCGGCTCAGTTTTTCGGTTGCCTCAGCCTCTTCAGAATGTATCCTTACTGCTTCTTCAACAAGCCCTTTCTTACTCTCCTCCACACTTTTGCCAGCTTTGGCTACCTGCTCCATTCGCTCCACCGCCATAAACAGGTTCCTGGCGGTGGGTCTGGTGCCGGCGATAGTCCGGCTCACCTGCTGAAACTCAGCCAGAAAATCAGCCTTTGAGGTGGATTGAATTTTTTGAGAGCCGAGGGCAATAGCATAGCCTCCAGCCACGCCAATAGCCGGAGCACCCCTGATTTTCAACTCCCTGATGGCTGAGGCAATATCCTGGTAGTCATCCAGTTCCAGGTAAACTTCCTCCTGCGGGAGCCTGGTCTGGTCAAGGATTTTTACTTTGTTGCCCAGCCATTCTACTGGTTGATAATTCTCTTTTATTTACCTCACCCCCTGTTTTCCCAGAAACTGTCATTGCGAGACCATTCCGACAAAGTCGGAAGGCGAAGCAATCTCGGAGATTGCCACGGGCTTTGCCCTCGCAATGACAAGGAAGCCTTTTTCGGCGCTAATTGTATTTATTCATTGCTGCCGTCACCCCTTCGGTGATGATACAGCGGATAGCCTCGTTCACCATAGGTAGAATCTGGTTAATGGCTTTCTTCACCTCCAAAGGTAACTCGCTGAGCAGATAGGTAATGACATCAGCGTTTCTATCTTCCGCCAAGCCTTCGGTGCTGATTGGACGTCCTATGCCAACACGGAGCCGGGGGAAATCCTGACTGCCCAGCTGCTGGATGATAGACTCAAGCCCTTTATGTCCCGCCGGGCTCCCGCTCTTGCGGATGCGAATTTTACCCAGAGGCAGGTCAAGGTCATCATGAACAACAAGGAGGTCATCCAGTTTGACATTAAATTTCTTCACCAGCTGGCTGACCGCCTGCCCGCTCCGGTTCATATAAGTGTGGGGGCGGACTACCATTATCTCAGTGTTATCCAGCATACCCAGACCGGTACGGGACTTTGCCTGTTCTTTATTAAAACGGATATTATGCTTGCGGGCAAAATAGTTAACGCACATAAAGCCGACATTGTGCAGGCTGTTAACGTAGTCCCGCCCCGGGTTACCCAGACCGACAACCAGCTTCAAATCCTCAGGCTTTTTCTCAGGCTTTCCTTTCCAGAAGATGACGGAATTCCTCCTCATTCAATTCTTTTATTCCCAGTGCCCGGGCGCGAGCCAGCTTGGAGCCAGGCTCGTCACCCACCACCAGGTAGCTGGTCTTGCGGGTAACATTATCTTTAACAGTGCCGCCGAGCTCCTTTACTCTCGCCTCAGCCTCCTGCCTGGTAAAGGCTTCCAGCCGGCCGGTGATAACGAACTCCATACCGGCCAGAGGTACTGCTTCCTTTCCAGTCGCTTCACTCTTCGGCCATACTCCGGCTCCTCTTAGCCCTTCAATAATGCAGAGATTCTCTTCCTGCCCGAAGAAAGCAATTATACTCTCGGCAATCTTGGGACCGACGGCGGGGATAGACATCAGCTTCTCCCTGGAGGCACTTTTCAGGTCGTCAAGGTCCTTGAATTCCTGTGCCAGGATTTGGGCCATCTCCCCGCCGACATGGCGTATTCCCAGGGCAAGAATAACTCTGGACAGCGGTCTGTCTTTACTCTTTTCAATAGCTTCAATGATATTGCTGGCACTCTTCTCCGCCATCCTCTCCAGCTTCAAAAGGTCTTCTTTCTTCAGGTAATAAAGGTCAGCCACATCCCTGACCAGCCCTTCCCTTAACAGCAGAGCACTCTGTGATTCGCCAATGCCCCTTATATCCATCGCTCCACGGGAAACAAAAAGCTCCAACCTGTGCTGCGCTTGGGCAGGGCAGGCGGCATTGGTACAGTAGTACATAACCTCGCCCTCAGACCTGACAACCACTCCTCCGCAATCTGCTACCGGGCAGAGGGGGTGCCCCTGCTCATTCCTTTTCAACTTGTCCAGCAGGCTGAATTCCTTACCACGTTCGGGGCTCTGCTTGCTTTCAGGGGTGGGGCCGACTACCTCAGGTATCACTTCGCCAGCCCGCTGCACCAGGACACGGTCGCCTTCGCGAATGTCCTTGCGCCTGATGTCGTCTTCATTGTGCAGGGCTGCCTGCCTGATAGTTACTCCACCCACCGAGACAGGCTCCAGGACGGCATAGGGGTTGAGTGTGCCTGTCCTGCCGACGCTTATTTCAATGCTCTTCAAGCGGGTAGTAGCCTGAGTTGCCGGAAACTTATAAGCGATAGCCCACCTTGGCTCATGACCAACATTACCCAGTTGCTCCTGGAGAGGTAGAGAATCCACCTTCACCACCACACCGTCAGCTTCGTAGGGCAGGCTCTCTTTCTTTTCTACCCATTCTCTATAATACTCTTCTACCCGGTCAATACTGTCGAACCGAGCATTGTTCGGATTTATCTTGAAGCCCAGTGATTTCAGATATTCCATAGTTTCCCAGTGGCTTTCCGGGGTTGTCTTACCTTCGGCATAGCCCAGGGCATAAATGTAGATGTCCAGGGGCCGCCTGGCCGTGATACGCGGGTCAAGCTGGCGCACTGAGCCGGCGGCAGCGTTCCGGGGGTTGGCAAAGAGGGGCAGCCCTTCGGCAGCTCTCTCCTGATTCAGCTTGTGAAAGCCGGTCTTTGGCAAAAAAACTTCACCCCGCACCTCAAACCGGGATGGGGCTTCTTTTTTTACCGAAAGGGGAACACTTCTAATCGTTCTCAGGTTCTGGGTAATATTTTCCCCGCGGAAACCGTCACCACGGGTAGCCCCGGTAACCAGTCGACCATTGGCATAAGTCAGGGCTACCGCCAGACCGTCAATCTTATGCTCGCAGACGAAGCTAAATTGTCTTCCGTCTGACAGCTTTGAGACCCGGCTGTACCAGGCTAGCAGCTCGTCCCTGGAGAAAGCATTACCGAGGGACAACAGAGGATAACGGTGTTCAACCACGCCGAAGGCGACTAACGGCTCAGCCCCGACCCGCTGGGTAGGCGAATCCGCGGTCAGGAACCGGGGATATTTCTCCTCCAGCTCCTTTAGCTCCTTCATCAACTCATCGTATTCAGCATCGCTAATCTCAGGACTATCGAGCACATAATAGCGATGGTTATGATAGTTGATTAGAGTCTTTAGCTGGTTTATTCTTTCCTCTACCTTAGCTTCCATAGTGTCGCCAGATGCCGCCAAGCGTGACTTAATTATAACATATCTCAGGGAAGGCAATTCCTTGCCATCCAAAAACCAGTTTAGTATAATGGAGACAGCATTAATCAAGGAGGGAACGAAGAGTTTGGCGAAAAAGAACCCACTGAAGATTACTGATACCACCTTTCGTGATGGCCATCAGTCTATTTTTGCCACCCGTATGATTTCCGAAGATATGTTCAGCATGGCTGAGGCAATGAACAAGGTGGGATTCCATTCCATGGAGGTCTGGGGTGGAGCCACTTTTGATGTCGCCACCCGCTTCTTGAATGAAGACCCCTGGGCAAGGCCGCGCATCTTAAAGAGGCTGATGCCGGATACCCCGCTACAGATGCTTCTTCGAGGACAAAACCTGGTAGGTTACCGCCATTACCCTGATGATGTGGTGAAAGCTTTTGTCCATCATGCGGCTGATTGCGGTATTGATATCTTTCGCATTTTTGATGCCCTTAATGATGAGCGGAACCTGGAAACCTCTATCAAAGCGGTAAAAGAATGCGGTAAGCACGCCCAGCTATGCATTTGTTACTCTCTCACCGAGCCCAAAATGGGAGGACCAATATACAATCTTAACTATTACATAGAGAAAGCTCTTATCCTTCAGGATATGGGCGCCGACACAATCTGTATCAAAGATATGGCCGGAATGATTGCTCCGGATGACGCTTATACTCTGGTTAAGGCGTTAAAGAAAGTGCTAAAGGTGCCCCTGCAGCTACACACTCACTACACCAGTGGTATGGGAGCGATGTCCTACCTTAAAGCAGCCGAGGCTGGAGTAGATATTATTGATACGGCTCTGGCTCCTTTTGCCCTGCGCTCCTCACAGCCGGCTCTGGAACCTATCGTCGCTGCCCTGCGGGGTAATGCCCGTGACCCGAAACTGGATTTAGACTACCTGCTCAAGCTGGGAGAGCATCTGGAAAAAAGCGCCACCAGGTACCGTGATTTTCTCAACGAGACGCGTCTGTCAGTAATCGACACCGATGTGCTGGTGCATCAGATTCCGGGGGGCATGATTTCTAACCTGGTCTCTCAGCTGAAACAATCTAACGCCTTAAACCGGCTTGATGAGGTTTATAAAGAAATACCCCGCGTCCGAAAGGAGCTCGGTTATCCCCCCCTGGTTACCCCTACCAGTCAGATTGTGGGGGTGCAGGCAGTCCAGAATGTCCTGGCTGGGCGCTACCAGTTGATACCGACCCAGGTAATGGACTATTGTTACGGACTTTACGGTCGGCCCCCGGCGCCGATTGACCCGGAGATACAGAAAATCGTGCTCAAGCGCTATAAACGGGGACAGACCCCGATTGACCACCGCCCGGCTGACCTGCTTGAGCCGGAACTGGATACAGCACGAGAGGCAGTGAAAGACTTTACCAGTGACATCGGCGATATTATTACCGCCGCCATCTACCCGCTTACCGGACTGCGCTTCCTGAAGTGGAAATACGGGTTGGAAACGCCGCCTCCCGAAGTCAGACCAAAAACTCTTGACGAATTACAGGGAGAAGATAAGCCTACAGCTCAGGTGAAAGCAGGCAAGGCGAGTTGAGATGCCAGGTTGTTTAATAACTACCCTGTCATTGCGAGCCCCGATTCCATCGGGGCGTGGCAATCTCAAAAATCTTAGAGATTGCTTCGTCCCCTTCGCTTCGCTCTGGGCTTTGGCTCACAACGCTCCTCGCAATGACAGGGTAGAAATCTTTCTTCTGCTACTAAACGCTCTCAGATATTAATGTTGACAACTGAGGATAAATCTGCGAGCCTGAAGTCACTCCAGCGCGGGTGATATAATAGAAATTGGCACAAGTAAATTCATATTGATAAAGGAGAGATTATGAGCGAGCAGCACAGCCAGGAAGAAATCCTCTCGATGATGGGAAATGTTGAAGTGGCAGCCATTGCAACCTCGGCTGGAGAGAGCCTGAGAATCCGCATGATGCACTATGCCGCAGATGAGAGCTTCAACATTTACCTTGCCACTATGAAGGGCGACCCCAAAACCGTTCAGTTGACAAACTACCCCTCGATTTCACTGCTTGTTCACCAATCCGGGGATGATATTAATAACTCCAGGGAAGCTGAAATTACGGGAAAAGCCGTTTTTGTTAGAGACCAGGCAGAGAGAGCGCGAGCCCTGAAGATAGTTGCCACAAGGTCGCCGGTGGTCAAATATCTTACTGAGAGCGGCAACAGCAGCCTGCTTGATTGTATTAAAGTGATGCCTGCCCTGGTAAAGTACCGTGTTTTTAGCGAGATAGTGCAGGGGATGCCGCCGACGGTCATCGAGTTTCCCCAGAACCGGCGGATAGTAAGTGACTGGCAGCTTCTCAAGATGAAGCTGAAGAACTGGTATTCGGAAATAAGAGCTCCTTTTCTTACCGCCAGTGCCGTCCCGGTTATCCTGGGAAGCGCCATAGCCTGGTTCGCCACCGGGAATTTCTACTGGAACTTTTTCCTGCTGACCCTGCTCGCCGGTCTCCTGATACACATGGGAGCTAATGTTATCAATGACTACTCCGACCACAGGAGCGGCAACGATGAAGTAAATCATGAGTTCGTGCGTCCCTTTAGCGGGGGCAGCCGGGTAATCCAGGCTGGATTGCTCACTCCACTTGAGGTACTCAGCGGGGCATTGCTTTTCTTCGCCCTCAGCGCCGCCATCGGTTTCTACCTCGCCTGGGCAAGAGGACCGCTAATCCTTGTTCTCGGGGCTATCGGACTTATTTCCGGGCTATCTTATAGCGGAGGCCCCTTTAGCTGGGCAAAAAGAGGATTTGGTGAACTGCTGGTCGGGCTGAACTTCGGTATCCTTATGACCCTGGGAGCTTTTTATGTGCAAACACAAAGTTTTAGCTGGCTTCCAGTGGTAGCCGCCATTTCGGTATCCCTGCTCATCGCTGCCGTGCTTTATATCAACGAGTTTCCTGATTACACCGCTGATAAACAGGTGGGAAAGAATACCCTCGTAGTCAGGCTGGGCCGGAACAAAGCGGTAGTTCTCTACGCGGTGATAATGCTCGGGGTATACCTGGCTATAGGAGCCGGAGTAATTACCGGCGTTATGCCTCTGACCGCCTTACTGGGACTGATAACCCTGCCTCTCTCTATCCGGGCGATACAGTATACACGGAGACATTACGCCAGCTCATTCGACCTGATACCAGCCAATGCCCTGACCATAACCGTTCATTTAGCTACCGGGTTACTGCTTACCCTGGCTTTTATCTGGGAAGCTCTCGGCGCTCAACGGCTGGTATATGTGGCTATTACAGCTGTTGTTTTCACGGGCGCTGTCGTCTATATGTATCGCTCTATTGAAAGGCAGAAAAACGTCTTCCTCAATCTAAAACAGGCGGTAAAGTAACCTATAGCCAGACAGAGAATAGATTGCTATAATAGGCAGCGTGGCTGAAATTCGCCCCTTCCGGGGTGTTCACTATAACAGGTCGCTGATTAAAGACGGGGCAAAGGTTGTCTGCCCGCCCTATGACATTATAAACCCCCAGCAGCAGCAAGAACTCTATCGGAGAAGCGAGTATAACTTTATCCGAATAGAGTTCGGGCAGGAGCTACCCCAGGATACAGCCACCGACAACAAATACACCCGTTCAGCAGCTACCCTGGACGACTGGCTCAAGCGGGGCATTCTTGAGATTGATGAAACTCCCTCCATCTATCTCCACGACCACCATTTCAGCTATCAGGGAAGAAAATTTAAGCGCTGCAGCTTAATCGCCAGCGTCAGAGCCGAGGAATGGAACAAGGGGGTAATCCGCCCTCACGAAGGCACATTAACCGAGCCCAGAGGTGACCGGCTGAGCCTGTTACGGGCACTCCGGGCTAATACCAGCCCGATTCTGGCTTTGTTTGAAGACCGGGGAGAGCGAATTTCCTCTTTATCTGCTAACCTGGAGAGAAGCCGGCCTCTGATTAGTTTTGAAGACGTTAACGGAGAAAAGCATACTGTCCGGGCAATTACCGATTCCGAAGTTGTCAGTGAAATAACCGCCAGTCTTGCCGAGCAGCCTCTCTACATTGCTGATGGACACCACCGCTATGAAAGTGCCCTTGCTTACCGGCGGGAAAGGCTTGCCGTTTCATCATCAGACTCGGGAAATAAGGCATTTAACTTTGTCATGATGGAGCTGGTAGATTTTTCTGACCCCGGGCTTCTCATCCTGCCCCCTTACCGGCTGGTTCGCGGCATTCCAAAACCGGTCCTGGACGGGTTGATGACAAAACTCAAGATACTCTTTGAAATAGAGGAATTACCACTCAGCCTGCCTGATGTCTGGGAGCAGGCTGACGCCTTGCTCAATCAGAGCGGGGAAAACAGATTAATTCTCTTCGGTCCGGACAGGGAAAACCTGTTCCTATTACAGTTACGCCCCTCTGCTGACAGCCGCCAGATGATGCCTTACTTCCACTCCGAGCTATACAAAAAACTGGATGTCAGCATCATTGACCACATCATCCTGGAGAACCTGCTGGCTCTGGACAGCGAGAAAGAGAAAACGAGCCTTGCCTACAGTTACGATAGAACGGAGACATTAAACCGGGTACTGGTCCAGGAATACCAGCTGGCTTTTCTCTTCCGCCCCATCAGGGTAGAAACGATTAAAGCCATTGCTGATACCGGTGACAAAATGCCCCGCAAGTCCACCTACTTTTACCCCAAACTCCCCTCCGGATTAATCTTGCACCTGCTGAGCTAAGCGGCTTCTTCAGCCACGACTCTGCAACAACAAGACCGTTCGCCTTGAGCCTGCCGGAGAAAGAGGCACCTCAATCCTGCCCTGCAGCCAATAGGAAACTACCCCGCGGACTTTATCCTTTTGCCGCGGGGTAATTAACACTTTATTCAAATCAAGACAAGGTAATGGCTCTATCCATTACCAGCGGATGTTCATCTTGATACCCCGGCCCTTGTATGCTGGTGGCCGTCTCTCTATATTGGATTTACGGGATTCTTCCCGTTCCTCCGTGTCAATCAAACCACTCGCCCACCTCTCAAGCATATAGCCTTCTTCCAGGTCTCTCTGAGTGGCTTTACCGCAGGCCCGTATTGCCTTCTTGCTGGCAAAGAGAACACTCGGAGCAATTTGCTTCATCCTTTTAACCATATTTTTGCAGTAAGGAATCAGCTCATCAGGAGAGACAACTTGGTTCAGTAAACCGATTCGCAGCAGCTCCTGGGCATCAATGAAGTCATTGGTGTAGGCAATCTCCAGGGCTTTACCCACCCCAACGAGCTTGGGCAGCCAGTATGATGAGCCGACATCAGGAACAAAACCATCCCTGGTAAAGGCACAGCGGTACCTGGCATTTTCAGAACCTATCCTGATATCACAGACAGAAATCAGGGCGGTATGACCCCCCGCCACAACGCCGTTTATGGCGGCGATGGTCGGCTTGTCAAAGTAAAACAGACGTTCAATCAGATGGGGAGTATCATGAGACAGCCCCATCATCGCCCGCTCTTCGTCTCCGGGAAGCCAGTCATAGTGGGACTGGGGTGTTCCGGCATCTGAAAGGGCCGGCTCGTAGCCCGGAGTAACCTTCCCGCCTATCGCCCGGTAACCACCGGCGCCAAAGCCCCGCCCCGCTCCGGTGAAAATCAAGCCCGTCACCGAAGGGTCTTCACCGGCATCATTTATCGCTTCCATCATCTCTTCCTTCATCCGGCCGCCCCAGGCGTTGAGCACTTCCGGCTTATTCATCGTGATGACCGCTGCCCCGGTTTCTTTATCCTTGTCATAGAGAATCATATTAAAAGCCATTCTTTAGTTTCCTCCTTTATTCAGTTAGGCCCTTTAGTTAAGAAGATGTGACATTTTGGAGATAATCTCCTTGAACTACATCTTTTTCCTTTTTCTCGTTTTCCTTTTTCTCCACCCCCTTTCTGTCTTGAGACCGTTCAGCAATTCAATCCGTAATTGCGAGCAGAGCCTGGTAATCTATAAAATTTATAGAGATTGCCACCTCGTCCTTCCCTGGAAGGACTCCTCGCAATGACATTAAACCGCCTCGTTTTTAGTTCAACCTGCCATTACTCAACACGGAGAATAGCAGCTATTGCTTTATCTTTTATCAAGCCCCGTTTTGGTTTACCTTCCCTTGTATACCGGTTGCCTCTTCTCCAGAAAGGATTTATGGGCTTCGGCACGGTCAGAGGTATCCTCTACCACCCTCCACCCCCAGGCCTCCCACATCCGGGCTTCTTCCAGGTCCCTCTTCATATCGGGGACTCTCTGTATAATCTTCTTGCTCGTTTTAAGAGTAATCGGGGGTATCACTCTCATCTTCTTGACCATCTCCCGGCAATAAGGAATCAGCTCATCGTGGGGCACAACTCTATTCACCAGACCGATTCGTTCCATCTCTTTAGCATCAATGACATCATTGGTATAGACAAGCTCGAAGAGATGAGCTTTGCCAATAATCTGTGTCAGCCAGTAGACCGAAGCGCTGCCGGGAACCAGACCTATCCGGCTCCATGACATGCGAAGCTGAGCCCTGTCAGAAGCCATCCTGACATCACAGGCACAGGCAAAGCTGATAGCGGCCCCCGCCATCACACCGTTTATGGCGGCGATAGTTGGCTTGTCAAAATCAATTAACTTTTCAATCCACCGGTTACCGCCCGGTGCGGTGCCGGGGGATGACCTGGGAGCCGCATCAGCCGTCCTCTGCGTTTCTTCCCAGGGCTGGTTGGTACGGCCGGAGCTAAAGCCCCGCCCCGCCCCGGTAAAAATCACTGCTGCCACATTATCATCCCCGGCCGCATCCGCCATGGCATCCATCATCTCTGACTTCATCTGCTCCGACCAGGCGTTAAGCTTATCCGGCCGGTTCAAAGTTATAACAGCAGACCCGTCAGCCTTCTCATAGAGAATAAACTGATATGCCATCTCAACCAGTCTCCTTACTGACTGTTCACACTGACCGCCAGTTCCCCGGTTATCATTGTCTTAAATGCGCGGGTCACCCCCAGCAGGCTCTGGAGCCGCCGCTCTTCTAGCTGCCACATCTTCATAGCTGCCATACTTTCTCTGGAAGACCGAGCGACCGGTATATACCGGGTCCCTTCTCTCCCAGAAGGATTTAGCAGCTTCGGCGGTGTCACTATGAGTGCGAACCGCCTCTCCGCCCCACTGCTCCAGCATTCGTGCTTCCCAGACATCATTGCAATCAACCACTTTGCGTATTACCTTTTTGCTGGCGAGAAGGTGAAGCGGGGGTATCTGTTTCATCTTCTTAACCATATCTTTGCAGTAAGGAATCAGCTCATCGTGGGGAACAACATGGTTCACCAGGCCGATTCGCAGCAGCTCCTGAGCGTCAAGGAAATCATTGGTATAGCACATCTCCAGGGTGTGAGCCAGACCGACAAGCCGGGTCAGCCAGTAGGTAGAAGTGACATCCGGGACGCCGTGAGTCCTGGTAAACGCCAGACGAAATTGCCCCCTGTCAGAGGCAATCCTAATATCACAGCAACCAAACAAGCCAATTTGTCCTCCGGCAACAACGCCGTTGAGAGCACAGATAGTCGGCTTTTCAAACTCAAGAATCTCTTCAAGCAGATGGGGAGTATCATAAGACTGTAAACGCATGTGCCGCTCATCATCTCCGGGCAGCCAGTCATAGTGGGCTTGCACTTGCCCGGACTCTGAGACAGCATGCTCAGCCAGGACACCTTCCCTTCCCTTACCCGAATACCCCTGCCGGATGCCCCCGGCGCCAAAGGCTCGCCCGGCTCCGGTGATAATCACCCCTACTATATCGGTATCGGCTCTGGCATCATCAAGAGCATACATGATTTCCGTCTTCATCCCGCCACTCCAGGCATTAAGCCTCTCCGGCTTATTAAAGGTGATAACCGCCGCCCCGCTTTCTTTGTCCTTCTCGTAGAGTATTAAGTTGTAACCCATTTCTTTAGTCTCCTCCTTTTCTATTTTTGAATCTAGCTTACCAATCCAGCTTGACAGCACCCAAGCTGAAGAGCAACAAGTTATTAGCTCTACCCCTCACCACCGAACCCTGGTTTTTATACCCCGCCCCTTATATACCGGGTCCCGTCTCTCCATATATGATTTACGGGCTTCCTCACGCTCCTCCGGCTGTATCAATCCACGCGATATCTCCTCATACAAAACCTTTTCTGCGTGGTCCTTCGCCGTTGCTTCAACACAGGTTCGCATTACCCTCTTCGTTGCGAAGAGAACACTCGGAGGAATCTGTTTCATCCTTTTAATCATATCTTTACAGTAGGGAATCAGCTCATCGTGGGGAACAACATGGTTCACCAGACCGATTCGCTCCATCTCTTTAGCATCGATAAAGTCATTGGTATAGGAAAGCTCTAAGGCATGACCCAAGCCAACTATTTTTGGCAGCCAGTATGATAAGCCGACATCAGGGACATGACCGACCCTGGTGAAAGCCATGCGAAACCTGGCCTGGGCAGAAGCTATCCTGATATCACAAACACAGGCGAAGGAGATATGGCTCCCGGCTACCACCCCGTTTATAGCGGCGATAGACGGCTTATCGAAAAGAAGCAGTCGGTCAATCAGGCGGTCTGTGTCATGACTCAGGCCCAGGAGAGCCCGCTCATCATCATCAGGAAACCACATACCGGGTCTATCCGGCAGGTCTGCCCACTCAGAGCCCGGTCTACCCGGTACCAGGCCGGTACGGAATCTGGTAGAAGCACCGGGGCCAAAAGCTCGCCCGGCTCCGGTGAAAATCACACCCCAGACATCGGGGTCGCCACCCGCATCGTCAAGAGCGTCTGCCATTTCAGCTTTCATCATGCCACGCCAGGCATTAAGCTCTTCCGGCCTGTTCATAGTTATGATGGCAGCCCCATCTTCTTTCTTGTAGAGAATAAATTCATACACCATTTTCTAACACCCTCTTTTTCCCGCGTTAAATTCTCTGGTCATATTCTGAGGCTCTCCAGATAATGACTTTCCTCCTCACCAGCGGATGTTCATCTTGATGCCCCGCCCTTTATATGACGGCTGCCGTTTTTCAACATTGGATTTCCGGGCTTCAGCCCGTTCCTCCTGCTGTATAAATCCACGTCCCCAACTCTCAAGCATATAGCCTTTTTCTATATCCCTCTGAGTAGCACCGCCACAGGCCCGTATTGCCTTCTTGGTAGCAAAAAGAACACTCGGGGCAATTTGCTTCATCCTTTTAATCATGTCTTTACAGTAAGGAATCAGCTGGTCGTGGGGCACAACATGGTTCAACATACCAATCCGCTCCATCTCCCTGGCATCAACAAAATCATTGGTGTAGGCAATCTCTAAAGCCTGACCCACGCCGATAAGGTTAGCCAGCCAGTATGATGAGCCAACATCGGGAACAAAACCGTCTCTGGTGAAGGCACAGCGAAACCTGGCCTGCTCTGAGCCTATCCTGATATCAGAGGCGCACATTAAGGCGATATGACCCCCTGCCACAATACCGTTTATGGCGGCAATGGTCGGCTTGTCAAAATAAAGCAGGCGTTCAATCAGGTGGGGAGTATCAACAGTGAGTCCCATCAGTGCCCGCTCTTCATCTCCGGGAAGCCAGTCAGCACGCGCCTGCGGAGTACCGGCATCTGAAAGTACCGGGTCGTAATCAGGGTCCTTCTTACCGCCTATCGCCCGGAAGCCTCCGGAGCCAAAGCCCCGCCCTGCTCCGGTAAAAATCACCCCCGTCACCGAGGGGTCTTCACCGGCATCATTAACGGCATCCATTATTTCTGACTTCATCCGGCCGTACCAGGCATTAAGCACTTCCGGCTTATTCATTGTAATGACCGCTGCTCCCGTCTCTTTGTCCTTGTCATAGAGAATCATTCTGTAAGCCATTTCTTTGATAACCTCCGTTATGTTCTCAAATCCAGCTTAACATCATTTATACTTAAGAAGAACAACTACCAGATTTATCCCTTACCATCGGATGTTCATCTTGATGCCCCGGCCCTTAAACACGGGGTCCCTTCTCTCCAAGAGGGATGTCCGGGCTTCAGCCCGTTCCTCCGCATCAATCACGCCACGACCCTGAGCCGCCAGCAAATCGCCGTATTCCAGGTCTTTCTGAGTGTGTCCGCCGCAAGCCCGTATCGCCTTCCGGGTGGCGAAAAGAACGCTCGGGGCAATCTGCTTCATCCTTTTAATCATGTCTCGACAGTAGGGGATAAGCTGGTCGTGAGGGACGACGTGGTTCACCATACCGATTCGCTCCATCTCTCTGGCATCAATGAAATCATTGGTATAGGCAAGCTCTAAAGTATGACCCACCCCGATAATTTTGGGCAGCCAGTATGAGCA
>JAUYHA010000039.1 GCA_030690265.1 Dehalococcoidales bacterium | reverse complement strand
ACCAGTAGCCGTATAATAAAATCAAGTCTGAACGCTTGAACACACAAAACAGCCACGCAGAAAGGGGCGGGTTTAATTACTCGCCCTTTTTTGTTTTTTCAAGGGGGTTATGCTCCCCGATGCGGGAGCTATCCCCCTTTTTTGTGGCAGAAAGGAGGAGAAATTGATTAGTTTTAACCTGGGGCGACTGGTTATGACCAGGGGAGTCAATGACCAGGTTGCCGAGAATGAGGCTTTCGCCAAGTTCGTAATGAGTAGCCTCACCCGCCACCGGCGGGGAGACTGGGGCAACCTATCCGATGAGGACAAGCAGGAGAACGAACTAAGCCTAAAAGAGGGCTTCCGGCTTCTATCAGCCTATGAGGCCGAGGGCTTGCCCAAAATCTGGATAATCACGGAAGCCGACAGGTCAGCGACTACCATTCTATTCCCCGACGAGTATTAGCCCATTGATACCGGACACCAGCTCCAGGTTGGTGTCCGGTGATGAGCGGGCTAACGCTTAAATCTACAGGGCTACTATGCCTTGAAAGGAGGTGAAACTGTGCCTATAAAATGGAACACCCTGAAGGTAACCGAGGCGGCGGACATGGTCGAGGACTTTCTCAACCAGGCTGTCGAGCCGTTGGAGTGTGCCCGCAACGTCGCCAGAGAAGCCCTGAAAATAGACAACCTTCCCCAGTATATTAGCGACGGCTTCAACCGCGTCGTCAGCGATATTGACAGGGCAATCGGCGGCAGCCAGTGGGAACCGGTCGGACGCATCAAAGCTGGCATTATGCACGTCAGGGACAACATCCCCAGTGCCGCCCTCAAGTCGGACCAGGTAAAGCAGAAGCAGGGTGAGCAGCAGTCCCTCATGTAACTCTGCCAGTATCAAAATCCAAGTAAGAAAGGAGGTGATATTGTGACCAAACAGCTCGGCCTTTTTGAAGAGGCGAAGGTCGAGATAGAGAAGCCAGAACCACGAACAACGGTACGCCTTGGCAAGAGGGAAGCCCTTGTCCCAATCCGGAAGCAACGGAGAGAGGCAATCGCCCAGCTGAAGGATATCCTTGCAGACCT
>JAUYHA010000036.1 GCA_030690265.1 Dehalococcoidales bacterium | reverse complement strand
TGTAAGGTAGCTAGTGTAGTGCATCTTACGCTTCGTTATTTTCGGTTAACCGTACCGACGAAAGTCGGTATCCAGACGTGTAGGCTCATCCGGTATCGCCTGGATTCCGGCTGGAGTTTATCCCGTACCTGATACGGGGCCGGAATTGGGGGCTGTAGCTAACGTTAGTTTGAAGACACTACACTAGTATAAGCTCGTTCCGATTGTCGTCAGAGTGAAAATGTACCAGATACAGAACTTTTAGTCAAGCTGAGATAGGCTTGACAACAGTGTTGCCATACCCTTATACTAGACCAGCCTGAAGATTACTCTTTCGGGCAGGAAACGGTTATTCAGGAGGGTAAACAGTTATGCAAATAGCCGCCACAATCAATCAAGCCAAGTATGATGCTTTTCGCTGGAGGTGTGAGCTAACCCTGGTTAAGAAGATTGCTCTGGCACTGGCGATGGCTGGCGTCACGGGGCTGGTCGCTCAGATACGCTTTCCCCTTCCCTGGACTCCGGTGCCGATAACGGGTCAGACCTTTGCCGTGTTGCTGGCCGGTGTGCTTCTGGGCAGTCGCTGGGGTGGCATCAGTATGGCTCTCTACGCCGGAATTGGTGCTGCCGGGGTTCCCTGGTTTTCAAACTGGTCAGGAGGTTTTGGCGTCCTAAGCGGGGCTACGGGGGGCTATATCATAGGGTTCATATTGGCAGCTATTTTCCTGGGTCATTTTACCGATAAATATGTCCGGTCACGGAGCTTTTTCAGTATGCTTGGGCTGATGCTCGTTGCCAATTTTATCCTGATTTATATTCCGGGGCTTCTCTGGCTCAGGTTATGGCTCGGGATGGCAGGGAAATCAGTTGGCTTTGTTGCCCTTCTGGGGATGGGAATGCTTCCTTTTATCGCCGGTGACATAACTAAAGCTGTTGTTGCCGCTGGTATCGTCCGGGGAGTAACTCCCAAGCAAGCCTACAACGGGGAAGTAGATAAAGATAAGTGGGCGACCTGGCGTCTCCCTTAGATATCCGAGCTCATCATCTGCTGTGTATTCTGGGCTTCCGCGGCCTGGGTTACAGTCAGGAATTCGTTGCTAAAATGGGGAAGGTGGTTGAGGAACTGACCTCAAATTCCACCTTCCCCATAACTATTATCGCCGGGTGTGACGCTATCTGCAGGTCATGTCCTCACAACAAGAATGACCGGTGCCGGAAAAAGGCAGACTCCGAGGAGAGGGTGAGAGCCAAGGATTTGGCAGTGCTGGAGAGGCTCGGCCTGGAAGCGGGCACCCAGATAACGCCAGCCGAAGTATGGGGCAGGGTAAAGGAATCATTCTCAGCTAACGAGATTAGGAAAATCTGCCGCAAGTGTCAGTGGTTGGAGCTGGGGTATTGTGTTGAGGGGCTTGAGAAGTTACAGGCTGGCTAAAATCCGGCTGTGGCGCTGGCAGAACTCATATTCACTCTCAAGCTGGGCAAAGATAAGCTCTTCCTGCCAGTGGGCGTTATATAGCCGGCAGCCTTTGTCCTTGCAGAAGGGGTCGCCGGTCAGGCAGTAGAAAACCGCCTGCATAACATATCCTTTGATAACCTCGGTCAGGCGCCCGTCATCGTAATCTATGAACCTGCCTTTAAAACTCTCTTTGACCTCCAGCGGGTCTTTCCCCAGCGCTTCATACTGTTGTTTCAGGAGATAGTACTCTCTCGGCCTGGCCGGTGCTTCTACCAGGCCGGTGGTTGAGATTACCGAGGGAAGGCCGTACAGGCTTGTCCTGATATGGTATCTTCCATCACCTTCGTCCCAGGTGCCAAATAAACGGTTGCTGAAGAGGATGTGGGCAAAGGTAAAAAAGCGCTCCTCTTCAGCAATCGGCTCTGAAAAAAGCCTGTGAAGGCGAAAACCTTCGTAGAGAACTCCGAAGGAGCTTGTTTTCCCCAGCAGTTTTCTCTGCTCATACCGGGTCTCGGCATAGAGAGGTTCCTGGTCAGGAGCTATCTTGCTGCGGGCATCTTGAATCTTGATAGCGGCAAGCTTTCCGGCAAAATCCGGGTCTTTCTCCAGGTGGGCAGGAAAAGGGTTTCCTCTGACTTCTACCTGCGTGTTCAGCTTCTCTCTTAGATACCGGGCAACCTCAGTTATATTCAGGGCTTCAGTGGAGCTCTCGTCGTAGAGGAGAACCTTCTCTATACGACGGATTTTCATCCCAGCTTTTCAAGGATAATCCCGGCGGCTACTTCTCCGGACATCAGCATAGCCCCGAATGTGGGTCCCATCCTGGGCAGGCCGTAGACCGTTGATACTGCCATACCGCAGACAATCAAACCCGGGTGAACCTCGCCGGTATGCTCGATAATCAGGTCTTCCGACCGCTCCACCCACATAGCCCCGAAGCCCTTTGTTTTAATTTGCCCTCTCTCTTCCAGCTTTTTCACTACCCGGGCATCATGACCGGTAGCGTCAACGACTATTTTCGCTTCAATGGCAACGGGGTCAACGCATGTTATCTCCCTGGGCAATGCTGAGACGGGTGTCCAGTTGATTACAGCTCCGGCAACCCGGCCATCTTCCCTTAAGACCACGTCATCGAACATTGTCATATTGGCGAACTTAACTCCTGCGTCACAGGCCGAAGCAATAAGTTTTGAGCAGGCGTGAGGCCCATCAGCAACGAGCAGACCTTTGCTAACTTCCTGGTAGGGGATACCAAGCTCGTCCAGAATTCGCTCTGCCGGATGTCTTATAGTTACCTTATTCATCAGGTAACCTCCAATCCAGAAGCCGCCGCCAAGGTAGTTGTTTCGTTCCACGATAAGGACTTTCTTGCCCGCTCTGGCTAAGTTACGACCTGCCATAAGACCGCTGGGGCCGGCACCGATGATGATACAATCACTTTCTACATATTCCTCGAATTCCCTGGCGAAGCCGCCGACTATGGCTCGAGTTACATCCTTTTCGCTTACCGGACTGAATTTTTCCACTTTAATCCCCTTTCACTTCTTTCTGGCTCTTGCTTTTGGCGTGGTAGTCATTAATGGCTGATTGAAGCGCCTCTTCAGCCAAAACCGAGCAGTGCATTTTAACCGGGGGCAGTCCCCCTAAAGCTTCAGCCACTGCTTCATTGGAGATTTCAAGAGCTTCTTTGATACTTTTTCCTTTTACCATTTCGGTGACCATAGAGCTGGTGGCTATGGCAGCCCCGCAGCCGAAGGTCTTAAATTTGGCATCCGTAATGATGTCGTCCTTTACCCTGATATAAAGCTCCATAAGGTCGCCGCAAACCGGGTTGCCGACCCGCCCGGTGCCATCGGGATTTTCCATTTCGCCCACATTCCTTGGATTTTTGAAATGCTCCATTACTTGTTCACTGTATAATGACCAGACATCTGGCATTTTAACCTCCTTAGTTATTGCTTTTTAGAAGGGGTGACATGGCTCTGAGCCTGGCGACAATTCCGGGCAAGACCTCCAGAACCCGCTTAATCTCGTCATCGGCAATCCACCTGCCCAGGCTGAGTCTCAGGGAGCCGTGGGCTTGCTCGTGAGAGAGACCCATTGCGAGGAGCACCTCAGAAGGCTCAAGACTGGCTGAAGTGCAGGCGGAGCCGGTGGAAGCACAAATCCCCTCCAGGTCAAGATTTAACAGTATTGATTCCCCTTCAATATAATCAAAGCTGATATTGACATTATTGGGCAGCCTTATTGTGGGATGGCCATTTAACCGGATATGGTCAATACGCTCTAAAAGGCCGTTGATTAGTTCATCGCGGAGGCGGCTCAGTCTCTCCGCTTCCTGGTTCATCTCCGCCTGGGCAAGTTCCGCCGCTTTGCCAAAGCCGACAATGCCAGGGACATTTTCCGTGCTTGCCCGCCGTCTTCCTTCCTGGGAGCCGCCGTGAAGGAAAGGAACCAGCCGGGTGCCTTTTCTGATGTAGAGAGCTCCAACTCCCTTGGGCCCGTAGAACTTGTGGGCTGACATGGCGAGCAGGTCCACCCCCAGTTCGTTCACATCCACCGGGATATGTCCTACTGTCTGAACGGCGTCAGTGTGAAAAGGAATTCCCGCTTCTTTGGTAATCCGGGCTATTTCGGCAATCGGTTCTATGGTGCCCATTTCATTGTTAGCCTGCATTACGGAAACGAGGATGGTCTTAGCGGTAATAGCTTTTCTGACCTCATCGGGGTCAACCAGCCCGTATTCATCAACCGGCAGGCGGGTGATGCTGAACCCCCTTCTTTCCAAAAACTTTGCGCTCTCGGTAACGGCGTGATGCTCAATGGGGCTGATAATAATGTGGTTTCCTTTGTTCTCGCTGGCAAAAGCCACGCCCTTCAGAGCGAAGTTATCCGCTTCAGTGCCGCCGCTGGTAAAGACGATTTCTTCCTCCTGAGCGCCGATAAGGCTGGCAACGCTGGCCCGGGCTTGCTCGATGGCTCCCCTCGCCTCCTGCCCGTAAGAATAAATGCTTGAAGGATTGCCGAATATTTCAGTGAAATAGGGTGACATTGCCTCCACCACCTCGGGGTGGGTGGGGGTAGTCGCCGCATAGTCAAGATATATCCGTTTCATCTTCTATCCCTCCACAATATCGCCAACCACAGGGTCAACTCTCACTCCCCGGCTGATTACCCAGGCGATACCCCGCTCGATTTCTTCCTCTTCTCCATCCAGTTCCAGTACCACCCAGCCCTTGGCCTGAGATATATCGGCGCGGCGGATATTGGGCATTATCTTGAATTGCTGACTCAGGCTGTATATAATTGGCTCCTTAATCAGTTCTTCAGGGAAAGTAAACATTACCTGTTTTTTAACCATAATTGTCCCCCTAATCACTGGATTACTCAAGCAGAGCAAGGAATGCCCGGTTCATACCCGCACCCCGACTATCTCTTCAAAAGATTCCAGGCTCGGTTGAACGGTGAAAGGCTTTACCATATCGGCTACCGTCTCTTGCGTTCTCGGTCCAGCCCCGGTAATGAAAGCGACGGTGAGCTCGTTTCTTTTGATTGCTCCGGAAGCGGCCAGGTTCTTGAGGGCGGCAATCACCGCTCCCCCCGCCGCTTCAGCAAAGATGCCCTCGGTTTGAGCCAGCAGCTTCATTCCGGCAATGAGCTCTTCGTCAGACACGGCACAGGCACCACCTCCGGATTGCCGGGCAACTTGCAGGGCATAGTAGCCATCAGCCGGGTTGCCGATAGCAATAGATTTGGCGATAGTGTCCGGTTTTACCGGAAGCACATGCTGAGTTCCTGCCTGAAAGGCGGTAACGATGGGTGAAGCGCCGGCTGCCTGAGTAAGGAACATATGGGTATTAACCTGCTCAACCAGACCAAGCATGGCAAGCTCACCCAGGCCTTTCCAGATTCTGGTAAAGCTGAGGCCGGAGGCGGCGGGATGAATCACACAGTCGGGAGCCCTCCAGCCCAGTTGTTCGGCTACCTCATAGCCCAGGGTTTTACTTCCCTCGGCATAATAGGGCCTGAGATTGATATTGACAAATCCCCAGTTATATTTTTGAGCCACCTCGGCACACAGGCGGTTGACATCATCGTAGCTGCCGTTAACGGTTATCAGCACCGGGTTATAGATGGCGGCTCCAATCAGCTTGCCCGGCTCCACATTGTGAGGTACGAAGACATAAGCCGGCATTTTTGCCTTGGCGGCATGGGCGGCGACGCTGGCAGCCAGGTTGCCGGTTGAGGCACAGGCGATAGCCCTGAAACCAAACTCTCTGGCTTTGGTGGTAGCAACCGAGACAGGTCTGTCCTTAAACGAGTATGTCGGATTGACACAGTCATTCTTGATATAGAGCTGGTCAAGCCCCAGTTCCGCCCCGAGGTTATCCGCTTTAACCAGTGGCGTAAAGCCGGTGCCGATGTCTATTACCTCGCCTTCGACAGGCAGCAGGTCCTGATAACGCCACATGCTATGAGGTCCTCCGGCTATCTTTTCCCGGCTCACCGCTTTCCTCATCGCCTCATAGTCGTAGCTAACCTCCAGGGCGCTGAGGCATGAGTCACACAGGTTAATCGGTTTTATGGGGTATTCCTGCCCGCATTTCCGGCAACGCAAGGCTCTGGTGTATGACATACTCTCCCTTCTTCCTTTCAGTCCGCTTCCAGTGCCTGCTTTAAATCGTCGATTAAATCGTCAATATTTTCTATGCCTATTGACAGGCGGATTAGCTCATCGCTGATGCCAATTTTATCTCTAAATTCTTTCGGCATTGAGGCATGGCTCATTGTTGCCGGGTGCTCGACAAGTGAGCCGACACCGCCCAGTGACTCCGCCAGAGCAAAGATTTCTATCCTTCTTAAGAAGTTTTTTGCAGTTTCGGCGCCGCCTTTCAGTTCCATTGAGACCATGCCGCCGAATCCTTTCATCTGCCTCCGGGCGATTTCATGACCGGGGTGGGAGGTGAGGCCGGGGTAAAGCACCCTCTCTACTGCTGGATGCCCTTCGAGGTAGTTTGCCACAGCCATGGCATTTTTCTGGTGCTGCTTCATTCTCACCGGCAGGGTCTGGATTCCACGCAAGACCAGCCAGCAATCGAACGGGGACTGGCAGGTGCCCATAGCATTCAGGAGAAATTGAACCTTCTCAGTCAGGTCATCGGTGGTGGTTACCACGGCTCCACCAACCACATCACAGTGCCCGTTCAGATACTTGGTGGTGGAGTGAACCACCAGGTCGACTCCATATTCAATCGGTCTCAAGAAATAGGGAGTGGCGAAAGTATTATCTATCACCGTTAGCAGGTTATGCTTCCTGGCAACATCAACCGCCATCTCAATGTCAGTGATATTGAGTAGCGGATTGGATGGCGTCTCCAGCCAGAGCATCCGGGTATTCGGCCTTATCGCCTCTTCAATTTTCTTTCTGTCGTTCATTCTCAGGAAGGTAAATTCCAGCCCGAAGCTGGTCATTACATTCTGAAACAGCCGGTAGGTGCCCCCGTAGACATCATCCCCTGAGATGATGTGGTCACCCGCCTTGAGCAGGTGGATGACGGTGGTTTCCGCCGCCATACCGGTGGCGAAGGCAAAACCTGCCTTGCCGCCTTCCAGCCGGGCAATGGTCTCCTCCAGCGTCTTCCTGGTCGGGTTTGCCGTGCGCGAGTAATCATAGCCTCGTGTCTTGCCTACATCTTCAAAGGCAAAGGTGGATGTCTGGTAAATGGGTGCTGTTACAGCCCCATAGGTCCTATCCGGCCTATCCCCGGTATGGATGGCGGCGGTTTCAAATTTCATCTTCCTCTCCTGCCCGGATTCCTCTGCCATTTTTTCCCTATTTACTGACCGTCAGTATAAATTTGCTATCACTCTCAGCGGTAAAATCAGGTGTTAAACCTCTGCTTTTCAATTCCTGAACGATGTTTTTAAGGGATTCAGTATCGCCCAGTATTATTCTTACCGTGTCTCCCTCATCCAGGCAGTCTATTGCCTGGCAGGCTTTTATCTTGGATATGGGGCAGATAAAACCACATAAGTCACATTCCTGTATCATTTTTCCCTTTCCCCGGCTTTAGCGGTTTCGAGAATATCCCGGTAAAAACTGGTGTATTTAAAGGCGTCATCCGGAGATATAACCACCGCTAAACCTTTATTTAGTTTAGCATAATTCAGGGCGACATGAAGTATCGCCCCGGTCGTTGGACCAACCGGGATGCCTTCTTCTCTCGCCAGCTTTATGGCGGTTTGATAGGCATCTTCATCGGTTACTTCTATAGTATCATCAATTACGGATTTGTCCAAAATTTTGGGGATATATTCTTCAGCCAGTCCGGTGATTCTCTTCATACCGGGTAGTCGGTGGTCTGCTGCAGAAGGCTCGACGCCGATTATTTTGACAGCTGGTTTTTGCTCTTTGAGGTATCTGCCAACGCCGGTGATGGTGCCGCAGGTGCCGAACCCGGCAAAGAAATGGCTGATTTTGCCCTCTGTTTGCTGCCAGATTTCCGGGCCGGTAGCCCGGTAGTGGGCCTGGACATTCAGCTCATTCTCGTATTGATTAGGGCTGATATAGCTATCTCTGGTCGCCGGGCTCTTGATTAAGGCATTGACTATCCCTCTGGCGCCTTCGGTAGGGAAGAGAGGGCACAGGGCGTCATCAGCTTCAGTTAACTTAACTCCCAGGAATCTTAACATTACCTTTTTTTCTTCCGGTATTTTCTCCGGGACGGCAATCTCTACCGGTACTCCTAAAGCATTGGCAATACAGGCTAAGGCAATGCCGGTATTGCCTGATGATGGCTCCACCACGGTCCGGTCGCCTATGTCCAGTGCCTTGAGCATTTCACAGGCAATCCGGTCTTTAATCGAGCCAAAGGGATTATATCTTTCCAGCTTGAGATAAATCTCAAAGTCCTTGTTCGGGTTGATTTTGTTTAGCCGAACAAGGGGTGTCGGATTTTCCGGGCTGGCGATTAGCTGGGTTATATCCGAATAGACCCGTAATTGATGGTTGAGTTTCCCGGCTTGCTTCTTGGCTGTGTTACTCCCCACAATATACCTCCCAAATTAAGATGTACCAGGCAGTCTTCAGGTTATATAATTTTCTTCGACCATCTTCTTTCCAAAACCTATTTTATTCCATAGTCTTTCGTGAGAATAAAAGGCGAATATTTTTATTGTTGCATTGGCAAAACCTATACCTATTGATATTATTGCTTCTCTGGTTAGTAAATAAGCGACCATGAAAGTAACCAGAGTAGCAAAAACCCGCCAGCTTATCGCTTTTACGATGCTTCTCCAGTGATTGTCCATATCTTGTCCTTTCGGGCACTGCTTTGCTAGTTAACCGAATCCAGTGTTTTCAGTGTCTGGGTGTGGATACCACATTCTCCCCCACACTTGCTGGTGTTCTGCCAGCGGCAGTCTCGCTCAAGCTCTCCCCCGGGGCCGGAGCAAGGTTCACAGCCAAGCGAGCGGTAGCCCAGTGCGTACCAGGGATGGGGTTCAATACCTCTGGTGGACATATACCGCCAGATTTCGGCTTCGGTAAAGGTGAGAATCGGGTTTATCTTGATAAGTCCGCCCTTCTCTTCCACTTCCTCGTAATCCGTCCTTGTCCTTCCTTCGGTGCACCTTAAACCGGTTATCCAGGCATCCAGATTGCTCACGGCAACTTTGGTTGGTTCCACTTTAAGCAGCCGGCAGCATTCATCCGGGTCTACCCGGTAGAAGTCACTGGCACTTATTCTCTCAACCTCAGCCTTTTTTGTTTTGAATTCCTCGGTAGGCAGTAATACCATTTTAATAGCATTATCCTTTAAAATCTCCGGAACACTATCCGCCACCAGGAATACAGTTACCGCCAAGTTCATCTTCTTATTCATGAATTTGAGGTATTCAAAGCTTTCTTTTGGTTTGTAGGGTGTCATTACGGAGAAAATGTGTATCTTCGGGTCTACCTCTCTGGCAATATGCACGGTGACCATGCTATCTTTACCGAAGGAGCAAGCTACGCCAATTCTGGGGTAGTTTTGTATTGCCTCGGCAATTAATTCTTTAGCGTGGTCAATCTTTTCCACTTCATTCATTTTTCTTAGTCTTAGCCTCCTTTTCCGTTTATTTCCTGTTTAATCAGTCAAGTTTTGCTCGGCAGATGCTTTCTCAGGTATACATATTGCCTCCAGCGTAGAATTTTCCCCTCCCTTCTGATTTTTCAATGACCTCCAGTCCTAAGGGTTTAACCACTTCATCGAGATATTTAGTTAAACCTATCCGTCCGATGGCAGTGCCAATCCTTTCTTTACCCTGTGCCTTAGTCTGGTACCACTCCACAGTTTTTTCAATGAGAGGGAAACATTCTTCATCAGAGACAAATTGAGCTACCTCATAGGCAAAGAGAGGGTGTTTACCGTGCTTCCCCCCCACCCTGGCCAGCCAGCCCTTCCTCTTGGCTACCATAGCATCTATGGGGCAGATTTTGATGCAGTCACCGCAATAGATGCACTTGCTCATATCCCTTACCGGCAGGTCATTCACCATAGTGAGAGCCTTTTCCTCACAACCAATAACGCAAAGACCACAGGCGTTACATAGCTCCTCGACCAATTCTGGCTCAACCATCCCCTGGAAGCCTAAGTCCATCTCCCTGGTTCGGGAGCAGTCTATGGTGCAACCGGAGAAAGAGTGTTTGAATTTGTGATGGCCGCTTTCGGTGCCAAAGTAGCGTTTATCCACCTCCCGACACATTGCCTGAGTATCCATAAGCCCGTTTGGGTTATAGTCGCAACCGGCACAGGCAGTTGGCACCCTGACCCGGGGGCCACAGCTGGCGACCGACCAACCAATCTCTGCCAGTTCGGCATTAATAGCGTCAAAGTGCTGGTAGTGGACATAAGGGATTTCTATTGACTGACGAAACGAGTTATGAATCACTCCCCGCCCATATTTCTCGGCGAGCTCAGCCGCTTTCCGTAATTGTTGTGATTTCACCATTCCCCCGGGGCAACGCAGTCTCACGGTGAACAGGTTCTCCTGGGTTTGCTTGATAAATCCCCCGCTCTTGAGGGCAGCAAAATCCATTTTTAAGCGCCCTGATTCCCGTCTCAGTCCGTGGTCTATTATTTTTGGCGCCTTCTGGGCCATCTTCGGCGCTTTCTTCGGACTTCGGCGAGCTTCCTGTCTTCGCTGTTGCTCCATCTTTTCTCCCTCCTGGTAAGATATTTCAGTGGTTTATTGGTTCCTCAAAGAGCCAGGTGGCTAGATAGCGTTCCCCGGCATCCGGTAAAATTACCACGATGAGCTTGCCTTTATTTTCGGCTCTCTTGGCTACCTCTATTGCCGCCCAGGTGGCGGCACCGGCTGATATGCCAGAGAGTATTCCCTCTTCTCTGGCCAGCCTTCGGGTCATTGCTGCCGCATCTTCGTTGGTTACCTGGATAATTTCATCAATCAAGTCTCTTCTTAGAATATCGGGAATAAAACCAGCCCCGATACCCGGAATCTTGTGTGAGCCAGGACTTCCTCCGGAGAGGACCGGGGAATCGGCCGGCTCAACGGCGATACTTCTAAATCCGGGCTTTCTCTTTTTGATGACCTCGGTTATCCCGCTGATTGTTCCTCCCGTCCCCACTCCGGCAACCAGAATATCTATCCTGCCATCAGTGTCTCTCCAGATTTCTTCCCCAGTAGTTAAGCGGTGGATTTCTGGATTGGCTGGATTTTTAAATTGCTGGGGCATAAAGTAGTCAGCGTTTGCCGCCACCAGTTGCCCGGCTTTTCTTACCGCTCCTGCCATGCCTTCTTCCTGGGGAGTCAGCACCAGCTCGGTACCGAAGATAGAGAGGAGGCGCTTTCGCTCCGAGGTCACTCCATCGGGCATGACAAGGATAAGCCGGTACCCCCGTGCCGCACAGGCAAAAGCCAGGGCAATACCGGCATTGCCACCGGTCGGCTCGATAACGGTCATACCCTTTTTGAGCTGTCCCCTGGCTTCGGCATCGGCAATCATAGCCGCGGCTACCCTGTCCTTGATACTGGCTGTAGGGTTGAAGAACTCAAGCTTGGCTGCCACCTCGGCTTGGCTTCCTTCGGTTACCCGGTTCAACCTGACTAAAGGAGTATTACCGATTGCTTCGGTAATATCCCCGGCGATGCCACTGGTCAGCTCCGCTTTTTCTATTGTCTTGGACTTTACTCTCGTCACTGCTGGGTTATCTCCATCTTTATATATCTTTATATTGCTTCTGCCCGGGCAATCTTCCCGATGGCTTGAAGGCAGAAATCAATCTCTTCTAAAGTGTTAAGGTATCCCGGACTTATTCGTATTGTGCCGGAGGGAAAGGTGCCCAGGGTTCTGTGAGCTAGCGGGGCACAGTGAAGCCCGGTTCTTACCTTGATATCAAAAGCCTGGTCAAGGATTGCTCCCACTTCTCCCGGCTGAAAGCCTTTAAGGTTGAAAGAAATGGTTGGCGCCTGTCTGGAGCTGTCTCCGGCTTTATAGACGGTTGCCCCGGAGATGCGGCACAGACCCTCAAGCAGGCGGTCGGTCAGGGATTGGGCGTGAGCCAGGATAGTCTGCATCCCTTCTCTGAAGATGTATTTCACCCCGGCACCCAGTCCGGCAATGCCAACGCTATTTATTGTCCCGGATTCAAATTTATAGGGCAGCTCTGTCGGCTGCTCCTCCAGTTCCGAGAAGGTGCCCGTCCCCCCTTCCCGCAGCGAATCAAGGTCAACCCGTTCCCCTATGTAGAGTGCCCCGGTGCCCGGAGGACCGAACAGCCCCTTGTGCCCGGAAAAGGCAAGCAGGTCAATGTTACTTGTCTGGACATCCAGAGGATACTTGCCCGCCGTTTGAGCGGCGTCTACCATAAAAATCAGGTTGTGCCGCCGGGCAATTGCCCCGTATTCTTCAATCGGCTGAATCAACCCGTTCACATTGGAGGCATGGTTCATCACCACCATCCTGGTTTCCCTGTCCAGGGCTTTTTCCAGGTCCCGGGGAGAGATAAACCCGTCCTCCGAAGTGGGGGAAAGCATCACCACCCTGACCCCCTGCCCTTCCAGTTTTCTCAAGGGACGGACTACCGAGTTATGTTCCAGGCAGCCGGTGATGACCCGGTCGCCCGGTTTAAGCAGTCCCTTTAATCCTAAATTCAATGAATCGGTGCAATTCATAGTGAAGATAACCCGGTCCTTATCCGGGGCATTAATGAGACGGGCAACGAGTAGCCTCGTTTCTTCAATCATCCGGCTGGCGGCTAATGCCAGGCTGTGCCCGCTGCGTCCGGGATTACCGCCTCTGGTTCTTAAAAACTCATCCATAGTTTGATAAACGCTTTCTGGCTTGGGCCACGATGTTGCCGCATTGTCCAGATAAATCATAGTATTCCATCTACATCCCGATATATTTGGCGTATAAACCTCTCGCCAAGGCTTCATCACTGGTGTTCTTCACAATAGCCCGCCCGTCCGGGAAGATTACCATCTCCCGGTCGCCAACCAGGAAACGGAGCATGAACTCGTTGTAACTCGCCTTTCCCAGGGGGCTGAGGTGTTCCGCCAGCCTTTCCAGGGATACCCCGCTGGATTCAGGGTTCAGCACCTGGACGGCGTTTTGTCCGCAAAGAGAAGTAACCCTTGTCCCGGACCTCGCCTCCAGAAACTCGTATTTCCCGTTGCAGGCCGGGCAATCGGTATGATGGCTCAGCTTTAAGTGGCTGAACTCTCCTTTCCAGACATCAATAACCGTGAGAGAGCGATTAATTTCTTCAGCTCCGACGAGTATCTTTAGTGCTTCGGCAGTCTGTAGAGAGCCGACAACAAAGGGGGCGGGGCTGATTACTCCCGCCGTATCACAGGTCAGGGCTATCCCCCGGGCCGTCGGGCTGTTCTGGAGACAGCGGAAGCAGGGGGTTTCTCCAGGGATGATATTCATGGTCATTCCGGAGGCAGAGATGGCACCGCCGTAAACCCAGGGAATTTTATGCTTTAAGGAAGCATCGTTAATCAGGAAGCGGGTTTCTATGTTGTCCAGTCCATCCAGTATCACATCGGCACCACGAACAAACCGCTCGATATTGGTATAGTTTACATCGGCAACCACTCCCTCGATTTCAACCGATGAGTTCACTTTCTTCAGGTGGCGCTCGGCGGCTACTGCTTTGGGCAGTTCAGCCTCAATATCCTCTTCATCAAATAAGACCTGCCGCTGAAGGTTGTGGTACTCGATAAAGTCCCGGTCTATTATTCTAATCCTGCCCACTCCGGCACGGACCAGCGAAGTGGCGATAATTGTGCCTAAAGCTCCGCAGCCGATAATGACGGCGTAGCTGTTACCCAATTTCTTTTGCCCTTCCTTACCGATGCCGGGGAAAAGAATTTGTCTTGAATACCTGTCAATCATATGGAAACCCTGTCTCTTCCGGGGGAAGCGACTATGACCGCCGCTATTGAACCTAGATGTAATACATTAATGCTTCCGAGCGGTCTTTCTTTCTCTGGCGCTCGACCAGATCTCCCAGTGTTATTGACTCCAGAACGCCGACTATTGCTCTTTTAAGTTCGTCCCAGATATCCCGGGTAACGCATAACTCGGAGCGGTGACATACTTCCGGATTGTTAACGCACTCCGCCGGAGCAATTGAACCCTCGACCTGTTGAATTACTTCGCTTAACTTGATTTCCTCGGGAGCTCTGGCTAATAAAATTCCACCTTTGGGGCCCCTGGTAGTAGAGACCGTGCCGCTGGCGATAAGGGGTGTCATCAAGTGAGCCAGATACTGTAGTGAAATCTCCTGTCTCTGGGCAACATCTTTTAAGGGAACCGGGCCATTCCCCTGGTGAAGAGCTAAATCCAGTAGTGCCCTGGTTGCGTATTGCCCCCTGGTGGATAGCTTCATTGCATTTACCCCCTTTATTTACTAATGTATACTAATATAATCAATATAATATAAATAACACAGCATATGAAGATTGTCAATAGCCTTTTTAAAAGCTATACTATACTTGTTAAAAATCGAGGCTATACTTCGCTGTTTCCCGTCCGCGTTTTTTAGTGTTAAAGTTATGAAAAGAGTTGGCATTCTCTATCACCCGGTGAAAGAAGCGACTCATACCCTGGCTAAGGAACTGGAGGAGTTCCTTACCTCAAAGGGTCTTTCTGTCTGGCTAACCTCTGCTTGGGATAGCGAGGCAGCCGGGGCTCAGGTGGATGGCACCGATTTAATTCTCAGCATCGGTGGTGACGGCACAATTCTGCGAGCCGCTCAGGTGACGGCTCTCAAATCAGTGCCTATCGTCGGCATAAACCTGGGTAACCTGGGTTTTATGACGGAGCTCAGCGTCAGTGAAGCCAGGGAAAAGCTGTTGGCTTTACTGGCTGGAAAAGGCTGGATTGACGAGCGCTCCCTTCTTGAAGCCGAGCTTTTCCCCGCAAAAGGGGAGCCTAAACCAGGTCCATTTTACGCCTTAAATGATGTTGTGGTGGCGCGGAGTGCCATTGCTAGACTTATCCATGTAGAAGCCAGCATCGGTAACGAGCTTTTAACCATCTACAAGGCTGACGGTGTGATTGTGGCAACGGCTACCGGCAGCACCGGCTATGCTTTGGCCGCCGGCGGGCCGATTCTTTATCCGCAATCTAAAGAAATCCTCCTCCTGCCGATAGCTCCTCACCTCAGCTCAGCTTACCGGTTAGTACTGCCTTCCCTGGCACTGATTAGGCTGCGTATCAGTACCGCTCATTCGGCAACGCTGAGCATTGATGGTCATATAAATTTGCCCATCTCGGTTGGAGATGTGGTTACCGTTAAGGGCAGCTCCGCTACAGTTCGTTTTTTAAGAATTAAGCCGGAGGATTCTTTTTATAGCTCTCTGGAACAAAAGTTGAAAGGAAAAGAGTAAAATTGAAGCTGATAACCAAAGCAAAAGTCAGCGATGCCATCCGGATACACGAGCTGATTAATTCCTTCGCTGATAAAGGAATAATGCTGCCCCGCTCCCTGAGCGAGATATACGAAAATATCCGGGACTACTTTGTTTTCAGGGAGAGCAAACAGGTCATTGCCTGTGCTGCATTACACATCAGCTGGGCTGACATGGCCGAGTTAAGGTCAGTAGCGGTAGCCGAGAGTAACCAGGGGCAGGGAATAGGCGACCGGCTAATGGAAGCCTGCCTTAATGAAGCCAGGGAGCTGGGTATATCCACCGTCTTTTGCCTGACCTATCAACCGGTCTTTTTTGAGAGGTTCGGCTTTACCCAGCTTGACAAAATGGAGCTGCCCCAGAAAGTCTGGAGCGAATGTTTCCGCTGTCCGAAATTCCCTAATTGCGATGAAATTGCTCTCATCTGCCACTTGAAGGTATCTAAAGAATAAGGGTGCCCTCGCCAAAGGAGAAATATGTTTAATCCGGTATACATCGGGGTGGTGATGATTGGGCTGGTGCACGGCCTGGAGCCGGGACACGGCTGGCCGGTTGCCGTGCTGTATTCCATGAGAAAGAAGCCCGTTTTTAGTGCTATTCTCAGTGCCAGCGTAATTGGTATGGGACATCTCATCTCGTCATTAGCTGTTGTTGTCGCTTATGTTCTGCTTCAAAAATGGCTGGACTTTGAAGCTCCCTGGATAAAATACCTGGCGGCAGGCATCCTGTTAATACTAGCCTTTAAGTTATTCAAAGAGAGGGTTGATGGACTGGAAAGGCAGCACGGTCATATCCACGAAAATCAGCCGGAGGTCAAGCATGAGCACGAACACGAGCACCCGGAGCAAGGGCGGCATGGCCACTGGCATGAGCATGTTAAAGGGATTGCTCTGAGCCTCTGGGCTCTGGTCTCCTTTGCCTTTATTCTGGGTTTTGCTCATGAGGAGGAATTTGCCCTGCTCGCTCTTGTTGCCGGGGGTGCCAATGCCTGGGTGCTTATGCTTTCCTATAGCCTGGCGGTTTTGCTGGGGCTCATCACGATAACGATAGCCGGTGTTAAAATCTATAAAACTTTGCAAGGTAAACTTTTACCTTACGAAAAGTATGTTCCGAAAATAAGTGCCGTTATTCTGGTAGCAATGGCTATAACTATCGTCTTCTGGTAATAATCCGGTTAGGAGCTTAACTTGGCTGAGGAAAAGACGCTGTCCAGCCGGCTGGTCTTTGAAGGGCGGGCAGTGAAGCTGCGTATTGACACCGTGCAAATGCCCGGCGGCCAGGAAACAACCAGGGAAATCGTGGAGCATAGTGATTGTGTCGCCATTGTAGCTGTTACCGCCGATGATAAAGTGCTGCTCGTGAGGCAATTTCGCCAGGCGGTGGCGAAGGGGCTGCTGGAGATACCGGCCGGCGGTATTGAGGACAAAGAAAGCCCGCTGGATGCGGTGCGCCGTGAGATGCAGGAAGAAACCGGCTACCTGCCCGGGAAAATAGAGAAACTGGGTGGTTTCTACTCGGCACCCGGCTACTGCACTGAATACCTTCATCTTTATCTGGCTACCGACCTTGTTCCCAGTCAGCTCTATGCCGAGGACACCGAGAGTATTGAACTGGTTCCAGTCCCGCTCGGGAAGATTCCCGGCCTGATTGCTTCTGGTGAGATTTGCGATGCCAAGAGTATTGCCGGGCTGTTTATCTTTTCGGAATATAAGAAAAAAAGTAAGTGAGCGAAAGGGGTTTCTTGACCACTGAACCGAGTAGCGAAGTAACTGCCACAACAGGAAAGAAGCCCCGCTATTTCTACGGCTGGAATATTGTTGCCGCTTCTTTTCTGACTCAACTCTCTTATGCTGAGCACTACACCTCAATACTGGGGCTTTTTTTTAAACCTCTTCAAAGAGAATTTGGCTGGAGCCGTAGTGCTATGGCGGCGGTGCAAACCATAGCCAGGATGACCGAGGCGCTGGTTGCCCCGGTGATAGGCCCATTAATCGATAGGTATGGCCCCCGGGTGCTGATACCCATCGGGGCTATAATTGTCGGCTTTGGTATGCTTTGGGTCACCCAGATAACGGCTATCTGGCAGTTCTATCTGCTGCGGGGTGGTGTGGTGGCTATCGGCTATGTCCTCATGGGGGCTCTGGTTACTGGTGTCGCCATCAACAACTGGTTTATTAAAAAGCGCGGCCGAGCCCTTGCTGTCAGTCAAATCGGAGGCAATCTAGGCAACTTCGTCTTCGTCCCTACCGCCGTCTTTGTCATTGCTGCTTATGGCTGGCGGGCGATGTTTATTATCTTCGCTATCGTTGCCTGGCTGGTCGGTATTATCCCATCGCTTATTTTAATGCGTCGTCGTCCGGAAGATATGGGACTACACCCGGACGGAATCGACCCCGTCACTGCTGAAGGCAGAAACAACAGAGGGGAACTGGCTCCCTCCACTGGTGATATGACTTCGGTATCAGAACCAGTCTGGAGCCGCCGTGAGGTTTTAATGACCAGAAGTTTCTGGCTCTTAGCTCTTTGTTTCGGCATTGAAAACGTTGCCTTCCAGGGCATCAACATCAGTCTGGCTCCCTATATTCAGGATTTGGACTATGGCGAAGTCATGCTGGCGTCAGTAATGACCTTTCGGGCCCTGATTATGGCACTAGCCCTTCCTGCTATGGGATTTCTTGCCGAGCGGTCTAACAGAGTTATCGTCCGTGTTGTCCCCTTCGTGATTCAAAGTGTGGCAATCTTTTTTCTCCTCTTAGCCAGTCAGCCCGCCTTTCTCTGGGTGGGGGTGGCTCTATATGCATTAGGCACCTCGGCCGTCCTGATAGTTCAGGAGGTTATCTGGGCTAACTATTTCGGTCGCTTGAGTCTGGGCACGGTTCGTTCGCTGGGCTATTTGACAGTTTTTGGGCTTGGTGCTTCCGGTCCAATCGTGATGAACCTTGTTTTTGATGTTCTGGGCTCATACCGGCCGGCATTCATCGTAATTATTGGCTTGTTTATTATGGCGGCTTTTATTTTGGGGGGAGTAAAGCCGCCGAAAGCTCGGCGTTACGCCACGGCTGCGGAGATAAAGTCCTCAGTAAAATAGCCCCGCCGGCAGCATCATCCTGACGGGAAAACCGGTTAGCCCATGTCGTGCGAGAGCTGACGGCCGCCGAGCAGGTGCATGTGGAGGTGGAAGACCCCCTGTCCCCCCTGCTCGCCGCAGTTTATCACCACCCGGTAGCCGCTTTCAGCTATATTCTCCCTTTCTGCCAGTTTGTTAGCCGCTCCCGCCATCTTTCCTACCAGAGATACCTCGGTTTCAGGTAGCTCAATAAGGGAAGGAATGTGTTTCTTGGGAATAATCAACAGGTGAATGGGGGCTATGGGGTTGATATCGGGAAAAGCAATCAGCTCTTCATCCTCATAGCGAATATCGGCGGGTATTTCACCGGCCACAATCTTACAGAAAATACAATCCATTCCTTGCTCCTTTATTTTCTTTCCTGTCGTATCGCTAAATAGATAGTTAGCCAGAGTGGTTGTCCTTATTCCATTAGCTTGGTGATACATTACCTTCTATGAAAGGGGCAATGCAAGTCTTGGAACTTGACACCCGAAAGTCGCTGTTTTAAGATGTGTCAATCCATCAAAATCCACATAACAAAATCTAAGTTTCAAACTTTGACATTTGAGCTTTGGAAATTTGAATTTGTTTGGAGTTTAGATTCCTGAATCAAGTTCAGGACAAGATTTGGATTTAGTATTTTGTTGAGAGGGGGAAATATGGCTGAGGTTAAAGAAGTAGCTGAGGGCATCTACCAGGTGGGAATGGCGGAACTGAGGTCGTCCAGAGGAGTGAGGACCAGTTCTCCCTATCTTATTGCCGATGACCGGATGGCTATTGTTGATATAGGCCCCTCGGTAGTAGTCCCGCCCACGGTTGAGGCAATCCGTCAGCTCGGCTATGAGTCGTTACCTCTTGCTTACCTCATCCTGACCCACATTCACCTTGACCACGCCGGTGGGGCGGGCGCTCTGGCGGAGCAGTTTCCCGGGCTAGAGGTCGTTGTTCACCAGCGCGGGGCTCGCCACCTGATAGAACCTTCACGGCTCATCGAGGGCACCAGGCGGGCTTACGGAGAGAAATTTGAAGATGATTACGGCCCGATATTGCCGGTGCCTGAGCGACAGGTTCGTGCCGTTGAAGAAGGGGATGTCATTCCGCTGGGCGGCCGGGAGCTAAAGGTGATTTATACTCCGGGACACGCTCCCCATGAAATTTCCCTCTACGATACGAAAAGTAAGGGCATTTTCTGTGCTGATGTCATCGGCACCACTGAAGGAACAAATCTGTGGGCGGACCCCGGCTTTGACCACAATGCTGCCCTTGAGTCAATTGACAAAGTGAGTAAGCTTGAGCCAAAGCTTTTCTTTCGCCCTCATGGAGTGCTGACCGGAGAGGAAGTAACCGGGCTTATTAAAGCCGACCGGGCTCTGGTAACAGCCTACGGTGACATTATGCTGGAGGCGCTTAAAGCCGGTGAGGAAAGGGGAGAGATAGAGGCGCGGCTGAAAGCCTACCAGAAAGAGCACGCTCCGAGTGAGATTCCACGGGGAGAGTACCGTCTCAATAATGTTATCCGCGGCTATACGGCTTACTTTAAGAGGCAGGGCATCATTTAGCCTTTAAAGAGCCGAGGGGATAATCCAGATAGCCAGAGCCAGGACAAAACAAATCACCAGAGTTATTCCTACAAAAGGCACGGTATAGCTGAAAAACTCTTTCAAGCCTATTTTGCAGGTGTCCTCTCTTTCACAAATATTCAGAGCTACGAAAAGGGCTGGAGCACCGGCTACAGTCAGGTTACTTCCCAAAGTCCCTGCCCACAGTAATGCCCAGTACAGGGGCCAGGGGTTGATACCGCTTGAAGCGGCAAGGTCCCGGATTAAATATAGAAAAACCAGAATGTAAGCATCATGCTCTACAATGCCCACAATGGGAATCGTTACCCAGTAAAGAACTGAGGTGCCGAGAATAGGGCTGCCCACCATAAAGGGTGCCAGCGCATCAGCAATCATTTTAATGATGCCAGCATGGTCAATCCCACCAACCAGTGAGAAAAGGGCTATATAGAAGAGCAGAGCCCTCCAGTCCAGTTCAGCAAGTATTTCCTCTACACTGGGGCATGCCAGTTGTTTGTGGAATATTTCCATTATCAGGACTAAGACAATCATCCCGGAAAGGGCGATAAATCCCAGATGCAGACCAATGGCCTGGCGGAAGGCCATAGCTAAAATGGTGCCTAAGAACCCGGCCACTACCACCCAGGCAAACTTCTTGTTTTTTATGTGCTCTGCCGGGTTAATTGAGGTCAGTTCTGCAAAAGCAGCACTATCGAAGGTATGTCCAGCGTACGCCTTTTTGAATTTGAACCGGTAGAATAAATAGGTCGTCAGCAGAAATGTCACTGTCAGGATGGGAAAAGATGAAGGTCTGCCCAGTTGCCAGATGAATTCGGGAAATTCTATTCCGGATACAGAGTGAAGCATCTGGGGGGGCAGGTCACCCAATAACAGAGCCGTGCCCATAAAATTGGCACCCAGTGCCAGGAAGATAATAAAGGGGAAGGAAGGTATCTTTAATTTCTTGGTGACGTGCAGAATCACCGGTGCCATCATCAATATCACGACTACATTATCCACGAACATGGAAATGAAACTCGCAATAACCCCCATAAGAACCAGGAACAGGGCTATATTTCTACCTGAAATCTTTAGCATAATTACGGCTAAGTACTGGGGTATGCCTGTTTTACCAAAATATGTGGCAATTATCCAGATAGCGAAAAGAATAGCGATGACATTCCAGTCGACAAACAAAAAGGCTTCCGTCTCCGTCATTACACCGAGGAATACCATCAAGGCAACACCGATAATGCCGATAACCGCCCTATCCACCTTCCCCCAGATAATCAGCCCGATGGTGATGACGAAAATAATCAGGGCGGTCAACTGTATTGCTTCCAAGTTTGCTCTCCTGTTCTCCGGATTGATAAATTCTTCATAGAATACCATATGGTGGGGTGGGGGGCAAGCACATATAGCTTCCTTCAGGCCGGCAGGCGACAGACGATTCTCTTGCCTATCTCCGTATCTCTCCTGGCCAGTGTGCTATAATTGTGGGGTCTTACCGCTAAGAACCAGTTTAGAGTAAAATAGGATAAAATTAGATAAAGGAGGAAACAACAATGAAAGGATTAGCCTGGTATACTATCATTTTTAACCTGCTACTTATTCTTCTCTACATCCTGGTTTCCGCCGGTGTGGTGGACGCACCCCCATTTTCCTGGCTGGAGAGTATTCTCTGGATAGTCTTTACCCTGCCGGTGGTTATCCTGGGGGTTCTTGTCATCAGAGAGCGCAGCTAGGCTCAAGATAAACAGTTGGCTGGTAAATAAGAGCTACCACACTATCTGTCATTGCGAGCTGACCTGCTCGCCGCACGGCTATAGCAGGCGAGGGGTGTGGCAATCTCTTATTCCGATGAGATTCTTCGTCGCGGAGTTTACACTGAGCTCGTTCCGACTTGCCTCGACAAGCTCGGAGCAGGTTATCGTCAGAGTGAACGAAGCGAATGTGCTCCTCAGAATGACATAAGGCGGTTCTAAAGGGGGATAGCATTGAACGGTCTTATCGTACACTGCTATTCGGGGTATACCTATGCCGAAAGACCGGCCTCTTTCTGCTGGCAGGGGATGGAATATGAGGTTAAGGAGATAGAAAAGGAGTGGCGGGAGCCGGGAAAGAGGTGTTTCCAGGTTCGCACGGAGGATAACAAATTGTTCCGACTCTGCTATAATGAGACAGACAAAGAGTGGTCGCTGACTGAACTAGCTGGAGGTTGAGTAATGCTAAAAGAGGTTCTCCACATACTTCAGGATGATGCTCGCACTACTACGAAACAGATATCGGCTATGACCGGTGAACCAATTGCCGAGGTAACAAAACAAATCAAGCAGGCTGAGAAAGACCGAATTATCCTCAAATACAAAGCCATAGTCAACTGGGATAAGGTAGAGAACGAGCAGGTATCGGCTCTGATTGAGGTTAAGGTCACCCCGCAGAGAGAGGTTGGTTTTGACTCTGTAGCTGAGCGCATTTACCGCTTCCCACAGGCTCGCACCGTCTATCTACTCTCCGGAACCTATGACCTGTTGGTTCTGGTGGTGGGTAAAACCATACATGAAGTGGCTGAGTTCGTATCTCAAAAGCTTGCCCCTCTTGAAGGGGTGCAGGGGACAGTTACCCATTTTATACTTAAGCGATATAAAGAGGATGGTGAAATTCTGGAGGGGGGGGAGAAGGTTAAGAGACAGGCAGTAATACTCTAAAAAATCTTTTGTCTCTATAACACTTTACCAGGAGATTGTTATGCCAGTTAACCCCGGGAACTTGCCCAGGAAATACCCTATCTCGCAACGAAGTCAGCAGTTATCCCCTTCCGGGATACGGAGGTTCTTTGACCTGCTGGCTTCTACTGAAGGGGTAATATCACTGGGAGTTGGCGAGCCTGATTTTGCTACTCCGTGGCATATCAGTGAGGCCGCCGTCCGTTCTCTGGAAAAGGGATACACCATGTATACCTCAAATTTTGGTATGCCCGAACTGCGCCAGGAACTAGCAAAATACCTGGAAAACAGCTATGGTCTGAAATATGACCCCGATGGCGAGCTTCTGATTACCGTTGGTTCCAGCGAGGCGCTGGATTTATCTATGAGAGCCATCCTCAATCCCGGAGACGAGGTTATTACCACCGACCCTTGTTATGTTGCCTACGATTCGTGTGTCACTCTGGCGGGGGGAACTCCAGTCAAGGTAGCCACCTATCAGGAAAATAACTTTGAGATTAACGCTGCTGATGTTGAAGCCTGTATCACTCCTGAAACTAAAGCCCTTCTCATTGGCTATCCGGCTAACCCCACCGGGGCGGTAATGAGTCAGGAGAAGTTACTGCCTATTGCCAGAATAGTCCAGCATCGCCGTCTGTTAGTTATCTCTGATGAGATTTACTCCAAGCTGGTCTATAACGGAAAACATACCTGCTTTGCCGCCCTTCCCGGGATGAAAGAGAGCACCATTCTTATCAATGGTTTTTCCAAGGCTTATGCCATGACCGGATGGCGCATCGGTTATGTGGCGGCGCCGAGGGAGATTATTGCTGCTATGGCTAAAATTCACCAGTATACCATAATGTCAGCTCCAACAATGGCTCAGGTGGCGGCTACAGAGGCACTGAAATCAGGGGAGGAAAGTGTGGCTGATATGGTCGAGGACTATAACCGGAGGCGGCGTCTCATCGTTAAAGGCTTAAACGAGATTGGACTATCCTGCTTTGAACCCAGAGGAGCCTTTTATGCCTTCCCTTCAATAAAGAGGACCGGGCTGACCTCGGAGGAGTTTGCCGAAAGGCTGCTCACTGAAGAGAAGGTGGCAATAGTTCCCGGCTCTGCCTTCGGTCAGTGTGGTGAAGGTTATGTCCGCTGTTGCTATGCCACTTCGTTAGCTGAGATTGAAGAAGCCCTGTCCAGAATGAAGCGCTTCGTGGATAGGCTATCGTAAGGAGGCTTGATATGTTCGGATACTTTGTCATACTCGGGGCTATTCCCGGCTTTTTCCTGAGTTCCCTTATTTTAATGGCTATGTGGGGTGTTATTGCCCCCAGGTTTGGCATAGAAGATATAAATTACACCACGGCGATGCTGATAAACATTACTCTCTGGCTGTCGGTGGCGCCTCTGGCAGCGGCCGGCTGGAAAAGAAAGTGATAGTAGCAGGTGAAAAAACTGGTTTGTGACCGCTGTGGGGTGGAACTCACCGACTCGAATGAGATAGAGGCCGCTTTTGAAGGTATGGAAGCCTGGCAGGAGGCGGTGAGAGCTAGAGGGGATGAGCCGAGAGGCGTCTTCCCCTGTGAGAACTACATTCGCTGTAGTGGCGAGATGCAGTTTGTTGATGATAAAAAATTTCCTCAAGGAGAGAAATCTGGTTAAAGATACCTACTCTAAAGCCGGTGTTGATATTGATGCGGCTGCCAGAGCCAAAGAGCTTATCAGTAAACTTGCCCGTTCTACTTTTCGCCCGGAAGTTCTGGGCGGGACCGGTTTCTTCGGCGGGCTTTTTGAGTTCCAGGGTTACAAAGAGCCGGTGCTGGTATCAAGTGTTGATGGGGTTGGTACCAAGCTGAAAATTGCTTCTGCTCTGGCCAGGTATGATACCGTAGGTATTGATATTGTTAATCACTGTGTCAATGACATTCTTACCTGCGGTGCTGAGCCTCTCTTCTTTCTGGACTACATTGCTATGGGCAAGCTGGTGCCGGAGAAGGTAGAAGCTATAGTTCAGGGATTGACCAAAGCCTGCCTCAAGGTCGGCTGTGCTCTCATCGGTGGTGAAACCGCCGAGATGCCAGGTATCTATGCCGGTGAGGACTATGACCTGGTCGGTTTCATCGTCGGAGCGGTGGAGAAGGAAAAGATTATCACCGGCAAAACGATTCAGGCCGGTGATGCCATTATCGGCTTGCCCTCCAGCGGGTTGCATACCAACGGTTATTCTCTGGTGCGCCGGATTTTTGGCGAAACCAGGCCCGCTTTAGAAAAACATTACCCTGAGCTAGGCAGGACTCTGGGTGAGGAGCTTCTGGAACCCCACCGTTGCTATTATCAGCAGTTGAAACCATTACTGCCTGATATTAAGGGGATAGCACATATTACCGGCGGTGGCTTGATTGGCAATGTGCCTCGGATTCTGCCGGAGGGCCTGGCTGCTCAGTTTCACCGTGGGAAGTGGACGATACCCCCCATCTTTCAACTCATTCAGCAGAAGGGTAATGTTGACCAGGAGGAGATGTTCCGGGTATTTAATATGGGTGTTGGCATGGTGCTCATCTGCTCCCCCGATAATGCCGACCAGCTAACCAAAGCCCTGCCCGAATCACACATCGTTGGCGAGGTAGTAAAGCAGAGGGGAGAAGCGAGGGTGGTTATTAAGTAGAGGGAGAGTCCAAGAGGGGCTAAGCTCATCTTAATAAACCTACTTCCCCCTCTCCTTACAAGGAGAGGGGTTCACCCTGAAGGCTTCTCCGTTCGGCTGAGCTCAGTTCTGGTGACAGTTCTGGTGACATCACTGGAACCACGGCGAAGCCCTGAAGGGGATACCGAGGGTGAGTAGAAACAACTAATCGGAGGTTTGGATGCGGGCGATAATCAGCGTTTTTGACAAAACAGGCGTGGTTGATTTTGCCAGGGGCTTGAGCCAGCTGGGGTTTGAGCTCTTCTCCACCGGCGGCACTCAAAAGGCGCTGGAGGAAGCGAAAGTGCCGGTTAAAAGCGTCTCCGGGCTTACCGGCTTTCCTGAGATTCTGGACGGCCGGGTAAAGACCCTGCACCCGATTATCTATGGCGGTATCCTTGCCAGGCGTGACCTGCCGGAGCATATGGCACAGCTAAAGAAAAATAAAATCGAGAGCATCGACCTTGTAGCGGTCAATCTCTATCCCTTTGTCCAGACTGTAGCTAGAGAGGGTGTTACCCTTGATGAAGCGCTGGAAAACATTGATATCGGCGGCCCCAGTATGATTCGAGCCTCAGCCAAGAACTTTCCCAGCGTCATTGTAGTGGTAGATCCGGCTGATTATCAGACAATTCTGGAGAAATTAAAAAGTGGCAAGGTTAGGCTGGATGAACGTAAACGGTTAGCCCAAAAGGCGTTTCAGCATGTCGCCACCTATGATACCGCCATCTCCCAGTATTTGAGACAGGACACGGAAGGTTTTCCCGAAGAGATGACCGTTGCCCTCAAGAAGCGTTACAGCCTGCGCTACGGAGAAAACCCCCACCAGCCGGCGGCTTTCTATGCCGAGCAGGAGGTGGGGGGAGCTACGAATATGGGTATCACCTGGGCGGAACAGCTGGGGGGTAAGGAGCTTTCCTTCAATAATATCCTTGATGCTGACGCCGCCTGGGGAGCGGTTACTGACTTTGCCGCCCCCACTGTTGCCGTAATCAAACATACCAATCCCTGCGGACTGGCCAGTCACGAGGATATTGCCGAAGCCTACCGGCGGGCTTTCAGCGGTGATGAGGTGGCTGCTTTCGGCGGTATTGTGGCTTCAAACCGGCCGGTTACCAGAGCTATGGCTGAGGCAATGAAATCAGTTTTTTACGAGATAGTTATTGCCCCTGAATATGAGACAGAGGCACTCAAGCTATTAAAAGGCAAGAAGGACCTCCGTATTTTGGTCGCCAAGTTGCTGCCCGGCTATGGTAAAGCGGAACCAGGCTACCTGGATTTTCGACGGGTAAAAGGAGGTTTCCTTGTCCAGGGCTCGGATTCTGTCCCGGAAAATAGCGTCAATCTGAAAACGGTGACCGGGCGGGAACCGATACCGAAAGAAGTAGAAGACCTGCTTTTTGCCTGGCGGATAGTCAAGCATATAAAATCAAACGCTATTGTGCTGGCCAGGGATAAGACGCTGGTGGGAATGGGCGCCGGTCAGCCCAGCCGCATTGTTGCTGCCCGGATAGCCGTAGAAAAAGCCGGAGAAAAAGCTAAGGGCAGTGTGCTGGCTTCCGATGCTATGTTCCCCTTCCCTGATGTGGTGGAGGCAGCCGCCGAAGCCGGCGTCACTGCCATTGTCCAGCCCGGAGGCTCAATCAGGGATGAGGATTCAATCAAAGCGGCTGATGAGCACGGTATAGCGATGGTTTTTACCGGAGAGAGGCATTTCAGGCATTAAAAAGAGTTGCTGAAATCCAAATCTTGTCCTGAACTTGATTCAGGAATCTAAACTCTAAACAAATACCAAATGACAAAGCTAAAATGTCAAAATAGTGGAGAGGTAATTTTTTTGGTATTTGGATTTTGGTATTTGGATTTGTTTCGGATTTAGTATTTAGATGTTAGAATTTCATAAGGGGTGGTTATGGCTGATGCCGTTTTAGTGGTAGATATGCTAATCGTTGTCGAAGAAGAAGGAGGGGTAGATGTTAGTGCCCGAATTTGAACCTGCTGAAGCTGTCCTGTCGGGAGGAACGGCTGATATTTATTTTGTCCGCACCGTGGAAATACTGCGTCAGGAAGGACTTAACCCGGTAGCCACTATGGAGGTGTTTCCCAATCACGATGGCATACTCTGTGGTATGGAAGAGGTCAAAGCTCTGCTAAAGCGGGTTTTGCCTGAAGGTTCCAGTGAGGTCTGGGCTCTCCAGGAAGGTGAACCGATGAAGACGAAAGAAGTGGCTCTGCGTATCACCGCTCCATACCAGAGCTACGGAATGTATGAAACAGCCATAGATGGCATTCTGGCCCACTCCAGCGGCTGGGCAACCGCTGCCAGGGAATGTGTGGAAGCGGCCGGAGGGATACCTGTTATCAGCTTTGGGGCTCGCCATGTTCATCCTTCGGTTGCTGCCGTGATGGACTATGCGGCGGTGGTGGGTGGCTGCGCCGGGTGTTCCAGTGTGGACGGTGCCAGGCTGGTGGGGGTCAGCCCGGCAGGAACTATTCCTCATGCCTTGATTCTGATTATGGGAGATACCGTTAAGGCTACCCTGGCTTTTGATAAATATATGCCAGCTGAAGTGCCGAGGGTATCTCTGGTTGATACCTTCAGGGATGAAGTAGAAGAGAGCCTGCGAGTGGCTGAGGCACTTGGGGGGAAACTGAATAGTGTCAGGCTTGATACCCCACGCGAGCGGGGTGGTGTTACTGTTGATTTGGTCAAGGAAGTCCGTGCCAGGTTGGATTTAGCCGGTTTTAAGAATGTAAAGATTTTTGTCAGCTGCGGTATCGACCCTCAGCGCATCAGAGACTTTCTTGAAAGTGGCGCCCCGGTTGATGGTTTCGGAGTAGGTCACTATATCAGCGGAGCCAGACCGATTGACTTTACTGCTGACCTGCACCAGGTGGGGGGTAGGCCGATTGCCAAAAGGGGCAGAATCCCGGGTATTACCCCCAACCCCAGGCTAAAACGTATAATCTGAGCTATTTTGCCCCTGACTCTCCCAGGCTCTCTTTCAATCCGTTTTTGGTTCTGAGGAGGTTGTTTAGAAACATAATTACCATTCCGTGCTTGACACGGAATCCAGGTGGGGAGGGTGAACTGGATTCCGGCTTTCGCCGGAATGACTGTTCCAATTTTCGGGTTTGACAATCAGGTGTCTCTGGAGTATTATCAATGTTTGGTGAAAAAATTAAGAGAGTGCCCCGGGATTGATATGGTAATCCCGGTCTTAAGGTGAGGAAGTATAAAAAATGGCTAAACTGGGTATTACCTTGGTTAAAAGCGGCATTGGCTATAAATACGACCAGAAGGCAACTCTGAAGGCTCTTGGGCTTCATCGGCTGAATCAGAGGGTTATCCATCAGGATAGTGCCGCGGTTCGCGGTATGGTTAACAAGGTCAGGCATCTGGTCAGGTTAGAGGAGACGATTGATGAGGCTGAATGAACTTTCCCCGGTGCCCGGTTCTAAGAAAAGACGGAAGCGGGTAGGGCGGGGAGATGGCAGCGGACACGGTACCTATTCAGGACGGGGCAATAAAGGGCAGAAAGCCCGTGCTGGTTATAAAACCAGGCCGGCTTTTGAAGGCGGGCAGTTGCCCCTGGTGAAGCGCTTACCCCGAAAACGGGGCTTTACAAACATCTTTCGTTCAGAATATAGCGTTGTTAACCTGGACAAGCTTAATGTGTTCGCCTCTGGGAGCGAGGTAACACCGGAAAGTCTGGTAGCTACCGGTCTGCTGAAATCTTTACGCTACCCCGTTAAAATTCTGGCTGGGGGTGAGATTAAACATTCCCTTTCGGTGAAAGCTCACCGGTTCTCTACCGCAGCCAGGACCAAAATTGAAGCAGCGGGGGGTAGAGTGGAGGAGATAAAAGATGCGTCCCAGACAGACTAGGCCCCGCCTGCTTCAGGCGATGATTGACGCTTTCCGCTTGCCTGATTTGAGGCGCCGTCTTCTCTTTACCCTGGGTATTCTGGTTGCCTTTCGTTTTGTGGCTCATGTTCCTTTACCCGGGGTGGATGTTGGTGCTTTGCGGGACTTATTTGAGCGTAACGCGCTGCTGGGTATGCTGGATATGTTCAGTGGTGGTGCCATGAGGAACTTCAGCGTGGCAGCGATGGGGGTTTACCCTTATATCACGGCTTCAATTATTATCATGCTTCTGGTGCCGGTTATCCCCCGTTTGATGGCTCTTTCCCAGGAAGGAGAAGCTGGCCAGCAGAAGATTAATCAGATTACCCACTGGCTGACCGTGCCTTTAGCCGGTCTTGCCGGTTACGGACAGCTGGTCCTGCTTCAGCGTGAAGGTGTGGTAGCCAGTGCTGCTCCATTAGCAACGGTCGCTATGATTTTCGCTCTTATGGCAGGGACAATCTTTTGCGTCTGGCTGGGTGAGCTTATCACCGAAAACGGCATCGGTAACGGTATTTCCATCATCATCTTTGCCGGTATTGTGGCTGGCTTACCGGGGATGATTGGCAGCGGCTTTCTGGCCAGGGAGCAGTTTGGCGGGCTGGCGGCTTATCTTCTTATTGCTCTGGCTACCGTTGTGCTTATCGTTATCTTTACCGAGGCACACCGCCGTATCCCGGTGCGGTATGCCCGCACCATAGACCGGGGCAACCGCCGGTTCCGGCAAACCGGGGAAAGCCATATTCCGCTGCGGGTGAACGCCGCGGGTATGATACCTCTTATCCTGGCCATGTCAATGATACTCTTTCCGGGTATTGTTGCCAGTTATTTTGCCGGCCCGACGGATAATCCGAATTTTGCCAATTTTATTATGAACCTGTTTAACCCGGGTGCCTCTCTGCCCCTGGGTTTATTTTACTGGGGTGCTTATTTCTTTTTGGTAATCGCCTTTTCCTTCTTTTTTACTATGGTCACTTTCCAGCAGCAGGATTTACCGGGCACTCTGCAACGGCAGGGGGGATTTGTGCCCGGAGTTCGGCCGGGGAAGCCTACGGCGACCTTTTTCAACCAGGTAATTATGCGTATTACCTGGGCGGGGTCGCTCTTTCTGGCGGTAGTGGCGATAATCCCTTTCCTGGCTCGAGAGGTTACTGATATTCAGGTAATACAGCTGTCCAGCCTTGGTTTATTGATTGTCGTGGCGGTAGCTTTAGATACCATGAAACAGCTGGAGGCACAGTTAGCAATGAGGCGCTATGAAGGGTTCATCAGATAATCGCTATATTGTCTTTCTGGGTGCTCCAGGTGCCGGGAAAGGAACACAGGCAGCCGGAGTGGCGCAGACCCTGGGATTGGGGTATATTGCTACAGGCGATATGTTCCGGCAAGCCATGGAAATGGATACCCCGCTGGCTTTACAGGCAAAGTCTTATCTGGGGAAGGGGGCATTGGTTCCTGACGAGATAACAATACCGATGGTTCTGGAAAATATTTCGGCTCCGAAATTTAAAGGTGGGGTGGTTTTTGATGGCTTCCCCAGGAATTTGAAACAGGCTGAGGCACTGGATAAAGCTCTGGCGGAACAGGGTAAAGCCATAAACAAGGTTGTTTATCTCAAGGTGCTTGAGGCGGAACTGCTGAAACGGCTCGGCGGGCGCTGGGTTTGCCGCCAGTGCCAGACCCCGTATCACGCGGTAGATTCTCCGCCAAAAGTCAAGGGTAAATGTGACAAATGTGGCGGGGAATTGTATCAGCGCCCTGATGATACCGTGGAAACAATAAAAAAACGGCTTGAGGTTTATTTTGCTGAGACCGCTTCCCTGATAGATTACTATGCTAAAGCGGGTAAGTTGTATGAAGTTGACGGGACGGGAGGTGTGGATGAGGTGGGGGAGAGGATAGCTGTCCTTTTAAAAGGTCTGTAAAAGCTTACCTTTTTAGCGAATTCTCTAAATAAAAATTGTTTAGTAATATTTTGTGTCAGTCTGGGAAAATGGGTATAATTATTAAGTCAGATGAAGAGATTGCCATTATGCGGCAAGTCGGCAGGATTGTTGCCGCCGTGCTTGATGTGCTAAAATCGGAGGTGAAACCGGGGATAAAGACTGAAGAACTGGATGTTATCGCCGTTAAAGAACTGGAGAAACTGGGTGGCAGGCCATCGTTTAAGGGGTACCAGGGGTTTCCGGCTAATCTCTGTGTTTCGGTGAATGACGAGATAGTCCACGGCATTCCGGGGAAACGGGTTTTGCGGGAGGGCGATATTGTTTCCCTTGACTTTGGAGCTATTTTCGATGGTTTTCAGGGGGATGCGGCGGTTACGCTGGGTGTGGGCGATATTACTGACGAGGCTAAACGGCTCATAGAAACCACCGGGGCTGCCCTGGATGCCGGCATAGCGGCGGCTCATCCCGGGGGAAGGCTGGGAGATATCTCATCTGCTATCCAGCACTATGCTGAGTTAAAGGGCTATTCGGTAGTGCGCCAGTACACCGGGCATGGTATCGGGCGGGAGATGCACGAGGAGCCTAAAGTGCCTAACTTTGGTGTGCCGAAAGAAGGCCCGCTGCTGAAGGAAGGAATGACTCTTGCCATTGAGCCGATGCTGACCACCGGTGGCTGGCTCACCAGGGTTGGTGATAACCACTGGACAGTGTCTACCAGTGACGGCAGTCTTTCAGCGCACTTTGAGCATACCGTTGCCATTACTGGAGGTGGGGTTGAGGTGCTTACGGCTTTATGACATAAATTATGCCTAAAAAAGAGACAATTGAGGTTGAAGGACTGGTTGTGGAGTCATTGCCTAACGCCACATTCCGGGTGGAGCTGGCTAATGGACATAAAGTCCTGGCTCACATCTCGGGTAAGATACGCTTGCATTATATTAGAATCTTGCCTGGCGACAGGGTGCTGGTGGAACTTTCTCCTTATGACCTCACCCGGGGCAGGATTACCTACCGGTTTAAGTGAGGAGTTAACTAATAAATTTTGAATTATTAATTACTTTAGGCTATTATAAAAGACTGTTACATTAAACTCAGTCAAAGAAGGTATAATATGAAAGTTAGAGCTTCGGTTAAAGCTAGATGTGAAAGGTGCAAGGTGATAAGGAGGCGGGGGGTAGTTATGGTAATTTGTTCTAACCCCAGGCACAAGCAGAGACAGGGCTAATGAAATCGCCGAAAAAACTCTACGGAGTTTCAATCTTGGAGGAGGAATAGATGGCACGTGTAGCTGGAGTTGAAATCCCCGGTAAAAAGCATATCGGGGTGGCTTTGAGGTATATTTACGGTATCGGACCTTCCGTGAGTCAGAAGGTTCTCGACCAGGCGGGGATTGATGCTACTGTGGAAGCAGATAATCTTAATGAAGATGAGCTTAACCGTATCCGGGAGATTATTGACCATGGCTACCAGGTTGAGGGGGAACTGAGGAAAGAGACCAATCTTGATATCAGGCGCCTTATTGAAATTGGCAGCTATAGGGGTATGAGGCATCGTCATAACCTGCCGGCCAGGGGACAGAGAACACGGACTAATGCTCGGACCCGGCGCGGTTCTCGTCAAACAGTAGCTGGGCGGGGCAAGAGGCGCGGTGTGGCTAAGAAGTAACCAAAATATTTAAATAGGGAAGGCAAATGACACAAACACGAAGGAAACGTACCAGACCAGCACGGCGGGAACGCAAGTCTATTCCCAGTGGTAAAGCTTTTATTAAATCTACTTTTAATAATACCATCGTGACTCTTACCGACCCTCAGGGGAATGTTATTGCCTGGGGGAGTTCGGGGACTGTTGGCTTTAAAGGCTCGCGCAAAAGTACTCCTTATGCCGCCCAGCTGGCAGCGCGTGATGCGGTAAGGAAAGCAATGGAGCACGGCTTGCGTCAGGTGGGGGTATATGTTAAAGGGCCGGGCAGCGGGCGCGAAGCGGCAATTCGTTCTCTACAGAGTTCGGGGCTTTATATTACCAGTATTGCTGATGTTACTCCAATTCCGCATGGTGGTTGTCGTCCCCCTAAAAGAAGGCGGGTGTAAATAAAAGATGGCAAGATATCTGGGTTCAGTCTGTAAAGTGTGCCGGCGTTACCAGGAGAAATTAATGTTTAAAGGCAGCCGGTGTTATTCACCTAAATGCTCCGTAGAAAAGCGGCGGGGAGCGCCGGGCCGACGGCGGCGTAGAATTTCAGACCGTGGTCTTCAATTGATGCAGAAGCAGAAAGCCCGTTATACCTATGGGGTTCTGGAAAAGCAGTTCCGGCGCTTTTTTGCTCAAGCGGAAAAGCAGCAAGGTATTACCGGCGATAATCTATTGGTTTTGCTGGAGAGGCGGTTTGATAACGTGGTTTATCGTCTGGGGTTTGCTGACTCCCGGTCTCAAGCCCGTCAGCTGGTTCAGCACGGACATTTATTAGTTAATGGACGTAAGACCAATATACCCTCTTACATAGTCAAAGAAGGTGATACCATTAGCTGGCGGGAGAGCAGCCGTGAGACTGAGTATTATAAACAGGTGCTGGCAAACATTCAGGCTATCTCCCCCGTCAGCTGGTTAAGCCTGGACAGGCAGAACCTTGTCGGTCGAGCAACATCTCTGCCATCTCTTAATGAGATTGACGCCAAGCTTGATGGAAAAACTATAGTTGAATATTACTCACGGTAAGGAGGTGGCGTTTTGTCTCACCTTGTAGTGTCCAAGGTTGAATGTGTTGAAATTGAAGGTAACTATGGCCGGTTTGTCGCTGAGCCGCTGGAAAAAGGCTTTGGCATTACCCTGGGTAATGCCATGCGTCGGGTAATGCTCAGCCAGCTTCAAGGCGCCGCCGTGACCAGAGTTAAGATAGAGGGAATTCAGCACGAATTCTCTCCAATCCCCCATGTTAAGGAAGATGTCATTGATTTTTTGCTCAATGTTAAAGCTCTGAGATTAAGACCACTTACCGAGCGGCCGGGTAAATTAACTCTGGAAGTGGAGGGGGAAAGGCAGGTTAGTGCTGCGGATATTGAGCCTTCGGCTGATTTTGAAGTTGCCAACCCTGAACTCTATCTGGCTACCCTTGATTCATCGGAAGCCAGGCTGTATGTAGAATTTGATGTGGAACTATCCAATGGCTACAGGGAGGCTCAGGCTGTTGATAATATGCCGATAGGGGTGATTCCGGTAGATAGTATTTTTAGCCCGATACGCAAGGTTAACTTCACCGTCGAGCCAATTTATATCGGTCAGCAAACCAGTCGTGAGAGGTTATTTCTTGAGGTGTGGACAGATGGCACTCTCAGCCCTGAAGAGGCGGTCAGACAGGGTGCCGGTATTCTGGTTGCACAGATGTCTCCCTTTGCTGATTATGCTCAACAGCATCAGGTTGAGGCTGAGGAGGAAGCCGGCGGTGGCCCGGTTATTCCTGAAGAGCTATATAATATGTCAGTCGAACAGCTTAACCTGTCAACCCGGACACTCAATTGTTTGAGACGCGGTGGTATTACCACGGTGGGTGAACTGGCGAGCAAAACTGAAAAAGAGCTGGCGGCACTGCGCAATTTCGGGCAGAAGTCTGCCGAGGAGATAAAAAACCGTCTGGTGCTGTTGGGCATTTCTTCTGCTCCGACCCAGGAAGAAGAGCTAGAAGAGGAAGAAAAAGCAGCCTCATCAAGCCAGACGAGCGAGTAATCCGGCGACAAGAGGAGTAAGTATGGGGCGTAAAACGGTTGAGGGTAAAGCAGGGGAAACTTCCGGCTACAGGAGGGCGATGTACCGCAATCTGGTGACCGACCTTCTGGGTTATGGTAAGATTACAACTACCGAAGGAAAGGTTAAACAGGTGCGCCGTCTGGCGGAGAAGATGATTACACTGGGTAAACGAGGCGGACTTCATTCCCGCCGTCAGGCACTTTCCTTTATCTTTGATGAGCAGGTAACCGAAAAAGTCTTTTCTGAACTTGCCGAGAGGTTTGCGCAACGTCCCGGTGGCTATACCCGTGCTACCAAACTGGGACGCCGGCTTGGTGATGGGGCGGCTATGGTTCAGCTGGAGCTGGTAGAATAATGCTGGCTACTACTATGGTTGATGCGGAGATAACGCCGGAGTTTGCCTCGGCGGCGGCTACTAAAATTGTCTTGATTGTAGAGTATGATGGCACCCGCTATTACGGGTTTCAGTTGCAGGCCAGTCTGCCTACTATTCAGCTGGAACTGGAAAAAGCAATAGAGAAACTTACCGGAGAAAGGCTTAGAGTTATGGCGGCCAGCCGGACCGATACCGGAGTTCATGCTAAAGGGCAGGTGGTCAGCTTCAGGACTGACTCCGGCTATTCCCCGGAGACATTCGTCAGGGCGCTGAACTATTATCTCCCCAGAGATATTGTGGTCAAAGCAGCTCACCGGGTAGATAATTCTTTTAATGTCCGGCGCCAGGCGGTGAGCCGGGAATATAACTACTATATCTTAAACAGCCCGACACGTTCTCCTTTGAGAGAAGGTTTTTACTATCTGGTTCCGGCTCCTCTGGATAGCGCTGCTATGAATCAAGCCTGTCAGGCTCTTATCGGTGAGCATGATTTTTCTTCTTTTATCAGCAGTAATGATGTTGAGTCAAGAACCAGGTTGAGGAGGGTATACCGGGCTGAAGTGAGAAAAGACGGAGAGGAGGTTGTTTTTAATATGGTGGCTAGCTCCTTCTTAACTCACCAGGTGCGCAACACGGTGGGTACTCTAATCAGAGTCGGTCTGGGTAAGATGAGCAGTGACGGTTTTTGTGATATACTGGAAGCGGAAAAACCTGGTCTGGCATGGCCGACGGCTCCTGCCCGGGGCTTGTGCCTGATGCAGGTGAATCATCAAAATTATTTTGAGAGTGGGACATGTTAAAAACCTATAGCGTTAAGGCTTCTGAGATTAAGCGAGATTGGCATCTTATCGATGCCTCGGATATGGTTCTGGGCAAGCTGGCTACTCAGGCGGCGGTTCTGCTTATGGGCAAACATAAGCCGATGTTCAGCCGGCATCTGGATACGGGTGACTATGTGGTTGTTATCAATGCCCGAAAGATTCGGGTAACGGGTAATAAGACCAAACAGAAATTTTATTACCGGCATTCCGGTTATCCCGGGGGATTTAGAAGTACCAGTTTGGAAGAAATGCTCGAAAGTCATCCCGCCCGGGTGATTGAGCATGCTGTCACCGGGATGTTGCCTCGCAACCGGCTGGGGGCTCAGATGATAAAGAAGCTCAAGGTATATGCCGGTGATACTCATCCCCATCAGGCTCAACTAAGAACTGTTCCGGATAAGGCGGAGCAGTAATAAATGACTGGTTTTGAATTTTAAGTAGAAAGGCAGTTTTTTGGAGAAGCAGACTTACTATCACGGAACAGGCAGGCGCAAGACGGCGGTGGCTCAGGTGAGGCTGATGCCGGGTGAAGGTACTATTTTTGTTAACGGTCTTCCCTACGAAGAGCTGTTCTCCCGTCCGCTTCACCGTGAGACAATAGCCAAGCCTCTCCTGCTTAGCGAAGCCATGAACAGGTATAATGTGACGGTTAAAGTGGCTGGTGGGGGTATATCGGGGTGGAGTGGTGCCATTGCTCACGGCATTGCCCGGGCTCTGGTGGAGGCGGATGAGAGCCTTAAACCAGCCCTCCGTCAGAATGGCTTGCTTTCCAGAGATTCCCGGGCTAAAGAGAGGAAGAAGCCTGGCCTCAGACGGGCCCGCAAAGCCAAGCAATACACCAAGCGGTAAGGGTTATTAACTCATAAAGCCAACGCTTAGGTATCCTTTGTCCGTTGCTCCCAAGTAGTAATTAAGAAGCCCGCAACAGCACCAGCCAAGTTTACTGCTAATTCTGCGTAGTGAACCCCTGGTCTTATGCTGTCTTTCCCTCCGCCATGCGCATCTCCTATTTCATTACGTAAAGCACCTAGTCCTTCGACTACGGTCGTTACTCCACCAAAAATCTGTCTCAAGATATGTTCGACTTGCTGACTCGGTGCAATATTTAGTTTTTCTGCAGTAAGTCTGTAAAGTTTCGGTAATGGAGCACCATTTTCGTATTCAATTCTGGCTTCATCCAGGATATGCTTGCATACGCTCTCGATAAGCGAACGCGCAGCTGTAATTGCCCCCTCAGGGTCATCAAAGCGTCTGTCAAGCGCTTTTCGCCAGTATTCAGTAATAGTATCAGAGTCAACTCTTTCCACATTACCAGTAATACCCTCATCAGATGGAGAAACATGACTGTTTTCAAGCATATCAATAATTGGATTAAACTCGCCCCATAAGAATGAGCGGCGCTCTCGATAAGTTGAAAACTTACCTTTTATGAACTCCCAGAACTGGCGGAGGTCTCTACATGTACGAACAAATCGTGGCAATTGATCTTTAAGGTCAGGCTTTGCAAGAAGTTCAGTACGAAGCTCCTTATAAACACGATCTTCGTCAGCTCCACTGGACCCACCTGTAGCGTAGGATACGAGCAGGTTTTTTAGTTTCTCAACCTTTTCCGAAAGCTCTCTTTGTGATGCCATCTATATTTGCTCTAATATTATTAAGAAGATATAGGCAGTAAAAATCTTTTTACTCTCTTTAACTTAGGTAAGTTTCTCTATTTAATAGTCTAAGCCTTTTGCTGGCGATGGGTCAATTTTTATTAAAAAGGAATTTCTGGCACTCCAATAAAAGCAGTATTTGGGTAACCCATCCTCCTTGCCCCTTCCCTTTTGAAAGGGAAGGGGGCGTGTGGGTAAGAGAAGGGGCAAAGCCCCTTCTCGAAAACTCTTCCCCCTCTCCTTCTCAAGGAGAGGGGGATTAAGGGGGTGAGGTTCTCAAACAGTCTATTTTTAGCGGTCTCCATAAGTTGTGCTATTATGATGTTAATTTGGGGGTGGCGAAGTATGACTGATGAACTTCCTGTCATAACTTTGAAAGTTATCGGTAGCGTCCGAAACAAGGTGAAGGATAGCCCACCAGGCGCCAGCGCTTGGTGGGTGGAGCTCGTTTCTGAGATAGTGATTGACCCGGCTCTCTCCGAGGCTTTAGACGGGCTGGAGGATTTTTCCCATATTATCGTCCTTTTCTGGATGCACCGGGTTACCGGGGTTGAAATACCGCTTAAAGTCCATCCCATGCTCCGGCAGGAGCTGCCCTTGACCGGAATTTTCGCCACCCGAGCACCGGTGAGGCCTAACCGGATAGGAGTAACTGCCGTTAGACTGCTTGAACGCCAGGGTAACATACTGAGAGTGAAAGGACTCGATGCCCTTGACGGCTCTCCGGTAATTGACATAAAGCCTTATATCCCGGTAGCTGATACGGTGGCTGATGCCAGAGTTCCTCGATGGGTACCCACTCAATGAACCAGGAGTTACAAAAAATCTATCGCCGGCTTCTGAACACGTATGGTCCCCAGCACTGGTGGCCGGCAGAGGAGCCGTTTGAGGTGATGGTAGGCGCCATACTTACCCAGTCAGTCGCCTGGCGTAATGTGGAGAAGGCTATCGCCAATCTTAAAAACGCCGGGGTACTATCACCCCAGGCGCTGCGTCAACTCAGCCTGTCTGAGCTGGCAGGGCTCATCCGCCCCTGCATTTACTATAATGTCAAGGCAGGTAAGCTCAAGTCTCTGGCTAACTGGCTGTCTGAAGATTACCAGGATAACCTGGATAAACTCTTTGCCACAGACACGGAACGGCTCCGGGGAGAGCTTCTTTCCGTCCGGGGTATCGGGGAGGAGACGGCCGATTCCATCATACTCTATGCCGCCAATAAGCCAGTTTTTGTTATAGATGCTTATACCCGCCGTATCATCACTCATCTCGGCTTGATGCCGGACGGTAATAGCTACGCTGCCTGCCAGTCCTTTTTTATGGCAAATCTACCGGCTGATGCCGCTCTTTTTAATGAATACCATGCCCTGCTGGTCTGCCTGGGTAAGAATGTTTGCCGGAAACAGCCTCTTTGCCAGCGGTGCTGCCTTAAAGATATTTGCCGGTTCAGTCTTGACGGCAGGGATAAAGTCGGTTAAGCTAATTCTGGTTTTGTTTCAAATTTGTCTGATAGTTCGTCGGTAAAGGAAGGTCAGTCCATGGCTTATACCAGTGTTATCTATGCCAGAAAGAACCATCTTGCTCACATAACCCTCAACCGTCCTGAGGCGGATAATGCCATCAACCTTGAGCTGGCTCAGGAGATGGAAGAAATTTGCCTGGGCATAAACCAGGACGATGATATTTATGCCGTTATCATTATCGGGGCAGGAGACAGGACGTTCTGTCGGGGTAGCGAGCAGGAAGATAAGCCTGGTGTTTCCCCTTTGGCTCTGGAGAAAATGAATGTTGCCCGGTTTGTCGCCGGTATCGACCGCCCGGTTATTGCGGCGATTAATGGCGATGCCCTGGGGGAGGGGCTGGAGCTAGCCCTGAGCTGTGACATCAGGTTGGCTTCGGACAGGGCAAGATTTGCTCTTCCCCAGGTGGCTTCAGGAGTTATCCCGATGAACGGGGGTACGCAGCGGCTGCCTCGCCTCATCGGCAGGGGCAAAGCCCTGGAACTGGTCTTTACCGCTGAGATGATAGGTGCTGAGGAGGCACTTGAGATAGGACTGGTCAGTAAAGTGGTCCCTCGGGAAAAGCTGTCTGAAGAGGCGGAAACTTTAGCCGGGAATATGACCGGCAAAGGTCCCATTGCCCTGAGATACGTTAAGGAGGCGGTAAATAAGGGGATGGATTTATCTCTTGAGCAGGGGCTCCGCCTTGAGGCAGACCTTTACCTGCTGTTACATACCACGGCTGACCGGACAGAGGGAATCAGAGCCTTTTTGGAGAAAAGACCTCCAAAATTTGAGGGACGATAAACAGTAACGTTAAGATGAACCTTTAATGAAGTCAAAACAGCTTATCCAACATGCCCTGAGGCACTATAATAACAGCGTTTATGCGTGGGCTCAAAGTGCTGGCGAATATGCAACCTGGATTTCGTGGGGACAAGGAGCATATTTTATTTTAAATGTAAAGCTTAATAGTGCAATAGATGAGATGATTCCAGGCGGAGAAAAAGAAGCCAATTTGCTATTTGAATTGGGAATGCAACCAATAGTGACTGACTGGTTCTTTCAGTTAGACCGCCACGGAAATCGCTCACAGGAAGAGAATGAAGCTGCCACAGAAATAGTTCGTCGTAATATTCAGGGATTCCTATTTGGTTACGAGTTAGAAGAAAATATTAACTTATATGGTTGCTTCCATATACAGTATAGCGAAAGCTTGCGGCATTTGTTTAACGGGGCTAAAGATACTATGTCGCTACTGTATTGCGAATTTATTGAACATCGGTGGATGGAATGTTGCACGGGTAAACAGATTATTGATTGGCAAAATATTAACTTCCCGTGTTTGGATTATAACGAATTCGTGAATGCCCGATTACCAGCTATGACAAAGTTGTGGGTGAATTTAATGAATCCTTATAACACAGCTGCTTTATATCAAACTATTAATCGCGCATTTAAGTCTGCTGTCAATTTTCGCGAAAAGGCTTTCGAGTTGGTAAGGAACTTAGATAAAGGTTCTTGGTACCGTTTTAATTACGAAGAAGAATAGCGAGTCAAGGGAAAAGATAAGGGGTGTATAAGAGGGTGAAACCCTCTTAAGAAAACTTTTCCCCCTCTCCTATCAAGGAGAGGGGGAAACAGGGGGAGAAGTAGATTAATAGATGACTGATTTTGAGACAATTATTTACGAAAAACAGGACGGGACAGGCTATCTTACCCTTAACCGCCCTCATGCCCTGAACACCTATAATATGCGGATGAGGGACGAGCTTTACCAGGTGCTGGGAGCGATTAAAGATGACCCTGATGTCAGGGTCGTTATATTGAAGGGTGCCGGGGAGAAAGCCTTTTGCGCCGGTGCCGACCTGACCGAGTTTCTCACCGCCCCTTCTCCGGTAATCGCCCGGCAGGTGCGCTGGGAACGGGATGTCTGGGGTCTTTTTTTGAGCATCGACAAACCGATAATCGTTGCTCTTCACGGCTATGTTCTGGGCGACGGGATAGAGATGGCGATGTGCTGTGATATTAGAATAGCTTCAGAAGATGCCCAGTTTGGAACTCCTGAGATGGGTCTGGGCATAATTCCGGCCGCTGGAGGTAGCCAGACCATACCCCGCACCATAGCCAGAAGTTATGCCCTGGATATGTTGCTTACCGGACGCTGGGTTAAGGCTGAGGAAGCCCACCGATTAAAACTGGTTAACCGGGTGGTGCCCCGGAGCGACTTGCTGCCCGCTGTTGAGAGACTGGCTGAGAAAATCAAAGCTTATGACCAGCGGGCAATAAGCTACGCCAAGCAGGCTGTCAGGCGGGGGCTTGACCTGACTCTGGAGCAGGGATTGAAAATCGAAAAAATGCTTGGGAATCATTTGTTAGCCTCATAAAAGTTTCGCCTTGTTAAAAAACATTATACACAGGAGGTAAGATAGGTGAATACCGCGGAGTTTTTAACCATCGTCAACGCAATATGCCCGGACAAAACGGCTATTGTTTTTGAGGGCAAGAGGTATTCTTTCAACGAGTTGAACGAAAGGGTGAACCGGCTGGGCAATGCCCTGCTGAACCTGGGTGTGCAAAAGGGCGACCGGGTAGGTATGCTGCAGGTTAATACCAACCAGTGCGTGGAAGCCTATTTTGCCGTGGCAAAAATCGGTGGTATTTATCTACCCTTGAACTTCAGAGCCAGGGGAAATGAACTTACCTATATGCTCAATACCGCTGAAGCTAATGCCCTGTTTATCGGCGAACGCTATATTGACCTGGTGAACTCCATAAAACCGGAGCTGGCTTCGGTGAAGAACTTCATCTCCCTGGATAGCCGGCATGATGGCTTGCTCTATTATGAAGAGTTGATTAAATCGGCACCGGCGAATGAAGTATTCACCGATATCGCTGATAATGATACCACCATACTGATGTATACCGCCGGCACCACCGGCTTCCCCAAGGGAGTGATGCTGTCTCATAATAGCTTTTCCCTTTATGTCCTGGAGAATGTAACCCCGGCTGACCCGGTGACCGAGGACAGCAATATCCTCACCGTCCCTCTTTACCATGTGGCTGGGATTCAGGCTATGATGGCAGCCATTTATGGAGGCAGGACTCTGGTGATGGAGAGGCAGTTTGAGCCGGTGGAATGGATGACACTGGTGGAGACGGAAAAGGCTAACCGGGCGATGATGGTGCCTACCATGCTGAAACAGCTAATCGACCATCCTGACTTCAGCAAGCATGACCTGAGCAGTTTGAAAGTCATCACCTACGGTGCCGCTCCGATGCCTCTTGAAGTGATTAAAAGAGCCGTGGAGCTATTTCACGGAGCCAGTTTTATCAATGCCTTCGGACAGACGGAGACGGCATCAACCATCACTACCGTTCCTCCTGAAGACCATGACCTTACCGGTACCGAAGAAGAAAAGGCAAAGAAGCTGAGACATCTCGCCTCAATCGGCAAACCGATGGCTGATGTGGAGATGAAGGTGGTTGACGAGGAGGGTAATGACCTTCCCCAGGGCGAGGTGGGAGAGATTGTCGCCCGGGGACCCAGGGTAATGACTGGCTACTGGAAAGACGCGGAAAAAACCAGCAAGACCATTGACAAGGATGGCTGGGTCCACACAGGGGATATCGGCTATGTGGATGAAGACGGCTACTTCTACCTGGCGGGCAGAGCTACGGATATGATTATCCGGGGCGGGGAAAATATATCTCCCGAGGAAGTTGAAGGGGTGCTCCTTTCTCATCCCAAAGTTGAAGACGGTGCCATAATCGGCGTCCCGGATGAGGAGTGGGGTGAGGTGCCTCTGGCGGTGGTAGTTGCCAAAAAGGGAGAGACGGTAACTGCCGAGGAGCTGATGGAGTATTGCCGGGTAAATCTGGCCAGCTTCAAAAGACCGAGAGCAGTTGTTTTTATTGACGAGCTTCCCCGCAACCCCATGGGTAAGATAATCAAGAAAGAACTGCGGGAAAAGTACGGCAAGGGGTAGCTAATTCAAACCTCACCCCCTTGACCTGCTCGCCGTACAAGACTTTGGCAGGCGAGTCCCCCTCTCTTTTCTAAGGAGAGGGGAAGAAAAAGAAAGAGGGGCTGTCGACCCTCTTAGATACCGCCAGTTCGAATCCAATGCGGGCTAGCAAGCTAATGATTGGATTGGCGAGTGTAAACTGACGGCTGTAAGCATTTGAACCCTTGCTTACTGCACATAATCAATTGGCGCCTCTTCTATGGATTCAACCAATTGACAACAATCTTGGTATGCTATTCCACTGCCGCAATAACATGATGACTTAGGTAGAGGCGGCACTCTATCATAGGCCTCTTGAATATATTGCCTGCCTGTCCCCCTTAGGCCGGGTGTGCGAAAAGCATATCCAGCTATCTTCATCGTATGATAGCAAAGGTCGTCCGCACTGGCTTGAGCATACGCTAGATTTCTGTCTATCATTTTCTTAAATCTTTCTCTCGTAGCATCACCGGGATTCGTTATCAGCATATCAATGCACAGCTGATAGTCCAGCACATTGATACCCATACTCTCTGCTTTATCATAATGCTCTATATCTCCATCGCAAATTAAAAAGTACTGCACCTCTGTTACCATTTTAGCTTCAATACTCTGGTCGCTAAACAATTGCTTGAGTATAAGATTACTATTACGCTCATACTGGTTAATAATCCGCTCTAATTGATTTATTCCTTGATTTATCTCCTCTCTTGCGTGAGAATGCTCCTGAAATGAATCTGGCCGTAATACCCATTTTAATTCTACTATTGCGAGATAGCCCGAGTTCTTATCGAAAACCGCTAAGTCGATATCTCCTAAGAGCTTTTGCTCAGAGCTAAAAATGTTCCTTCTAATTGCCGTTATAATGTCATTACCCTCAAAGTGTTTCGCCAACTGATCCGCTAATCTACTTTTTTTACTAGCAACTACCGCTCCGTATTTATCGTGAGACATTTTCGCCCAGTTCCGCAATAAGCACACTTCCCAAGATGAAGTAAACACCAGCGTGGGGGATAAGTATACATAGTCACTCCCATGGACAGGAATTATGTATCTAACCTGAATATCCGGCCGTTGTGAGTATATATCGAGTGTGAAATCCTTGACTATATTACTACATACATCGGCCGATACCTCTCCTGAAGATGAAACCGCCTCTACAATTTCATCTGGAGTGAGAATAAGCACTCTGGAATATAGCAAGCGGTTACTTCCTGGACTGTATTTAACTTTACATGCTTGAAGATAGCAAATCATAAGCGCGCTGAGGTGCTTCCAGAAGTTATAGTAATCTCCAATACTGTACGTCTCAAAGGCTAGATCTTCTTGGATGGTTGGTTGTGGAGCGGAAGAATCAACCATCTCCTTAAAATCATTCAACATATCAGGAGGTATGGAGTATAAAAATTGCCTGATGTTTTTGTGCCGAAGTGAAAGACGTAATTTTTCAGTAATTTCCTTGTATGAATTACGCATATATAACTTTGAAAGACGATCCTTATCTATTTGTACCTCCTCGTGAAATCTATTTAAGGCGTGATGCATTAGTGCACTGCCAATATTAATATTCTTTGGAAAAGAGAAAGTAAGTACCCGACCATCTACCGAACAGTTTAGCAAATCCTGGTGATATGAGGTTATATGATAGGCAAACCACTGGTAACGTTGCGAGAAATCGCTTGCTTCATACGCAGGTAAGGGAAATGTTCGAAGACCTCGTAATACCAGAATATCCTTTTCCCGGAAGCGGGCTCTATTACATTTCTCAAATATTTGAGGTATCAAGGTCTGTAAACTATCTCTGAGATGGACTAAGCCACCGTCGGCTAATCTTCTGTCTAGCTCCCCTTCCAATACCATATTACGCGCAGTATCGATTTTATTTTCGAAAACGCTTAGAACCATAAATAGGGCGAGGTGCAGCGAGAATCTACAGATAGCAAGATTTCCCCATACTTGATCAATATGGTTCTCAATATCTTTAATGTTCATATACACTCTGTATACTATCTCCAAACCCATTTGTCAAACAATAGTGGGGCAATCTAGACCTTGCTTAGTTAGCAACTTATCTAAGTCTGGTATTAACTCCTTCTTCTCATTGACCTTACCCCCGTAAATAATGCCAACGCCTCTTGGAGTTCTCCGCTAGAATATAGTGAGAGGGAGGACTCGACATGCAGCGTAAGAAGTACACGGAAGAGCAGATTATCCAGGTTCTCAAGGAAGGAGAGGCCGGGGC
>JAUYHA010000030.1 GCA_030690265.1 Dehalococcoidales bacterium | reverse complement strand
ACTACCAGCCACTGGTAGCTTAAGCGACTGAGCTCTATTCCGCCTCCCTGAACCAGGTAGATAACAACGGCGGCGGTGCCTAGCCCCAGGACAGCGCCGGAGGTATCCATCGCCCGGTGCAGGCCGAAGCCTCTGCCCCTTTCCCCGGCGGAGACGGATTCGGCAATCAGGGCATCTCGCGGTGAACTACGGACACCCTTGCCGATGCGGTCACTGAAGCGGATAAATAAAACAGCGCCCCAGCTGGCAGCCAGGTACATGAAGGGCTTGGCTACAGTAGAAATACCATAACCAAGCACCGCCAGCATCTTATGCTTTCTTCTCTTATCGCTGAACCAGCCGCTGATTATCCTGAGGATGGCATCAGTGCTTTCTGACAGTCCGCCAATAAGACCGACAATGGTGCCTCCTGCCCCCAGCACATTGGCCAGAAAAAGGGGAGTAAGGGTGAAAATCATCTCGCTGCTGACATCAGTCAGCAGGCTGACGATGCCCAGGAAGAAAACATTGGGGTTCAGTCCCCAGATCCTCTTGCTGCCCGGACTCCCGTCCAGCGGCTCAGTCAACTATTTCTCCTCGATAATAAGCAGTTACCGGCTCATCCCTGATGGCAACCGTAGTTTGATTCCCCGGAAGCTTGGTAGAGAATTGAACCTTGATGAAATCCGGGAAACCTTGAGCATACCCTTTCTTCGTTGCCGGCTAATATCGCCTTACGATATCACGGCTGGTTTTAACCGTCAAGACTATATCCATATGCAGGTTTTGCTTGACAATTACCCCGGCTTTTTCTAAACTTGCGGTGAGGTCATGGCAGACTTTCCCCGCGTAATCGCCGATTTTCAGTCTTCATCGGCTTTGGTGTGGCATTTGCGGTAAAGGAGGATTACTAGTGTTTAGATTTCCTTTTATGCCTCGGGAAGAGAAATTCTTTGAGCTTTTTGAACAGAGCGCCGAGAATATGGTCAAAGTCGCTCAGAAACTAAAACAACTGGTTGATACTTGGGAAGATGTTGATGATAAAGTAAACGAAATAACCGGATTCGAACATGAAGGAGATACGATTACTCATCAGATTATGGCACAGTTGAACCGCACTTTTGTTACCCCTTTTGACCGGGAGGATATCGCTCTGCTGGCGCATAGCCTGGATGATGTGACTGACTTTATCCACGCTGCGGCTGATTATATGCTGATATATAAAGTGATGCGTCCCGGTCCGAGGGCAAAAGAATTGTCAGATATTATTGTGAGGGCGACTATCAGGGTAGAAGCTGCCATATGCTTGTTGCGTAATCGTACCGGGTTGAAGAATGTTTTTGAGTGTTGCGTGCAGATTAATGAACTGGAGAATATGGCGGACAGGGTGTTCCGCGCCGCTCTGGGAGAACTCTTTGAGGATACTCTGGATATTACCGAGGTTATCAAGTGGCGTGAAATCTATGAATACATGGAGAGCGCCACTGATAGATGTGAGGATGTGGCTAATGTGCTGGAAGGGGTAGCCCTGAAGCATGCCTGAAACATCCCTTGTGCTTTTCATCCTGGTTGTCCTTCTGGCCATTGGTTTTGGTCTATCTAACGGCTTCAATGATGCAGCTAATGCCGTTGCTACTGTGATTGGCACCCGTGTTCTCTCTCCCCGTAATGCCGTTATCATGGCTGCCTTCTTGAACTTCCTGGGTGCGGCTACCGGATTAGAGGTTGCCCGCACCATTGGTAAAGGGATACTGGTCCCGGAAGCAATGACTTTCCTGACCGTAGTGGCTGGCCTGTCCTCGGCGGTTATCTGGGTAACTCTGGCCACTTATTACGGTCTACCGTTGAGCGTCACTCATAGCCTGATTGCCGGTTTAGCCGGAGCCGGGATAGCGGTGATGGGTATCGGGACGGTACAATGGGCTACAATGGTGCGGGTGCTCGCCTCGGTAGTTATCGCACCGGTGCTGGGTTTTGTGGCCGGTTTTATCCTCATGGTTATTTTGTACTGGGTGTTCCGCCGCAGTACTTCCAGTAGAGTACAGGCTATTTTTGGTAAGCTGCAAATAATTTCGGCGGCTTTTATGGCTTACAGCCACGGTAAGAATGACGGACAGATGCCGATAGGGGTTATCACCATGGCGCTGGTGATTTATACCGGACAAAACGAACTATGGGATAATATCCCATTGTGGGTGATAGTCTTGTCCTCATTATCGATTAGCCTCGGTACGATTGTTGGCGGCTGGCGGGTTATCAAGACATTGGGCGTAAAAGTCACTACCCTGCGTCCGGTTCAGGGTTTTGCCGCCGAGACTTCAGGGGCGACGGTTATTGAAGTAGCGTCATTACTGGGTATTCCGGTAAGCACCACTCACTGCATCACCACGGCTATCATGGGCGTGGGAGCTACCCGCCGGTTTTCGGCGGTGCGCTGGGGCGTGGCCAGTAATATTGTCGCGGCCTGGATATTCACCTTTCCTATCTGCGCGGGGCTGGGCTATCTCTTTGCCTGGGTCATGAAATCGGTACTCTGATTGGTCTACAGCTTGATGTCCCGTGGAGTCAGACGGCATTTTTCGGCGGTAATGATACTGTTGATGGTGGCTACGGCCAGGTCAAGCTCATCCCAGCGGTTGGTTACCGCGTAGTCGAATAATGGCAGCTGTTTTATTTCTTCCTCTGCGGTCTTTAGTCGTAAGGCTAATTCAGCCGGCGATTCGGTGCGGCGTTGCTTCAGCCTGACCAGTAACTCCTCCATTGACGGTGGCATGAGGAAGATAAATATTGCCTGAGGCAGAATCTTTTTGATAGTCGCCGCTCCCTGGATGTCAACCTTTATTATGGTATCCTTACCCTCATCCAGGGAGCGCTTGACGGCCTCTCTGGGCACGCCGTACCAGTTGCCGTAGACATTGGCCCATTCCAAGAGTTCTTTGTTCTTGATCATCTCCTGGAAGCGTTCCGTGGAGACGAAATGGTAGTCGATATCGTTTTTCTCATTGGGTCTTTGCGGGCGGGTGGTTACGGTGGTAATGAATTTTAGGGAGCTACCCAGTTCCCTCATTCTGGCCAGAACGGTGTCCTTGCCCACTCCCGAAGAACCGGAGATAACTATCAGTAGTGGCCCTGTCGGGATACCGGGCGGGAGTTGACTCCTATCTGGGGATTCTTTCATTGCTGTGCCCCAGGCTTAACACTGAACTTCCCCGTTCCGCAGAGCCTTCGGCATGGTTTATCTGCAACCTGCCGGCAATAGTTTCCGGAGTAAGGGCAGCCAGAATAATATGCCCGCTATCGGTTATGATGACAGCTTTGGTCCTCCTGCCGTTAGTCATGTCCACCAGCAGCCCTTTGGTTCTGCCCTCCTGGATGGTGCGCTTGGTCGGCGCCGAGTTTGGCGAACCAATTGCAATAACTCTATTCATTACAATAATATTATTAAATCCAATATGGACTAATTCCAGGCTCATTATCATCACCTCAGTAGATTAAATACCAAATAGGTCGTTCTTGAGTGTTAACCAGCAATATCTCTCGAGCGCTTTTACGCGCGTGATTAACTCTGGAGATGCCATTTATTATTTATGAGCGCTTCATATCACCTCCTTCGATGCTGCTATTCAATAACAAGGCTTTTGCCTGTCGTGCGTTTTATATCTTATACCCTTAAGGTCAATTAGGCAACTATTATTTCGGGGGTAATTCCCCAGGTTTTTATCCTTTCAGGAACGGATACGCGAATAGCATTATTGTTTTTCTTAATATTACCTTAATATTATCCGGAATGGGTTAATATCAGAGACGACCTGCTTAGCTGCCACTATACGCTGCTATTTTCCCTTCAGCCCTTGACATTGCGAGAAGTAATGGTTTATTCTGTCTAATCAAAAAAGGAGGTTGGGAATGCAGGCTTATTGTGTTAAATGCCGCGCTAAAAGAGACATGAAAGATGCCAAGAGCATAACCATGAAGAATGGTAAGCCAGCAACTCAGGGTGTATGCCCGACGTGTGGGACCAAGATGTTCCGTATTGGTAAGAGCTAGAATATCTGCCGGTTCCAGATTTTTAAAGAGGCTGAGTATCTATTGGAGATATCCAGCCTCTTTAATTTTTGATTTCTGTTATCCTGTCACGGTTGGCAAAAGTACAGAGCACGTTTACATGGTGATTTTTTCAGTTATGTCGGAGAGTTTTTGTAATGCTTCTTTGGTATCGATTTTCCCGTCCCTTACTAGCTGGCAAGTCTTTTCTAGCTGTTTCAGGCTTTCCCCAGTCTGTTTTATCTGCCGGGCCTCTTCTTCGGCGATACGTTTGGCTTCCAGTTCGGCCTGCTTTCTGGCCTCTTTGGCTTTCTTCTCTTCCTCAGCCTTCTGCCGGGCCTCTTCTTCAGCGATGCGTTTGTCTTCTAACTCCGCCTGTTTTCTGGCCTCGGCGGCTTTCTTGGCTTCCTCGGCCTTCTGACGGGCCTCTTCTTCAGCGATACGTTTGGCTT
>JAUYHA010000027.1 GCA_030690265.1 Dehalococcoidales bacterium | reverse complement strand
ACCCCTCCAAAATCCACTTCCTCACTCCCCCCTAAAAACTCTTTGACCTGTTCTATTGTTTGAAGTCTTTCGTCGTTCATGATCAGTTGCATGCCCCAATCATAAACGAGTTGCCTTACTGCTTAAGGCTCATCCTGTATTGGAAGAGACTCAAGTTTGTAAATTGAAATAATGTCCTGTATAATAAGGCCAGTGGTTTAAGCTAGGTTGTCATATTCTCACTTTATTTGCTCCGGGCATGACAGGAGGGGGATGACCCGAACTCTAACCAAATTTTATAAGATAGGAGGTCATCCCATGAGCTTTGAAGACAAGTCGCTACATTGTGCCGATTGCAATGACACCTTCACCTTCACCCTTTCCGAGCAGAAGTTTTATGCTGAGAAAGGTTTCACCAACGAGCCTAAAAGGTGTCCCAGTTGCCGACGCGCTAAAAAAGAGCAGCGAAACAACAGTAACTACAGCTATCAAAGGTAAGGCTGTATGCTCCAGCCAGTTTAAGGGAATATGACAGACTCTAGACTGTGAAAAGCAAAAAGGGGAAAAGGCCGTTGCGGCCTTTTCCCCTTTTGTCTTATATTACTCTATCCCCTGCCCTCAATTCGAAGGTCCAGAGAAAAGATATCAGGCTTTTTAACGTTCGCGCGGCCTAATCTTTTCTCGTTTGGGGTGTCAGGGCTACATATGCCACCGGTGGAGTCTTTGAATCGTCCAGTTTGAGCACAAATGTTTCCGGGTAATCCCTGATTAGCGATTGGAGCCGCTGGTGGCCGAATGTCCGGGGGTCGAAGGCCGGGTCTAATTGCCGGAGGACGCTGCCCATAGCAGCCAAATGGACCCATTCCTCTTCCTTGGCGGCCATCTCGAACCCCTGGAGGAGCAGGGGCAGCGGACCACCTACCCCGGGCCTCTCTTTTTGGGTTCTCTGCCTTGGTCTCTTTTTTAATTCCCTGGTTACTGTCAGGTTTTCACAGAAGATGAACTGGTTACAGGCGTTGGTGAAGGCCTCCGGGGTTTTCTTCTCTCCCACTCCAATTACGAAAAGCCCCTCCTCCCTGATTCTCGTTGCCAGGCGTGTATAGTCACTGTCGCTTGAGACAATGCAGAAGCCGCCAACGTCGTTATCGTGGAGCAAATCCATGGCATCGATTATCATTGCGCTGTCTGTAGCGTTCTTGCCGGTTGTATACCTGAACTGCTGAATAGGTTGAATGGCATACTTGTGAAGTGAATCCTTCCAGCTGTTCATATTCGTGGTGGTCCAGTCTCCATATATCCGCTTGATGGTTATCATGCCGACTTTGCTGACTTCCGCCAGGATTTGAGGAAGTAGGGAAGCCTGGGCATTATCGCCATCTATCAGGACTGCAAACTTCTGTTGCTCGGATTGCTCGCTCATTTTATACCCCTTTGCGTGTCTATCGGCACTTACAAGCAATTATACACCAAAGTGCCTGTGTATCATTATTAAACTCTATTCGAACAATTAACAGCTTCCCGGGCCGGGATGTCCAATCTTTCTTATTTCAGAGTCGGCATAAACAAATGTAGTGGTACAGCTGCCTTGAAAACTTTTTTATCCAAATGCCGAAAAACGGATAATGTCTTCCCGGGCTGAGGGACATTCCTAATAAGCCAACGAATAGATGTATTCGGGAACTCTCACCTCTCCCGAGGGTTTGTCGTAAGGGGGGTAATAAGGCTTGATGTCTATAACCGGTGTCCCGTCCAGCACATCCAGCCCTTTTACCGTTAAAGAAAGACCGTGGCGGGCAATTAACCTGGCTGTTGTAACCCCAACGGGGTTAGGCCTGTCCGGTCAACGGGTGGCCAGCATACCCAGGAGGGGAACGTCTTCCCTTCCCTGGGGGTGGCAGCTTTCCCGGTAGCTTTTAATCTGGTCAAGCCAGTACACCACCAGGATATGGGAGAAGTCCTCGATGCCATCGAGGCAATTAGCGCAGTCATCATTCAGGGCTATCTCTGTTTCAATCTCCGTCAGGCCGCCGACCCGGGGCTTTTTTACGGGTGATTTAACGTACCCGAGGGGCTTGATTTTGATGTTCCCCTCGTTATCCATCGGGAATATGGGATGCATAAAGCACCTCCTCACATGTACTTGAAAACCCCGCGGGAACGAAGGTTTTCGCCTCTATTGTAACGTTAAAATATTCAACTCATCAAGCGTTGGCCTTGCTGTCACAGGCCTGCAACTCATAAGCAGGAGTTATATGGACTATCCTGCCCAGGGTGATATCCGGGACACGATGAATCGATGATGCAACCACGTGCCAAAATCCTGTCATCTTTATCGGCCTGCGCTTTTGTCAGCTACCGGTTAGCTACGTACTTGTTCACCAGGTCTACCGTATTTATTACGTTCAACTTTTTGAAGAGCAGGGCAAAACGTTCCTGAAGTGTTTCACCTATGTTCATGGTGGTATCTCCAGGCAAATCCCAGAGTTCCTTTTTGAAGTCGCCAAAGGCCTTCTTCCGTGTTTTGTAGATGAACTGCTCGTCGGTGTCCCCTTTTCTTTTTTCACCGCTGTATTTCTCACGCAGACCCTGATTAATCTTATCGCGCAGTTCACCGGGAAAATAGGGGCTGTCAAAGATAATGTTTTGAAATCCGGTAGCCAGATGCACTTCCAGTGTATTCGCCTTTGGGAAGAGGTCAAAAGCCTCATCAGGGAGAGTGGAGGCTCCATGCTGCACTGCACCACCCATACCGTATTCTTTCCGTGCTGCTCGAGACAATTCCTCCAGAGCTTTGAAATCAATGTCAACGCTCGACACTGACCCGTCAGGCAAAACTACTCCGCCGTGCGTCGTCCCGGTTTGAACGCTGATTTTGGAGACTCCCATGACGTCTGGCCCCAGCAGCCTGAGATATCCTTTCATAAAGGCCCGGAGGTCTCCCACCGTGCTGTTGTGTCCGCCTACTTCGCCGATTTCACCACCCACCGAGATTGTTATCCCCTCGGGCTCGATCTCCCGCATAAACCTGGTCATATCCGCAGTGACTCGGCAATTCTCTTTCTGCTGTTCCTCAAGGTTTGACTTTTCCAGGTCAACGATAGTGGAGGCGTCAATATCAATGTTCAGAAAGCCAGCGCTTACCGCCTCACGTACCAGCTCCCTGATGCTGTTTAATTCCCGTTCTGGTTCTGAATTGTATTTCGTTGGATTAACCTGGAAGTGGTCTCCCTGGAGAAAAACCGGGCCTCTGAACTCCTCCGCGACTGCCGCCGCAAGTACACAGGCGGCGTACTCACCCGGCCTTTGCGCGGTATAGCCTATCTCAGAACGAGCAATTTCGAAAATAAAAGCGCCAACCCTATCCTTCAGGGCGGCTCTAAATACCGCCCTGGCCACCTGATAAGTGATGCCACGGATGTTTATTGCCGGAACGGCGATACCAGTGTACAGCTCCTTGCCGGCAGCCCGATACAGGCCGTCAACGCTCGCCAAAAATATACCCTTTGCCGAAGCTAATTGCCGGATTTTCTCCCGGCTATGTTCCCTCACCTCATCGGCACCAAAGACGGCGTTTTTCACCAGGGTATCAACCTCGTCCGGGGGCGCAGACACGCCTTTTCTCAGTCCGGCACTTCCTGACTGTTCCGCAGAAGTCATTTCATTTTTTGATCGGTCATGGTCTCGGTACATCTTGTTCTCCCCTCCTCAAAATAGTCCGGCGTCCGTTATATCTTTCGACATCATACATGGTCTCGACGTCGACGTACTTCAGTCTGCCGACGACTTTCTCGAGGGAGCACGCTGTAATCTTGCCATTATTATAGCAGATCATCTTCCCAAAGTCCCTCATCATAACCAGGTCCATAGCGGCAATGCCAAAGTACCGCCCCATTCTTCGGTCGTAGGCACATGGCGCTCCCCCCCGCTGTAGATGGCTCAAAAGGACGCATCGTGTTTCCAGTTTGGTACCCTTCTGGATCTCATCAGCCAAAAACTCGCCAATCCCACCCAGGGACTTGTGGCCGAAGCTATCCATACGCTGTTCCCTGGTGAATTGGGCATATCCCGCCGGCTTGGCTCCTTCCGCCACGATGATAATATCGTATCTGGTCCCGGCTCTCCTGCCTTCGAGAACCAACTCATTCACCTTTTCAATTGAAAAACCATGCTCCGGGATCAGGATAATGTAGGCGCCACTGGATTCACCGCCTTCAAGAGCGAGCCAGCCAGTCTCCCTCCCCATTGTCTCCACAACAAATATTCTCTTGTGTGAACCGGCGGTTGTCCTCAGCCGGTCAACCTCCTGAGTGATAACGTCCAAAGCTGTCTCAAATCCCAGAGTATAATCAGTCTCAGGCAGATCCTTGTCAATCGTCTTAGGAATGCTAACTACATTCACACCTTCACGCGCCAGCTTATGAGCCACGCCCAGGGTGTCATCCCCTCCGATGACTATCAGCGCCTCCAGGCCAAGGGTTTCTATATTGGTTAATACCACTTTCGATTGGACATTCTTAGGATCATAGGGATTGGTTCGTGAGGTGCCAAGCATGGTGCCGCCATACCTGTCCAGGGTCCTTACGGTTTCCTGATTCAGGGGCATGACGTACTGCTCAGTCTCCCTGGGATCAGCTTGCATAAGCCCTTTCCAGCCATCCTTGATTCCCAACACCTCATATTGGATTCCCGTGTCTCGTTGCACCCGCTCATCCAGGGCCGTTTTCACTGCCCATTTTATCGCTGGATTAATACCAGCGCAGTCTCCGCCACCGGTGAGAATGCCTATTCTGCTTTTCTTCATTGATAGCCACCCCCTTTCTTGAGGCTCAGACATGAAAAACCAGCGGTGTATTTTGCGGTTAGCGCATACCTTAGCTGGTTTCAGCACATGGAATTTCAGCCTGGGAGCTGCCTGACTTCGTCTGGATAGCAGTCTGCGCCTACGATTTATTCAGTGTAGTTTAAAAAAGCTTAGTTTATCAAGCCGGTCAAAGTTGTGCCAGGAATCTATCCAGCGGATGGTTCCAGAGCGGCAGCGCATCGCAATAGACTGAGTCTGTACCCCGCCACGAAAATAACGTACCCCCTTCAGCAATTCGCCGCTGCTAACACCTGTGGCAGCAAAAAATACATCGTCACTATCTATTAGATCCTGGGTCTTATAGACCTTATCAACGTCGACACCAGCGGCTATGGCGGACTTTCTTTCGCCTTCATCACGGGGCCAGGCCTTACATTGAATACCGCCCCCAATACAGTGTATCGCAGCAGCGGAGAGGACTCCCTCTGGCGTGCCCCCGACGCCCATAAGCGCATCAACCTCTCTTTCAGGCAGAGCCGCGTCTATGCTCGCGGAAACATCCCCGTCGGAAATCAATTTGACCCTGGCGCCGGCACCTCTAATATCCGATATCAGCGGTTCGTGGCGCGGCCTGTCCAAAACCACAACGGTAAGCTCTGATACCTTTCTTTTCTTGGCCCTGGCTATGTTATTCAAGTTTTCCGCCACCGACGCATTGATATCTATGCAATCTTTTGCTTCGGGCCCGGTGACGATTTTATTCATATATACAAATTGCCTGGGGCAGTGCATTGTCCCCTTAGCCGAAAGCGCTACTACGGAGATAGCTCCGGGAAGACCTCTGGCAACAAGAGTTGTACCGTCAATGGGATCGACCGCAATATCAACCTGCAAATCCGAGCCGTCCCCGATGCGCTCTCCTATGTATAACATGGGAGCCTCGTCTTTTTCCCCTTCTCCAATTACTACGATTCCGTCCATCCTGATATAGCCTAAGACCTGACGCATTGCAGATACTGCTGCCCCGTCTACCAGGTTCTTATCACCCCTACCCAAATAACGAGCGGCAGACATGGCCGCAGCTTCGGTGACACGTACCAGTTCCATGGCAATATTACGTTCAATTTTACCACGAGACATAATTTCTCCCATATATAAACCTCGTTAGTTTTAAGGCATTATTAAAACCAAAATATTTTGGCTCTTTTTCATTTCAAGTGGGTAAACTCATCCTTACTCTGTCCAATATACATGATAAGACCTACCCGCCCAAGGGCGCAGGGGGTATACCCGGGTACTCGCATAGTTTCCATTCCGACGAAAGTCGGAATCCAGAATTCTATAAAATATCTTTGTGCAAGTCTCTCCATTCTGGATTTTCTCTTTCAAGCAATTCTATTTTCCACCGCCTTTTCCATTCCTTTATCTGTTTCTCTCGTTGAAGAGTTCCTTCATAATCGCTGCCCGGCTCATAATATACCAGCAGGTGTACACCGTATTATTTGGTGAATCCTTCAACTAAATCATGCTTA
>JAUYHA010000011.1 GCA_030690265.1 Dehalococcoidales bacterium | reverse complement strand
AGACGTGCTACCCGTTTTATCTATTCGAAGGCGAAATGCCAAATCTACCCAAGATAGCAATGGAAGTTTATGACTCGCCGCCGGATGGTTGGCCTGAGGCTGCCCTTGAGCCTTTTGCGGGAGTGACGGATGACGCCGTCGCCTGGGCACAAAAGTGCGTTAGCGACTATGGGGCTGAGATGATCTGTCTCCAACTGGTAAGCACCGATGCCAACGGCCTCGACCGCAGCGCCGACGAAGCAGCTGCCCTGGTCGATAAGGTAGCTGAGGCTATTGACGTGCCCCTGATTGCCTGGGGAGTACCTAACCAGAGCAAAACTGAAGAGGTGCTGAGAACCGTGGCTGAGGTTTGCCAAGACAAGCGCCTCATTATCGGGCCGGTAGAGGTGGACTGGCACAAACGGGTGGGCGCTGCTGCCATTGGTTATCGCCATATCGTAGTAGCTTCAACGCCGATAGATGTCAACCTTTGTAAACAATTGAACATTTTGTTAGGAAATCTTGGCGTTCCCGACGAACAGCTCATGATAGACCCGACAGTCAGCGGCATTGGCTATGGTATCGAGTACGCCTATTCTGTTATGGAAAGAATACGGATGGGGGCCTTAACCCAGCAGGATGAGAAACTTCGCTTCCCCATCTTCTGTAACATAGCTAGGGAAGTCTGGAAGGCCAAGGAAGTGCATATCCCCGAGGCAGAAGACCCGACACTCGGCGACGTCAAGAAAAGGGGTATCCTTATGGAGGCGATGTCCGCCATGGTTATGCTTCTGGGCGGAGGTGATATCCTGGTTATGAGACACCCGGAGGCAATAAAGCTGATTAGAGAGATGATTGCTGAACTGACGACAAAATAGGAGGTTGATAAAAATGACGGAAAAGGGAATCAAAAGCGTCGACCAGGCTACTTTAGAGATGATTGAGAAAGCAGCCCAGGACGGGGCGCGGGTAATTTTCGAGCGGGCTGAAACAACGAGGCCCTGTCCTATAGGTCAGGAGGGAATGTGCTGCAGTATCTGCGATATGGGGCCATGCCGGGTAATGGCGCCTAAAGGGAAAGAAGAAACGGCTGAAGAGAGACGAAAACGGGTTGGCGTCTGTGGAGCTACTCCGGAAACCATTGCTGCCCGTAACTTCGTCCGCAAGGTAGCGGCTGGCACGGCATCTCACGGGGACCATGGACGTGTTATCGCCAAGTTCTTTCTGGCCGTGGCGAAGGGTGAAGCACCCGGCTATGAGATCAAGGACGAACAGAAACTATTGCAGTTGGCCCTTGACTTGGGTGTTCCCATCGGTGACCGTTCTAACGAGGAGATAGCCGTTGATGTCGGCCAGCTTATGGTAAATGAGTTCGGCAAACAGGAAGGCGAGCTTCTTTTCTTGAAGCGCGCTCCGCTAAAGCGCCAGGAGGTATGGCGAAAGCAGGGAATTGCACCACGCGGGATAGATATAGAGGTAGCAGAAGCGCTGCACCGTACCCACATGGGGACCGACCAGGAATATCGCGACCTGCTTAATCATGCCGTGAAAGTATCGCTGGCTGACGGCTGGGGTGGCAGCATGATCGCCACCGAACTGCAAGACATCATCTTTGGCACGCCGGCGCCTATACTCAGCCAGATAAACCTGGGCGTGCTGAAAGAGGATGAGGTAAATATCATCATTCACGGCCACGAGCCACAGCTTGCCGAGATGATGGCAGTAGTGGCTCAGGACCCGGAAATACTCGAGTATGCCAGAGCCAAAGGAGCCAGTGGGATTAACCTGGCCGGGATGTGCTGTACGGCCAATGAATTGTTGATGCGCCACGGCGTGCCGGTAGCCGGTAATTTTCTACAGCAGGAACTGGCCATAGTCACCGGTGCCGTCGAGGCAATGGTTGTTGACGTGCAATGTATCATGCAGGGACTGGTTGACACCGCCAGGTGCTACCATACCAAGATTGTCACCACTGACCCCCGGGCTCAGATTCAGGGCGCTACCTATATACCCTTTGAAGAGCGTAACGCCTTTGAGTCGGGG
>JAUYHA010000110.1 GCA_030690265.1 Dehalococcoidales bacterium | reverse complement strand
GCTAGTTTACGGGGTGGCGGTGCTCCTGGGACTCCTGGGACTCCTGGGACTCCTGGGGTATCCCCGACCCTTCGGAGTGGCGGGGCGGTAGCGGTCAAGAGGACGGTATTATTCGACCAGCTAAAGCCATATAATACCAGCTTCACCTATTATCCGACCTTTGACCTGGCTGATTGCGCTGAGGCTATTGAGTCGCTTCTCATCGTTGTTATATCAACCTGCGATGTAGCCGTTACGGCTCAGGCTATCGGTTCGTTGGGACCGCAGGCTGATGGTGCGGGGGCTTTCGACATCGGGCCGTCAGAGTCGGTAGGGATAGTATCACGGATTGGTCTAGGCATCGACTTATCGGTAAACTGGTATCCTTACATCGGGGTTACGATAGCCACCGGTGCGAGTGCGCCGACTACTGGTGAGATAGTAGCCTGGGCGTTTGCCAGGAAGTATGGAGGGTAAGACCAGAGAGGACACTAATGGCTAATCTTTTACTAAACCCAGGCTTTGAGACTGGAGACCCCCCTGATAACTGGAGTGGCGTCAATGTAACTCCATTAAGGGGGACTGATGCCTACTCAGGCACTTATTCCCTCCGAATGACAGCTATAGCTGACTCCCCATACAAGAGAGTAAGGCAATCAATCTCTAATCCATCTAGTTATAGTGGAAAGGTTCTTACCTTGTCTGTAAGGACTAAAGTCCCAGCAGGTGGGGCTAACCTCAGAATTTCCATTGAGGATAATGTAGATAGAACTGAGGCTATTTATCCAGGTGGGACAGATTACACCCTTTTAACTGTTACAAGAACAATAACAGCTGTCTGCACTGTCCTCTATGCTAATGTCCTCTGGGTTAACTCATACATTGCTATAGATGCTTTTGCTGATGATGCCTATCTTGATATTCAAGCAGCGCCAACAGTAACTACTCAGGCTGTTACCGCCATATCAGGAACTACCGCTACTGGCAATGGCAATATAACAGATTTAGGCTATCCTGACCCTACCCAGCACGGGCATTGCTGGAATACAGCAGGAACGCCTACTACTGCTGATAGCAAGACAGAGAATGGAGCCGCCTCTGCTACAGGAGCTTTTGTTTCAGCAATGCCTGGACTAACGCCCGGGTCAAAATACTATGTCCGAGCTTACGCTACTAACTCAGCGGGAACTAGCTATGGTGATGAAGTCACAATAGATATGCTTCCCAGACACCACGCAGTCGGCGCCTATAAGAGACAGCCATAAGGGGGTAAGAAAATGCCAGGAACGCATTATGTAATAACATCGGGTATGGTGCCAGCCGTTGACGGCGAGCTGAATGATATTGCCTCTAATGTCATCGGCAACAAAGCCGATACCGCTATCACGGCTAAAGATGATGTATCGTGCGTTATACGGTATGAAAAGGGTATCGTGGAAGCCTTAGGGGGAAGCGTTGGCGTAGGTGCCGAAGTGCAGACGACCACTGTCGCATCTGCCGGAGGTTCAGTTGCGACTACCACTAGACTTGGGCTGCTGGTCAGGTGGATAGCCGATGCTATCAATAGTGCTACCAGCGGTCTGGCTGCTCTAAAGGCTATCCTTGATACCTCCGGCGTCATACTCAACGCCAAGACAGCAGCTTTTAAGCTACTCGCAGGCAATCAACAAACCTTCACTAAGCAAATTACTTCGGCTGCTAATGCCGGGGCAGTTACTGTTGCCACGATTACGACTCAGGCTTGTAAAATAAAATCAATCGTAGTCAGGTCTAACGGAGCGACAACCGCCGACCTGACCAGCATCGCCATTACCGGCGGGGCAAGTGCTGTCGTAACCTTTATTGACTCGACCACTGGTCTAAGAGCGAATATCGCTGCCGCTGACCAGCAAGTAAGCTGGTCGGGTAGAGCTACCCTTGCCGCCACTAAAACCATCGTGATAACGCTGGCGGGAACGGGGGCAACGGCGGTCGACCTCCAAGTGGATATTGAGTATGAGGCGATTGTAGATGCAGGAGTTCTAGTCTAATGACCATAGCCGTTAATGGTAAAGGTGCCCTTTCTACTAATATCAATGGACTTGGCAGGCAGGCTGCTAATGGCTATGGCGTAGATGCCGGTGGAATAAACGGCTTTGGCTTTGA
>JAUYHA010000184.1 GCA_030690265.1 Dehalococcoidales bacterium | reverse complement strand
TCTATATAGATAATCTATTGAGATTGCCACGTCCTTCTGATTCTGGAAGGACTCGCAATGACAAATGACAAAGGAAGAGATTTTTTTGTAATTTAACGTTGACAACCAAAACCAAATAGAACCGAGGTCACAAAAAACGAGAAGCGGGACAACCTGTACTCCCGCTTCTTCTTTCTCTCATCCTGATTTATGCGAGCTTATTTTCTTTTATATACCGGGTCTCTTTTCTCTATCCAGGATTTTTCTGCTTCCTTGCGGTCTTCAGTGGCGTGGACTACCCCCGCCCCCCAGTGGTCCCAGAGGCGCTGCTCCTCCAGGCCTTTTTTCAGTTCATGGTTTTTGAGAGCCATTTTCCTGGTCAGGGTAAGGGTAATCGGAGGTATCACTTTCATCTTCTGGTAAAGCTCTTTACAGTGGGAAATCAACTGGTCATGTGGAACAACCTTATTCACCAGGCCAATGCGCTCCATCTCTTTTGCATCAATTACCACATTGGTATAGGCAAGCTCGAGAAGCTGAGCTGTGCCGATAAGTCGTGTCAGCCAGTATGTTGAGCAGACTCCCGGCACCAAGCCCCTTCTGCCGAAAGCCATACAGAACCGGGCCTGGTCGGAAGCTATCCTGAAATCGCAGGCGCAGGCCAGGCTGATAGGGGCTCCGGCTACCACGCCGTTTATGGCAGCGATAATCGGTTTATCCAAATCAATAATCTTCTCAACCAACTGGTCGGTGTCTCCGCCTACTTGTCCATGGCGGACCAGCTCCATTGTTTCGAAGTCTACTTTAGCCCCCGGAGGTGCCATAGTGGCGCCGGAACTAAAGGCTCGCCCCTCCTCCGAGCCGGTTACAATTATCGCCCCCACCCCGTCATCGGCATTAGCATCATCAAGGGCGTGCATTATTTCCGCTTTCATCGGGCTATGCCAGGCATTACGCTTGTCCGGCTGGTTCAAGGTTATGATTGCCACCCCGTCTTCTTTGCCATAGAGGATAAACTGATACGCCATTCCTTGGTAGCCTCCTTGTTTTTTATTTTTCAAAATTGCAGTATCTGGTTATTCTGCCTGAAGAGGCGGCTGAGCCGTTTCGTCGGGAGAAACGGGGTTGGTAGCAGCCTCTGCGGCGGGGGTTTTCTCTCCGGCAGCCTGGCTGGCAACTTCCTTACGTTTGGCTAACTCTTCCTTCAGGTTTTTTAACCTCTGGAGAGCAAGTATAGTTGCTTTAGCGGTATTGAGACGGTTGGAACTACCCAGGGATTTACTCAGGATATCCTGGATGCCTGCCGCCTCAAGCACAGCCCGGATACTGCCGCCGGCGACAAGACCGGTACCGGGTGCGGCCGGTTTCAAGAGTACCCGTGAGGCGCCAAATTTTTCCCTTATTTCATAGGGGATGGTTGTTCCAGCAAGAGGCACTTTAATCAGATTCTTTTTGGCACTGGCACTGGCTTTGCTGATTGCCTGAGGCACTTCATTCGCTTTACCCAGGCCAATACCCACATGACCATTGCCGTCTCCGGTTACCACCAGAGCACTGAAGCGGAGCCGTTTCCCGCCTTTCATTACTTTAGCTACGCGGTTGATATTGATTAACTTGTCAGTCAGTACCAGTTCTGTCGGGTCAATCATGATTACACTTCTCTCTTAAAATTTCAGGCCACCTTGACGGGCGGCTTCAGCCACTGCTTTCACTCTACCGTGATACTTAAAGCCCCCGCGGTCAAAAACCACCCGGTTGATTCCATGGCTCAAGGCTCGCTGCGCCACGAGGGAGCCGACCAGCTCAGATTTACCGGTCTTATTTTTACCTTCCTCAGCCTTCTTTACTTCTGAATCCAGAGTTGAAGCGGAAGCCAGTGTCCGCTTCTGGGAATCATCAATCACCTGAGCATAGATATGGTTCAGACTGCGGAAAAGACTCAGCCGTGGCACAGCTGTCTCGCCTCTTACTTTAGCTCTAATTCGGAGGTGTCTTCTTTGCCTGGCTATCCTGCGGCTACCTTTGTCCACTATTATTTGCTCCCTATTGCCTTTCCTGCTTTGCCCGGCTTCAGGCGGACCTTTTCCCCGGCATATCTGATACCTTTCCCTTTATAGGCATCCGGGGGACGAATCGCCCGAATTCTGGCTGCCATTTCACCAACCGTTTCTTTCTTTATTCCGATAACCCGGACGCGATTACCACCTATGACTTCAAAGGATATACCGGGTAAGGGCGATATCTCTACCGTATGGGAAAATCCCACGCGAAGAACCAGCTTGTCCCCTGCCAGTTCAGCCCGATAACCAACCCCCACTATTTCCAGCACCTTCTCAAAGCCGTTGGATACCCCCTCCACCATATTAGCCAGAAGAGTCCGCGTCAAACCGTGCAAGGAGCGGTGCTCCCGGCTATCACTGGGCCGGGTTACTTTTAGAATACCGTCATCCAGAGTGATAGACATTTGCGGACTCAAGGAGCGGCTGAGCTCTCCTTTAGGTCCCGTTACTATAACTTCATTTTCTTTGATGCTTACCGCTGTTTCCGGCGGCAGCGCTATTGGCATTCGCCCTATTCTAGACATAGATGTTACTCCAGAACTTACTTACAGCACATAACAGAGCAGTTCTCCCCCAATCCTTCGCCTCCAGGCTTGCTGCCCGGTCATCACTCCTTTGGAAGTAGATAGAATTGCAATCCCTAAACCGCCGGCAATACGGGGAATTTCTTTCTGTGCTACATACACCCTTAAGCTGGGTTTGCTTACCCGCTCCAGCCCGGAAAAGAGCGGCTGTTTCCTCTCGTCATATTTGAGGTAAATCTTAATTGTCCGGTGAGCCTTATCCCTGAGCACTTCATACTCACCAACAAAACCCTCTTCTTTAAGGATTTTGGTGATAGCCAGTTTCATCCTTGAAGCTGGTATCAGCACAACGTCATACCTCACCATGGCGGCGTTGCGTATCTGGGTCAGCATATCCGCTATCGGGTCTGAGACAGCCACTTCCCCTCCTTTGGTATTCTGTTTTGAGCTTCCTTTTTAACCATTTTCTTCAAAATCGTCACCAGCTTGATTTTCTCACCCCGGGAATTTGACCGATGAGAGCCAGCTCACGAAAGCAAATGCGGCATAAACCAAATTTGCGTATATAAGCCCGGGAGCGCCCGCATCTATGACAGCGATTGTGCTGTTGAACCTTATACTTGGGTGGGCGAGCCCACTTGGCAATTTCAGATTTCTTAGCCATTATGCTCCATTCAATCAGTAGAGAATGGCATACCCAGCCATTCTAACAGAGATTTTCCTTCATCATCAGTCCTGGCTGTAGTAACAATTGACACTGCCAGTCCCCGTGCTTTGTCTATCTTATCGAAATCAATTTCAGGGAAAACGGACTGCTCTCTAAAAGCCAGGGTGTAATTCCCAAAGCCGTCAAAAGATGTCCCTGGAACTCCCCGAAACTCTCTGATACGGCACAGGACAACATTTACCAGCTTATCAAAAAAGTCATACATCCGCTCCCCACGGAGGGTCACCTTTAAGCCGATAGGCATTCCCTCTCTCAATTTAAAAGCAGCAATAGATTTTTTAGCCCGGGTAGTCACCGGGTGCTGACCGGAAATAGTGGCTAAGTCTTTCTCCGCAGCTTCCAGAGCCTTGGCATTTTGAATCGCCTCTCCTACGCCGATATTGAGCACTATTTTTTCCAGGCGCGGCACCTCCATAGTATTGGGGTAACTATAACGCTCCGTTAGTGCCGGTAAAATTTCCTTTTGGTATTTTTCTTTCAAGCGCGACATCTAATCCGTTACCTCGTGACAATGGCGACAGACCCGGACCTTCTTACCCCCCTCCAGAAAGCGGAAAGCAACCCGGGTAGGCTGATTACATCTACTGCAAACAAGCATTACATTTGAGACATGAATTGGCTTTTCCTGCTCTATTATCCCTCCCTGGGTGGCGCCTTGAATTACACGGGCATGTTTTTTGATAAGATTAATACCTTCTACCAATACCCGTTCCTTCTTGAGGTAAACAGAGTGCACCTTGCCTTTCTTGCCTTTATCTTTGCCGGCGATAACCAGCACATTGTCATTCTTTCTGATTTTCATCTCATAAGACCTCGGGCGCCAGCGAGACAATCTTGGTGAAGTTTCTTTCTCTTATCTCCCTGGCTATAGGCCCAAATATTCGGCTTCCTCTGGGGTTGTTCTTATCGCTGAGAATTACTGCCGCATTCTCATCAAATCTGATATAAGAACCATCCGGACGCCGGTGGGGTTGAACTGTGCGAACGATAACCGCTTTGACCACATCTCCTTTTTTCACCGCCCCACGGGGAATGGCTCGTTTGACCGAAACGACGATAGTATCACCCAGCCGGGCATATTTCCTCTTGCTACCACCCAGCAAGCCAATACACATTATCTCCCGGGCGCCGCTATTATCTGCCACCTTGAGTCTGGTATTAGGTTGAATCATAATATTCTTTCCCCAAACCGCTGAAAAAGGCTGAAAGACTTTTTCAGATGTATTTTCAAACTATTTCCTGAGGTTTAATTTCTATTACCTCTCCCCTGCTTATAATTTCATCGACTCGCCACCGCTTCTCCCTGGAGAGGGGACGGGTTTCCACGATTCTTACCCTGTCTCCGGGGTTACACTCCCTCTTTTCATCATGAGCCTTAAACTTGCTTACCTGCCGGACGGTTTTTTTATACAGGGGATGATGCTTTAATGTCTCAACCGCCACAACCACGGTCTTATCCATCTTATTACTTATCACCCGGCCAACCTTGGTTTTGTGCTTCGTCTCCATATTTTCAGGCCTGCCTTATACCTAGCTCTCGTTCTCTTATTAGCGTCTTCATCTGAGCAATATTCTTTCTAACCCTCCGGATTTCACGATGATTGACCAGTTGCTTGGTGGCCAGGCGAAAGCGAAGGTCAAAAAGCTCTTTGCCAGCCTCTTCCAGTTGCTTTACCAGTTCTTCAGAACCAAGAGCTCTGATTTCGTTAACCTTCAATCTGATTAGCTCCTAGCAAATTTTCACTACCGGTGGTTATGTCCTTTACTATGAACTTGGTGTCTATAGGGAGCTTGTGAGAAGCAAGTCTCATTGCTTCTTTAGCCACTTCTTCAACAACCCCGGTCATTTCAAAGAGAATCCTGCCCGGTTTAACCACCGCTACCCAGTGGTCAGGAGCGCCTTTTCCCGAACCCATACGGGTTTCCGCCGCTTTTTTGGTAACCGGTTTATCCGGGAAGATACGTATCCAGACATCACCACCGCGACGGACATGACGGGTAATAGCCCGGCGGGCCGCTTCAATCTGACGGGCAGTCAGCCAGGCAGCTTCCAGCGCTTGTAAGCCAAAATCACCAAAGAGAATCGCGTTTCCGGTGTTTGCTTTACCCCGCCTCCGTCCCTTGTGACTCTTGCGATATTTTACTCGTTTAGGTTGTAACATTTTCTTCGCCTTGTTCTAGAGGTTGTTCTGCTTCGGTGCTCGCCTGAGCTACCGGTTCGCTAGAAGACTCCTCGCTTTCGTCTGACGCCGGTTCCGGTGTTGAAGCCGCTGTCACGGTTCTCCTGGTTCTTCTCTTTACCGGTTCAGCAGGCTTCTCTTCTGCCTTCACAGCGGGAGTTGCCTCGCTGGCTATTTCTTCAACTGGTTCTCCAGCTGTCTCTTCAATTTCCTCCACTTTGGGTTCCGGCAGGACTTCACCTTTATATATCCAGACCTTTATACCAATCTGCCCCGTTTTGGTATGAGCCTCAACAAAGCCGTAATCAATATCAGCTCGCAGCGTGTGCAGGGGTACTTGCCCCTCATGAAAAGTCAGGCGTCGGGCAATCTCAGCTCCACCTAGCCTGCCGGCACAGCTAACTCTTATCCCCAGCGCCCCGGCCTGCCTGGTGCGAAGAATCACCTGTTTCATTGCTCTACGGAAAGCAACACGGTGTTCCAGCTGTTCAGCGATGGTTCTGGCAACCAGATGAGCATTAAGCTCAGGTTGTCTAATCTCCTGGATATTCAGTTGCACCCTCTTACCGATAAGCTGCTCGAGGTGAAGCCTCGTTTCCTCAACCCTCTGCCCACCCCGCCCGATAACAATACCCGGGCGGGCAGTATAGATGGTTATCATTACCTTGTTTGCCTGGCGCTCGATCTCCGTTCGTGAGACACGGGCATCGGCATATCTCCCATCAATAGCCTTGCGGAGTTTCAGGTCTTCCCGCAAATGCTCCGCATAATGTTTATCGGCATACCACTTTGCCTGCCAATCACATATGACACCGATTCTAAAACCTATAGGGTGAACTTTGTGTCCCATTAACTCTCCTGGTCAGAAACAATAACTGTAATATGGCTGGAACGCTTAAGGATAGGACTCGCTCGTCCTCTAGCTCTGGCGCGAAACCTTTTCAAAGTTGGTGCCTCATCGGCGAATATCCTGGCAATTTTCAAGTCTGAAGAGGGTATCTGGAAAACACTCTCGGCATTAGCCGCTGCCGATTTTATTAACTTGGCGACAATATGAGCCGTCGGTGATGGGGTGAATCTTAGCATGGTTAATGCTTTATTAACCTGCTGTCCCCGTACCATATCTATCAGCAGGCGTGCTTTACGCGGCGGTACTCCCGTATTCTTAACTATAGCTTTTACTTCCATTTTCTTTTACCTGAATCAAGCAGCCGGAGTCGAGCGCCTTCCTGCCTGTTTGCCTGTTCTGGTAACATGTCCCCGGAAAGTCCGGGTTAAGGCAAACTCACCCAGCTTATGCCCTACCATATTCTCGGTAATAAATACGGGAACATGCCTTCGGCCATCATGCACTCCGAGGGTTAGCCCAACCATCTCAGGCACAATCGTAGACCAGCGTGCCCAGGTTTTTATTACCGTCTTCTCGCCGGAACGGTTAAGCTCCGCCACTTTTTTCATTAGTTTGGTATCAAGGGCCGGGCCCTTTTTAGTTGATCTTGACATCTTTACTTACTATGCCTGGACTTAACAATCATTTTATCTGAAGCCTTTGCTTTGCGGGTTCTATAGCCAAGAGCCGGTTTTCCCCAGGGTGTCTTCGGTCCGGGTAATCCTATCGGACTTCTACCTTCCCCTCCGCCGTGGGGATGGTCACGGGGCGACATGGCTGAACCCCTTACCACCGGCCGCCAGCCCAGCCATCGTTTACGGCCTGCCTTTCCCAGCTTAATCCCCTGGTGGTCCGCATTGCCTACCTGCCCGACAGTAGCCAGGCAAATGTCTCTAATACGTCTCACCTCTCCGGATGGTAACCGAATCAGGGCGTAGCCTTCTTCCAGGGCTACCAGACGCGCCGCCAGGCCGGCAGAGCGTACTAATTGTCCGCCTCTTCCCGGCTGTAGCTCAATGTTATGTATTAATGTCCCGGTTGGCATCAGCTTGAGAGATAAGGTATTTCCCGGTTTTACTTCAGCTTCATCACCGGATTTTATGGTGTCATCAACACTCAGCCCCAGAGGAGCAAGAATATAACGCTTTTCACCGTCAGCATAGAAGATAAGAGCAATGCGTGCCGAACGATTGGGGTCGTATTCAATGGCAGCCACCCTGCCCGGCACACCAGCCTTATCCCGCTTAAAATCGATAATACGGAGTTTGCGCTTTGCCCCGCCACCACGGTGGCGGACTGTCAGCCTCCCCTGGTTGTTACGTCCGGCTTTCCTCTTCAGTGGTAAGGTGAGAGACTTTTCCGGTTTGCTTTTGGTTATTTCTTCAAAAGTTGCCCCGGTCATACCCCGCCTACCCGGAGAGGTCGGACGATATACCTTTACTGCCATTCCTTATACACCTTCAAATAACTCTATCTTGTCCCCCGTCTTGAGGGTAACTATTGCCTTTTTCCAGGGATGAGCCGGGATTTGCCGCCTGCCCAGTCTTCGCCTCTTACCTGGTACGTTTACCACATTAACAGCGGTTACCTTCACCTTAAATGCTTTTTCTACAGCCTGTTTTATCTGTGGTTTGTTAGCTTCCCCGGCCACTTCAAAAGCATATTTTCCCTCTTCCTGTAGGGCGGTAGACTTTTCAGTTATTAACGGGCGCCGTAGTATCTGGTACAGCTCCATTGTCTTCTCCCTTGGATATCCCCCATATCTCTTCTGCTTTACGCACCGCCGCCACAGTCATTAATAACATTTTACGAGAAAGGATGTCAACCGTATTTAGCAAGCTGGCCGGTGTTATATTTATTCCAGGCAGGTTTCTGGCTGATTTTATCACATTCTCTTCCGGTTCAGAGGTAACAACAAGCGCCGAAGAAGTAACTCCCAGCGCCGTCAAAATCCCTGCCATCTCTCTGGTCTTTGGCTGCTCCAGCTCCAGCTGCTCCAGAACGATTAATTCCTCATCCCTGAGCTTTGCCGACAAAGCGCATCGCAGAGCCAGTTGACGCATTTTCTTGGGCATTGCCTGCCGGTAGCTTCTCGGTTTGGGGCCAAAAACAATGCCCCCCCCACGGCGTAGTGGCGACTTTATACTTCCCGCCCGGGCCCGCCCGGTGTGTTTTTGCATAAACAGCTTCACTGTGCTGCCACGGACCTCACCACGGGTTTTACTGCTGGCCGTTCCCTGGCGGGCATTAGCCTGCTGCCTTACCGCTGCCTGGTGCACTACCGACTCATTAAAGGGCACAGCGAAAACGTGCTCGCTAACCTCAATATGGTCAACCACTTCTCCGGCGGTATTATAAACCGGAACCTGCATTTACCGGCTCTCCTCTTTACCAGATTTCCTTATCAGCAGCAGCCCGTTCCTGTTTCCGGGGACGGCTCCTTTGACCAGCAGCAGATTACGTTCAGCATCAGTTTTAAATACTTCCAGGCGGAGGGCTGTCACCTGTTCGCCTCCCATATGTCCCGCCATACGCGTCCCTTTCCATACTCTACCCGGGGAGGTAGTGGCTCCTATTGAGCCGGGGTGACGTTGCCGGTCAGATTGTCCGTGAGTTTTCGGACCGCCGGCAAAACCATGTCTTTTGACCACGCCAGCAAACCCTTTGCTCTTTGATACTCCGGTAATATCAACCTTATCACCTTCCTGGAAGATAGTCACATCAACTTTATCCCCGACTTCAGCCGCTTCAGTATCAGCTACCCTGAATTCACGAAGATATTTGAACTGCCCCAATTCTTTGAACTGTCCCTTTTGGGGAGATTTAATCCGCTTCGCCTGGCCATAGGCAAGCTGAACAGCATTATACCCTTCCTTGGTGGCAGTTTTAATCTGCGTTACCGTGCACGGGCCAGCCTCAATAGCCGTTACTGCTTCCACCTTGTTGCCTCTAAATAGCTGGGTCATTCCCAGCTTCCGACCTATAATTCCTCTTAACATTTTTTAGCTCAATATAATAAAATAATGGTTTTTACAACTTAATGTCAACTTCAACCCCTGAGGGCAGATTTAGTCCGGTGAGAGCGTCTATTGTCTTGGAGGTGGTCTCAGTAATATCAATAAGGCGCTTGTGAGTCCGAATTTCAAACTGCTCCTGCGAGTCTTTATCAATAAACGGAGAACGGATGACGCTAAACTTCTGAATGCGGGTGGGTAAAGGCACCGGGCCAGAAATAACCGCTCCGGTACGTTCTATCGATTCCACAACCTGCCGGGTAGCCTGGTCAACCAGCTTGTGGTCGAAACTCTTGAGTTTAATACGAATCTTCTGTTTAGCCATTTTTAGTATTAGCCTACCTTAACTTTAATATTTTCCACCCGTTCTGCCGGAAGCTCCTGATAGCGCTTAAATTCCATAGTATGGCTGGCTCTACCCTGGGTTACTGATCTGAGAGTGGTGGTATAGCCAAAGGTCTCAGCCAGGGGTATCAGGGCATGAACGGTGGTCATTTCAGCACTGGTTTCAATAGACTCAATATGTGCCTTCCTTGAACTGAGGTCACCAATGATATCACCGAGAAACTGCTCCGGAGTAACCACCTCCAGCTTCATAATAGGCTCCAGAAGGACGGGCTTGGCTTTAGCCGCGGCAGCCTTAAAAGCTATTGAAGCTGCCATTTTATAGGCTATTTCCGAAGAATCGACTTCATGGTAGCTGCCATCGTAAAGGTTGGCTTTAACATCAACTACCGGATAGTCAGCCAGGACACCACTTTCCATAGCTTCTTTAATGCCTGCCTCAATTGCCGGAATGAATTGCTGGGGTATGGCGGCGCCCTTGATACTGTTGGTGAATTGAAAACCGCTCTCCCGCTCCCCCGGCTCCAATTCCAGCCAGACATGTCCGTACTGGCCATGGCCTCCGGATTGCCGGATAAATCTGCCTTCGGCACGGGCCGGCCTGGTAATAGTCTCTTTATAGGCAACCCGCGGCCTGCCTACTTTGGCTCCTACTTTGAATTCACTGAGTAACCTGTTCACGATAATCTCTAAATGAAGTTCTCCCATGCCGGAGACGACTGTCTGCCCCGTCTCCGGGTCATATTTTACCTTAAAAGTGGGGTCTTCCGTGGTTAGCTTCTGCAGGGCATCCCCCATTTTATCCTGTTCAACACTGGTTTTAGGTTCAATGGCTACAGAAAGCACCGGCTCGGGGAAACTGATAGATTCAAGAATTACCGGGTGGGAGGAATGACACAGGGTGTCTCCGGTGAAGGTATTCTTGAGACCAAGAGTAGCTGCGATAGCCCCGGTGGATACTTCGTTTATCTCTTCGCGGCGGTTAGCATGCATCAGTAGCAACCGGCCAATCCGTTCCCTTTTACCCCGGGTTGAGTTATAAACCTGCTCACCGGTTGTCACTTTGCCCGAAAACACTCTGAAATAGACTAGCTTGCCCACAAACGGGTCAGAAACTACCTTAAAAGCCAAAGCGGTAAAGGGAGCTTCATCGCTTGCCGGGATAATGACTTCGGCACCATTAATATCAACCGCCTTCACCGGAGGCATATCCACCGGTGAAGGGAGATAATCAATAACGGCATCAAGCAATGGCTGTACCCCCTTGTGCTTTAAAGCACTACCGCATAGAACGGGCACCCCTTCATTGGCGATAGTTACTCTCCTTAAAGCTCCCTTTAGCTCGGCAGGGGTGATTGTATGCCCGTCAAGATAAGCTATCAAAATCTGGTCATCTATTTCAGCTAACTTTTCAATCAGCGCCTGACGAAGCTCATCACACCCGGCACTTTCAGCCTCGGACATAGGTATTTCCTGAGGCGCGGACTTGCTGTCACCGCTAAAACTCCAGGCACGCTTTTCTACTATATCAATAACTCCCCGGTAGTTCCCTTCACTACCTAAGGGGAATTGAATTGGCAGTGGCCTGGCTTTCAGCCGCCCTTCAATCATGGCTATAGTGCGCTGGAAATTAGCCCCAACCCTGTCCATCTTATTGATGAAACAGATTCTGGGCACCTTATATCTGTCAGCCTGGTGCCAGACTGTTTCTGACTGAGCTTCTACTCCAGCCACAGCATCAAAAATTACCGCCCCACCATCCAGCACCCTGAGGCTGCGCTCGACCTCGGCGGTAAAATCAACATGCCCGGGAGTATCAATAATATTGATGCGATAGTCCCGCCAGTAACAGGCGGTAGCTGCTGATGTAATGGTGATACCGCGTTCCTTCTCTTCCTCCATCCAGTCCATAACAGCCGTACCTTCATCTACCTCACCGACCTTGTAAGTACGTCCGGTATAATAAAGAATCCTCTCCGTGACGGTAGTCTTACCGGCATCAATGTGGGCAATAAAAGCTATATTTCTTATTTTTTCTAATGGGAAATCCTCAACCACTGTCTTACCCCTTACCCAGAAATTGGTTATACTGGAATCATAATAATTAGACCTGATAATAAATAATGCTTCACCATCTGTAATGAGCAAAAGCTCTGTTAGCTTCAGCCATGCGGTGGGTATCGTCCCGTCTTTTAACGGCCGTCCCCTGCCCCTTTGAGGCGTCACTGAGCTCACCAGCCAGCTTTTCTATCATAGATTTACCCTGTCTTGCCCGGGCGGAAGATAATAACCAGCGTATTGCCAGAGCCAGCCCCTTGTCCTGGGGAACTTCTACCGGTACCTGGTATGTGGCGCCGCCGATGCGGCGCGATTTTACGGCAAGCTGAGGGGTGGTATTCCTTACCGCCTCAGAGAGGACAGTAAGCGGGCTTTGAGCTCCCCGCCCCTCGATAGTCTCCAGAGCCCCGTAGCAGATTTTCTCCGCCTTGCTCTTTTTACCATCTTTCATAAGTTTATTAATCAGCTTGCCAACGATTACCTCGTGATAGCGAGCATCAGGAGGCGTTTCTCTTCTGGCAGCTCGATTTCGTCTTGACATCTTATCTCCTACTTACTTTCAGCTCTTTACCTTAGCCCGTTTGGTGCCGTATAGACTGCGCCCCCGCTTCCGGTTGGTTACCCCGGTAGTATCCAGTGCCCCGCGAATAATATGGTAGCGGACTCCCGGCAGGTCCGGCACCCGGCCTCCGCGAATAAGGACTACCGAATGCTCCTGCAACTCGTGTCCTTCGCCGGGAATATAAGCAGTTACCTCCACACCGTTGGTCAGCCGCACTCTGGCAATCTTGCGCAGGGCCGAATTAGGCTTCTTCGGTGTGGTGGTTTTTACCTGAGTGCAGACCCCCCGCCTTTGCGGAGAACCTTTGCCTTCCTTCATCTTATTTTTCAGGGCATTATAGTTAAGGCGCAGTGCCAGGGTCTTACCTTTCTTGGTAACCCTCTTACGCCCCTTTGCTACAAGCTGATTGATAGTTGGCATTCCTGCCTCCTGCTTTACACAATTAAAATGGATGAGCCTTGCCCATCCATTAACATAACAGATTGAAGCATAAACCTCAACCTATCGACTGTCTGTTGAGCTACCTAAACAACACGATAGTGTATCATAGCTAAAAAGAACTGTCAAGTTTTTGTTTTACCACTAATGATAAGTAGGAATTCACTCTTTAGCCCTTTTTTCTTTACTCCGATAATTTGTGGAGAGCCGATTGGATTCGCTTCTGGCAGCGTTCTCTGCCGAGCACAGCCATAGTCTGAAAGAGGGGCGGAGACGCTTTCCGTCCGGTAACCGCTCCCCTGAGGGCTCCGAAAAGCTGGCCGGTTTTCACTCCCAGTTCCTCAGCCAGAGACCTGAATAGTGCTTCCAGAGATTCGTTATCAAACGGACCGCCTTTGTCCATTCTCTGCCTTGATATCTCCAGGGCTTCGGCGACCCGTTCCCGGCTCATTTCCTTTGGTAACAGCAGATTTACATCATAATGAAGTTCGTCGACAAAGAAGAAGTCAACCAGACCTGGCAGTTCAGCCAGAGTTTTAGCCCGCTCCTGGACGAGGGGCATTATCTCCTTGACATAATCTACTGACAGCGGACGTTTTACCTCAGGGGGTAAGCCTCTATCCAGGAAGGGCAGGCCTTGACGGGTAAAATCATCCGTACTCAGCCGGCGGATGTAGACCCCGTTCATCCAGTCGAGCTTATCCCGGTTGAAAATAGCTCCGGTTTTGCCGATTCTGCTCAGAGAAAAATTGTCTATAAGCTCCTGACGGGTCATCAGCTCGGTTTTGTCATCCAGAGACCAGCCGATTAAGGCAAGGAAGTTAAACATTGTCTCCGGCAGATAGCCATGCTCCCGGTACTCGGTAATGGATACGGCTCCGTGGCGCTTGCTTAGCTTGGCACGGTCCGGGCCGAGTATCATCGGGTGGTGGACAAACTGGGGCGGCTCCAGCCCCAGAGCCTGATACAGAAGCAGGTGACGGGGAGTACTGGATATCCATTCTTCGGCCCGGATAACATGGCTGATTTCCATAGCGTTATCATCGACCACATTAGCCAGGTGATAGGTAGGGTAGCCATCTGACTTGAGCAGGACAAAATCATCCAGGGTGCTATTTTCAAATACCACCGTCCCCCAGATAAGGTCATCAAAGATTGTTTCCCCATCAAGGGGAACTCTAAAACGGACCACCGGGGTTATGCCTTCGGCTTCCTTTTCAGCCCGCTCTTCAGCGCTCAGCCCGCGGCAAAGGCGGTCATACCCGGGAGGCTGCTTGAGCCGGGCTTGCTCCTTGCGCATTTCTTCAAGACGCTCGGGGGAACAGTAGCAGCAGTAAGCATTCCCTTGAGCCAGGAGACTTTCAGCGGCTCTACGGTACAGCTCCAGTCTCTGCGACTGGAAATAAGGGCCGTAGTCACCCCCCACCCCGGGCCCCTCATCCCAGTCCAGCCCCAGCCACCTGAGCCCGTCCATGATAGACTCCACCGCTCCCTCTACCCTGCGGGCAACATCGGTATCTTCGATACGCAGAATGAATTTGCCCCCGGTGTGGCGGGCAAAAAGCCAGTTGAACATAGCTGTCCGTATGTTCCCCACATGGGGATGACCGGTAGGGCTGGGAGCAAACCGCACCCTGACTGGTTCAGTCATTTCTTCCTAATATCTCTCTTTCCTTTCCCATTCTACCACCCCGGACTTTAAAATCCTACCCCCGTTTAAAGAGATTGTTTATTAACCCATCCCCTTCAGGGTGAACCACTGCCCCCTTCCCTTAAAAAGAGTCTTGTCTTAAATGTCATTCTGAGGAGCGAACTCGTTCCGACATGCCTCGACAAGCTCGGAGCAGGTTACCTGTAACGAGAAGCTGAAACGAGTTATTCGTCAGAGTGAAGCGACGAAGAATCTGGGCGTGGGGATAATGGTTCACGGATAGCTCCCACCACACCGAGACCCTTCGCTGAGTTTACACTGAGCGGAGCGAATGTGCTCAGGGTGACATGAAGGAACTCACTTTCGATACAAAGCTCTTAAAAAGGGAAGGGGGAGTATGAGTAAGAGGGGGGCTCCGCCCCCTCTCGAAATTCTTTCCCACTCTCCAAGATTGGGGAGGGGGATACAGGGGGTGAGGTTGCTAAAAACAAATTTCTTGACAAAAGCACCAATATGCGTTAATAGTAAATCAACAAAATTAAAGCAGAAAAGAACAGGGGGAAATGAAATGAAAGTCTACCAGCACGGGCCTGAACTGGAACTGGAAGAAGGCCGGCGGTGGCGGGAGTCTCCGGGATACGGGCAGTGGATCAGGTCTCTGGACCTGCCCATCCATACCGGATTTTACATCGAGGACTTAAGGACAATAGAGACAGGGTGGTGGGAAGAGAGGGGATGTAACTCTGCCTTTGTCCAGCTTTACGGCCTGGAAGATATACAGGATGTCCGGGTTATGGAAATTCCTCCTGGAAAGAGTACCAAGCCCTGGAGATTTGCTCTTGACGATGTTTTCTATGTCTTATCCGGAAAAGGGCTGGCAACGGTATGGAGCGATGAGCATAGCGCCCGGAAAACCTTTGAATGGCAGGAGCGCAGCTTATTTATGATACCTCACCAGCTGCACTGTCAGCTGAGTAATGCTTCAGGAGAAAAACCGGCCCGCCTCCTTTCCCATAATTATCTCCCCCTTGCCTTGCAGGCCGTAGAAGAGCCGGATTTCTTTTTCAACAACCCTAATCTCCCGGGCCGGACGGATTTACTGGAAGCCTTTTACTCTGAGGCAAAAGAGGAAATCTCAAAAGAGGAAACAGAAGAATGGAGAAGAACCAGATGGGTTGGTAACTTTTTCCCTGATATGGGAGTCTGGGATAAGATGGTGCCCTACCGGCACCGGGGAGCCGGCGGCTGGAGTGTCTCGGTCAGTTTCCCCAACTCTTCGCGGGGCGCTGCCATGTCAATTTTCCCCGAGCTACGCTATAAGAAAGGACACCGCCATGTCTCAGGTGTCTTTATTATCATTCCGGCGGGGGTAGGCTACTCAATTATCCACGAGCCGGGTCTCACAAAAGAACCAGTCATCTGTCACTGGCAGGAAGGTTCCTGCTTCGCCCCGCAGTTTTATCACCAGCACTTCAACCTGGGTAAGACTCCAGCCCGCTACCTCAAGTTTGGCCCCGGTGGTGTCAGGCGTTATGCTGAAAGGCACATGCCTCGGGTCCAGACGGAGTACCCTGACGAAGCCGCCTGGATAAGAGAGTATTTTGAGAAGGAGCTTGCCAAGAGAGACTTAACTTCCTTAATGCCTGGCGGGGTTTACAAAGACAAAGATTTTAATTGGGAGTATGCCGAGGACAGTAACGCTGACTAACAACAAAATAGTTAAAAATTAGAGGATTTTCGTATGAATGATGTACATTTTGAAGATTATAAGCCCGAAAGTTCTGAGGAAGGAGAGGATATTGAGGGTATTGAAAAATTCACCCTGCGGAGCGTAGGGATAGACATTGGCTCTTCCACCACCCATTTAATCTTCTCGTCTTTAACCTTGAGAAGGGCCGGGGCTTCCCTCTCATCTCAATTTAGTGTTGCCGAACGACAGATTCTGGCTCGCTCCCAGATTCTTTTAACGCCTTATCTTTCTCAGACACTGATTGATACCGATAAGGTCAAGGGCTTCGTTACCGAGGCTTACCGGGAAGCTGGCTTTTCGCCCGATGATATTGATACCGGAGCCGTCATCATCACCGGTGAAGCCCTGAAAAAGGAAAATGCCAGACCTATCGTAGAGTTTTTCGCCCAGGGAGCGGGAAAATTTTGCTGTGTTACTGCCGGGCCTAACCATGAGGCTCTTCTGGCTGCTCACGGGAGTGGGTCTGTGGCTCTTTCCAAAACTAAAGGCGCCACTGTGCTGAATGTGGATGTGGGAGGGGGGACTTCAAAATTAGTCGTTATTCAGGACGGGGAGGCAACCCAGACGGCAACGGTCAATGTCGGAGCCAGGCTTATTGCCTTTGACAATTCTAATATCGTCACCAGGCTTGAGAAGCCGGGCAAGTTTATTATGGAAGAACTGGGCTATGACATTGCCATAGGCAAGCAAGTTTCGGAAAAGATGAAAAATGACTTCGCCGATTCTATGGTTGGTATCCTTTTTGAAGTAATTCAAGGAGGCTCCTTATCACCTCAGGCACAAAAGTTGATGCTCACGAAACCAATGGCTAGCCACACACTGGATAGTGTTGACTATCTGGTTTTTTCCGGGGGAGTATCAGAATATGTTTATGGCCATAGTGGAGTCTCTCAGGGAGATTTGGGAGTCATATTCGGGAGAAAAATCAGGGAGCGGGTGGAGAAATTATCCAGAAAGGGCTTACTCCAGGAACCGCTTGAAGGAATCCGGGCTACGGTCATTGGCGCCGGTGAGTATACTCTGCAGGCAAGCAGTAGCACGACCTATATTTCCAACCTTGACTCCCTGCCTGTTTTCGGCTTAAAAGCGGTTCCTTGCTTTATAACCAGGGAACAGTCGGTAGAAGATGTAAGGGGCTCCCTTATGGCAGCCCTTGAGAAGTTTGACCTGCCCGGTTTTACTCAGGGAATGGGCTTTTCTCTTTCTCTGGATGGTCAGCTTGATTACCCGTATTTAAGAAAGGTAGCTGAGGCTCTTTCAGCGGTCGTAAAAGAGTCGGATAACCAGAGAGCACCTCTGTTTGTTATCCTGGACATTGATGTAGCCAAGGCGCTGGGAGGAGTGATAAAAGAAGAACTGAAACTGCCTCAGGAGGTTATCACGGTAGACGGGATAAAGGTAGGTGACCTTGACTATCTTGACATTGGCCGCCCTATGGGAGTGACAGAGGTTATGCCGGTTACTGTTAAGTCTTTGATTTTCTCATCTGAACCGACCCTCTGACCAACGCTATGTTTTTTCAGCTATGAACCCAAACAAATTCACTCTATTGACAGCTGATTATTGATAACTCATAATCTTATTAAAGAGGTAGAGAATGGTAAAAATTAGATTGAGACGATTGGGAGCTAAAAAGCGGCCCAGCTACCGGCTGGTAGTAGCCGATTCTCGCTCCCCCCGTGATGGAGCCTTTATTAGCATCATCGGGCATTACAATCCCCTGACCGACCCGGAAACAATAGTTATAAATGAAGAGGAAGCGCTGAACTGGCTCAAGCATGGAGCCCAGCCAACGGTGACTGCCGCCAGACTGCTCTCCAAGAAGGGCATTATGGAAAAATTCAAAACAATCAAGGAGAAAACATGAAAGAACTAGTGGAATATGTTGCCAGAGCTATTGTCAATTCGCCGGATGATGTGGTAGTGACCGAAGAGGAGAACGAGCAGGGTATAGTACTTAAGCTTCAAGTTGCTGATGAAGATAAAGGTAGAGTCATTGGTAAGCAAGGCCGAATGGCTGAGGCAATACGTACCCTGGTCAGGGTGAAAGCAGCCAAAAACGGCACCAGAGCTTCCCTGGAAATTATCTAATTACTTTCCGGAAAAGCTTCCTTCTTTTGCTAATAAACTTACTACTACAAAGCTGCCCAAACTGACAACAAAATGCCTTCCCGGCAGAAGGACATATTTTGCTGAATGTTCAGAGGGTATAAATGGCTAATGCCGATGAAAATCAATCGTGGGTTATCTGCCCCGTATGCTATCAACCCAGTCCAGCCGGGAAAACATTTTGCGAGCATTGCTGGGGAGCTATAATCCCTGAACAAACTCCGCTAACCTCTCCGGAGCTGAGAAGAACAGCCGGGCGCCGTAAATTTTACATAATACGCAAAAAATTAGGGAAAGCGGTTGCTATCGGTTTTATCCCACTAGCCATTCTTGCTGTTGCCTTCTTCCTTTTCTCCTATTCTACTGATACTATCTTTAAGCCGCCTCAGGATTTAACTTCCAGCTCTTTGCCCGGTGAATGGGCTATGTTCCGGCATGATTTGAGCCGCTCTGGTAATGCCGGAACGGACGGCATTCTGCCTCAAGGTAAACTAAAATGGCTTTTCCCCACCGGTGCCGCCGTTCACTCCTCACCGGCGGTAGCTGACGGCATCGTTTACTTCGGCTCTCAAAACGACAAGTTTTACGCTCTGGACGCGAATACGGGCGTTAAACTCTGGGAATACGAGACCGGAAGCTGGGTTGAATCCTCACCGGCAGTAGCCGGTGGCGTTGTTTACTTCGGCTCAAATGATGGCAGGTTATATGCTCTTGATGCCCGCAGTGGTGAGAAACTCTGGGACTTCAGGACTGGCTATCCCATCCAGTCATCTCCGGCAGTGGCTGATGGTGTTGTCTATTTTGGTGCCGGGGACTGGAATCTCTATGCCGTAGATGCGGTAGAGGGGACCGAACTATGGAGTTTCAATATACAAACCCTTGTCTTATCATCTCCGGTAGTAGCCAATGGCATCATTTACATAGGGGCTGGAAATGGCTATATCTATGCTTTAGATGCCCGGAACGGGCGGCAGCGGCTGCAATTCTTGACTCCTCACGGGACTTACTCTTCGCCGGCAGTAAAGGACGGCATTGTCTACTTCACTACCAGTAATGGTGCCCTGTATGCTGTCCAGGGTAATGCTCGCACCTGGGCTCGGGAACACCTGATTAGACCTCTCTGGACACACCTCTGGCTGATGGGACTACTACCCAAACCTCCTCTGCAGTCCGGTTTTCTCTGGGCAACCAAAATAGGTAGAACAGCTACTTCTTCCCCTGTAGTCGTAGGGAACCTTCTCTACACTGCTGCGGATGATACACTACTGGCAGCGGACCTTCAAAGCCGGCAGACGCTCTGGAAATTCAAAACCGGAGGTGGAGTGGAATCTTCACCTGCCATAGCTGGTTCCGCTGTCTTTGTAGGCAGTAAAGACGGGCGCCTCTACGCTGTAGATGCTGCCAGCGGCGAAAAGCTCTGGGATTTCTCCACCGGGGATGAAATCACTTCTTCCCCGGCTGTAGCTAACGGGGTTGTTTATATAGGCTCACACGACGGCAACCTGTATGCCATAGAGTAATACCGCCGGCTCTTCTCCGCCCTTTCCTTTTTCTGCCAGGCAGCCCCCGGGTGTCTAGCCCCTTCTTCTTCTCCGCCTCTCTGCTACTTTGAGGCGAGCCAGTGAGCGGCGTAAGGCTGCTTCAGCCTGAGCCGTATCAGCCGCAGGGATACGCTGTCTCAATGTTTCCTGGGCGCGGCGCTTTGCCTCTTCCGCCCTGGCTAAATCAATTTCCTCATCCCTTTCCGCCGCATCAGCCAGGACAATGACCCGGTCCGGTCTTACCTCAAGAAAGCCGCCGGAAATAGCCAGGGAGAATTCTTCGCCACCTTTTCTTATCCGCATCTCACCAGGCTCTAATGTGGTCATCAGCGGGGTGTGGTGGGGTAAAATGCCCAGTTGGCCCATAACTCCCGGGGCAACAATGATGTCCACTTCCTCCGAATAGACCAGCCTTTCGGCAGTTACGATATCAAGTCTTACCGGAGACATTAGACTGCGCTCCTCATTTTTTTGGCCTGTTCCACGGCTTCTTCTATAGGTCCCACCATGTAAAAGGCTTGCTCGGGCAGGTCATCATGTTTGCCTTCCAGAATTTCTTTGAAGCCGCGCACCGTTTCTGCTATCGGGACATATTTGCCCGGCCGGCCGGTAAATATCTCGGCAACGAACATCGGCTGGGAGAGAAATCTCTGTATCCGGCGGGCCCGGCCAACGGTGAGCTTATCTTCTTCGCTAAGCTCTTCAATACCCAGTATGGCGATTACATCCTGGAGGTCTTTATAGCGCTGCAAAACCCGTTGAACCTCACGGGCTACCCAGTGGTGCTCCTCACCAACAATATTGGGGTCAAGTATCCGAGAGGTGGAGGTCAGCGGGTCAACCGCCGGATAGAGGCCCTGCTCCATAATAGACCTCTCCAGAGCAACCACCCCATCAAGATGGCCGAATGTGGTGGCCACCCCGGGGTCAGTATAGTCATCAGCCGGAACATAGATGGCCTGGAAGGAGGTTATCGAGCCTTTCTTGGTAGATGTAATTCTTTCTTCCAGCTCGCCAACCTCTGTAGCCAGAGTAGGCTGGTAGCCTACTGCCGAAGGCATCCGTCCCAGCAGGGCTGATACCTCCATGCCGGCTAGAGTATAGCGGTAGATGTTATCAATAAAGAGCAGGACATCCTGGTTCTCGACATCGCGGAAGTACTCGGCCATGGTCAGTCCGGTCAGGCCGATACGCAGGCGGACTGCCGGAGGTTCGTTCATCTGTCCGAAGACAAGGGCAGTCTTTTCAATCACTCCTGATTCTTTCATTTCGTGCCACAGGTCATTACCCTCGCGGGACCTTTCCCCGATTCCGGCAAAGACGGAAAAACCTCCATGCTCGGTGGCAATATTGCGGATAAGCTCCTGAATAATGACCGTCTTTCCCACACCGGCACCACCGTAAGCGCCGACCTTGCCGCCTTTGGTGAATGGAGCAATCAGGTCAATAACCTTGAGCCCGGTTTCCAGCATCTGGGTAGTGGTTTCCTGTTCCTCAAGGGTAGGTGGTGGGCGATGAATTGACCAGTACTCCTCAGTTTTAACTTTACCGAGGCCGTCCAGGGGCTCACCCAGAACATTAAACAACCGCCCCAGGGAGCCTCTGCCTACAGGTACCTTAATAGGTGCCCCGGTATCTTCTGCTTCAGCACCCCGCTGAAGACCCTCCGTTGGCGATAGTGACAGGCACCTCACCCAGTTATTACCAACATGCTCCTGGGCTTCAAAGGTAATCTTTTCCCCATCCCTGTCAATCACAATAGCATTAAAGAGTTCGGGTAATCCGTCCGGAGGAAACTCTATATCGACTACCGTGCCTATTACCTGAACCACTTTACCTTTTGCCATAAGTACCTCCTCTATCTAACCTAAAGCCTCAACCCCACCAGTAATGTCAAGGAGCTCCTTGGTGATTGATTCCTGGCGGGCTTTATTATAAGCAAGGGTTAAATCATCAATCAGCTCACCGGCGTTCTCCGTGGCGTTCCGCATCGCTACCATTCTGGCTGACTGTTCGCTGGCGATAGCTTCCAGAATAGCATGATAAATCTGCATCTCAACAAATCTGGGCAGCAGCTCTGCCAGCACCGCCTCCGGGCCCGGCTCATAAATATAATCCACATTTTGAGCCGCGGGAATTGGCGCCGGCTCAACCGGCAATACCGGCTCTAACACCGGTCTCTGTAGTATTGTTGAAACGAACTGAGAATAAGCCAGGTAGACGGCATCTACAGTACCATCGGTGTAATCGTCAATGACAATCCGGGAAATTGGCAAGGTGTCAAGAAAGCCGGGTCTATCGCCTATCCAGGTGAACTCTGCCCGGATATCACGATGAGTCCGTCTCATGAAGTCCAGTCCTTTACGGCCAACAGAAATAATGCTGACCGGGACATTCTGCTCCAGGATAAAACTGCCTGTCCGGCGGTTGATATTGGTGATGAGCCCCCCACACAGACCCCGGTCAGGAGTGATGTGGACTATAGCTATTTTGTTTATCGGACGGCGCTGTAGTAAGAGGTGCCGTGCTTTCCCGGCCTGAGGTAAGGCAGCCAGGTCACTTATGACCTGATGAATCTTCTCGGCGTAAGGGCGTCCGGCCAGGCCGCGCTCCTGTGCCCGCCTCATCTTGGAGGTGGCAATCATTTCCATCGCCCGGGTAATTTTGGCGATACTTTGAACACCCCGTACCCGGCGCCGGATTAAACGGATATTAGCCAACCTGAAAACCTCGTTGTCTTAATTTTTAGACTATCCGGAAAAACCCTGCTTGAACTCGGCGACGGCTGCTTTTAACCCCTCTTCAGTTTTGGGGCTAATCTCTTTTTCAGTGGCAATAGCCTTACTTATATCAGGATGATTTGCCTCCATAAAGCGGTGGAAATCAGCCTCGAAAGCAGCCATCTTTTCTACTCTGATATCATCAAGATAGCCATTAATAACCGCATAAAGAATCGTCACTTGTTGTCCTACCGGCATCGGCTTGTACTGACCCTGTTTCAAGATTTCAGTAATCCGCCTTCCTCGCTCCAGCTGGTCTCTGGTAGACTGGTCTAATTCAGAAGTGCCAAATTGAGCAAAGGCAGCCAGCTCACGGTACTGAGCCAGCTCCAGTCTGAGTCTGCCTGCCACCTGCTTCATTGCTTTAGTCTGGGCAGCACTTCCCACCCTGGATACCGATAAGCCGACATTCAAGGCGGGTCTTTGACCGGCATTGAACAGGTCTGTTTCCAGATAAATCTGCCCGTCGGTAATTGAGATAACATTGGTCGGAATATAAGCCGAGACGTCTCCGGCCTGGGTCTCAATAATCGGTAGAGCGGTAAGAGAACCCCCGCCGTGCTCGTCATCATACTTGGCGGCTCTCTCCAGCAAACGGCTGTGCAGATAAAAGACATCTCCGGGATACGCCTCACGTCCCGGGGGACGGCGGAGCAGGAGGGAAAGCTGGCGGTAAGCCCAGGCATGTTTGGAAAGGTCATCATAAACAACCAGGGCATCCTTACCCTGCTCCATAAATTCTTCTCCGATGGCACATCCAGCATAGGGAGCAAGATATTGTAAAGCAACCGAATCAGAGGCGTTAGCGGCAACGACAAGGGTATGCTCCATAGCCCCGTATTCCTCCAGGGTCGCCACCACCCGGGCTACCTTGGATGCTTTCTGACCGATAGCCACATAGATACAGATTAAGTCACCGCCCTTCTGATTGACGATGCTGTCCAGAGTCAGGGCTGTTTTTCCGGTTGAGCGGTCACCGATAATCAGCTCCCGCTGCCCCCGGCCTATGGGAATCATACTGTCTATTGCTTTAATACCGGTCTGCACCGGGGTATTCACCGACTGGCGAACGGCAACATTCGGGGCGATTCGTTCTATAGGTCGAGTCTTATCGCTCTTGATGGCACCTTTGCCATCAAGAGGGCGGCCCAGAGAGTCAACCACCCGGCCAATAAGAGCCTCCCCTACCGGCACCTCGGCAATCCGCCCCGTGCAGCGTACTTCGTCCCCTTCCTTAAGGGTGGTGTAGTCACCCAGGATGACAGCAGCTACACTGTCTTCCTCCAGGTTCATAGCAATCCCCATAATATCGTTAGGGAACTGGAGAAGTTCGCTGTACTTGGCTGACGCCAGTCCGTGAATCCGGGCAATGCCATCACCGACCTCAATCACGGTGCCGATATCGACCATAGTTGACGTCAAGCCGAATTGTTCAATTTGCTGCTTAATGACAGAAACAATATCTTGTCCTCTTGTTGTCATCTGGGCTACCTCACTTTAATCCATAAATAAGAAGATTCTAATCTCCCCTTGTCCCTGTCGGGGCTAATTGCTATCTCCATAATCTGTCTTTTTCAGGGTTACCTTTCAGTGCCCGCTAAGTCCCTTTTTAGAGCCTCTAATCGGCTGCGGGTGCTGCCATCCAGCAGCTTACCACCAACTCTGGCAACAATTCCGCCCAGCAGGCTTGCATCCACCTTAGGCTCAATAACCACCTGCTTGTTAACTATTTTCCCCAGAGACGCCTCCAATCTTAGCTTATCTTCTTCATCAAGGGGAGTGGCAGTAGTTACCTCAGCCCGCTCAATGCCGCGGTAGTTGTCCAGCATCTGCTGGAAGCCATCAGCAATGGCACCTATCATACCTAACCTGCCTCTGAGCAGCAACAGGTAAAGCAGATTAAGGACCAGCGGGTTTGTCCCGCCAAGCTGCTCGGATAACAGCCTGGATTTATCATTAAAATGGAGCCTGGGGTTTTCCAGCATCTCTCTCAAGGTGATATCCTCACCCAGACGGGCAATCCTGTTCAGGTCAGATTGCCACTTGTCCAGGTCACCCTTCTCCAGGGCAATCTGAAACATTGCCTGTGAATAGCGCTGAGCGTAACCTGTCTTAGCCATAGTATCTTCTAAATCCGAAGCACCAAATACTAAACAAATTCAAATATCAAAATCTAAATGTCAAAACCCAAATGCCAGATTTCAAATTCAAAACTTACTCAGTTTCCTTGGATTTTGGTTTTTATTCAGGGTTTACCCCTTTTGCAGGCTTGTGCTTTCCTCTAATGTTTTATCAATAAGCTGGCGGTGGGCTTCCTTATCCAGAGAGCGGTCAATCACCTTCTCCGCCGCCAGTATAGTCAGGTCAGCAAACTCCCGGCGCAAATCACCAATAGCTTCATCTCGCTCTCGTTGGATTTCCCCTCTTGCCCTGGTGATAAGAGCTTCAGCGTCCCCTTTAGCTTCCTGCTGTGCCTGCTGCCTGACCTCTTCCCCGCTGCGCGTCGCCCGGACAATAATCACCTGTCCTTCTTTGCTGGCGGCTTCTATCCGTCTTTTAGACTCTTCCTCAGCGTGAGCCGCCTGCTGCTTAATATTTTCCGCCTGGTCTATACCTTCCTTAACCTTAGCCGAGCGCGCATCAAGCATCTTCATAATAGGCTTATAGGCAAACAGGTAAAGAAGTCCGAAGAGAATAGAAAAATTCACCACCTGTGCAAGCAATGTTGGTATGCTTATGCCAAGCTTCGCTAGACCTTCCGCCATTTTAACCCCCTTAATAATTTAACAAGCACCTAGTCTGGTTCCAGAAGCGTTTCATTACGGCTAATTATTCCTATCCAAGGAATTTCCATAGCAGCATCAGGATAACTGATATCCATAAGACAAGGCTTCCCAGGAACGCCGCTACAATGAAAATCTTTATTACATTTAGCATGCCATCCTGTTCCATATTTACCCCCCTTCTTAACAATTACTAGACAATCATCGCCAGGATGATGGCGATAATCAGGGCATAAATGCCGATAGCCTCAGCGAAAGCGGTTACCAGAATCATATTGGTCATTATTGGACCGCTTGCCTCAGGATTACGGGCGATTCCGGTCAGGGCTGAAAAACCAATAAGCCCGATAGCCAGCGCCGGTCCCAGTAACCCAAAACTACCGATTATCCCCACCGCCAAGAGCTTCATTACTTCTGGTGTCATTAGCTACCTCCTTCTTAAAGTTCCTTAATTTATACTAAGCTGCCTCCGCATTAGTGTTCATGAGAGGCAACGGCAACGGTAAGAAATATCAGTGTCAGGCCGCCGAAAATAAGCGCCTGAACAAAGCCAACCAGCATCTCAAGTATATAAAAAACATCAGAAAAGACAAAGGGAAATAGAAAAGTTGCCATTAAGAGCAGTATCTCACCGGCCGTCATATTGCCGAAAAGACGGAGGGTGAAGCTGACGATACGCACGCACTCGCTTAAAAATTCGATATGACCGATGAATATATTAATCACTCCGATGAACATCCCGTTCAGACCGGAAACGACTTTACCTCTGATTAACTCTCCCAGACCGCTAAGAAATTGGCTCACATTAACAAATTTTTTCGCATACCCGGGCCCCAGAGATTTGAATCCGAAGAAAAAGACGGAGGAAAAAGAAACTAAGGCTATAGCCAGGGGTGTATTAATATCGGTGTTGGCTGGCCGCAGCAGATGGGCTTCACCGTGGGCGGTATGGACGAGGATGGAACCATATCCAGGCAGCAGAGCCAGCCAGGCATTGAAGGCGACAAAAAGAAAGATGGTGGCTACCACCGGGAAGAACCGGCGCCCATCTCTCTCACCAGCAACCTTCTGGCAGAAGTCAAGCAGTGCCCCGAGTATAAATTCCAGCAGTGCCTGCCATCTTTTGGGAATAATTCTCAGCCGGCGGGTAACAAGGAAAGAAAAACCGGCCAGGACAATAATGGTAATCCAGGTAGCAACAATACTGTTGGTAATGGGAAAGCCAAAAAGATGAAAAACTACCTCAGCCGGAAGCTCGGGGTGAGGTTGGGGAACACTAAGCCAGCTGGGAAAGACATCACCAATTATGTTCTTGCCCAGCGGTCCACTGCCTAAGCCGACCAGAAACAGAGTGGCAACAACCGGAAGACCAATTGCCAGAGGTAATGAAATACCAAGACATCCCTTCTTTTTAGGGTTAGGGGTTTGCTCCTCTTGCTGTCCTGTTTCTGCTGGTTCGGGCACTAGTGTTTCCCCTTGTTCTGTTTCCTGTTTATATTGGGAAGAATCATACGGTAAACACCGTAGAAAGCAATAAAAGTTCCCAAAAGTAACCCAACTATTACCAAGATAGGTCCGGTGTTAAACTTTTCATCAAGCTTGAGCCCACCCCATACCCCCAGAATAATACAGACGCCAACGTACCACCCCATCCCTACCAGCCTGAAAGCCGTTTGCCACCTCTTCATACCTCGGTCAGCATATCAAATCTTACTCTCCGTTTCAAGTCATTCTGCGAAGTTGCTTACCAATGTCATTGCGAGGGACACAGTCCCGAAGCAATGACACAAAAAATATCCCTGAACACTCTCTGCTCATTAAAGAACCCTATCGAACTTACTCGTAGGGTTCTTACTCTCAATGTTCCTCGGTGTCAGCTTACAAATAGCATTGAATTATTGCCTCGGATTACGCTTATCAAAATCCTCCCAGTCAAGCGAGTCTATAAAATCACGAAAAGCGGATAACCTTTTCAGTTCTTCCTCGCTAACCTCTTCACCCTCCTTGTTCGCCTCTTTCTTTTCTTCAAAAAGAGGTTTGCCCGTTTCTTTGTCCAGCATAATACCGGCTTTCTCCAGGACTGACTCCTCGACAAAAACAGGCACCCCGCTCCTCACCGCCAATGCCAGGGCATCGCTGGGACGAGAGTCAACTTCCAACTGTCCGCCGTCTACATTAAGAGCAATCTTGGCATAAAAAGTATCATTTTTAAGGTCCGTGACGACAATGGAATTAACCGTTGCCCCCAGAGCTCCAATGATTGAACAAAGCAGGTCATGAGTCAGAGGCCTGGGTACATCGACTCCTTGAAGCTTTATGGCTATAGCATCAGCTTCAGCGGGGCCAATCCAGATGGGCAGATAGCGGTCAGCTATTTTCTCTTTCAACATAATAACCCGTTGATAGTTCATCAGACTAACACGGATACTATCAATAACCATTTCTATCATTCTAACTTAATACCCCCTTCTTCAACCTGCCCATTAATGTTAACCTACCAACTTACCCTTGTCAAGAAAAATTAAACCATTATAATCTTAAATTATGGTATAATAAACCGTTGCCAACTTCAACCCCGATTTGAAAAGGAGAACTAATAATGAGCCAAAGTGAAAGGATTGTTGTCTGGTTTAATGAGGTCAGCAAGAATGATGTAGCTTTAGTTGGCGGCAAAGGAGCAAATCTGGGTGAAATGACTAATGCCGATATCCCTGTGCCACCCGGCTTTATTGTAACCGCCGAGGCTTATTTTGACTTCCTGCGGCAAACCAAACTCACCGGTAAAATCCGTAAACTGATGGAAGATATAAATGTTAATGATAGTAAAAAGCTTCAGGAAGTAGCGGCTCAGGTGAGACGAGTAATTTCGAATGCGCCGATGCCCCCGGAAATAGCCCGGGAGATTGGCCAGGCATATAAAAAAATGGGCGGAGGCCTGGTGGCAGTACGCTCTTCAGCCACCGCCGAAGACTTACCCGAAGCGTCCTTTGCTGGTCAGCAAAGGACTTTTCTTAATGTAGAGGGTGAGAAGGAAGTGATAGCCGCTGTGCAAGAGTGCTGGGCGTCCCTCTTTGAAGCCCGGGCTATTTTTTACCGTGAGCAACAGGGCTTTGACCATTTTGAGGTTGGCCTGGCAGTGCCGGTTCAGAGAATGGTCAAGTCTCAGACTTCCGGGGTTATGTTTACCGTGGAGCCAGTAACTAACGATGCCAGTAAGGTTATTGTTGAGGCAGTTTTCGGACTGGGCGAAGCCATTGTATCCGGGGAAGTAACCCCGGATATGTATGTTATAGACAAAAAGAAACAAAAAATTATCAATAAAGAAATAGCCAAGCAAGAGTGGCAGCTAATCAAGAATCCATCCGCCGGGAATGGTAATGAAGCTAATATCAAGGTGCCCCTTTCTGAGACCGCCCAAACTGAGCAAAAGCTGAAAGATGATGAGATAATCCAACTGGTCAAACTTGCGAAGCAGCTGGAAGACCACTATCAATTTCCCCAAGATATTGAGTGGGCAAAGGAAGACAGCAAAATTTATATTGTTCAAACTCGTCCCATCACTACTATAAAGGAGCAAACAGCTGAGGCTGAGCCTGAAATCACGCTCCCGGCACTCCTTGTCGGAGCTGCCGCCAGCCCGGGTATAGCCTCCGGGCCAGCCAGAATAATACTTGATGCCTCGCAAATAGATAAAGTAAGAAAAGGCGATATCCTGGTTGCTGAAGTGACCACTCCCGATTTTGTTCCAGCTATGAAACGGGCCGTAGCCATTGTCACTAACCGTGGCGGGAGGACCGCCCACGCTGCCATTGTCAGCAGGGAACTGGGTATTCCCTGTGTGGTTGGCGCCGAAGGGGCAACAACCGCTATGACCGATGGCCAGATAATCACCGTGGATGGCTCGCACGGCAAGGTATATGATGGCAAGGTAACCCGAAGAATAAAAACGACAGCCGTAACTCATATGCTCAGAGATACGATTAAAACCAGAACCAAGGTATATGTAAATCTGGCCCAACCCGAGCTGGCTGACAGGGTGGCAGCCCGTAACGTGGACGGCGTCGGCTTGCTCAGGGCTGAGTTTATGGTGGCTCAGATTGGTGAGCATCCCAGTCATATGATAAAAGAGGGCAGGGGAAGTGAATTTGTTGAAAAGCTCGCTAAAGGGCTGAAGAACTTTGCCAAGGCTTTTCATCCCCGCCAGGTAGTGTACCGGACCACAGACCTCAAAACTAATGAATATAGAGCTTTAAAAGGTGGGGAAAAGTATGAAGAGGTTGAAGAAAACCCGATGCTTGGCTACAGAGGAGCCTCCCGGTATATCACCGATGTTGATACTTTTAAGCTTGAACTGGCTGCCATAAAGAAGGTAAGAGAGAAGTATAACAACCTCTGGGTTATGATTCCTTTCGTCCGTACGGTTAAAGAACTGGCTGAAGCATTAAAAATAATAGAATCCGAGGGGCTGAAACGCTCTGAAGATTTCAAAATATGGATGATGGTTGAAGTTCCATCAAATATAATCCTCCTGGACAAATTTATTGCCGCCGGTATTGATGGTATATCCATCGGCTCAAATGACCTGACCCAGCTTATTCTGGGTATTGACCGGGACAATGCCAGATTAGCCGAGAAGTTTGACGAGCGGGATGAAGCGGTGATGCTCTCCCTGGAAAGGGCAATTAAGATAGCCAAGAAAAAGGGGGTTACTTCTTCAATTTGCGGGCAGGCTCCATCAGATTATCCTGAGCTTACTGAGAAGCTGGTGGAGTGGGGTATTACCTCGATCTCGGTAAACCCTGACGTGATTGATAAAACCAGGGAAATAATTGCCAGTGTAGAAAAGCGCCTAAGAAACAAAGGCTAGCCGCTTTTGCTCATATCCCAGGGTTTGGAAAATGATTAGCCGGCTCAATGTCCGCCAGCTCGCTGAAGAGCGGGAAGAAAGTCTCTCTCCTTTCGCTGTCAAAAGTAAGCAATCACGGGGCAGGCTCAAATACGAGGAGCCCTGTCCGGTGCGTACCGCTTTTCAGCGGGACCGTGACCGTATTGTTTATTCAAAGTCTTTCCGCCGTCTCAAACACAAGACACAGGTTTTTATTGCCCCTCTGGGAGACCACTATGTGACCCGCTTAACCCATACCCTGGAGGTTTCCCAGATAGCCCGTACCATAGCCCGGGCTATAAACCTTAATGAAGATTTAGCCGAGGCTATCTCTCTTGGTCATGACCTGGGTCATACCCCCTTCGGGCATATCGGCGAAGAGGTGTTAAACGGACTTTATCACCGGGGATTCCGGCATAACGAGCAAAGCCTGAGAATTATTGACCTTCTGGAGAATGACGGCCGGGGACTCAACCTTACATGGGAAGTAAGAGATGGAATTCTCAACCACTCCAAGTCAACGGCAAAAATTCTTCAGGATTGGGGAGAAGTAAATACTCTTGAGGGTGAAGTATGCAAGATTGCCGACATCATCGCCTACATCAACCATGACACCGGCGATGCTATAAGGGCCGGCATTATTACTGAAGAGATTCTGCCGGCCTCTGCCACCGCTGTATTAGGTCATTCCCCTTCAGAACGCATCAATACCATGGTCTGTGATATTATTGAGCAATCCTGGGCGGTGAGAGGTAATAATGCTGCCTCACCGGCAATCACAATGAGCCCTGGGGTCTTGAAAGCAGCTAATACCCTGCGCCACTTTCTCTTTGAGCAGATATATAATCGGAATGCCACCCGGGAAGAAGCCACCAGGGCGAGAGAGACGATTCGCCGGTTATACCACTATTTCAATAAGCATGAAGATGAACTGCCACCGGAGTACCGCTTTTACAGCGATGAGATAGAGCGGAAAGCAGTTGATTACATTGCCGGTATGACCGACCAGTATGCTTCAAGACTGGCTGAGGAGCTAGCCCTGACCAGAAAAGCTTAGACCGGACTTATTAAAGCCAGTTCTTACGGTGAAAGTAAAACAACATCCCCGCCGTTATCCCGAGCATCGCCAGCAGCAATATCAGCCATGTAAAGGGACCTCCGCCCGGATTTGCACCCCAGGGCAGAGGAATGTTCATCCCGTAGAAACTGGCAACAACTGTCAGCACCGTGCCGATAGTAGCCAGAATGGTCAAGACACGAATAATATCGTTAAGCCTGTTGGTAGCCAGAGAATCATGGGTATCGTTTAAGCCTTCGATTATCTCCTTATACTCGTCCAGGCCGTCCCAGATTCTGTCCACATGGTCAACTATATCTCCGAAGTAAACCGAAAGGTCTGTCCTGGTGAAGCGGCGCAACTTTACCTCGAGAGAGCCGATGACCGCCCGCATGGGCCAGATGATACGGCGAAAGGAAATAACGTCACGCCGGAGGATGGAGATTTCTCTTACTGCCTTTGGTCTCGCGGTGGAGAAAATACCATCTTCAGCCTGCTCAATGTTACCGCCAATCTTGCTTAATATCGGCAGGCAGTAATCAATCAGCCGGTCGATTATCCGGTAGAGTAAGTAACCTGACCCCTGGTTAAAATACTCCTGCCGGGTTTCTTCGTTAAGCTGACAGTCCTTGAACAGCTTAACCAGCGGTTTTAGCTCCCCTTTGTCCAGCGTGATAAGATAGTCATTTCCGATAAAGACCGACAGCTGACTGGGAGTAGTCACCCGTGCCTCAGCATTAAATATCGGGAAATGGAAGACCAGAAAGAGATAGTCCGGGTATTCATCTATCTTGGGCCGCTGTATGCGACTGAGACAGTCATCCAGGTCCAGGGGGTGAAATGGGTAATTTTGAGCCAGATACTCCGTCTCCCGTTCTGTTGGCTGCTCAATGTTAAGCCAGGTCAGCCCACCCCAGGTTACAGATTCCAGACCCAGCGCCTGTTTTTCCTGCTTTTCCTTCGTAGCAGCGGGTTCCTTCTTTTTCCGGGAAAGAGTCATAACGAGTTACCCTTCTCAATAGAGTCAGACTGTTACCTAAACTATTATGTTCCAACTTTACTTATATTTTAGCACACAGCCTGTCGAATAGTAGCAGGCTGGTGAATTAAGAACAATACTCTTTACCCACGGGAAAGCAAGAACCGCTTGACACAACTACGCCTGAAAGCTACAATCTAAATTCGGGGCAGCGTAGCTCAGTCGGCAGAGCAGGGGACTCATAAGCCCTTGGTCGCAGGTTCAAATCCCGCCGCTGCCACCATTTTTTAAGCCTGTTTTGCGTTTAAGAAGGGGGAATTCTCTTCTATCAGGCGCGGCAGGGCAATCGGTTACTATCGGGTATAGCTAGTGTAGTGCATCTTACGCTTCGTTATTTTCGGTTAACCATACCGACGAAAGTCGGTATCCAGACGTGTAGGCTCATCCGGTATCGCCTGGATTCCGGCTGGAGTTTATCCCGTACCTGATACGGGGCCGGAATTGGG
>JAUYHA010000178.1 GCA_030690265.1 Dehalococcoidales bacterium | reverse complement strand
ACCACCCAGCAACCATCCGGATCGTTGCCCTTATTGAAATCCTCCTGGTAGACTTTTCGCTCTGTGCCGTTCACCTGCATAAACAGTTTGACAGTCACCTTCCCGCCTGACTGGAAATTGTGTATGCTCAAGATTAGCGAGTGGAGCTTCTTCTTCGTGTTATTAGCCCCGATGGTTACCACATTAGCGCCGGTCTCGCCGCTGGTGGCCGTTCCAGAGTTCCAGTTACCGGTAACCGACCCGGAAATCGGGGCTTCGCCGGCCAGCTTGTCGAGCTTGACCTGGACAGCATCGAGTAAGGTCTTGAGGGCATCCAGCCCGGAAGTTCCGTCATCAAGCTTCGCCTCAATAGCATCAATAAGAGCTTTCAGGGCCGCCAATCCATAAGTCCCGCTGCCCAGCTCGCCTCCCAAGGCGTCAATAAGCACCTTGAGGGCGGCCAGACCGGTTGTGCTGTCAACAAGTCTGGCATCGATAGCGTCTATGAGGGCTTTCAGCTCTGCCAATCCATAAGTCCCATTGCCCAGCTCGCCTCCTAAAACGTCGATAAGCGCTTTGAGTGCAGCCAGCCCGGTTGTACCATCGTCCAGCTTGTTCTCAACATCAGTGACAAGTACCTCCAGAGCAGATAGTCCGTAAGAGCCATTATCCAGGTCACTCGCTATCGTATCGATGAGGGTCTTTAGCGCAGCTAAGCCATGCGTTCCATGCCCCAGCAGATTGTCCACTATAGCCTGCAGGCTGTGGATGGACTTATTGAAGGTCTCAGTGTTGTCCTTGTTCTTGATTTCGGCGATGGCTCCTTCAAAGTCCATCATGTCTCTTCCTCCAGTAGTAGGCTGAGTGACTGGTCAAGTAGAGAACCCGGCACCTCGACGGTTTCCTTTGACGTCCTGAAGGCCGTATCCGCGCCGGTTGCTAACCCGGCGCTATTTCTGGCTTGTGCCCTGAAGTGATAGACCGTGTCTGGTTCGAGGCTGGCTATCAGCTGGGCAAAAGCGTCCCCTGCGTGTTTGCCGCTCTGCCAGGGCGTCCCATTACCATAATCGGCCGTTAATCCCCACTCAAAGCTGCACTCACAGGCTTGTCCGCCGTCATACGTCAGGATGCCGTGAAGCATGGCTTTGCTCAAATCAATATCTGTGGCCGGGATAGTAGCCGCTGCCGGCAAAGCCGCAGACGTCGTGAAGCTCCCATCAGAGCCGTAGCTCGTGCCATTCGCATTGGTGGCAAAAGCTCTGAAGTGATAGGTCGTGTTGGGAGCGAGTCCGCTTATAGCCCTTGAGAAACTCTGTCCGGTTGACTTCGCTTCGGTGGGAGTTACAGAGCCATAGTTTGTATCCGGTCCCCACTGAAAACCGCAATTGGCGGGCAATCCGCCATCATTATCCAGCAACCCGTTAAGAGTGGCTGATATTACGCCTACGTTGCTAGCGGGCATAGTTGTGACAGAAGGAGGCGCAGCATAAGTTACCTCAACATAGACCTGAGTGCATGCGCCGGAAATAAGGCCTCCCTGCCATAAAAACATGTTAATAAATGACATTCCAAGGAAAGCCTGCAGAGCATTTATATCAGCGACAGTCCAGTTGCTACCTGTATGAGGATTGGTTGGATAGTTTTTCGCTATCGTCTCATAGGAGTTAGAGGAAACACCGTAGTTGCTGAAGTAACTAATGCCACCGATCCGTATACCAAGCCCAATATTAGTAGGGTAGGTACCAGATGGATTCATGGCTATCCTTCTAACTCTGGCAACAACTTGAACATTTGTGATAATAACACCACTGACTCCCAGGTCCGCCAGGTTGTAACTATCATAATAACCACTTCCTAATACCCCACCA
>JAUYHA010000173.1 GCA_030690265.1 Dehalococcoidales bacterium | reverse complement strand
CCCCGGAACTTGGTCGACCAGTTGCGGTTATCGACATCCTTCAGGCCAGAAGCCACCAACCAGCCCCATGGGTCTTTGAAACTAAGCGCCTTCATTTTACCCCCTCTGGCAAAGCCAGTCTATTATTTACCATAACTTGATAGAGTGTTTTGCCATTCTTTGTCTCTAAATAAGGCAGAAAGATTTGGTCAATAGTTACCATTTCTGTTTCCAAGATAGCCATTTGAGCACGAACCCAGTCTTTGAGTATCCGCCATGCCATCCTTATCGCTTGCTCTCTCGTAACCGATGCCCGGACTCTCTGCTGGTCCAGCACTTTTTGAACTGACTCTATATTGGCCGGGAGCTTAAAAGGCATATCACCGAATTGTGTTTTTATCAGGAACGATAACCCCACGGGCTCACCCTTGTCACTGTAGTTCATTATTATGGCTTTAGCTCCGTGAGCCACCAGGATACCCTGTATTTCCCCGATAGATTTCATTGCGGTTACGGTGGTTGAGTAATTAGCAATAGGCATCTTTAACCTCGCTCATTTTACTTTCCCTCCCTTTAATTTCCTCAGACGATATTCTTTTCCTACCATAGGGATAACAGTTATCCTTATAGTGTTATCTTTGTTATCAGGGTGTTAGGGATAACACTTACTCTACTTACGTAGTAAGTTGTTATCCCACCTTGTTATCCTGATATATAAGACCCCATAAACCAGAACCCAAATTAGTGACAGTGTTTTTCTTAAGAGCCCGGTTAAGAAGAACACCGGCGTGCTTTGGGGATATGGCTAGTTGTTCTGCTACTGCCTGTCTAGTTTTGGCACCGCTTTCTAGAAATTCCAATAGCGTTTTCATTTGGCTGGCCCTTTCTAAGAACAAAGATAGTGATGGTGCTTCTCTGGTAATGTTGATAGTGGTATCGGTAAAATCTACACAGAAACCCAGCGTTGGGTATATCTTTGAGTAATTAGACTCGGTATGGAATAAAGCGATGTGAGAGCGGTCAGTATTTACCTCATCCGTTTTACCCTTTAACTCGAAGATATTGCGTGCGTAGTAAGTGTAATAGGTACTGCCAAATATAGTTTTTTTACCTTCTCCCTCACCCTTGGCGTTCTGGGCGATAATGAGAGGAGTTACATTTAGCTGGCTAAGGCACTCAAAAAACTTCAAAGCAGCACCTTTACCGGAACTATCGAATTTATCTGAGCCAGCGGCTTTGCCCAGACTATCTATTAAGACGACCTCGGCACGGCAATCATGGAGAAAATTACCTATTCGCTGAATATCATCAGCAAGGGGGGCCTTACACCGTAGATAGTTCAACTCGAAATAGGGGAGAGTTTTGCCCTCGACCAACCTTGCCAGTGTATAATTCGTAAGGGCTTCTGTGCTCTCCCAGTCTAACATTGCTGTTTTGGTAGTGTGTAAAGGAATCAGTTCACAGGAACTTTCCTCTTCGCCAATTTCTATAAGTCCGAGCATAGTAAGCGATAAGGTCGTTTTATTGACGCCCTTATCGCCGTATATGATGTTAGGCACGCCCTTAATGATTACCGGCTCAATATAGTAGGTTGGTTTCAGGGCTTCGGCAGATACGGGCTGGAGTAATACGGCTGGTTCTCCCTGCCGCTGATATTCCATTGTCGTTTTAGTAATGAAGGTCAATGCCTGCTCCCAGGGAATATCGGCTGAATGGGTCAGCATCCGTTTGGACAGTTGGGTCATCGTGGAAGAGGATAACAGATTGACCTTGGCGATGTGTAAGAGCTTGTTGCCCGTCCCGTTGGAATGGTAAAACCATAATTCCGCTTGCCCGGCATCCGTAATGCGGTCAGCCTCTACCAATAGGTCTAAAGTATCCCACTGGTAAGTCAGCCTGTTAATGGCATGGTTGACTACCGGCTCAATCCAATCAAAGGTCATTAGATAACTCCTGAAAATCTTGGCTTGGCTCGGCCCCCGCTCCTCCACTGGGCAGCATTATCAGCGACCAGTCTGGCATAATGCTCACAGTCTAATCCCGATACAGCATCAGAAATAAGCTCGGACATATAGGCAATATCCCCTGGTTTTAGTGTGCCTGTATCATTCATTGCGTTGGCGACTGTAATCTGGTCTGTCTGTCCCTGAAGCATCGCCTGGAATATGCGCCGGTGTAAGCCATCAAGGTAGTTAGGTAGGAAGTCATCAGCCCGTAATAGCTTTGAGGCTGAGGTTATCGGTTTAGTATCCCCATCGCTACCGGCTATAAGTAGCGAGCCGAGCAGATTAGCTTCAGTGAGACGGACAACTTCTAATTCCTCTGGCTTCATTTCTTACCCCTCGTTGGCTTTCGTTGGCTTTGGTTTCAGTAATGTAATTCTCAAATCTCTCATCTGATACTTGAGCCAGTATTCTAAACTTCGGGCTGTCGTGATAATCTATACCAGCTTCCATGAGAGTAGGGGCAGCACCTAACGAATTTGGTAGGTGGTCGCCACCCCCCTCTGCCGGTATGTTAGCCTCAATCCACTCGCCCTGTTTCCTGTTAAGCCGTAGGCGGTATTCGGCGATTTCGTTTTGTGCTTCGAGGCTCTGCTTCGATTGCTTTGCCCACTTCTGAATAGCCTCCAGACTATAATTCAGCTTGCCTAGCTCAATAATATCTTTTGTCCGAATAATATCAGCCTTGATTTTAGACCACTCAGTTAGTCTTGTTTCTGTCGTCATTGTTGCTCCCTGAAAGTGCCGGTAATACCATCGGAACGCTTGATGATACTCCTGACTGCCTGTCGTGATATGTCGTAAAGACGCCCTATCTCAGCCATATTAACGATTATACCACTCTGATATAGCTGGATAATTTTTAGGTTGCGGTCGTAAGTGCCTCTGGCTTTCTGCTGAATGAGGCTTTGGTTTGGCTTCATATAGAGAGGATAGCACACGACAATTACCTTGTCAAGACCCTTTAAGGCATCCCTGTAAAATAAAGTCTGAGGTAGAAACAAAGCGCCCCCCGGTAAGGTGAGAGGTACCAAACCTTACCGGGGTCAATGGAAGAGGAAGAACAGGTGAGCGGGGTGGCCGCTCACCTGCAAGATACTACTACTAGGGGGCTTTGTCAACCGGAGCAAACCTCTCTCTCAGGGTAACAAAGGCATCCCAGGCGCTAATCGTCATATCGTTACGGCTGCCACCGCCCAACT
>JAUYHA010000164.1 GCA_030690265.1 Dehalococcoidales bacterium | reverse complement strand
GCTATTGATGTGCCCCTGATTGCCTGGGGAGTACCTAACCAGAGTAAAACCGAAGAGGTGCTGAGAACTGTGGCTGAGGTTTGCCAGGACAAGCACCTCATTATCGGGCCGGTAGAGGTGGACTGGCACAAACGGGTGGGCGCTGCTGCCATTGGTTATCGCCATATCGTAGTAGCTTCAACGCCGATAGATGTCAACCTTTGTAAACAGTTGAACATTTTGTTAGGAAATCTTGGCGTTCCCGACGAACAGCTCATGATTGACCCGACAGTCAGCGGCATTGGCTACGGTATCGAGTACGCCTATTCTGTTATGGAAAGAATACGGATGGGAGCCTTAACCCAGCAGGATGAGAAACTTCGCTTCCCGATTTTCTGTAATATAGCCAGGGAGGTCTGGAAGACTAAGGAAATGCATATTCCTGAGTCAGAAGACCCGACGCTCGGCGATGCCAGGAAAAGGGGTATCCTTATGGAAGCGATGTCTGCCATGGTTATGCTTCTGGGCGGAGGTGATATCCTGGTTATGAGACACCCGGAGGCAATAAAGCTGATTAGAGAAATGATTGCTGAACTTACGACAAAATAGGAGGTTGATAAAAATGACGGAAAAGGGAATCAAAAGCATTGACCAGGCTACTTTAGAAATGATTGAGAAAGCTGCTCAGGACGGGGCGCGCGTAATTTTCGAGCGGGCTGAAACAACGAGGCCCTGTCCTATAGGTCAGGAAGGAATGTGCTGCAGTATCTGCGATATGGGTCCATGCCGGGTAATGGCGCCCAAAGGGAAAGAGGAAACGGCGGAGGAGAGACGAAGACGGGTTGGCGTCTGTGGAGCTACTCCGGAAACCATTGCTGCCCGTAACTTCGTCCGTAAGGTGGCGGCTGGCACGGCATCTCACGGCGACCACGGGCGTGTTATCGCCAAGTTCTTTCTGGCCGTGGCGAAGGGTGAAGCACCCGGCTATGAGATCAAGGACGAACAGAAACTATTGCAGTTGGCCCTTGACTTGGGTGTTCCCATCGGTGACCGCACCAACGAGGAGATAGCCGTCGACATCGGCCATCTCATGGTGAACGAGTTCGGCAAACAGGAAGGCGAGCTTCTTTTCTTGAAGCGCGCTCCGCTGAAGAGACAGGAAGTATGGCGAAAGCAGGGGATTGCGCCTCGTGGGATAGACATCGAGGTAGCAGAAGCACTGCACCGGACTCATATGGGAACTGACCAGGAGTACCGCAACCTTCTTAATCATGCCGTGAAAGTATCGCTGGCTGACGGCTGGGGTGGTAGCATGATCGCCACCGAACTGCAAGACATCATCTTTGGCACGCCGGCGCCTATACTCAGCCAGATAAACCTGGGGGTGCTGAAAGAAGACGAGGTAAACGTCATCATTCACGGCCACGAGCCACAGCTTGCCGAGATGATGGCAGTAGTGGCTCAGGACCCGGAAATACTTGAATACGCTAAATCCAAAGGAGCTAAGGGGATTAACCTGGCCGGTATGTGCTGTACGGCCAATGAATTGCTGATGCGCCATGGCGTACCGGTAGCCGGCAATTTTCTACAGCAGGAACTGGCGATAGTCACCGGCGCCGTCGAGGCAATGGTCGTTGACGTGCAATGTATCATGCAGGGACTGGTTGACACCGCCAGGTGCTACCATACCAAGATTGTCACCACTGACCCCCGGGCTCAGATTCAGGGCGCTACCTATATACCCTTTGAAGAGCGTAACGCCTTTGAGTCGGGG
>JAUYHA010000161.1 GCA_030690265.1 Dehalococcoidales bacterium | reverse complement strand
AGAACAATTGAATATCGTGGGCAAGCGTTCAGGTTCAGGACTGGTAGCTCATAAGGCTACGCTGGTCAACTCCTTAAGTCGGGCACTATCCGAGAGGGTAATGCTTCTGGACTATACCATTGGGCGTAGAGGCTTACTCGGTTATCTGAAAGCACTGGCGGGGAGTAACATCGTTAAAATAGTCCCTGCCGTTGGAAGTGCCAGCGAGGTGCGGGCTTCCGATAAACGGCTAAAAGTAACCTGTGGAGCTAATACCAGCTATCTTGAGGACTCGGCGTGGATTGGTGAGAAAACACCGATGACCCTATGCGAGGTCAGGATAAGCCCTAACCGAACAGTCAAGCCGAACATCGGCGGACTGGAGCTATCGGAAGCCCTTAACAGGGTGTTACCCTTTACCGCTAAAGAGGATAACCGACCTGTCTTACAATGTGTCCTCTTCAAAGCTAAAGAGGGTAAGCTCACAATAGTGAGTGCCGATGGTTTCAGACTGGCGGTGGTAACGCTGGACTATGACGGTGAGGGTGAAGCCCTGATACTTCGTGATGACCTGCGGGGAATAGCCAATGCCCTGCGGAAAGCCCATCGGGTCAATCTGAGCTTTGAAAAGAGCGGGGATAGTCTTGACGGCACAAGCCTTGTCATTGACACCGAGATAACTCGGTATAGGTGGCGGGGTGCTGATGGTCAATTCCCTGATTATGAGAAGCTCATTCCTACCGAAGCCAATGTAACCGCTCACCTTGACACTGTGGAAGCGGGCAAGGCGATTGCCTCACTGAAAGTCCTAGCCGATAGCAAGGATTACCCGATAGACCTGTCCCTTAACGGCGGTGTGGTGATGTCCTGTCCCGATGACAAGGGGGAAGTCGCTATGCCAGCCGATATTGAGGGCGGGGAAGTCAGGGTAAGAATTGACGGCTTATACCTTACCGAGGCTTTGAGAGCCTGCGGGGGTATGGTGGACTTAAAACTTACCGATGGCAAATCGCCAGTCCTCTTTGCCGTTGACGGCTATCAACTGGTAGTAATGCCGATGTTGACCGCCGACAGCAAGCCGAAGGCGGAAGCGGAAGCCAAGCCAGAGGACACCGAGCCAGCCGAGCCAGAGCCAGAAGCGGAAGCCGAGCCAGTAGCCGAGCCAGTAGCCGAGCCAGAAGCTACCGAGCGGAAGCTGAAGCGTAGCCGAAAGAGAGAACCAGTAGCCGTAGCCTAGAACCTGTCCCGTGCTTGACACGGGAACGCTTGAACACACAAAACAGCCAACGCAGAAAGGGGCGAGGGTAACTTCGCCTCTTTTTGTCTTTTTCAAGGGGATTTCGCTCCCTGTGCGTGGGAGTGAAGTCCCCTTTTCTTGTGGCTGGAAAGGGGGTAGTCATGTCATGGCTCTATGAGCGTAGAGACCAGCTTGACGGACTCAGACCCTTTGTGGAGATAGCTCACCGCCTTATATACCCAGTCCCATACCATGACAGAGACGATGTAGAGCAGGAGATAGTCATTACCTTAAAGCGTGTTACCGACAGGCGTGGCGAGATAGGTGAAAACTACCTGTGGGGAGCAGCCCGAAACGTGGTAAGGCTCTACTGGCGCAAAAAATACCGGGAGCGCAACAGGTCTTTTCGTCTCTATGAGGGCAACAGGGGAGAGATGGTCGCCGAGACCTGGAGATTTGTCGCCGACGATGGGGACAGTGAAGCCAGAATAGATGCCATAGCCACGCTTGCCACTTTACCCAGAAGACTGGTGGAGATTGAGTATAAGAGGCTGAATGGGGAAGAGCTTAATACTGCCGATGAGTGGTACTGGATGAGGCATAAGGCGAAGCTGGACTGCCGCAAGCGTGGCGACCAGCTCTCCGACTGGGAGAAAAGGCGGGTGGCGCAACTCCACAATCAGGGTTTGTCCGTTGTCAAGGGAAACTGTCAGGGTTTAATGTTCAGCGATTTTGTCAGTTCCTATCCCCTCAGCGACCAAAAGGGTGCTTTCGTTCCTTTTAGCGGGCACTCGTCCGTAGTAGTCGTATAGAACACGCCTTAAAGTGTTAGCGGAGAAGCCTAACTCCTTGGCAGCCTGCTTGCGAGTAATGACCTTCTGTTCGATTTGAGCAAGTAACAGGGGGAATTTTTCAGCAAATCCCTCTCGCTTTTCCACAGGCAGTACACTAATTTGGTTCCCAGCCTGCCTCGCTCGTTCCATTCCAGCCTTCGTCCATTCACTGTGTTTGCTTTTTCTCACCGGGTCTTCTGTCCAAGGAGTATCACCGGTAAGAGGGCCAATGTATTTGCGATACCGCCATTTCCGTTTCCTGACCCTTGGTGGCGGCGGCTCTTTCCACAAGGCGGGATGAGCCAGCAGGTCTTTTGCTTGAGTTCGGAGTGTCGCGGCTAAGGGAGGTGCATCCTGTGGAGTAAGGATTTTATCCTGATAACAGGCCAGTATCTGCCCGTCCAAGCGCTCTTGTATCTCGACGTAGGCCCTGGCATAGCTGACCCTCTCAACGTCGGGGAATAGTTGCAGATTCCGTCCCCGGTACTGCACTGTATTATCTCTGGCGACACGCCGCCGCTCTTTTACGCAGAGGATACCGTCTATATTCATTTCCGGGCTTACTGGACGATAGGCTTGCTCCGGCTGTGCTGCCGGCACACCAAAGCGCCGGTTAAAACGGGGCAGGAAATCCTGTAAGGCCATGTTAGCTTCCGCGATATTGCCAGCCCCGCTAAGGCGCAGCTCCGACACCAGATGGTCTTGAAATGTGCCGTTAGCGCGTTCCACCCGCCCTTTGGCTTCCGGGCTGTTAGCCCGCACATGGGTGATGCCCAGTTCACGTAAGGCGCGCCCGAACTGGGTGAAAGGTAAGTTGCCCTTGTTTGGGCCTCGCTCCACGTGGAAAACAGAGTGCCGGTCAGTGTATATAGCGAGAGGTATGCCAATCTGGTCGATGATTACTTTCAGGAGCTCGAAGTAGCCCAAGGTATCCTCACGCTCTCGAAAGAGAGCGTGAGGCACTGTCCCGGTGGCATCATCTATAGCCAGATACAGTGTAAACCACGGTCCTCGGTCTTCCAGCCAGCGATGATGGCTGCCGTCAATTTGCAGCAATATCCCTTCCTGGGGCATACGCTGGCGCCGGTAGCGGTGCCGTGGAGACCGACCCCGCCGGGGACTGGACAGACCGGCTCTTGTTAAAAGCCGCCGTAAGGTTGAGCGAGAAATTATTATCCCCTCCCGCTCTTCCAAAAGCTCGGCCAGATGAGAGTGGTTGACGCCAAAATAGCGTTCCTTGACCAGGGTAACTACCCGCTGGCAGATGGCTGGAGATACGGCGTTGGCTGGCGTACGACCTCGGTTGCTATGGGCCAGAGCAGCAGCGCCTTCCTTTCGATACGCCGCCAAAATTCGCCATCCTTGACGTTCACTCACTCCCATTATCCTGGCCGCTTCCCGCATAGGCCAATGCTTTTCCAATATCCCGTTGAGAGTCTGCAACCTGTTCTGTTCCTTTGTAGTCAATATCAGTCCTTCCATTGACTGACATTATCCCTGAACAATAACCTACTGACCTAATCGTAGACCACCAACATACCCCTTAAAAAAGCAAAAAAGCGGGGTCTCCCCCGCTTTCTTGCGTTGGCTGTTTTCTGAGTTCAAGCGTTCAGTTCAGGCTTATGCTACGGCGACTGGTTCTTTTGCCTTGCTTCGCTTCCGCTTCGGCTTCTCGGCTGGATTCGGCAGGCTCACCACAGGTTTGGCGATTGCTTCGGCTTCGGCTACCGCTTGGGCTTTCTCGGCTTC
>JAUYHA010000151.1 GCA_030690265.1 Dehalococcoidales bacterium | reverse complement strand
GTTATACCAAACAGCCTGGGTATCAAAAGTGCAGGTCCCGGGAGCTTTACCTGCACAGGGGCCACCTGCGGCAGTATACACAGGCACAGTAGCTAAATCACCACTACCGGTTAGATTCCAGACACCGGGGGTGGGACTGCTGTAGTTCCAGTAACTTCCACCAATGATGATTGATTGACCCCTAGTCCCATCAGAGTTATACCAAACAGCCTGGGTATCAAAGGTACAAGTTCCAGGGGCTTTACCGGTACAAGGGCCAATAGCTGCTGCTGCAATAGTCAGCCGGCTGCCGGATCCGCAGTCTGACCAGATAGCCGGGTTAAAACCAAAGGAGGAGGGAGTGCCGGAGCACTGATCTTGCGGGCCGGTACCTGTTTGGTTAGAGCTGGCGAAAGCATTAACCACCGCTGTGAAGCTTCCGGGTTCGGCAAAAGTATAAGCCCCCGAAAGGCTGGTGGTATTATCCTGTTTGGCCACCGGACACCAGAAAAAACCGGTAGAAGCCTGATACGGTGCGCCACCCGGACCCTGAGGACAGGAAAATGTTGACTTGCCGTCACCTTTGGTAATCCAAATTTGTCCGCTTTGGGCATTAGTTAAACTGGCTGTAAAGGTCAGATTTTGTCCGACTGTGCCACTGTTTGGTCCTGTCAGGGAGGCTGTAGGAGAGACAGCTGCCGGTGGCTGGTAAGTAAACCTGATAATAAGGTTCCTCGGAGATCCTGAAGAATAGTTAATAATTACCGGAACATCCACAGAAGTTGCCCCACTCGGCAGCGCTAAAGTGGTAGAGAGAGTTGTTCCGCCGCTTAAGTCCAGGGATTGTCCGTTCAAAGTAGCTGAGGCAACTGTTACGGGAGCTACTGACGGCCCAGCAGTGCCTCCATACCTGGGCTCAGAAGTTAAATCAGAACCATTTTTGCCGTCTACGAATGGTATCCAGGTGCCGGTTCCGGCTGCATTATCCCAATTCCAGTATTTCCCATAGGCAGTAATTGATTCAACCCTGTCTCCGTTTGGCT
>JAUYHA010000139.1 GCA_030690265.1 Dehalococcoidales bacterium | reverse complement strand
AGAGATGGGGAACTCGTGCCGGTGGAGGAAGAGGATATTGTAGTAGTGATTTATAAAGATGGAAAGTTTGCCCCGATAGCGCCAGAGCATATCAGTAAAGGGCGGTTCAATGCTCAGAGAGACCGCCTATTAATTGAAAAGGGGTCTCACTTCTACTGTCAGACCTGTTTGGTTGCCGTCCCGATAACAGAGCAATCGAAGGATGAGCGGTATTGCCTGGGATGCCACTCTAGTATCAAGGGAGGTTAATATGCCAGACCAGCTAAATGAGTTCAGAGGCGAATTGGAGGAGATAATAATACCGGGAGGTAGGAAATGGAAATAGAAATCAAACACAGAGTTACGGGGAGTGTCATTATTTCAGGGGATTACGAAAGCATTAAAGATTGCCTTGTAGAAAACGGAGGTGCTAACCTGGGAGGTGCTGACCTGGAAGGTGCTAACCTGGGAGGTGCTAACCTGGGAGGTGCTTACCTGGAAGGTGCTAACCTGGGAGGTGCTAACCTGAGAGGTGCTAACCTGGGAGGTGCTAACCTGGGAGGTGCTGACCTGAGAGGTGCTAACCTGGGAGGTGCTTACCTGGAAGGTGCTTACCTGGGAGGTGCTTACCTGGAAGGTGCTAACCTGGGAGGTGCTGACCTGAGAGGTGCTAACCTGGGAGGTGCTAAAAACTATTCTCAATCGCACGCCATATTTCAAGAAGCTGTCAGGCGACAGGCTGTATCTATATTTGTTGATGCCGAATGGAGTGCTATCGCTCAAATCACAATCCACAGGCTTTGTTGGGATGCTATCAAAAAGCGATTCTCTGATGTTATGCCCCATATCTTCCAAGTTTTAGCTGATGCGGGCTTTAAGGAATGGCTGGAATTCTGGAATAATAACCTCACTAAGTGAGGTTAGAGATATGATAAGTTCAACCAATCAAGACAAGGTTATCTTAGACCAGCTATATCAGTTCAGAGGCGAATTGACTGAGTGGTTTGCTACACAGGATTTACCCGATGAGAGGGCTTGGCAAAGAGCCAGTAGGTTAATAGAGTTCCTAACCGGTCAGGGTATCTACATCACTACAAATGGTGGGCTGGTAGCTCTGAAGGACTTGGTGGAATGATGGTATTCCGTTATCAGGAGCCTTACCCAATGGGTAGAAGTGATAGTGACTCTGAGCCGAGGCGGCCGCCCAGGGTTCAGGGTACAGCACACCGGCTACAGCGCTGTCCATCTCGACATGACTTGAAGTTGTTTTGTGGCGAGGATGATTGCAGTAGAGCGGGGTGTCCTATCTGGATGCGAGAGAGCGGTCAGCTCGCTCAGAGTATCGAGGAGGGTAGAGGTTAAAATGGAATATATAATCGCCGCACTCAGGGGGATATGGATGTTTGGAGGTACGTTTTTTATTTTTTATTTAATAAGCCAGTCTTCTTTGCAAGCTACACCAGAGTTAATATTGTCAATGATATTTTGGACATTTGCCGGTGGGTGTTCAGTCGTGTTGGAGTTTTCTAATGGACACGACCGGCGAACAGGTGGCAGATAATGACTAAACCTACCATCTATAAACCACGCCGGCTACGCTACCGCGGTAAGCCTCCGTTGTGCTTGGCATGTCGCGGGAAGCTATCGAGTGGCAGGAC
>JAUYHA010000132.1 GCA_030690265.1 Dehalococcoidales bacterium | reverse complement strand
GGTTGATGCTGGTAGCAATCCGGGTCTGGATTTTATAAATAGACACGCCTAATGACAGCTACTTGCTAGCCCCTACCAACAAACTCTCAACCACATCCGTTTTTGGGTTAATATTAAAGAGCAATGCTAGATAGTGATTTAGCCAGCTTCACCCTTCCCTGTTTGTGCTCCATATCAACAATCAGCTTAATGGTTAGCAGTTCTCCTCTGTAAGCAGGGGCAGAGGTTGCCCATATCGTGCTGGCCGACGGCACTAGATAGGATTAAGTGCCAATATTTACTATTGACCCCAGATGAAGCTTCTCAACAGACTCACTAGGAAGTATGCGGTGCTATTGAACAAATAGCCAGTTTGTGAAACTACGATGGACTGGCCCAGGGGATTCAGCTTGGGGTGAAATTAGAGTAAGCTTAAGAGCTAGCTTTGCCGTTCAAGTCTGAAATAGTTTCGCACATCCCTATAGTAGAAAAAGAAAGATGGGAGGCAAAGCCCAGCAAAGGGGACCTCCCATCTTTCCGATTTTATTAAATTGCCACTTGGATAGGTATCCGGAACGGGAAGCTAGTATGTCCTTCCAATGCGGAACATCTTGGTGCTGCATACCGGGCATGCACCCTGGGTGGCCGGCTTACCATTCTTCATGGTGATGACCTTAGCATTTTTTATTTCTCGCTTGGTGCGACACTTAACACAATATCCCTGCATTCGATGACCCTCATTTTTAATTTGAAAGATAGCTTATTCCTAGCCTCGTGTCAATAGCGAGCGCCGTATATCAGTAGCTTCACACCGTGACTGCCAAAGGTTCTTTCTTACCGGCTCTAACCACCTGGCGCACCGTCTTACGCCAGGTATGAGTTTCTATGGCTATCTGGATGATGCTCTTCCTCTCTACAAAGTAGGCTTGCCTGACGAGTTCCTCCTTTTCCTGTCTCACTCTCTCAGCTTGAGATTGATATGCTGAGCTGAGGCCGGCTTCCTTAAGAACGTTTCTGACAGATAAGGCCGACCTTCCGGTTGCCCTGGTGATTTCATCATTATTCAGTCCCTTGCGGTTAAACTCAGCTATCTTTTGCTTCTCGTCCTCACAAATACGTCCGGTTGGACGATTCGGTTTCAGCTTGTTTCTTTGCTTATGCCGGTAGAGCCGGTCGGCATTGGTGAGAGGCTCTCCGTTCAGCTTCTTGAGGCCAATCTCAATCAGTCTTGGGGGGAGAGTCGAGAGGATGGCGACGGCATCGAGGCGGGCATCCGTGCCATCAGGGG
>JAUYHA010000121.1 GCA_030690265.1 Dehalococcoidales bacterium | reverse complement strand
GAACGATAGTAGCTTATGCTCTTTCCGGGGGGCATCATGCTTTGGCAATACTTGAGGAATTCCAGGGTCCGAGCCCCAGCGGGAACGTTACCCTCCCGGAATTCATCGCCTATGATCAGACCCAGTTCGAATAGGAAGCCTAAAAGAGGCTGGTAGCCCTTCTCCTTTTTGTAGGTCCATTGGGCTTCCGCTTTCTCTGCCTCGATTATGGTAGCATCAGTGTCCAGCGTATATTCGCTACGGGAATCCCTCTTCAGTACTTCCCAGCTTAAATGTTTATCCACCTTGCCCAAGCCCGGTAACCCTTTTTCATGCAGCCCCATTCGCCTTAACCAATCCCCTGCCGTGCAGCACGCCGGCATTTCTCTCATCTCTAATAGCTCCCTCAGACTTTGCTCGCCTCGAATTTCTCTCAAATCTTCCAACTGCCTGCCTCCGCCATGAAGCATCAGTATCAAAGGCATTACAAAACGGGAAGGCTGGTAGCCGTGGCCGCTGCCAGGACGGGGTACTTCCGCGTCAATCACCCTGGGCAACTTCTCCGCTTTGCGAGAGTCCGCAGGGCGGACAAGGCTTTGGCTATTTCATAAGGTAATATCAGCCCTCCTCTGGCTACCAGAGGCTCATCACTTTGTTCTATCCGGAAAGGTAAAAGCCCTTCTCTCGGCCTCCGTTCCATGGCTCACCTCCTGGGTAAATTTGGCTTCTACCTGACTATAATACAATTTAACCCCGTTTGCTATCTGTTTCCTATTTTTCAATCGCTATTTTAAGGTTGACAAAATGATTTTGTGGATCCTGACCTGCCACCCCAATAGTTGTACCATCTCTTATGTTAGAGACAAGTTTATCATAAATTCAGGTACTCACTGGACTATCCACGCAACCTCAAAGCCGTTTACCTACCACCTCAAACGGCCATCTCGCCAGGATAAATGGCCCTCCGGAAACATGGGTATCCCGTGGGGCTCTATAGCGTCACTTTACGTCGATAACGGTATCGAATACCGGCGGGTCGCCTTTCTTGCGCACTTCGACCCCGATGAGCAAGGCGCAATTGGGGCAGTAGAATTCCCTTGCCATTATTTCCTCTAACTGGCTGTGCCTGTT
>JAUYHA010000112.1 GCA_030690265.1 Dehalococcoidales bacterium | reverse complement strand
TTAAAGGAACACGTGATGCAATATACCCCGGAATGGGCAGAAAGCATCTGCGGAATTCCATCGGAGACCATCAGGCGCATTACCCGGGAATTCGTTGAAAATGCCCGCATAGGAAGCACCATAAGAATCGAAGGGATTGATTTGCCCTACAGGCCGGTGGACATAGTAATCGGCAGACCCGTGGAATCAGGGGTCCACTCATACCAGAACATCCTGGCCCAGCACATCCTTGTCAGCCTTGTCGGCGCCCTTGAAAGAGTTGGCGGGCATCTTGGCGGGTATGCCGAACCCACGGCCTACGACCACGGGGTGAATGCCGGCGCCGACGGCACGCCGGAACCGGCCTCCCATCCTTTTACCTGGCCGCCAGTGTCCTGGGATGTTTGTGAAACCTTTGTCCCCTTCACAAAAGTCTGGGGACACTCGTCCCATCTCCTGTTCGTCAACATGGTGAACCCCCCGCCAAACTTACCGCTGCCGCCTCAACCGGAAGCCTACCTCAGGTTCCGTAATAACTGTGTTTTATCCCTGGGGCAGCCTGACCTGGTTATTGAAGCCCTTAAGAAAATTCCCTTTATTATCTCCATCGCCTACACCTATGACGAAGTAACCCAGCTTGCAGATATTGTCCTGCCGGATTTAACGGAATTGGAAAGATATGACGTCATCGTTCCCGACAGAAAGTTGGGGTCGGGACGCAGGATCAGGGGAATTCTCCTGAGGCAGCCCGTGGTTGAGCCGCCACCCGGCAACAGGGATATTGCCGACATTTTAACCGAACTGGCTGACCGCATAGGTTTTCTCGATGAATATAACAGGATGATAAACATACGGTTTAAACTTACAGGGCCCTATAAACTGGAACCGGGCAAAAAATACGACTGGGTTGACATAGTCAACCGCTGGTGCCTGTCCCTGACCGACGGCGAGCACGACCTGGAATGGTTCAAGCTCCACGGGGGGATATTAACCCCATCCGATGTCAGAGAGCAGTACGACGTCTATTTCAAGATGACCGGGGAGAAGATAAGATTTCCCCTGCCGTACATGAATGTTGTTAAAACCGTTGGGGAAAACCTGGCTTCGAACCTTGAAAAGGTCGGAGTTGATTGGTGGCCTACCAGGGAATATGTTGCCCTGCCAACTTATGTAAACTCAATCCTGGACACTGTCCCACTGGAATACGACCTCTTTGTAATAACCTGCCGCCTCCCCCAGTTCAGCAATTCCAGCAATGCCGATTCCGCCTTGCTCAACGAAGTTGCCCGGCAGGTTCCCGGCCAGCAGGAAATATTGATGAACTCCGGCACGGCAGAATCCAAAGGTTTTAAAGAAGGGGATGAGGTCTGGGTCGAATCACCGGTGGGCAAAGTAAAAGGCGTTATCACGCTGAGCAATGGTATACGTCCTGACACCATTCTCATGGCAGGCCAGTTCGGGCAGTTTTTAACTCCCATTGCCCGGGATACGGGAAGGGTATCCGTCAACGTTTTAACCCCCATCAGCTATGAGTGGACGGACCAGGTAACCGGTACCATGCAGTCTACCATCAAGGCAAAGGTCTACAAGGCCCGATAGCAACCGGCCATGCCATGCTGAACAATTATATTCATAGCATAATCTTCGTAGGGGTAGGCCCCCGTGCCTACCCTGAAAATGGGCAACCCCCTGCCGAAGGCTCTCGTCCGGAGGCTCTCGGAACGGAGAACGGAGTGGTTGCCCCTACGGGACAAACGGTAAATGGGCCTCGACAAACATGGGCTGGAGAAACAAATATTTGACTTTTTTAAATTATGCAGTATAAAATACTGCGATAGAAGTAAAAAACACTGCAAATGAATCCGATGTTAGAAACGCTTTTAGGGTCAAAACTCAGGGCCAAAGCGCTGGGCTGGTTATTCACCCATCCGGATGAACGTTATTACGTCCGCCAGCTCACCGGTTTAGTGGAAGAAGATTCTACCAATGTGAGCCGTGAACTGGCTCGTCTGGAGAAGACCGGTATCCTTATTTCCACTAAGGAGGGAAAACAAAAGTATTACCAGGCAAACAGGAAAAGCCCTGTTTATAACGAGCTTCACGGACTTATGACACGTTTAGCGGATAAAATGACAGTCTCAACCGATAAGCTATCTCAGCGTATTGCTGTGCCAAAACCACAGCTTAAGGCATTTTGTCAGCGTAATAACATACAGAGTCTATCACTCTTCGTGTCGAAAACCGCTATCTTTGACCCACCACTAACCACAGTCTTTGACCCACCCGGGTGATTAAGTTTTTAACACTTTAAGATTTGGTTGTCAACACCTCCTTCCGCCGATGCGGCGACAGTCTCTCCCTGTAACTGGTTCCCTCGATGGTAATCTGGTAGCTGGTATTAGCCAGCCTATCCAGGGCGCTATTGCCCAGGATGGTGTCATCAAACAGTCCCAGCCATTCATCTACTGCCCGGTTGCTGGTGATGACGAGGCTGGACTGCCGGTGTCTGGCAATAATCAACTCATAGAGGTCGGTGGACTGTTGAGGTGTCAGCTTTTGAAGTCCGAAGTCATCCAATATAAGCAGGTCCGGGCTGATAAAGGAACGAAAGGTCTTTTCTATCGTATGATCGACTCTGGCCTGGGACAGGGTGCGGAAGAAAGCATCCGCACGGATGAAGCGGACGTTGTGTCCGGCGCGCACCGCGGCATAACCGAGGGACTGGGACAGAAAAGACTTGCCCACACCGACCGGACCGACAAAAAGCACATGCTCGTGACGGTTTAAGAAGTCCAAGGAGAAGACCGCATCCAGCAGCCTTCGGTCCGCAGTTATAGATGCCGTCCAATCGAAGTCTTCCAGACGGCAGACCTCTTCGAAGCCTGCCTGCTGCAGATGTATTTCCACATTCCGGTTATCCCGGCGGGTGACTTCATCCGCCAGGATTATCTCAAGGAAGGCGGCATAGTCCATCTGGTCCCTACGAGCCAGAGCCAATCTTTCCGGTAAAGTATTCAATAGATAGCCCAGTCGAAGACGCTTGAGTAACGGTTTAAGTTCATTGGTGGTGGTCATCTTATTTCTCCTTCATTCTGGTTGCCAGGGTGGTCGCCGCTGTGGTTACCACCACTTTCATTACCAATAGCAAAGACACTTCCTGGACGGGCAAAGCGACCCGGGGGCGGTGTCAGTATCGACATAGCCGGCAATGCTTCTTGCTCCAGGGCCTCAGACAGAATACGCTCCAGGCGGCGCACATCAATCAGGTCGACAGCCAGAGCTTTCTGGCAGGCGCTATTGAGCCGGAAGGGTGTGTATTTTTCCCCCAGACGCAGCAGCTTGTAAGCCTGTCTCATTTTGTACCAGGGAGTGGGACCACCCAGAAGCTTATCGGTAAAAGCTCCCACTGCTTCCCCCAGTTCTGCCCCTTTGCGGCGCAAATAATTGGGTGAGCGCAGGGTATAGGCATTTAGCTCTTGGGGATAATCATCCGGATCGGTGGAGCGTCCCCCACGGGGCTGACGAGGGTGGACTTTGACCAGTTCTCCCCGTTTGTAAAGTCGCACCAGCTCTTTGTCGCCCCTGATCTCCAGTTCAGTACCCGGCGGACAGGAGACGGAAGGAGCCGAGTATATGGCATAACGGTAGTAAATATGATGATCCCGGTGTACTTTGCCAGTATGCCAGTCGGGGACATCATAAGGCTCGCCATCATAGGGTAGGAGTTTAGCTTGCTCCTCTTCCTGAAAGACTACCAGGGGTAAACGTTGCGTGGTGCCATGGACCCTTTGTCCGGCAGTCTTTAGACACCAGTTCCTGGCCTGCTGACGCATATCCACCAGACTATTAAACTGGCCACCCTTGAAAAATCTTTCCCGGACATAAGGTACTCCACGCTCGACTTTAGGCTTGTCTTTGGGATGCCCCGGTCTGGCTGGATCAGCTATAAAGCCTCGGCGTTGAACATACTCTAGAAAGCCGCGGGACAGCCGGGGATTAAGCGCATCGGCGCCAACTATGGCAGCCGGAAAATTATCCAGTACCAAATACCGGGGTATGCCGCCCAGGAAAGCCCAGGTAGCTTCCAATCCCTCAATCACATCAGTCAACTGCTGGTTAAACAACGGCCACAGAAAGCTATGACGGGAGTAGTTTAGCACCGTCAACATCCCCCAGGCCTGACGCTTGCGTCCGCTTTGAGGGTCCCACTGTAGACCCAGACGCCCAAAGTCTACCTCAGCCATTTGTCCCGGCTCAGTATCCGCCATCCGCACGGTAGTCTGCAAGTGGCCAAACCAGCCTCGTTTAGTAACATAGCGCCGCAGGCAGGTATAAGGGACCAGACAATGATTTTGCGCCAGTAAATCTTGAATGCGGGTGAGCTTCAGCTTGTCCTTTTTAATCCACTGCTCAATCTGCTCCGCCCAAGGTATCAGCACCTTATCGGTGGGTATCACTATCTCCCGCGGTCCTGACCGGTTGCACTGCATCAAAATGGTCAGTTGTAGTTCAGTTGGCGACGGACCATCCCTGCCCAAGCCACAGCTCTGCGCAGTCAGAATATATTTGCGAATTGTATTCCGTGATATGCCGGTGGATCGGGTTATTTCACGGATGCGCCGACCAGCTTGCCACTGCCTAATGACTTCTGTTATCTCCACTCGGGAAACCTCCTTGTATGCCATTGCCGCTCCTCTTTTCCTTTTTGCGACAATGGTAACTAATTTATTTCCCGGGTGGGTCAATGATACCGGTTAGGTGGGTCAATGATGGTGGTTATTTCCTGTTTTTGTGGGTCAATGTTCGCGGTTTTTTACA
>JAUYHA010000109.1 GCA_030690265.1 Dehalococcoidales bacterium | reverse complement strand
TATCTTAGAACCCCCGCCATCACCTCTATCTCTGATTACAGGCTCTATCTTGATAACATCGGCTCCCCAATCAGCCAGATAGCAGGTAGCCGCTGGAGCAGCATTGCCGTGCTCAAGAGAAACTATTTTTACTCCGTCAAGGACGCCCACTATTACGCCACCTCCTTGTTATAGGTCGCCAGGGCCAGAGAGTTTAAACCTCTCCAGACCTCCTGCTATTTGACAATCTCTAAGTCTGCCCCACCTAGTAGCCCAGGCTCCTCTTCAGCTCCTGGTCAATCCAGAGCCAGCGATAGAAGTCTTTGGCAACGCCAAAACTCACCATTCTCTCACCGCTATAGTTCTTTAACCAGGCCGGCCAGGTAAACCATTGCGGCTTGGCAATCACATTGATGCCCCAGACATGGTCCATAGCATACTTGTTCAACTCCCGCCAGACACGGTCAGCTTCCGGTTTATCAAAGAAGAGAGCGCTCTGTACTTTCCCAAATGCCTCATTAGCTACTGCCAGCTGTTCGGGGTCCGCTCCCATCGTGTTATAGCCAGCGTGTCCCGTCCAGAATTGCAGTTCGTAAGAACGAGCCCTGGATGCGGAGGTCATCTGGGCCATGGCATCGTTCGCCCCACTTCTCTGAAAGGTAGTTAAGGCAGCACTCTCCATAGGTTTAAGCTCGACCTCAACGTCTATCTTCCGCCAGTAATCCACATATATCGAGAAGTAGTCAATTGTCTCGTCATCGTTACTGATTGTCAGGGTGGACTTGAAGCCCTGGGGGTAGCCGGCTTCGGCGAGGAGCTGTTTTGCCTTCTCCGGGCTGTAGGTGAAAATCTCCTTCACCGACTGGGGAGTGTCCGAGGGCCAAGCGCCCGTTTTCGGGTCGGGTCCGAAGTAGGCAGCAGGAAAATCCATAGGGTCAGGTATTGGCTGGGAGTAGATGAAGCCCCGGCCGTCGTATAAGTGCTCATTGATGGTCTCAAAATCAATAGCCATAAACAGTGCCCGCCGCACCCGGATATCGTTGTAGGGTGCTTTGGTTAAGTTCATCTGAACCGGGCGTCCTCCTCCCGTCCTTTGATTATATGCCTGCACCGTCATCCAGTCCAGCGCCGTCTGTTGCAGGATGAGGCCCTCTTCCCAGGCAAGGTAGTCCTTTTCGGCGAGCACATCAACCTGCCCGGTGCGCAGGGCCGCCACTCGAGTAGATTTGTCAGGGATGATAAAATACTTCACCCCGTCCAGATAGGGTAGCTGGTCGCCCTTGCCCGGACCAACGGGATTCTTCATCCAATAGCTGGGGTTCCTCACCAGAGTCGCGGAACTGCCAGGGACATTGTTTTTAAGTATGAAGGGACCGGTGCCGACAGATTTCTTCCAATCAGTGAAAGCAAGAGGTCCCCATTTTTCATACACTTCCTTTGGGAAAGTGTGGACATGACCGCCAAAGCGGGTTACGGCTGACTCAAAGGCTTCCCATTTGACTTCAATCTGAATCGTCCACGGCGCCGGGGAGGTTATTTTGGCATCCAGTAGCTCGGGGTTGGTCCGGTAAACGAAAGACCGGGTGTCGGTAATCTGCAGGTTCAAGTTGTAGAGGATGTCATCAACGGTCATTTCCCGCCCGCCGACCAGACGGCTGGCTTCGCTCTCCGGGTTGAGAGCAAAGTTCACCCCTTTGCGGATATGAAAGATGAGGGTGGCTTTGTCTCCCTCCATACTCTTGGGGAACTCCCAGCTTTCCGCCAGGTAGCCACCTCTGAGATTATTTTCAAAAGCCAGGCCCCTCTCCACCCAGTCAGTCTCGTTGCTGCCGTAGCCGCCGGCGGGTCCTTTAGCCCAGTCGCCACTAGTGAGCGGCTCGTTAGTTAGCATTTTGGGTCGACCGGAATGAGTAGAGCCAACAATATCATCCCAGGAGGTTGTATCATCTGTCTGAACAACCCTGAGCACCCCGCCATACCTTGGTTTCTCAACCGTCGGCTCAGTCACCTTTGGCTCTTCTACCACTTTTGGTGTCTCTACCTTTGGCTGCTCAACCTTAGGCTGCTCCACGACTGCCGGAGCGCAGGCGGTTGCCACTAGGGATAGCACCATCAAGCCACTCACCACCACCCAAATAATTTCCCTTTTCATTTGTTTCCCTCCTTCGCTTTAATATTTGACACACCTATGCCATTATTTCCTTTCACATCATGTCTCGTCATTACAAAAATCTTTCTTTATCCCTTTTTAACAACAGTTTACCTTACCATGGCACCCAAGACCGGACTCTCCACGGTCCGGTCTTGGGCAAAAGGGGAAAGATGAAAAGGAATATTTGAAACAGTAATGATAAAACACTAAAAGTCAATAGTTTGGCGGATTTACTTGCAAAGTCTCACAATTAATGCTATTTTGTCAGCATTAGAGGGCATAGTATGATTGATTTGCTCGATACAAAATTAATAGCACTGCTTGAGAAAAATGCCGCTCAGACCAGTAATAAACTGGCTGAACAGCTTCCTATAAGCTCTGCTACAGTCCGGCGAAGGATGAAAGAGCTTATTAAAAATGGGGTAATACGAGTCGTCGCAATCCCTGAGCCAAAGCAGATTGGCCTTCCCTTGATAACCGTTATAGCATTTGAGTTAGAGCACGCTCAGCTAAATTCGTTTTGTAAGACGCTTCGTAAAATGGACCGTGTTAAAAGCCTTTATGTTACGAGTGGACGCTTTGATGCGATAGCTATAATGTGGTTTTCTTCTACCGAGGAGCTTTTCAATTTTATGGAGAAGGATATAGCCGGGATAGAAGGGATAAAAGGTACCGAAACCTTCCTCTGTCTACATGTGGAGAAAAGCTTTTAGTTTTACCTACTAAAAGACAAAGGCCTGAATCCGGCCAGGGTTCAGGCTCTCAAAACTATGGTCAGACTTGTCCTCAACAATGAGAGCGTCTATGTTGACTTCTCCATCCGGAGCGTGAGCGACAACTACTATTGCCTCCTGAGGCGCGTCATTGACGGTTTTCCTGACCGAGCACGCAAGCAGAAATTGCAGCATCGGATACTGTTCGGTACGGACTTTCCCGTAAACCTGATGTCAATCGATTCGTACAACGCCTACCTGGATATTTTCTCCAGAACGGAGCATCTGACTGCCCAGGAGAAACGCCTGTTCTGCTCTGAAAACCCTGAGCGATTCCTCTTCTTAGTAGGTAACTGAGAGAAGCTGTCTTTAGTGGCGGTCAAAGGAAGGACAGGTAGTTGAAACAAGCAAAAGTGCAAAAACTGACTGTAGGAATGTTGCTTTAATCTACCCTTTTGGTTTAGCCGTGTCAGGAGTCTTCGTTATTGCTCAAGAAGCACTCGCAGGAAGTGGGCGAAGTTCTCAACGTCTTCCAATTCGCCGGCTCCTTTTCTAAATTCTATAGCTACATCGCTTTGTCCGGCTTCTTGGAAAAGCCTGGCTATTCTCTTCAACAGGTCCTGGGTTCTGAGTTTAAGTAAGTCATCAACTTGAGACAAGGCCGAAGATAGTTCAGCTATCCTTGCCTCAAGTTGAGCAGCTTCCTCGCCCAGCGCCGCAGACTTTGACGCTGGAGATATGAGTTTGTCCTTACCGGAGCCCAGCACCTTTAACCTTGCGGCAAATTCTTCTTTCTCACTTTCTACCCTGTGTAGCTCTTCCTGCTGCTTTTGAACCAGTTCCTTATAGCCTCTAATCTGTGCCTCAAGCCTGGCCGTCTCAGCTTCCAAACCACTCTCGCCTCTTACTCCGTCTGCCGTTGCGTCCTCTCGCTCTCGAGTCACAGACAATAGCCCTCTGATATCTTTGAGCACATCCATATTGGAAACGCTTCTGTCAGGTTTTTTGAGTTTCATGGGTAAGAATCTCCTTTGCCAGATTCCGGTATTCGTCAGCCCCTACTGACCTTGAGGCATAGAAGTTTATCGGCATCTCATGAATCGGTCCCTCAGCAAACTTTACGTGCCGATATATGATTGTGGAAAAGACAAGGTTGCCAAAGGTCTGCTGGATGCTATCGGACACCTCCTCACTCAGTTTTGTCCGCCTATCATACATAGTCCTGAGCACACCCTCTATCTTGAGAGCTGGGTTCACCTCTTCACTGATGAGGTTGATTACCTGCAGGAGGTGCTTTACACCGTATAAAGTAAGGGGCTCGCATTGGATGGGTATGAGGACACTATCAGCAGCTGCCAGCGCATTGACAACAAGGATACCTAATGTGGGCGGGCAGTCAATGAAGATATAATCAAAACCTTCCTTTAGAGGGGCTAGCTTTTTGTGCAGAGCTTTCTCACGCCCTATCCTCCCCGCCAGCTCTGATTCTGCCATAGCTAAATCCACATGAGATGGGACTATGAAGAAGTTGAGGGTTGGCCTCCTTAATATGGTGCTCTTCATATCCACATTGGGGTCAACCAGTACCTGGTGGATAGATTTCTCAACCTGCAAAGGATTAATCCCCATGCTGACCGTAAATGATGCCTGAGGGTCGAGGTCTACGACGAGGACGGTCTTGCCCATATCGCAGAGACTTGCCCCCAGGTTAATGCAAGTGGTAGTCTTCCCTGTTCCGCCCTTGTGCTGGGCTACAGCGATGATTTTCCCCATTTTTATTCTCTTACTCAGGCTAAGACACTTGCTAAGCTGCCATCATCTAACTGAATAGATTTTATATCCGATTATTTAGTAATGCAATCTATGAGACCCGAACCTCGCTGCACAATCCGCCCTAATGAGATTGCCGAAAAAGAGGTAAAGGATACCTCCTTTCGGGGGTCTGGGGGTGTCCCCCAGACATAAACTCCCCCAAGACTGGGGGATTTAGGGGGTTCACAATGACTATTTCAGCAGTCTGCTAATGTGCAAAGTAAACGGGTTAAGCTTTCGTTGGACAAGCGTACAATTTGGTCTCTGTGCCGCTCATAAGGTCTCCGAAAGTCTCAATTTAAGTAGTGGAAGTTTACAGCTATTTCAGATTGCCCTCGCCCTTGTCCGCTCCCTTTGACCTATCGGGCGGGGCCAGACCAAAGAGGCCAAACAACTCTTCCGCAGTCAGTCGGGACTTCAAATCAATCGAGACGTCATCCACAAGCTCGTCAAAGAGAGCTTGCTTCTCGATGAGAATTTGCTCAATCCTTTCCTCAATCGTATTCTCACAGGTATACTGATACACGTGTACTGGAGAGGTCTGCCCCAGGCGGTATGTGCGGTCTTCGGCCTGATGCTCTACGGCTGGGTTCCACCAGCGGTCAAAGTGAAAAACGTAAGAGGCTTCCTGGAGATTCAACCCCAGACCTCCAGCACGCAAGGAAAGTACCAGAACCTTCCGGCTCGAATCTGACTTGAATCTATGGAGCACAACATTCTTTTGCTGAATGGATAATGCGCCTGTAAAGACGGGTGGGGAAAATGACCTGAGCCTACTTACAATTGCCTGGACGCCATATTGACTATCTGTGAACTGAGAAAATAAGATGGCCCTGTGACCCTCCGACACCAGTGTAGGCAACCGATTTTGTATATCCTCAAGTTTGCTGGGCTGACCTGTCCTGGGACAGAAATTGCATATCTGCTTGAGCCTCAGAATCAGCTCCAGGACGTTCTAGATGCGTAGGTATTGCCCTTTTCCCCTTAACTGCAGGATGCCTTCTCTTTCCGCCTTTTCGTAAGTCTCCCGTTGCTCACGCTCCAAGGGCAAAGCAATGGTGGCAATGGTTTTGGGTGGTAGCTGCTTGAGGACGTCGCCCTTTTTCCTGCGGAGTTGAAGTCCCTGGGTGTATTTCTCTCATGTTTGGGCCAGGGGTCAGCGTGGGCAGGTGTTCGCCCTCGCGTAGAGGCCTCGTAAACTCCAGTATTGAAGCCAGGTCATCGGGAGTGTTCTCCAGTGGGGTGCCGGTGAGGATCCATGCCCGTCTTCGAGGAAGGCGCTTGCATTTCTGGCTGATTTCGGTATCCTTGTTCTTTATCTTCTGGGCTTCGTCCGGGATTACTAGGTCCCAGGTCAGGCGATGGGGCGGCGACTGGGGATTGTTAGTGAAGTCTTCCCGCAGGGTTTCATAGCCAGTCAGGAATACATGTGCCTGAGTGCTCCATTGATAAGCCCTTTTGTGGGCCAGACCCTGCACTGTGGAAATGCGCAACTCCGGTGCCCAGAGGCGCAATTCTTTTCGCCATTGAATTACTAGGCTAGCCGGGACTACTATTAACGCCTGCTGTACGTGGTGCTGATGAACAAGTATACGCAGAGCGGCAATAGCCTGGACAGTCTTACCCAATCCCATATCATCTGCCAGCAGCAGACTATCCCTGGAAATCAGCACCTCGATACCCTCCAACTGGTAGGGGAAAGGCTGATGTGGCCATTCAAGAGGACCTTCAGGTGAGAGTAGCCACTCCTTTGGCGGTTGAAGCAGGTAGGCCAGCCGTTTGGCCAGCGGAATCTCCGGCTCAGCGCTCTTCATCTTGAGCAATTCCCACATCCTGTCTTCTGCTGTGGATGTGAATGGAATAGTCGTTTGAGGAGAATCTTCATTCAGCAGAACACCAGCCAAAGAAACAGACCCTCTGAGTGGTTCTATAGTCTGATTGGCGAAGAGGTTATTGGTTGGAAAGACGGGCAGGCCTCCGGACAGAATATCTGCCAAACCTACTCCACCTGTTGACAACAAGTGAGCGTCCAGGGGGCATAGTCAGCCGTGGTTGGGTCGTGCTCTTGAATAGGTAGCCTGCGGCGGAAAACCGCTAGCCAGTGCGCCCTCGACTCCACAGCACCGTCTCTCGTCTGCCACCATTTCTTATCGTCCTGTTGCTCTTTAGCCATAGGTTATCAGTGTAACCTTCATGTTGCCGGTCAGCGCGCTCAAGCTTTCTGACCGTTCTGTGGAGAGGTAGAGATCTTTCCCTTGTAGACCTCCCGCAGACCCACTGCCGCCCGCTCAAAAGGTTCCAGCAATAGCCCGTGGGAAACCAGCTTGCGAAGCAGCTGTTGCACCTGCGGAATGAGTTCCCTCTTCTCGAATGAAAGTTCGGGAGCTGTCCAGAGTGGCCAGCCATGAAGACACCAAATGAAGCCATCCCCAAAGATGGACTTCCTGTTCACACAGTATACCATGAGCTTGAGAACCGCGGCAGACATAGTTAGGCTAATCTATTTCAAGCTAAAGAAATGGTTATTGCCAGCCGAAACAGGGGGTTACTTTTTGGATGATGCGACGGAAACGAACTTGGTCAGAAAAGTGATATTCGGGACAATCATAATCTGTCCATCGTCTGTTCTCAGCTTACCGTAGAGCAGGTTAATATCAATCGCCTTGCCGGAGATGTTTTCCGGCAAAATGGTTATGCGGTCGCCGATAACAAACGGCCGGGCGACCAGTACGACGACCGTAGCCAGTACATTGGATAGCACGCTCCACATGGCAAAGAAACCGATGATGACCATGGCTAAAATGCCGGTTATTGTCGCCCAGAGACTGCCTACGCCGGCGCCAAAGATGCTGGCAACCATGATTATCACCACCACGACCACTGACCATCTAGCAACAAGCTTGATGAGATAAGCATGTGAGGTAGGTAACCCTCTGGTCCGGCTATACCGGGAAATGAGACTCGATAGAATACGTTCAGCCACTACCGCCAACACGATAACGATGATGGTCGGCAGTATCACTTTGAGAAAATAGGTCATGTCCATTACTGAAAACCTCCTGTGATTATTATATCAATCTTGTGCAGTATAGCCTCCCGCCGTGATGCATCCGGAATATGTACTATTGATGATAATTTTTTCATAGCCAGGTCTCCTCCTCCATAGTATTGAGTAGTTATTATTGAAAAACGTCTACCCTGTAGAGCTAGTGATTTCTCCTTGTAACAGGCTTAACATAGCCAATGAGTCGCTCGGGATTAACTGCCAGGCTGATTACCCGGCGCATCTGGCGCCTCCCCCAGCCAATCCAGCCCCTTGACCAGAAATGCCACACTGTGATTGCTACAGTGGTAATCATGAGCCCGAGGACACCGAAATAGCCCCATTCCCAGTTCAGCTCGGGCATATTCTCGAAGTTCATACCGTAAATACCGGCCAGCAGGGTAAGCGGCATGAAGACAGTAGCCACAATGGCAAGCGTTCTCATTGTTTCGTTCTGACGGTTGGCTACCGATGAAAGATAGGTAGCCAGGGCATTGTCAGCTCTGTCTCCGATGGTCTGATTCAGGTCTTCAATACGCACTACATGGTCGTAGATATCACGGTAGAATATCTGGGTCTCGCTCCTTATCAGCGGGAACTCGCCCCGGCTCAGCCGATTAAATACCTCTCGCTGGGGAGCCATCACCCGATGTATCCGTAGCGTGGAACGCTTGAGCTTGAGAATTGCCTCCAGCACCTCGGGTTGCGGGTTACGAATTGTCTCCTCTTCAATCTCCCCGACAATCTCGGTCGTCTTATCTACGGTAGGTAGAACATTGTCAATCAGCAAGTCGGATAAGGCATGAACAAGAAAATCAGCCCCGCGCCTCATTGGCCTGCCATCATCCTCCACACGCTGTCTGACGGCGTCAACGCTGAACAGCGGGAAATTGTGATTGCTGACCACGAAGTGCTGACCGAGGAATATCGCCAGCTCTGCCGTTTCTACTATCTCTGATGCCACAGCATAGTTAATGCCGTGAATTACGATGAACAGGTAGTCACCAAAGTCGTCAATCTTCGGGGAGTGGACAAGTGGACTCACGCAATCTTCTAGGGCAAGATGGTGAAAACGAAAGGTTTCTTCCAGAAATCTACCATCGTCTTCTGTGGTCTCAGCAATATCCACCCAGAGCAGGCCTTCTTTAGATTCAAAGGCGGCTTTAATTTCTTCTTTGCTGAGGCTACGATTGAGCTGACCGTCTGGCGCCAGATAGTATGCTTTGACAGGCATCATACACCTCCTGAATATTTTGGCTAATTTTAGCATTATTTATTACGGCATAGGGAAAACTCTGTTTTCTAAAATGGGTAGCTATGTCAAAGTAGTACGACTAACATCATGGTAAAGAAGAAGCAACAACTCACAACATGAGAGGATGTGGCAGCGATGGACGGTTGATAAGCGTCGAATCATATAAACTTCAGGAAATTTTAAGGGTAAACCGCCACTGCCTCAAGCCCCGCGGTTTCAGGTAATCCGAGCATCAGGTTCATATTCTGGATTGCCTGCCCGGCTGCCCCTTTAACCAGGTTGTCAATAGCACTGATAGCTATCAGCTTCTCACCCTTAGGGTCAAGGGTGGGGTAAATGAAGCAATTATTGTTCCCCCAGGTATGCTTGGTATGGGGAGAGAAGTCCACCACCCTGACAAATGGTGCATCCCTGTAAAAGTCCCGGTAGAGGTCCATCAGCTCTTTCTTCCCCTTTTCCCCCGGAGCAACTTTGCCCGAAGATAGCCTGCCATAGGCGGTGGTCAGTATTCCCCGGGTCATCGGTACCAGGTGGGGGACAAAAGTTACCGAGAGTGATTGTTCGGGACAGAGCAGCTTTAGCTCCTGGCTAATCTCGGGTAAATGGCGGTGCCCTTCCAGGGCATAGGCGGTAACATCTTCATTAGCCTCCGAGTAATGGGTTGTCAGGCTGAGGGTTCTACCGGCTCCGGAGATACCGGACTTGCTATCAATAATAATGTCAGGTTCAATAAGTCCGGCTTTAACTACCGGAGCTAGAGCCAGAATCGCCCCGGTAGGATAGCAACCGGGATTTGCCACCAGTTGAGCCGAGGCAATCTCAGGCTTGTGCAGTTCCGGTAAGCCGAATGCCGCCTGCTTCAACAGTTCCGGAGCAGGGTGAGCAAAGCCATACCAAGCCGGGTACTCGGCAGCATCTTTCAGCCTGAAATCAGCGCTAATATCCACCACCTTAATGCCGCGATTGAGCAGCGGGATGACTTCTCCGGCACTATCCTTATGAGGCATAGCCGAAAAGGCTAAATCCACCTCTCCCAGCTCGGCTTCAATGGTGAGGTCTAATCCAGCCAGGTGGGGGAAAACCGTGCCCAGTTTCTGCCCGGCGGCGCTTCTTCCCGTAACTGACCTAAGCTCTACCTGCGGGTGCTGATAGAGCAATCTTGCCAGCTCCACGCCGGCGTAACCGGTAACATTAATGATACCTACCCTGGTTTTAGCCATTATTACCTCCTCTAGTCTGGTTATACTTCCTCCTCGGAGCTGAATTCAGCAATTTCCTTGTCCTGCCGCACTTCATCTAAAGTATGCTCAATTTTAGCCTCTTTCCAGCCAGAGAGAGACAAAACTCTGTCCAGAAATTCCAGACTGGCAACATACTCTGGACTTACCAGCTCGGTTACTCCCAGACTTTTAAGCAGTTCAGCATCTCTCGCCCGGTGAACCCGTGCCACAATCTTGAGTTTTGGGTTCTTTTTTAAGGCAGTGGTAACGGTCGTCACCACTGCCTGCGGGTCAGGGAAGGTCACCACCAATACCTTAGCTTTTGCCAGGTCAACTCTGGAAAGGACATGAATATTACTGGCATCTCCATAAACACAGGATACCTGCTCACAGCGTAAATCAAAAATGCGCTCAGGGTCAATCTCGATAACAGTAAAAGGTACTCGAGCATCTTGCAGGCCTTTGGCTATATTCTGTCCCACTCTCCCGTAGCCGGCGATTACCACCGAGCCTACGGCCTGTGCTGGCTTGGCGGAGGGCAAAGTCTCGGCATCCTCTATTATTATTTCACCGCCAGCCAGAGCCTGCGTTAACCTGGGATACAACCACGAAACCAAGTCCATTAATAACGGCGTCAGTATCATGCTAACAATGGCGCTGGCTAGAACCAATGAATAGAACTGGTCTGTAATTATGCCTTCGTTAACTCCAGTTTGGGCTAAAATGAAGCTGAACTCCCCGACCTGGAAAAGACCAACACTGGTGAAGACGGCTATCCGCCTGCTATAGCCGAAGAAGTAAACGACGCCAAAAACAACCAGAGTTTTTATCAGGAAAATAAGGGCTACTGTTGCGGCGATTGCTCCCCAGTTTTCAAGTACAAATCTCGGGCTTAGTAACATACCCAGAGAAACAAAAAATAGAGTGGCGAAAATATCCCGCAACGGGGTAATTTCAGCCAGTGCCTGGTGAGCAAATCTTGTCTCCCGCAGCACCAGGCCAACTATAAAAGCCCCGAAGATTACCGAGAGTCCAAAAATCTGGGTAGCCAGGGCGGTTCCTAAACCCAGTACCAGAACGATTAGCAGAAACAGCTCGCGAGACCGGATTCCGCCAACCCTACCCATCAGCCAGGGAAGCACCCAGAGTCCGGAGACAATAGCTATCCCAACAGAAAGAGCTATCGCCCCTGCGGTTGAAGCCAGCGTGAGGGGTAGGTTTTCTACGCTGCCGCCCAGGAGATGTATTAATACCGCAATCAAAACCACGCTAATGTCCTGAAGAATAAGAATCGAAATCATAATCTGGCCGTGCACGGAATCGAGTTCGCCCCTCTCCATCAATACCTTGAGACAAACCATGGTGCTGCTAAGAGAGATAACCAGCCCGAATAAGAATGCCTGGACTAACGGCCATTTGAATAAAAGAAAACCCGCCAGTAAGCCCAGGGCAAAGGTAACCAGAATTTGAATTATGCCACCCCACAGCCCCACTTTCCCCACCTGCTTTAGTTGACCGATGGAAATTTCCAATCCCAGAGTAAGCATCAATAGAGCAACCCCCATAGTTGCTGCAGCTTCGATTAGTTCCAGGTCATCCACCAGACTAAGGGCGTAGGGACCAACAGCCACCCCGACTACAAGGTAGCCCAGTATAACTGGCTGGTTCAGCCGGTGGGCTATCATTCCGCCTACCAGGGCTGCTGCCAGTAAAATAGCAATTCCAATAACCGGGTCCATTTGATTCATAGTTTTTAGCATAATAGCATAACAGGCGTATCACCACCAACACGGGATAAGTTCCAAAATTTCATATTATACGAGAGCGTTTACTATATAAGGAATACTCCGTCATATTTGTCATTGCGAGGAACGCTAGTGACGAAGCAATCTATAAGATTTATTGAGATTGCCACGCTACTCTCGCAATGACATTCGAAGAGATTGCCACGTCCTTCTCAGAAGGACTCGCAACGACATACGACCCCGAGTTGTTGCGGAGTAGTAGCAGTGTTATAATTTCTATCTTGGTTGGGAGGCATCGAGTCTCAATGGATATTCAGCAAGCCCTGGACTACATCTACAGTTTTATTGACTATGAGAGACAAGCCAGGCCCCGGGAACCGGCTCGTTACGACCTGAGACGTGTGGATGAACTGCTGTCCCGGTTAGGCAACCCCCATCTGAAAGCCAGAACAGTTCATATCGCCGGCAGCAAGGGGAAGGGAAGTACAGCGGCTATGATAGCCTCGGCACTCACTGCCTCAGGTTACACCACCGGGCTTTATACCTCACCCCATTTGCACACTTTCAATGAGCGTATCCGGATTGACAACAGGTTAATCTCCGACCAGGACATTGTCGCTCTGGTGGAGAAGCTTAAACCAGAGGTGGAAGCGGTAAATAAGAAAGCTGCCTACGGCCAGTTGACTACCTTCGAACTGATAACGGCCTTGGGCTTTGCCTGCTTTGATTCAAAAGGGGTAGACTTTCAGGTAATTGAAGCCGGGCTGGGGGGCAGGCTGGATGCTACCAATGTAGTCCAGCCCGAGGTCTGTGTTATCACCTCAATCAGCTTTGACCACACCGAGGTTCTGGGTAATACCTTAACCGCAATTGCCACTGAAAAAGCCGGCATTATCAAAGCCAATACCATTGTAGTAACCTCATCGCAAGCTGAAGAGGTGAATCAGGTCTTTGAGCAAACCTGCCTTAGGCAGAAAGCAAAGTGGATAAAGGTGGGTAGAGATGTTACCTGGCAGAGCCTCGGTTTTAATTCCAGACGGCAATCACTCCAGGTAAAGGGGCGCCTGGGTAGTTACGAACTATCAATTCCCCTGCTGGGTGAGCATCAGATGGAGAATGCGGCCACAGCAGTAGCCAGCCTGGAGGTTCTGGCTGAGAATGGCTCCCATATCTCCGGCGATAACATCAGCCGGGGCTTGACAGAAGTGAACTGGCCGGGGCGACTCCAGGTTCTGAACCGTCATCCTCTGGTGGTAGTCGATGGTGCTCATAACCCGGACTCAGCCCGCAAGTTGAGGAAGGCTCTTAAGCAATACTTTGATTTTGACCGGGCTATCTTGATTATTGGATTCTCATCTGATAAGGATTTTGCCGGCATACTCTCAGAGCTGCTACCTCTGTTTGATGAGGTAATTGTCACTCACTCTATTCACCCCCGGGCAATGCCCATTGCTTCTCTTGTCGCCGAGCTTAGACAGCAGGGAGTGGAAGCCCAGGCAATAGATGATATTTCAACTGCCCTGCCCCTGGCTTTAAGCCAGGCGGAAAAGAAAGACCTTATTTGTGTTACCGGCTCTCTCTTTGTTGTTGCCGGAGCCATCGAACAGGCGAAACATCTCAATTTGATAGAGTGGCCAATACAGTTTAACCAACCGGATGGAGAACTCAATGGATAATCTGGAACACTTTCCAGGAAGTGTGGCGGCAGGAGATGTTCCAGATTTGATAGGGATTGGACAAAGGGCAGCATCATTCGTAACCTCTGGGATTTATCCTGGACTATGATGAACCCAGTTGGTCACAACAATAGGCCCCACTATTGGTATGGTATGGGTAGGCAAGATGGGGCGGCCTCTATCGCCGGAGTAGGTATTTCCCGCCTTCCCATCGAGCAGTTGACATTACCAGAAATGAGCGATATAATTATCCTGATACCCTATAGGGGCAGGGGGTATATAATGGATAAAGGGTTTGCGCTTCCCCACTTGATAAACTTATTCTGACCCGTTACAATAAAATTTGTCAAAAAAACACTTGATAAAATTGTTTTGGTTCAGTATAATGAGAGCCGATGAGTAGAAATACTTGGGTATAACTACTCCAAAAAGTCAAAATGGATATCAGTTTCATTAGCTATTTGATAAAGTCCCTCTTTCCCGGTTTCTTTCCACTTTAGTCATTACCAGCAAATCTAGGGACAAATACCCAGGGTTTTAGTGTTATATGTTGATGCTCATAGCAGATAAGTTTGTAAAGGAAGCAGAGAAGGGAGGCCGAGTAATTGCCGGAGCCAACACAATTTAATCCTGACTTGCCTAAGCAAGTAGCCAGAGACGCCCAGAGGCTCATTACCGGTCATCTTTCCGAAGCTGAGTTCTACCAGAAGTACCACCAGGCATACCTCAAAGAGTTTGGCATTGACGACCGCCCGATAAATCCGGGTGGCGGTAACGGTAGCCCATCGCCAGAATCCGTCCTCGCAAAATACATATCCCGCCGCACACTGCTTAAACTGGGAGGTATCGGCCTGGCCGGGATTGTGGGAGCATCCTTTTTAGGCAATAAGGTTCTGGCCGCTAAGAGCCTTATTGGGAACAACCACGAAGGTTTACTGCTGCAGGAAGACGGTAGCGAACTCGAGCAAGCCGGCAGAGTACAGATGGGTATGGTTGTTGATATGGAGAATTGTGATGGCTGCCTTGAATGCATTTATGCCTGTTCCCATCATAATTCTCTTGCTCCGGGAGTTCTGTGGCTGTATGTTTTTGCATTCAAGGACACGAACAGGGACGAACCGAACTTCCTACCCCGTTTCTGCAATCACTGTTCCAATCCGCCCTGCGTTAAGGTCTGCCCGGTGAGAGCACGGCACAAGCGCGATTCTGACGGGCTTGTCCTCACTGACTACAATCTGTGCATCGGTTGCCGTTATTGCATGGTCACCTGCCCTTACGGAGTCAATTACTTCCAGTGGGATGACCCGCCGCCAAGGAACCCCGGTGCTATTACTAAATTCACTGACGCCAGGGGTCGCTGGGTTATAGGTAACCCGCCGAAAGGTGTTATGGGCAAATGCGAATTCTGTCCGGAAAGGCAGGATGATGGCAGGAAAAACCTGGTCTGCGAGCTGAGCTGCCCGCATAACGCTCTGCACTTTGGTGATATGAACGATCTGAACAGCCGGCCTAACAAATACCTGGAACAAAAAAGGAGGGAGAAGGGCGGACAAATTTCCACTTTCCGCCTGCTGGAAGACCACGGCACCAAACCGAACATCATTTACATTGGCCAGCAGCCTTCGGAGAAAGCAGAGCCGGTAGATGGGCCGGTCTCTTACGCCGATTGGGGATTGGTGGAGAAGCGCCTGCCTCTCCTGGGAGGCAATGAACCCTGGTTCCTGAAGCTTTTTGGAGGTAGCCAGTGAGAATTAGAACTGAATCCAGGGAAGACAAAATCCTCAAACCTATGGCACCCCCCACTATAAAATATTTACTTACTCTGGCAATTAGCGGAGCACTCTTAATCTGGTTCTTTGCCGCCTGGGCCTGGCAGCTGAGATACGGACTGGTGGTTACCGGTCTGGGAGACTGGGGAACAACCGGAGGGGTCCCCTGGGGAATATATATTGGTTCCTTCATCTGGTGGGTCGGAATCTCCCACGGCGGAATTCTTATCTCCGCCTCAGTCAGACTTTTCAAGGTTAGAGTTTTCTATCCGATTGCCCGTATAGCCGAACTGCTGACGATAGGCGGGCTTTCTATAGCCGGGCTATTCATTATCGTTGACCTGGGACGGCCCGACCGGGTAGTGACCAGCGTTCTTTTTAATTATATTACCACCTTTCAGACTTCCCCCTTAGTCTGGGATGTAACGGTTATTACCCTCTATTTTATTCTGACAGCAACTTACCTGCTGCTGACATTGCGACACGATATTTATAAACTGCGTGACCGGCTGCCGCCTTATCTTTCTCCTCTATACTGGGCACTGACTCAGGGATACAGCCCTGACGAAGATGCCAAGGTATCCAGAATGGCCTGGTGGCTGGCTCTCACCGTATTTGTGCTGGCTCCTTTCCTTCTGCACGGCGGAGTTATCCCCTGGCTCTTTCAGCTTATAGCCTCTATGCCCGGATGGTTCAGTACCATCCAGGCGCCGACTTTCCTCAGTATCGCCCTGACCTCGGCTTTCGGCTCAGTTACTGTTGTTTCTTATATTCTGCGCCGGGTCTTCGGCTGGGAGGAATTTCTTACCGACAAGGTCTTTGCCAAGCTGGGAACCGTGCTGGCAATAGTATCTTTTTTCTTCTTGTGGTTCGAGCTTCAACAGATTATTACCGGCTCTTTTGCCCCACCGGTCGGGCTGCTCGAAGCCACTGAAGCCAAAATGGAGAACCCTCTCTTCTGGACTATCATCGGGCTGGTTGGAGCTTCCATCATCTACCTCGGGGCACAAACAATCTGGCCTGCTTTATTCAACGTAAAGCTGGTCGTTGCTGCCGCAGCATTACCGGTGATTGCGACTCTGTTTGAGAAAACCCTCTTCATTGTGGAAGGGCTTGCTCATCCCGAGTTTTCTATTTACAAAGGTGTACCGGGGCACTATGTTCCCACCTGGGTCGAATATTCTTCCGTCATTGGCTCGGTGGCAATATTTGTCTTATTTTTTACCGTCGTCTCCAAGATAATTCCAATGATTGAAGCAGAAAGTGAGCATGAGGAATAAAAAATGCTGGAATGGATAGGCGGTACCCCGGTTGGTCTGTGGCTCATACTCGGTATTATCCTGGCACCGATATACGGTATGCTGGCGGCATGGTTTCTGGGCAAACCGCGTAATCACCTTATGGCTCTGCGCGGACTGGTATATATGCTGGCAATGATAGTAATGTTGTGGGGGGGGCTATATATACTCAGTATGGTAATAAAATTCGTCTTTTTTCAATAGTTAAGGAATATCATCAGAAAAATGAAAATAAATGCGGGTGCAAAATCTGTCTGGTACATAGTCGGAGGACTACTGCTAATCGGCCTGAGCAGTCTGGCTATTTCCTGCGGAATGATTGAACCGCCCTCACCACCTCCGCCCACGGCAACAATTGTGGTGCCGCAAATACCTCACTCAACAGAAGGGCGTGATGATTGCCGCGCCTGTCATGCCCAGGGTATTGGCGGGGCACCTCAATTCCCTGTGGAAACTCACAGCGAGCGCCCCAGCGATGTCTGCCATGCCTGTCATCAACCGGCAGTTGCTGGCGAAGAAGATAATAAACTGTCAAAAACACCCTTACTGGATAGAACAGCGTTTCCCTATTTTGATACCGAAGAAGGTAGTATTTCCGAAACAACACCGGCACAGCCTGAAGGGACGATGGAAGAGACAACAGCAGTAACCCCACCAGCTACGGAGGAGACTCCCCAGGCAACAATAGCAGCTGAAGAAATATATACTGCCAGATGCGCCGCCTGTCACGGAGTGAACCGGGAAGGGGTAGCCGGATTTGCCCCGGCTCTAACACCGGATAGCCTGGCAGAACTAAGTGATGCCGGGACAAGAGAGGCAATAGCGAAGGGAGTCCCGGGCACGGCAATGCCCGGATTTGAGGGAACCCTCAGCCCCGAAGAGATAGACGCACTGCTCCAGTTTATCAAGAATACCACACCCTAAGACCAGAGACTTATCCTCTGCTACCGCTGCCTCTTTTTAACTATCGGAGTAACCACGGGCATTAGAATTATCATTGACAGCAGCAGCACCCAGGCGACCCCGCCAATGCGTTCCACCAGGGTATATTCACCAGCCAGCGTCCCCAGCAAGAAAAGACCAGCCACCGTCACCGAGATGGCGGCGCTGATGAGAGCACTTATCAAACCTATGTTCTGCATAGCAATGTCTCCTTTGCCAATATCAGTGGCTCATCTGCGTAGCAAGTGATGCCGCCTGTGGTGCCCCCGGTTGAATACGACGCCGTATCGCCGGCACGAAGCCACGCATCCTCAATGTGTTCAGGGTAACCGAGAGCGAGCTGGTAGCCATCAGAAGCGCCGCCAGCTCCGGGCTCACCACCTGAGCAAAGAAGGGATAAAGTATCCCCATACCAAGCGGTATAGCCAGGGTGTTGTAACCAAATGCCCAGAACAGGTTTTCTTTTATCTTTCGCAGGGTAGCCCGCCCCACCTGTATGGCGGCGACAACATCCAGCAGGTCATCTTTAACGAGGATAACATGACCGGTTTCTTTGGCTACATCCGTGCCGGAGCCGATAGCCATACCTACATCGGCCTGGGCTAGTGCTGGAGCATCATTGATGCCATCGCCCACCATAGCTACCTTGAAGCCCTCAGCCTGGAGCTTCTTCACCTCGCTGGCTTTATCCTCAGGAAGGACTTCAGCCAGGACACGGTCGATTCCTACCTGTTTTGCGATAGCTTCAGCAGTGCGCCGGTTATCTCCGGTAATCATGGCTACCTGAAGCCCCATACGGTGGAGTTCTTCCACAGCCAGAGCCGAGGTCTCTTTTAGAGTATCAGCCACGGCCACAATACCGGCAGGTTTTCCGTTCACAGCAACGAACATGACTGTCTTGCCTTCGCCTTCAAGGCGCTCCGCCTCCGGCAGGAGACCGTCAAAAGTTACTTTACGCTCTGCCATGAGCCTTCGGTTGCCCAGTAGGATAGTGCGACCGTTGAGGCTGGCCTCGATGCCATGACCGGGGATGGCATTGAAACTCTGCGCCTCTTCCAGCTCAAGTCCTCGAGCGCCGGCACCCTGGACTATCGCTTCACCCAGCGGATGCTCCGAGTTCTTCTCCGCCACCGCCGCCAGACGCAGCACCTCATCACGGGACAGATGCTCCACTGCTATCACATCGGTTACTGAGGGTTCTCCCCTGGTCAAGGTGCCGGTTTTATCAAAGATAACTGACTGCAGCCTGGCAGTGGCTTCCATAGCATCAGCTCCCTTAAAGAGGATGCCATACTCCGCCCCCTTGCCGCTCCCGGCCATGATGGCGCTGGGTGTTGCCAGACCAACGGCACACGGGCAGGAGATAACGAGCACGGTCACGGAGATGATAATAGCCAGCCCGAAAGCGCCTACTGCCGTCAGTTGGTAGGGGGTTAAGAGGAGGCGGCTTTCCGGCGTAAACCACAAGTTGAAACCAACAAAAAACCAGAAAAGAAAGGTTGCCAGCGCCAGAAGGTGAACGCCGAGGATAAAATTCCCAGCTACCTTGTCAGCAACCTTCTGTATGGGCGCCTTGGTCGTCTGGGCATCCTCGACAAGCTTGATGATTTGTGCCAGGGCGGTATCCTTACCGACGCGGGTAGTCCGGAATTTGAAAGCCCCGGTCTTGTTCATAGTGCCGCCGATGACCTCATCGCCAACTTTTTTCTCCACCGGGATACTTTCCCCGGTAATCATAGACTGGTCTACTGAAGAATATCCCTCTTCAACCAGTCCATCAACAGGAATAGCTTCCCCCGGGCGCACCACCACAATGTCATCTATCAGCACCTCTTCAGCGGGAATTTCTACTTCCTCATTCTCCCGCAATACTCTGGCGCGTTTGGGTTGCAGTTTCATCAGACGGCGGATTGCCTGTGAGGTCCGCCCGCGCGTAACCGCCTCCAGGTATCTGCCAAGAATGATGAAAGAGGTAAGCAGGGCAGCGGCTTCATAGAAGGTAACTTCTTTGCCCCCGAAACCGGCATCGGGCCAGAAAGTGTTGACCACGGCAATACCGTAGGCGGCGCCGATTCCGGTAGCATAAAGCAGGTTCATATCGGTCAGCCCGCGTTTCAAGCCATTCCAGCTATTAATGAAAAACTGCCGGCCCGGGCCAAAAACTATGGGCGTGGTCAAAAAGAAAAGGACGACTTTATTGTTCAGCCACGCCGGCACAAAAGAAGGGAATATCCAGTAAGGCTGAAACATGCCTATCATCACCAGCATTCCCAGGGTGGCAGAAAAAATAAGGTTGATAAGCTGGCGGCGAATCTCCTTCTGGCGTGCTTCCTGCTCCCGGTCCATAGCTTCCTGCCCCTCGGCGCGCTCCGAAGCCTCGTAGCCAATATCTTTAATCGCTTTCTTAATTTCGGCAAGCGAGGTAATTGACGGCTCGTATTCAACCAGGGCAGTATTTGTCGCCAGGTTTGCCACCGTCCTGAAAACTCCGGGGAGGCTGGTTGTTGCCTTCTGGATGTTTTCCACGCAGGAGGCACAGGTCATCCCCGTAATATCGAGAGTAGCTTTGCTCAATACAACTTCATAGCCCGTTTCATCCACCGCCTCTTTCATGTCAGCCAGAGAGACCCGGTTCGGGTCATATTCCACGGCCGCCTTACCCGTAGCCAGGTTAACGACCGCTTTTTCCACGCCGGGCAGGTCACCCAGCGCCTTTTCGTTGTGTTCCACGCAAGCGGCACAGGTCATGCCACCGATAGATAGCGATGCCTTTTTCAAATCTTTTGCAGCCATCATACCGACCTCCTTCTTACAGCTATTTTCGGCTAATACCACAAAACCAAAGGTGAATATACCCTATACCCCCACCAGGTATTGTTCCTATTATAAACAAGGCAATAATCCGTGTCAAGAGAAAATAGAAGGTTTCTTGACATATTCGAAGAATCCCTGTTAAACTTAACTTTGATACCCCCCATAGGGATATATTGAACAGAAAATTTCGTCTGGAGGTATGGAGTATGCCATCCTATGTAAAAGATAAGCGAGATATCGTAGTACGCTTAAAGAGAGTGGAAGGACAGCTCAAGGGTATCCGCCAGATGATTGAGGAAGACAGGTACTGCGTTGAGGTGCTAAACCAGCTTTCCTCCGTTATAGCGGCAACCCAGAAAGTAGCCGCTATCATCCTGCAAGACCACATACGGGGCTGCGTCCGCGATGCCCTGACCCGAGACGAACGTAGTGATGACTATGTTAACGAACTGGTAGGGGTAGTCGGACGCTTCACTAACAGAAAATAGCCAACTCGGTGATAACTGTTCGACACTACGGACAGAGAGTAATTGCCGCCTTGAATCGACCTTCGGTAGCTTCCCAGTTTATATTCTGGAAGAAAGTATTGATATAATCGGCTCTCTTCAGACCGTAGTCAAGCATATAAGCATGCTCGAATACATCCATCACCAGAATCGGGAGACAACCGGCGGGATGACCGGTCTCATGCTCATTAATCCACTGGTTAAAAAGCCGGCCAGTGACAATGTCCTGATAGAGAACAACCCAGCCGATGCCGCGCATGGCACCGGTTGCCCTGAAGTCTTTCTCCCAGTTCTCGTAGCTGCCGAAGTCTTCGGTCAGCTTCTCTTTCAGATTGGCGGCACTATCAGGCGTGCCCTTCTTGCCCAGGTTTTCAAAGTAGTACTCGTGGAGCCGCATACCGTTGAACTCAAAGCCGAGCCGCCGCTTAAGTTCGGCATATTCGGGAGTAGCAGTTTTCTCTTCCAAAAGCATGGTGGTAAGTAGCTCCATCAGTTTATTGGTATTGGTGACATAACCCTGATAGAGAGTGAAATGGTTCGTCAGTAACTGCTGACTTAAGCCTTCCATTCCGATAAGAGCGCTGTGGTCTTTTGCTACGTAATTCATATGCTGTCTTCTCCTTCCATTTATACAGTTAACAAATACTATACAGGTAAGAAAAGCCCTTTGAATATGACTTTTGTCCCATTTTATAGGGCACCCCAAAAATCTCTTTAGCTGGATTTAAATAGATAACTGGCGTTCGGCAGATTTCACAGATGGCATATGAACAAAGTGGGACTGCGTCCACCGTAGAAATGAAAGGTCCCCTCGCCAAGCTAAGGGGACCTAACTAGTCCAAAGACACCTGTTTTAAGAAATTGACTATTTTTTACTCGGGAAGAGTCTGCGCGTAACCCAACACGTCAACCGCCTCTTCAGTACTCCATCCACTAGCCACCGCTGCCGGCATAGCAGTTCCCGGCTGGCCAAATCTTATCTTGTGCAAAGTCTCCCAAGGATTCCCATTAGCTATGGCACCTATTCCTGCTCCCTCGATATCAATGGTTTTGCCATCAGCACCGTGGCAGGGTACACAGGTGCTGGTATATAGTTCTTCACCATGCGCAACATCAGCACCTATCGTTTTCTTGGTAGAGTAATCAATATATTTACTATCATCAATCATCCCGTACTTCAGGAAATCTACCAGGTGCCCCACGTGCAGGTCAGTCATAGCACTGAAATCGTGTTGTGAATCAATCTCGCCTTTAAGCTGCTTAGCTAAATCTTCCCGTGACTTGCCGCTCGCCTGTAGAAGCCCAGTGAAACCGGTCTTGTGTGAGCCGGAACTGTAGACGCCACTGACACCTTTATAGTCCCATCCGTGACATTCTTTACAGCGCCAGGTACCGGCACCTGAGCGGGTGTTGGTAGTCTGCCGGGCCCATACCGGGTTGTCACCCGATGGAACATCTTGCCCAATTTCACCCCACCACTTATCATACAACCGTCCGGCATGAGCTAAGGTTGCCGGAGCAGGTTCCATCTCTGTCTGGACAGGGGGAGTCTCTGTCTGAGGCGGCGTTTCCGGTCCACCACAGGCCAGTGCCGTAATCAGCGCCCCTGCTATAATAAAGGAAAGGAATAATAATTTTTTTATCATGGATTGCCCTCCGTCAAAATTTTTCCCTATGACAAAGAATATGTTAAGATACAACATCGTATCAAGCGGGTATACACCTAGACAAACTCAGGTGTAAATACCTGACTACTTTTTAGATAAACTATGACACAGGATAGTATATAATCGAGACAAAGAAATGGAACAGATACGAATTTTACTCGCTGATGACCATCCAACAGTTCGTGCCGGGACAAAACGTATCCTGGAAGAGCATCATGACTTAAGCGTAGTTAGTGATGCCAGTGACGGTGAAAGTGCTTTAGAGCTGGCTAAAAGCCTCAAACCTGATGTGATAATTCTGGACATACGTATGCCAAAACTAAACGGCTTTGATGTTATAAAGCAACTCAAGCATTTTTCCCCGAATACCAGGGTTCTGGTGTTTACAGCCTATGATAATGATATCTATGTTCTGACCTGGATGGAAGCCGGAGCATCGGGATACCTTTTAAAAACTTGCCTCCCAGAGGAATTAGTTGATGCTGTCAGGAGCGTTCACCGTGGTCATACGGTGCTTACTCCGGACCTTGTTATGAAGGTTGGACGAATCTGGATGGATACCCGGCAAAAAATCACCCACCCTCTTACTGCTCGCCAGAGCAAGATTCTGGAACTGGCTTCAAAGGGGTTACGAAATAAAGAAATTGCTGAGCAGCTCAATATAAGCATAAGGACCGTAGAGGGCCACTTTAATAATATTCTAACCAAACTGAAAGTGAATTCCCGAATTGAGGCGGCTATGCACGCTCTTTCCCAGAAAATGATTGATAGCGGTGATTCAATTGACTAGAGACCAGTTAATTCATTTCTGGCACCAGTTTCTGGCATTCCATTTAAGATTCAATGAGCGGGCTTTCCGCATAATATTCAGCCTGGTTATCATCTTAGCTATATTACACGGCTTGGGAGAAGTTTCAGGCGTATTATCACATCTGGGCTTGTTGTATTACCTTACCATCTTTCTCTTCTTCTTGCCGGTAGTATATGCCGCCATCAGCTATGGATTCACAGGAGCCTCAGCAACTGCAATCTGGGTTATGATAGTTACAATCCCGGACTGGGCTCTCTGGCATTATTCACTCGATGCAAGGCTGGGAGTAATTTTCTTCTTACTGGTGGTAAACGGCCTTGCTATGTATATCGGTTTTCACATCGACCGGGAAATGACGGCTCGCCATAATGCGGAGGTTGCGGCAGAGAGTCTCAGAGTCTCTGAGGAGAGATACCGGGACCTTTTTATTTCCAGTCCCGTCCCTATCCTGGCTCTCGACCTTACTGGCAAAGTTTTAGACTTAAACCCGGAAGCAAAAGTTCTCTTTGGAACAAAGATAAACGGGAAAAGAGCGGTGAACCTTGCTGAACTGATAGGAGAGGAAAGTTCCCTGAGAATTATTGACACTGCCAGGAACGGTTCTCAACCCATAGAAAGAGTTTCCGTTGAGTTACCCACTGGGCTGAGCGTAAATTTGAAGCCGAGCGTTAACCAGTCAACTAACAGTGCTGGCGAACAGATTATTCAGGTTGCTTTCAGGGATATTACCGAAGACTACCATCGACAGGCCAGTCTGAAAGCCTACGCAGCTTTACTCATCCGTACACAGGAGGAGGAGAGACAGAGAATAGCCCGCGAACTGCATGATGATACTATTCAATCTATGGTAACATTATGTCGTCTCCTTGATGAAGCCAGGGACTCCGGTGATGCTCCCAATATTGCCGAGTTAAATGAAGCACGGAGCATCAGCGGGAAAATTGTCGATGGATTGAGAGTATTTACTACATTACTCAGGCCCCCCTACCTTGACGACCTTGGCATCATTTCGGCAATACGTGGTCTTCTGCGGGACGTAAAAAAACGAACTGGAATTGAGACCGGTTTTACAGTTAAGGGAAAGTACCGGCGACTATCATCAGATTTAGAACTGGGTATATTCCGCATTGCTCAAGAGGCATTACGCAACGCGGAAAAGCACTCAAAATCAAAAACAATAACGGTTACTCTACAGATTTCCAGGGGAGAACTCAGTTTGGAGGTGCTTGATGACGGTTCAGGCTTCATTATCCCCCGGCCAAACAGCAAAAATTTTACTACCAGGCATATGGGCATTATAGGGATGAGGGAACGAGCTGAACTGATTGGTGGAAGCCTGGATATCCAGTCACGAGATAACTCGGGCACCAGAATAAGCCTTGTAGTTCCCACCTAACCTAAGTCATTTATCTAAAGACCGCTGACTCCTTTGAGTCTCAATTTGATACCATCCACCGTAGTTCTATGACCTTTCGGGGATTTACAATAGCAGTTAAATTTGCATAGAGTATCTGAAACGTGGGTGGCTCTCCAGCAAATTGCAGGAAGTAGAAAATAGAGCTAATCAAGGAAATGTAACAAACTGGTTAGGCTATTCATTAACATATCAGAAGATAACTTAACCTTACCATAAATAGCTAACCGAGTAACTATAGAATATTACGGATTAAAATAAGGCGACCTGGTGAGAGGCTGCCCTTTGAAGGCTTGAGAAATAGACTGACTGGCTGAAAACTTTGCCCCTGACTATGACCCCGCCCAGCCGCAGCCAACTCAGCTAACGAAACTACGGACGGGTGGCCGTTCGGATTTGACCCGGATGCCGATTTACTGGGGCTCGGAGTCATTACTACAAATGTTTCTAAACAATAACCGGCCTGAATAGATTCAAGGCATTTTCATGTCTGGTTCTCTATCATAGCCCGTAACTTTGCCAGTTTTTTCTGACAAATTCAAGTGCCTGGTAGTCAGGTTCTACGGTGGTACCTGTAGGTCTGCGATTTTCCGAGGCTAATTTCTTGGTAGCATCTATCGCCATCTTGCCGACAAAAGAATATTCGGTATACCCCGTTTCACTGTCGACGTCCACTCTTTGTGATGCCGCAGGATTCAGGGGATATACGCCTGACGGAGGCAGGATAACCACATCTAATGCCGGGTCAACCCTGGTAGCAATAGCCCAGTCAACCTGGTCCTGGTCCCAGGGGTCAATATCCTCACTGACAGCAACGGCTATGTTAGCCGAGGCAAATCCCTGGCTGGTAGTGAGGGCCGCCAGGGCTGCCTGCATGCCCCACCCCGGATAGCGCTTGTTTACCTGAACCACTACCTTGTAACCCCGCGTGTTCCAGGGTGCCACGAAATCTCTGAAGCCAGCCACTACGCGCCTGAGAATGTTATAATTGTTAGCCTGAATTACCGGAAACCGGATTACCTCTCCATCATTTTTAGGATGCCCCACAATACAGGTAGCGTATAACGGGTCTCTCCGGTGAGTAATAGCCGTAACATGAAACCGGGGTAACATCATTGGTTCCTCATAATACCCCATCCACTCTGCGAAGGGCCCCTCGATAGTGGCACCCTCCGGGTCTATATCAAGATTGCCCTCGATAATAATCTCCGCATTCGCCGGAACATCAAGGTCTACCGTCTTGCAAGTCACCATTTCTACCGGTTCACCCCTGATGGCGCCGGCAAAATCAAACTCGTCATCCCCGAAGCTTGTCTTGGTCGTAGAGACGATATTTATCACCGGGTCAACCCCCAGGGCAATAGCCAGGGGTATTGTTTTCATCCCTTTCTGCCGGGCGATAGCAATATGTATACCGATGTGCTGAGTGGCGCAACACATTACATTGGTAGTTGTCTTATCATTTATCATCACCCGATACATCCCCGTGTTCCTTCGCCACTGCTGGCTTGCCATGTTCCGGGTAATGATATTGGTGAGAGTAATGTAGGGGCCGCCGTCCATAGGGCTCCACTTTGCTACCGGCAACTTACCCAGGTCGACTTCAGCCCCGGTCAGGGACACTTCCTGGCAGGGGGCTTTATCAACCTTGACCGGTTTTATCCACTTATCTTTAGACTCCAGCAGCCCGGCAATGAAATTCCGAATCTGGTAGTAATTCTCTTTATCGCTTTCTTTCGGCTCCAGGCCCAGAGCGATGCAGTTTCTTCGCAGCGTGCCATGAAGCCCCATCACCAGGGGAATATCATATCCTTTCAGGTGAAACTGAACAGCCGGTCCGCTTCTTTCCGCCAACTCCCAGGCAAGGGCTGATACTTCATACCCGTCTTCCAATTCTTTCTTTAATTTAATTAGTTCACCTTTCTCTTCCAGTACGCCCAGGAATTCCCGAAGGTCTCGAAATGCCATAAAGCTACCCCCTCCATTTTATGCTTATAGTAGTTTTTTAGTCCTCTTTCTTCCTCAAGTCTAAAACCCGCTTGTATTTTATTCGCTCTTCGACATTCAGCTCTTTGTCCAGTGCCCCTTTCGGCAGCAGTTCTACCTCGCAACCCAGGCCCAGCTTGCTCCTTAGCTCCCTGATTAAGTCCTGCTTATAAAAATCAGTTGCTTCATTATCCCCGGTGTATTCGACTCTTAACTTTACAGTGTCCTGGCTATTCTCCCGGTTAATCACTATCAAATACTCACTACCAAAAACTTGAAACTTCTTTAATGCTGCTTCAAAGTCAGTAGGATACAGTCCCACGCCCTTGACCTTCATCATTTCGTCAATTCTTCCCTTTACCTTGCTCATCCTGACAAAGTTACTGCCGCACTGGCAGTTTCCGGGCAAAAAGCCGGCAATATCCCCAATTTTATATCTCACCAAAGGGGCGGCTTCTTTGAAAAGGGTAGTCGCCACTACCTCACCATCCTCACCGGGCATGGCTTCTTCGCCGGTTTCAGGATTGAGTATCTCGTAGATATAAGCGTCTTCATTTATATGATGGCCATTTTGAAACTGACATTCATACATAGGAGCACTGGTCTCCACACTTCCGTAGGTGTCATAGGTCTTGCAGTGCCATCTGCTCTGTATCTCCCGGCGCATAGATTCAGTTAGCGGTTCTGCAGCGTGGATAGAAATACGGATTTTAAAATCTTTGCCCGGGTCCATTCCGGCCTGTTCGGCTACATTAGCCAGATGGAGCATGTAAGAGCCGGTACAGCAAAAAACGGTGGTGCCCCAGTTTCTGGCAATCTCCAGCTGTCTCTCCGAAGAGGTCACGGCACCGCTCCCTGCCGGAATAACCAGGGCGCCAGCTCGCATCAGCCCCTCGGTAGCTGAAAACCCGACAATAAAAAGGGTGTAGGCAAAAGCTACCTGGGCGATATCACCTTCCTTAATCCCCTGGGTCCTGAATCTTCTTTTCCATAACAGGGCAATGTTATCCCAGTCAGACATCGTGTGAAAAATGGGCTTGGGCATTCCCGTACTCCCCGTGCTGGTCTGGATACGCACGGAGTTATAGCCCCCTTGAAAATCACCGAACGGTGGGTATTCTGCTATGTTATCAATTATATCCTGCTTGGTAACGAAAGGAAGTTTCTTGATGTCCGAGGCTTCTTTTATATCGGCCGGGGTGATACCTGCCTTCTCCCAGATTCTCCGGTAAAAAGGGACGTGCTCCCAGCAGCGCATCACCAGCTCCCTGAGTTCTCGACTCTGGAGAGCATAAATTTCATCCCGGCTGGCATATTCGGTGTCAAGATCGATTTCCACAGTGCTGTTTCCTCATTCTAACAGGGCTCTGAAAAACTCTTTCGACCATCCCCCTTGCCCCCTTCCTGGTAAGGAAGGGGTGAAATTCATATCTGAGGGACACCCTCAGACTCCCGGCAAAGAGGCTTCGCCCCTCTGCACTCCCTTTTTCATCAGCCCGCTAATCTTTTGCGACTAAACCCACTTGTTACTACGGACATTCTATGCGCACAAAAAGCCGTTGTCAAAATCATCCGAAAAGGTAACAGAAGACCTGCCTTATCTGTTTTAAAATTGACTATTAAAAGAAAAGGGAATATACCTACAATAGCAAATTAACATAATGATACTTCGTAAAGATGTGGTAATGGCTGAAGAAGAGAAGCTGGCAGCAGAAAGGCTTACCGTAGCCAATAAGCAGCTTGAAGATTTGAGCGGGTTCCCGCTGGAGAATCCTAATCCGGTGCTGAGAGTGGACAGAAGTGGGGCTATAATGTTTGCCAATGCTGCCTGTGCCATACTGGATTTAAAATGCCAGCCAGGGCAGTTTCTGCCTGCCCGCTACCGGAAAATAGTTGCTGAGGTTCTGGACAAGGGCTCCCCTCAGGTAATCGAAGCAGCGGGCAAAGGACGCATATTTACACTGAACTTCGTTCCTGTAACGACTGCGGGTTACGTAAATATATATGGCAGCGATATCACCGCGTGGAAGAAGGCAGAGGAAGCGTTGCGGGAGAATCAGCAAGACCTGAACCGTGCTCAAGCCGTTGCTCAAACCGGCAGCTGGCGACTGGATGTCCAGCGTGACGAACTATTGTGGTCGGATGAGACTTACCGTATGTTCGGTATCCCTAAAGAAACACCCATGACTTATGAGACATTTCTCTCCTGTGTGCACCCTGACGACCGGGAAAATGTTGACAGGGCATGGCAGGCGGCTCTTCAGGGCGAAGACTATGATATCGAACATCGCATCATGGTGGGGGATGCAGTGAAGTGGGTTCGTGAAAGGGCCGAGGTGGAGTTCGATAAGCGGGGTATGCTTAAAGGCGGGTTTGGCAAGGTACAGGACATCACTGAACTCAAGAAGATAGATGAAATGAAGGATGAGTTCATCGGGCTCGTTTCCCACGAACTGCGCACACCTCTTGCGTTAATCATCGGCTCGCTGCGTTCGGCGATGTCCGCCGGAATATCGACCGAAGATATGAGCGAGCTTCTTCAAAACGCGGCTGAAGGTGCGGAATCACTAGTCGCCATCCTGGAGAACATGCTGGAGTTGTCAAGATTCCAGGCCGACCGCCTCAATCTCCACACGGAAACGGTGAGCATCCCTGATGTGACATACAATGTGATTCAGAAACTGAAAGTCCAGGGCGTCAGCCAGCGCTTCCTCGCTGACTTACCAGCCGATTTGCCACAGGTTAAAGCTGACCCGACCAGGGTAGGAAGGATACTCTATAACCTGCTGGAAAACGCTGCCAAATATTCCCCCCAGGAAAGCGAAATAAAAGTCTCCGCCGGGGAAGAAGGTGGCTTCGTCATAATAGAGGTAATCGACCAGGGAATAGGCATATCCCTCGATGACCAGAAGAGGCTCTTCGAGCAATTTCAACAACTGATGCTGCAACAATCCGGCAGAGGAGTTGGTCTGGGTCTGGTAGTCTGCAAACGTCTGGTCGAGGCTCAGGGCGGATGGATTAAGGTGGAATCAGAGGTAGGAAAAGGCTCAACCTTTTCCTTTGCCTTACCAATTCACTGAAGTATGCTGAGACTCGGATTTAGAAGCACCTTGATTCTCATGGCAAGCTCTTCGGAGGAAAATGGTTTGGCAACAAAATCGTTGGCACCAAGTCGCAGGACACCATCACGTTCACCGGGACTGGCGCTAAAGGCGATAACTGGCAAGTGTGTGAAACTCCGCAGCCTCCTGAGTACCTCAAAACCACTCATCCCTGGCATTATTATGTCAAGGAGCATAATATCCGGCTTGGCTAACTCAACAAGCCTTAAGGCTTCCTCACCTGAAGTAGCAGTAATAACCTCGAAGCCGTGAAGTTTCAAATCTATTTCAATGAATCTCAGCACCTTCGGATGGTCATCGACCACCAGTATGCACTGGCTCTTCTTTTCTGTATTCACCTGCCCGCTCACCACTTCCCCGGTAACAGCTATATGCATAATAACAATACCTCTTATTCATCACAAAGAAAAACACACGAACCTCTTCACCCTCTGCTCCGAACACACTCTGTAGTATCTTGAAACGCCGAGCCGGCGCTCTATCTTTCTTGAAATGTTTCGCAATCGGCGTGTTTACCGTGACCGACCACATCTATCCTCGATGCCTGGCACTCCAGCCTATCGTTGAACTTACAGTCCGCTGCCAGACAGGCACCTATCCCTGCTGTAACATGGCCGAAGCCGCCTTTATTGCTGGCGTGAACATATGTGTTACACTCGGCATGGGGCCCTACCGTTATCGCCAGAGTGTGGCACAGCCCATCCATATTGTAGGCACAAGTTTTCATATTACATCTGCTAATCTGAACCATTTGCATAATCTTCTTACCTCCTCATTTGCTCTAATCCTAAACTGGAAAGCATCAAAAAGTCATAAAATAAAGGGAGGAAATATTACAAAACTATGACATTCGGTTCTAAAGTTTGACATTCTGCCTGTTTCCAAATATCATTTAAGTGTGACTTTGCGGTCGAAAGGCAGGATAGTGAAGCAATACCGAGTACTGATAACTGATGATGAGCCGCGCATAGTCAAGTTCCTCGAGCTAAAACTCAAGGCATCAGGGTATGAGGTACTAACGGCTTATAATGGGTGGGAAGCCCTGGAGATAGTGCAATCGCAGGAGCCAGACTTGCTTGTCCTCGATGTGATTATGCCCGGGATGGACGGCTTTGAAACCCTTAAGCAGGTGCGAACTCACTTTTCATTACCGATTATTATTCTCAGCGCCAGGGAAGCCAGCATAGATAAAGTAAAAGGCTTGGAACTGGGCGCTGATGACTATCTGGCTAAGCCTTTCAGCCTTGACGAACTGATAGCCCGCATCGAAGCCTTAAGACGGCGTCTGATGCCTGCCCAGGAACGCGAGATTACTGACTCCATTACGCTGGGAGCTATTACCCTGAATCGGAAGAAACATCTGGTCATCGTGGACGGTGAGGAAATAGCCCTTACTCGGATTGAATGGCTTTTGCTAAGCGAGCTTACCCGGCATGCCGGTAAGCTGATGCTATACGAAGACCTGCTCAGCAAGATTTGGGGACCTGAATACCGTAATGACGTGCAGATATTAAGAACCTGGATCAGCCGCCTCAGGAATAAAATAGAACGCAACGATAGTCATCCTGCCTTCATTCGCACCGTAGCCAAAACTGGCTATATGATAGACCTGCCAGTTTCTGAACCAGTCTCCGAAGAGGTCCCCATCTAAACCTCTCACTTGCTTCTTTATACCCCCCCCCAAATGTAATACTTTTGTTATTTTTTAACCGCCAGTTTTATGACTTTTCCACATTTCATTGGCTAGAATACAAAAAAGTTTTGGGAGGTGGAGAAATGGATATGACCCGAATACTTGAGTGCAACATGTCAGCTTGTGCCTACAATATGACCAACCGTTGTCATACCCCAGGCATTAATGTAGGCTCACACGCGGAATGCAATACCTATACCCATGCCAGCGGTAAAGGCGGGGTCCCGGAAGCTAACGCTGGGGTGGGTGCCTGTCTGGCAGCGGACTGCAAGTTTAATGAACAGCTTGAATGCCGGGCTTCAAACATAGATGTTGCCAGTCACAATCGACATGCCGATTGCGAAACATATCAGGTGAGGAGCTGAGTCAGTGTCAAGTCATGTCCTGCTGGTAGAACCTGAAGACCTCAGACGGCGGTTGGCTGGAGTTCTGCTTCAGTATGCCGGGACTGAGAAAGCCAGCCGCCCGCGCCTTTCTCAGCGGGAGATGGCAATGATGCTGGGTACATCCCGGGAGATGGTGAACGGCTGTCTGGAATCATTCCAGGCTGAAGGTGCTATCAGATTTGAGCGCCACCGGATGATTATCAATAAAAAGGCACTGGAAGGAACTGCGATGGACATTATGAAAGCCAAGGCTTATGCATTACTCAGAGTCAAGAATACTGATTTAGAGCAAGCCGCAGCAATCGTGGAACGCCAGCCTGGCGTGATGATGATTGACCAGCTGGAAGGATTTGCTGACCTCATCTTTGCTGTACAGGCTCCGGACCGGGAAAGCCTTGCCAGGCTGATGGAGCAGGCAATTGCCACGGTGGAAGACTTTACGGAAGAAGTAGAATTGCTGCCCGCTAGAACCAGATGACTCTCAGGATGGCTTAAGTCTAATGCGTCCCCATCCTAAAGATATCGGTACCCTGGTAAAATGGGACAGGAGTCGTATTCAAAGGCTTCCCTTACCCGTATTTTGGCAGTAAGCCGGGAGAATCAAATATATTCAAAAAGCCCGGGAAAGCAATCCTTACCGCAGACCAGAGCTATTAATATCTCTGGACAAGTTCTAAGTAATAGGAATAGAATGGAAAGGTAAATGTGGCAATTAAAGAACTGCCCGAAATGTGGAGCAGATACGTTCATCTATCAGACCATATCCGGAAATGAGCATGAGCAATGTTTCCGATGTGGCTACCGCACTCTACTCGGAAGCATCATTATTGAGCCTAGTCAGACAGAACATGAATTAACTACGGATACCTCCTCTGAGAATCTTTAAACAAAAGGATGACAACTGTTCAATAGAGCCAATTCAATTTGGTACTGGTGGAAGTAGGAAGGAGAGCAGCTATGGCAAGCAGCATAATTGGGGGTACGAACCCCAATATTTATAAAGAGACACTTCTAATCCCGTTTTCACAGGAAACACTAAAGCCCGTTGATAAAGCAGCATCTATATATTTTGTCGGACCATACCCACCCATAATGTGCGGCATTGCCGATTATACCAGCTTCATTATCCGTAAAAACCCTGAGTCAAGATGGGGGGTAATATCCTTCAACCTGGAAAATTATGGGGCCCCCCTGACAGACGAAGAAAAAGCAAAACATAATGTCTGGTATGGCATACCAAGTCGCCGTGATTTTACTTCATCAACGATTGAAAAAGGGCTTAGCACTTTGAGTTCAAGAAGAGAAAACGCTGTCCTCTGGTTCCAGCATGAATTCGGTATCTGGCCGAGAAACTTTCAGTTTATCTCTATGCTGAAAAATCTGAATATACCGAAGGTAGTTAGTTTTCACACCCTTCATTTCCAGAGCGATGAATCCGTGATGGGACTGCGCAATAACGAGTATTACATGTTGCAAATATTGCTGCCTTATGTTGACGCAATCACCGTTTTCAGCCGGGGTGTCTACAATGCAGTCAGCGCCGCTTTCCCCCAGCATTCCGGAAAACTGCATCTCATAAGGCACGGTATTCACTCTTATCCCGAGATAACCCATCTGAGCCGGAAGGAAGCCAAGGAAAAATTAAACGATTACCTGCTTTATGAATCAGACCTCAGTATGAAGGTAAAAAAAGCTTTATATAAGCAGCGTGTCTTCACTGACCCGAATACTGTTGTGCTTGGGCAGACAGGATTTATGGCCCATTCCAAGGATACAAAATTTCTTTATCACAGCAGAGATAGCTTGCAACGATACCTTCCTCACAGAAAAATTGTGGCAGTAAGGATTGGTAAACCCAGGGATAAATCTCAAAAGAAGTATGCTGACAAACTCCTGAGAATGTGTAATGGCGAAGATAAATTTCTCTGTGAGACCTGGGTAAATGGTGACATTTTGCCCCTTGCTCAGAGAGCCTTTGATATCAATTTCTACTGGCCCAGTGAGTGCACCCAGAGTGGAGTCCTGTCACACGCCCTGGGCACCGGAGCTTTAATTGCCGGGCGTGACATGGAAGGCGTCGGCGAGACCCTGAAAGAAGCTGGAGAGTTGACCGACATAAATTTAGATAGTCTGTTACTCAAAGTGAAAAACCTCATCTGCAATCCAGAGATTGGGGAAATGATAGAAGAGAAAGTATTAAATTTTGCCGAAGAGTTTTCCTGGAAAAACCAATCCAGGAGACACTTTAACATCGCTGAGCAAATATTAGCTGCGAAACCGGTCAGGCCAGAACAATGCATACTTTTGAAGACAGGAGACAGGAACCTCCCTAGATGAAAGGAAATTGGGAATTATTTAATGATACGAAGTACTTGACGGGTCTACATCTTTAATCTTCGTTTTTGCGGATATCGACCGTCTTTTTCCTTTTTCGCCTTTTCCAGCCGAGTAGTTCCAGAAGCTCACCGACCGCGATATCAGTTGTTTTCATGAGTACTTCTGGAAGGATTCTATATCTATTTCTGTTGCCAACTCTGGTTTTTGTAATATAGCCATCCTTCTCAAGGTCAACTATTATCTTGTGGGTAGTCCTTTCTGTTATACCAACCTCATCACCAATGTCTCTGGCTGTTTTACCATGCCCTGTGGCAATAGAAGCCAGTACTAAACCGTGATTTGTAATGAATTTCCATTCATTCATTGCAACCCTCCAGTAAACCCGAGGAATTTTAAGAAGACCTCTTGACAAATTCCAATGGCATTGTATAATTTTCTACAAGAACTAAAATTCTGGAAGATAATGTCTACAATAAAACATCCTGAAGAATCATACTGGGATAAAAAAGGTTTGTCAAGTTATTAGAGATGGGGACACAAGGAGATTAATTGGAGTTAATCCTGGCTTAGATAGAACTTGAGGAGGAAAAAGGAAATGCCAAGGATTACAGAAAGCATTACAATTAATGTTCCGGTAGAAAAAGTGTTTGAGTACATAAGTAACCCTGAAAACATGACGGAATGGTGGTCAAATGTAACTGCAATTCGGGATATCACCGGGCACGGAGAACTGCAGAGCTGGACATTTGACTACAAAATGATGGGGTTACACTTTACTTCGAAAGCAAAGGTAACCCGCAGCAGAATCAATGGTGAACGCCGTGTAGAGAGCAAGGGTGGTATGAATGCCAGCTGGTTTTGGGAATTTAGACGTGTGGATGTTGGGACTGAATTAAGATGGGTAATAGATTATACCATCCCTATACCGGTGCTAGGGAAAGTCAGTGAGTTGCTCATATTGAGAAGGAACGAACGCGTGGCAAGCTTTGCCTTGACCAATATCAAAGAGAGAATGGAGGCTTGACCGGGAACAAATAGCTGGTAAATAAGGAGGTAAGAAAATGGGTTTATTCAAAAAGAAGCAATCCACGACTACTACCGAACTGAAGTGTCTTGCTGCAGGATGCCCTTTCACTTGTAGAGACCTTATTACAATGAAGAGGCATACTGACTGGGCACATCCTGGCAAAGCCAATACAATGAAATGAAAGGTAACACCTGAGATGCACCTGTACTGGCGAAACAAAAATGGAGCCAGGCGGCTACCTAAACCTATCCAGGAATATATGCGGCGCCGGTTCGGCCTGTTGCCTCAGTACCTCGAGCTGCTCAGGTGTTTTGAATATGATGGTCAGGTTAAAGACAAACAGGTGAGACGAGTCAGTATTTTTAGTCCCGCTAAAGCCCGTGAGAAAGACCTCTCTATAAGAAGCAGGCAGGACCTGGAGCAGCATCACGAACTGCTCTTCTATGAAGGATATATTGACAGTGCCGGGGATGCTTATGTGGCTGACCGGCGAACCCCGCGTGTCGAAATTAAAGCTACATAGAGTACTTTCCAGACTATTTAAAGATAATAACATTAAAGAAAGGATGAAATGGAAAAGCAAACCACCACAATAGAAAATCAGACCTCAAGTGAAAAGGAGGAAGAACCCCCCGGTAAATCTGCTCCTCGCAGCGATATTGAAGAAGACCCTCCAGATAGTAGAGCTTCAAACCGATATAGGTTCTTCGGGCATATATCCGAGAGCAACTGGAATGATTGGAAGTGGCACTTCCGAAATAGAATTAACACTATTGAACGGTTAAACGAATTCGTCCCCCTCTCGGCTACAGAAAAGGCGCAGCTAAGACTGGTAATCAGGCGCTACCCTCTGTCGATAACCCCCTACTACCTGTCTCTAATTAACCCTGATGACCCTGATGACCCGATAAGAAAACAGGCAGTACCCTCTGTCCTTGAGATAACCATGAGCTGCATGGGTCTTGAGGACCCCCTGGCGGAGAAAGAAGACTCAGTCGTTCCCGGTCTGGTCCATCGTTACCCGGATAGAGCCTTGATGGTGCTTTCCGATATCTGCGCCATGCTCTGCCGTCACTGTACCCGCAAGCGGGAATGGCGGCACGGGGGTTGGGTGCGCCCCGACAATGAGATAGAAGCCATGCTGGAGTATTTGCAACAGAACAAAAATATTAGAGATGTCATTATCTCCGGTGGTGACCCTCTGACTTTTTCCACCCACCGTCTGGAAAGCATTATTTCAAAAATCAGAAGAATAAAGCATATAGAGATTATACGCATCGGTACCCGCTTTCCCGTGGTGTTACCCCAGCGCATCGATAATGAGTTATGTGCCATGTTATCAAAATATAGCCCGATATGGCTTAACACCCATTTCAACCATCCCAATGAGATAACTCCGGAGGCAGCGGAAGCCTGTGACCGGCTATTGCGCAGCGGCATCCCGGTAAACAACCAGTCAGTGCTATTGCGTGGCGTCAATGATAGCGTTGAAACCATGCTAAAGCTGTGCCAGAGCTTGCTCAGGATAAAGGTGCGTCCTTACTATCTCTTTCAGTGTGATGAGGTGCAGGGAACCGAGCACCTCCGAACTCCGGTAGAAGCCGGTGTAAAAATAATCGAGGGAATGCGCGGCTTCACCTCCGGTCTGGCAATACCGACATATGTGGTAGACCTTCCCGGGGGCGGCGGCAAGGTACCTTTGCAGCCGAACTATGTGCTTTCGCAGACCAGGGAAGAACTGATACTCAGAAACTATGAAGGCCGCCTGTTCAACTACCGTAACCCTGATAGCTCGAATTTGCCTGGCAATGGTCACCGAAACGGCAGGCGGATAAGCTCTAATTCCCGAAGGTCATCGTATGACAGCAGACAATTGGTCTTGCCAGCAGGAGTGAAAAAATGATAATAGGGTTGTCTTATGACCTTAAAGAAGCTACACCAGCACAACAAGATGGCCTCAACGATGCTTCTGAGGAGTATGATTCCCCGGAGACAGTAGAGCTAATATCGGCGGCTCTGGAGGCGAAAGGACGCTCGGTGGTCAAATTAGGCGGGGGCAAAGAGTTTCTCGACAATATCCGGCGGGAGAAGGTAGATATTGTCTTTAACATCGCTGAGGGCAAGGGTAACCACCGCAGCCGGGAGGCACAGGTGCCCTCTATTCTGGAGATGCTGAGCATACCCTATACCGGTTCAGACCCGCAATGTCTGGCGGTATGCCTAGATAAACCGGTAACTAAAAAGCTGGTGGCGCTTGATGGCATCAGCACCCCCGGGTGGCTGAAGATAGCTGATGAGGAAGAGCTTTATCAGACTTCCTGGGATGGTTTCCCTTTGCCGGCTATTATCAAGCCCGCCTACGAAGGCTCAAGTAAAGGAATTCGTCTTACTTCCCTGGCATACAGCGTAAGCCAGGCACAGGAGAAAGCACAAAGAATACTGGAGTGTTACCGGCAGCCGGTAATGGTCGAGGAATTCATTGATGGCGATGAGGTTACGGTAGGCATTATCGGTAACTCACCACCCGGGATGTTAGGCATGATGCGCATACTGCCCAAAACTAAAGATGAGCATTTCGTCTATTCACTTGAAGTAAAACGCGATTATCTGAATCTGGTTGAATACGAGTGCCCCGTCCTTCTCGAACAAAAGATACTGGATAAGATATCGGATTCCAGTCTCAAGGTTTTTAAGGCTCTGGGGTGCCGGGATTTTGCCCGCGTGGACTTCAGAGTCAGCCCGGGGGGAACACCATACTTTCTTGAAGTGAACCCGCTACCCGGACTGGGAAGCTATAGCGATATGGTTATTATGGCCAAGATGATAGGCTGGACTCATCAAGAACTGATAGGTGCCGTGCTTGATGCTGCCCTTGAGAGGTACCCGCAGTGCGGACACATGTAGCCATTATCTACAATGAGCCATGTTATTCCCGCTACGACATCGCTGGTGAAGCCATGGCGGAACTGGGTGTCATTAAGGCAGTAGCCGCCGTCCATCAGGCATTGCTTGAGCTTGGCTATGATGCTATTTGCCTCCCCCTGACGCCGCCTCTTGAGCAGGTGAAACGGAACCTGAGCTCTCTGGATGCGGATGTTGTGTTCAACCTTTTCGAAGGTTTTTGTGGCTATCCGGAGACGGAAGCCCTTGTGACGGAGATTTTATCGGAGTCGGGGATACCCTATACCGGCTGTCCGGGAAATATGATAGGCCTGGCTCTGGACAAGGCAAAAACCAAGGTAATATTGAAAGCTGCCGGCATCCCGACGCCGGACTCCCAACTGCTCGATGCTGAAACGCTGCACCTGTTCCGGCTTAGCTATCCGTGCATCATCAAGCCCCGGAGTGAGGATGCCAGCCACAGCTTAACCATTAATAGTGTGGTCAGCAATTTCGCCTCACTGGAAAAACAGGTTAGGCTGATAAATGAAATTTACGGTGGTGGCGCTCTGGTGGAGGAGTTCATTGATGGGCGAGAGTTTAACGCTACGGTACTGGGTAATTCACACTGCACAGTACTGCCGGTATCCGAAATAGTCTACTCATTACCTCCGGGAATGCCCAGAATTCTCACCTTTGCCGCCAAGTGGGAGCCGGATAGCCAGTATTTTCAGAATACGAAAGTGGCCTGCCCGGCTAAAACAGAAATACACGAGCAGGAATGCCTTACTGGAACAGCTCTTGCCGCCTGTCGCGCCCTCGGTTATCGGGGCTATGCGCGTGTAGACATGCGGATGAACAAAGAAGGACAGCTAAACGTTATCGAGGTGAATCCCAACCCGGATATATCTCCTGACTCTGGCTCGGTGCGCCAGGCTAAAGAAGCCGGGATTGTCTATAACCGATTCATTGATAAAATCGTGCAACTGGCACTCGAGAGGGAATACCATGACAATTACTATCCGCCAAATGCTGAAAGAAGACAGGCCGGCCTTGATGCAGCTACTGCGGAATACACCCGAATTCAAGCCGTCTGAAGTAACAGTTGCCGAAGAAGTCATTGAGAGCTACCTGGATAACCCTGAAGGTTCAGGATATTATATCTTTGTAGCCGTGATTGCCTCGTCCATTGCGGGCTACCTTTGCTATGGGCCAACACCGCTGACGGAAAATACCTGGGATATTTACTGGATAGCCGTGTCAGCGGAAAAACGGGGGAGCGGCATAGGCAGTGCTCTCATTAAAGCGGCGGAAAAAGAAATCAGGCATGCAAAAGGAAGGCTGGTTATTATCGAGACATCTTCTACGCCGGCTTATGAGGAGACCATTCGTTTTTACCTCGGGTGCGGCTATGAGATGATTGCCCGTATCCCCGATTTCTACTCGGCCGGCGACGACAAGTTGGTTTTGCAGAAAAGGCTGAGCTACTAATACGAAGAAATAAGAGAAGACCCGACTGGCAGCTGGACCCTGGAGGCTAAGGACTTCGAAGCCATCGGTAAAATGATTGGTTCGCTCCATTTTCCCACGCTGGTTGTCCAGGAAGGTGGTTATGATACCCGGGTGCTCGGCATAAATGCCCGCCATTTCCTTACCGGACTCTGGGCAGGCTCTTACTCGCCGTAAAGAGCACCTAGAGTCATCCGCTGTTTATCTTCGCCGGAATCATCAGGTAACTCCTGACTTCATCCCTTTCTTCCTGTTCCATCCAGTACTCAAGATTCATCTCTCTTGCCTTAATGTAGCATGTGAGCTGGAGATGCGGGCTTAGCTCTCTCAGCTGACACCCGGTCTCCTGAAGTGCTATCTCTTTGGCTTTCTCGTCCAACCATAAACTGATCATTTCCTCCTCCTTATTCAGAAATCTCAGTATCTTCTGGAAGTCCCCAGTCGTAAGGCAGGATAGTTGTGGTATTGTCAGCCAGATAGCTCCAGGCAGGGAAAACACCGTAGGCTCTGGTAATCAGCCTGCTTAATAAGCGGTAGTTTTCTACCCATTGCCGGTTATACTCAGTGCCTCCCGATATTTCATTCTGGAGCTCGGGGTTATCGAGATAGAACTGGTGGGAGTAAATACCCTGCTCTATCGTCTCGTAAGCCTGGATTAGCTCTCCACGGGTAGCTACTGCCGATACTTTAATGAGCCTATCCTTTTCCACAATTGTCTCGACAGGAAAGGGTACAGGTCTATCTACAGGCTTCTCTATGTAGACGGTCTTGACAGGTGCCGGCTGGCTTAACATTTCCGTGTTACTAATGAAGGATTGTGCCTGGAGGTCTGAAGCTAACTGCCCGGTATTAAATCGTTCTATCTCCAGCAGAGAGCGAGTATAGTCTAGCTCTTTACTCAGATAGTAGTTACCAGCCAGACTGGTAATACCAGCGATGGCTATTGCTACTATGATAAGTATGGTTCCTTTCATTTAGCCCGGCATCGTTCTTTTAATTTCCACCAAATTAGAACGATATCCCCCTTAATCCGGATTTATGAAACAAGAACACTGCTATCGGATAATCCCTGTCTACTTTCAAACTAGGTTATCATCTATATTCGGAGCAAAGTATCCTATTAAAGAACAATCCCCTGATAGTTATTTACTTAGAAAACCATAGTCCCTTTTTATGATTTTGGTTTCACATACCCGGGGTATCCCAGCTTGGTGTGGGATAAGTGGGGAAAAGTAGCTTGACCTGAGCCTGAAGCGTCGCAAAAATGAATATTGTTACCTGCCAATCTGTGACCGCAGAACCTCGTACACAGAAAGGAGGAGACGAAAAGAAATAATTTAAATAGATAAAACGGAGGAACCAAAAATGGAAATGTGGCTGCCATCGGGAGGGATACTCGTAGCAATATTAAGCATTATCGCAGGGATAATAACCATAATCTGGCCTCACATTATTGCCTATATAATTGGCATCTACCTCATCATCGTTGGCATCCTGGGACTTATAGCTGTAATGTGAATGATGTTCTGACTTTTCCAGACACGATTATCCTTTTTGTAAAGCTATTATTAATATCGGGAGATATTTGAGACTTCTTGAGCTAATAGCAGGAGTTGGATTTTGGACAAGACTAAACTGGAACTATACAATACCCTTACCAACCGGGAAAAGGAGGTGCTGAAACTCGTGGCGAGCGGCTTTTCCAATGCCGAAATAGCTCAGAAGCTCTTCATAAGCAGGAGAACAGTGGAAATTCATAGAGCTAACCTGATGCGTAAGCTCAACTTAAAACCACGATTTAAGCAGCTGGTGGACTTTGCTCGTGAATTGGGGCTTTTGCAAGATTTAGAAGAAGGACATTCCAGGCACAGGAGCAAAATATCCAGTGAATAGGTTTTCAGCTTTCTAATGTAGAGTGGATTAACCAGCCCTCCGAGTTACCTAAAGTTTTGGCAGGCATGCGAGGATTATATAAAAGATTTAATTATGGCTACGTTTGACTCTATGAGACAGATTACTCAGGTCTTTGCGATCAAACCTTCTGTCAGCCCGCGGTCCTAACCGGTAAGTTTTTAACTTACCGCTATTGCTCCAGCGCCTGATGGTATTGACATGAACGTTAAGTAAGCGGGCGGCTTCACTTGTTGTCATCAGCTCCGGAAATTCTTCAAAAGATTTCTTTTGCACAATCCTCTTCAACATAACCACCCCCTTTCCTACATCTATCTTTACTCTTTCTTACCTCTATTCAGCATTGTTATGCTGAATATGCTACCTAAATTACGGTTACACTTTTCGCCAGGTTTCGTGGGAAATCTATAGGGCAACCCTTGTATTTAGCGGTATAATAAGCGATGAGCTGCAAAACTACTCCGTTTATAACCGGGGAAAATATACTTGAAGTATGTGGCACCCTGATGGTTACATCTGCCAATGAGCCAATTGAATCATCGCTTTCGTCTGCCACTGCAATGACCGGAGAACTCCTGGCTTTTATTTCTTTTATACTGCTTATCATTGGGTCATAAACATCGTCTTTGGCAATCATAGCAATTACTGGTGTCCTTTTATCCAGCATCGCAAATGGTCCATGTTTTAACTCACCGGCTGCGTATCCCTCGGCGTGTATATAAGAAATTTCTTTTAATTTCAAAGCCCCTTCAAGCGCCACCGGGAAATTAATACCTCTGCCTACATAGAATACGGTACTGCAATCACTCAACATTCTGGAATAATTAGCAATTTCCGATTCGCTATCAAGTACCTGTTTCACCAATGCAGGCAACTGCCTCAATTCAGCCTGCATCTGCTTCCGTATAGAATGCTCAAGCAAATTGGATGACAGGGCCAGTTTATAAAGCTCAATCAACTGAGCAGTATAGCTCTTTGTAGCTGCCACACTTACCTCAGGCCCTGCGTTGGTAAAAATCGTATGGTTGGCCATACGGCTGGCCGAGCTGCCGGGAACATTGGTGATTACGAATATTCTGGCAACGGACTGCTTCATTTTTTTTAAAGATAATAGTACATCTGCAGTCTCACCTGATTGGGTGATGGCTATTGCTGCCGAAGCTGGCATCACACGGCCGCGGTTGACGAATTCAGATGCCAGTTCGGTCCGCACCTGGATTCCAAGCAGTTCTTCTATTATATGTTTTCCAACAAGAGCAGCATGATATGAAGTGCCGCACCCCAGAATAACCAAACTGCTTGTTTCGGAATCTATCAGGGACTGAAAGTCATATGTTTCACGCTCGAAGTAATTTGCCAGTGAGTCCCTTATTACCTTCGGTTGCTCATGAATTTCCTTTATGAGATAGTGGTCATAAGCCCCTTTTTCAATCTGTTTTCTGTCCCAATCAATCAGATGTATTTCCCTGTTAACCGTGCCACCGCCGTGATTTTGCTTCACCTGTACTTCGTTGTTTGATACTATTGCGATATCCCCGTCTTCGAGGTATATCACTCTGTTAGTATAATCAAGGATAGCCGGAACATCAGAGGCGATAATTTTTTCATTATCACCAATTCCAATTACTAAAGGGCTTTCCTTCCTGCTCGCTATTATCCTGTCATATCCGTCAATTAAAACAGCTATGGCAAAACTTCCCTCCAGCTTACTCAATGCCACTTCTACAGCAGTAATCGGCTCATCATCCAGGTATTTCTCAATAAGATGAGGGATTACCTCTGTGTCCGTATCAGAAACGAAAAGATGCCCCTCGTCGATAAGCAGCTTCCTGAGCTGGTCGTAATTGGAAATTATGCCGTTATGGACAACGGCTATTCTTTGAGAGCAATCAAAATGCGGGTGAGCATTAATGGCGGTTGGGAGGCCGTGAGTTGCCCATCTCGTGTGGCCGATGCCTGCCGTGCCTTCAAATATCGGACAGGTCTCTTTCAAAGCTCCTACCCTGACAGCGTCCTTGAATTGGGCAATATGTCCGTTTGACACAGCGATGCCGCACGAATCATAACCCCTGTACTCCAATCTGCTGAGGCAGTTGAGCAAAACACCCTGTGCTTCTCTAAGACCTACATAACCCACTATTCCGCACATAACAATTTAAAGATAGATTGAGCTTCGCATAGCGTCAATATTCTTAAACTACCTTTAGATACAATCTTTCTCTCTCAACCAGCCGATGTTTTAACCAGTGATGAAACGTGGTCATTTATGTATTGCTGTCCGGGGCTTATAAAAAAGCGTTCCCGGGATTTAATTGGAAAAGCTTAAGTTAAATCTGTTTTCGATTGGAATAGTAAGGTTAAGACACTTGATGACTATTCGTGAGCAAGGTTAAATAAATCTTAAGGAGTTAAAAAAGAGACCGAGTAAAAAAGCATTATTACGCGGAGGAAAAGGCTTATATGATTACAAGCAATAGTAAACCTATCAATGCCATAATCAGGTCAGAACACATTCAGCTGGGTAGCGGCTATGAGATACAGGACAATGTTATTTTAGGCAGCTCCGCTGACGGTCAGCTTATCATTGGTGACAACGCCTTCATACGCTCAGGCTCGGTGATATATTCCGGCGTAAAAATTGGAAATAATTTCAAGACCGGCCACGGAATATTAATTAGAGAAGATACCGAAATAGGTGATAACGTGCTCGTGGGCACAGATTCAGTGATAGATGGCCACTGTAAACTCGGTAACAATGTCAGTATCCAAACAGATGCTTATATAACGGCATTCACTACTATAGAAGACGATGTTTTCATCGGCCCTCGTGTGGTGACAACCAATGATAAGTATATGGCGTATGGTAACCGGCTAATCGGTCCAACCATAAAGAAAGGCGCCAGAATAGGCGCGAACGCAACTATTCTTCCGGGGATTCAGATAGGGGAAGATGCCATCGTGGGTTCTGGCTCCGTGGTTACCCGTGATGTTCCACCGGGTGCAATGGTAGCAGGTAATCCTGCCAGACCTTTAAAGAAGAGCATCACAGGGAAAAACCGCAAGATTGCTGTGATAGGGATGGGCTATGTCGGGATTCCAGCAGCGGTGCTTCTGGCTGACGCAGGGTACAACGTTACTGGCATCCAGAGACGTTCAGAAAGGTCAGGATGGAGAATAGATTGGCTGAATGAAGGACACTGTCCTATCACTAATGAACCAGAGCTCCCGGAAGTGCTAAAAAGAGTTACAGAAAGCGGGAGATTCAGGGTGACGGACGATTATTCTACTATCCAGGATGCTGACATCATTTTAGTGGATGTTCAGACTGATATCCATAGCGATAACATTCCCAGATACGAAGCATTAAAAGAGGCTTGTTATGGCTTCGGCAGGCACCTTCGGCCGGGGAAAACGGTAATCGTTGAATCTACAGTCAGCCCCGGCACAACTGAGCACCTGGTTAAGCCAATTCTGGAGCAAGAATCCGGTCTCAAAGCCAGACTTCCCCAGGGGTTCGGTCTCTGTTTCTCTTACGAGCGTGTCATGGTCGGTAGACTCATCCATAACATCAGAGAGTACCCCAAGATTGTGGGCGGGATAGATGAAGAAAGTGTCAGAGCTGCCGAGGAAATGTATAAGTCTATTGTAAAGGGCGGAGTATATGTCACGGGCATAATGACCGCTGAAGTAGCAAAAACCGTGGAAAATGCCTATCGGGATGTTCAAATAGCATTCGCCAATGAAGTAGCCCTGTTATGTGAGTCGCTCGGGGTAAATGTCTATGACGTAAGAAAATTGGTAAATGGCTTGCCTGACGACCCGTCAGTTCCCCACTCAAACCCGGTAAGGAATATGCATTACCCGGGCGCCGGTGTGGGAGGTCATTGTTTACCCAAAGATACCTGGCTTTTGCTGCACGGATATAACGAGTATGCAAATTCCAAGAATTCCTATCCTGCGTCGATATTATCCGATGCGAGAAATTTGAATGATTGGATGCCGGTCCATATGGTGGACCTTCTCGATTCAGCCCTTAAAGAAGCCGGCAAGGAATTGAGAGGCTCAAGAATCTGTGTCCTGGGCTATGCTTTCCTTGAAAACTCAGATGACCCCAGAAACAGCCCGACTGTCATCCTGGTACGGGAGCTGGAAAAGAGAAGAGCCAATTACAAAATTCATGACCCATTTATAGAACGGGACGGTGACTTTGAAATTAACCAGAATATCCTGGAGGCATTAGATGGCTGTAATGCTATCGTCTTGATGACCGGGCATGATGAATATAAGTCTATTGAACCGACGATGCTGAAGGGCCTCATGAAAGACTATGTGATTGTTGATGGGAGGGATATCTTTGACTCCAGCAAATTTGTTGCCGAGGGCTTCATATACCGGGGAGTAGGGAAAGGTAACTCCAGCCCAAAGGGCAGAAAGGGGAAGTAAATGATTTCCGTGGGCGTAGTTGGACTCGGTGCCATGGGGCAGCATCATGCCCGCCTATATTCTCAACTCGATTGTTATCTGGCGGGAGTAGCTGATGTCAATCTTGAACGGGCCAGAGAAATCGGCCAAAAGTATAAAACCAGGTATTACTCTGATTACCACGAGTTGTTGGAGAAGGTGCAGGCAGTCAGTATTGCCGTTCCTACCATTCAACATCATGCCATAGCAATGGATTTTCTTGCCCGCTCAGTTCATTGTCTGGTAGAAAAGCCGATTGCCTTCACAGTGGAGCAAGCTGAAGAAATGATAGGCGCGGCCGAAAAGAGCCATGCTAACCTGGCGGTGGGCCATATTGAGCAATATAACCCGGCCACAATAAAGCTGAAACAAATCATCAATGAAGGCCTCCTTGGTGACCTGTTGATTATCTCCACGCGACGCGTCTGCCCGTTTGTTTCGCGAATTTCTGATGTTGGTGCCGTAATTGATACAGCGATTCATGATATCGGAGTAGTTAAATATCTGGTAGGCAGGGAACCGCTCAGCGTTTTTTCCCGGGTTGGCAGCGAAAGGCATATAAAAGAGGATTACGCCGTCGTTGTGCTGGATTTTGGCGGTACCACTGCTTGTATTGAAGTTAACTGGTTCACCCCTCAAAAAGCACGTACGCTGGTGGCTACCGGCAGCGAAGGCGTTGCCTACCTGAACTATATCGAACAAAGCCTGCTAATACAATACCCTGATTTAACCAAGATAATCAATATTAAAAAAGAGGAACCGTTAAAGATTGAGCTCCAGGATTTTTTAAACAGTATTGATGAAAAAAGAAAACCGCTGGTTGACGGGGTAGAAGGTAAAGAAGTTCTCAGGATATCTCTCGAATCAAGCCAGAATAATTATCGCACGCTTTACGAATTGGCAAAAAATCCCACAAGGAGCATCGTCTCTATTTGAACCGGAGAAATTATGTATTTCAAGAGAAAAATAGGGGTAATTGTCCCAGCCCATAACGAGGAGAATTTCATATTAGGCGTGGTCGGTAGTATGCCTGACTATGTCGACAGAATTTACGTTGTCAATGACGCCAGTACTGACAGGACACTCGAGCTGGTCTCAGGAGAAGTGGTTCGGAATAGTAAGCTGGCTCTAATCAATCGTCAAGCCAGAGGTGGGGTCGGAGCGGCTATTTTCACCGGTCACTCTGAGGCTTTGAAAGACGGGATAGATGTAATGGTGGTAATGGCAGGAGATGGACAGATGGATCCGGCACATCTGAATCGATTTATCGAGCCAATCATAAATGGCAAGGCCGATTATGTCAAAGGAAACCGCCTGTCCAACCACCAGGATATTAAAGAAATGCCCATGGGGCGCATTGTGGGCAATTTTCTGTTGACCAATCTTACCAGGGTTGCTTCGGGATACTGGAATATCTCTGACCCCCAGAATGGCTATACCGCCATTTCCGCAAACACATTACGGAAACTGGATATGGATAAAATTGAACACGGCTTCGCTTTTGAAAATGATATGCTGGTCAAACTCAATGCCGCAGGAGCAAGAGTTATAGATATTCAGCATCCGGCTATCTACCGCGGGCAAAACTCAAAAATAAGATATCCGGGTTTTATTGTGAGGACAAGTTGGGTCCTGTTCAAGGATACCTTCTGGCGTATCTGGGTGAAATACCTGGTTAATCATAGAGATAGAAATCCTGATGACGAATTAGCGGAGAACGAAATTGAAATCAAATGATTTACCAAACGGACTGCTTTCTAATTTTGATTTTACTCTCTGTAAATACGAGGAGCTCTGTAAAGCAATTGTTAAATCCAGTTATACGGCAATTACCCTTGCTGATTATCTGGAAAGAGGGCATCAAGCTGATGGTAAGTATTTGATTATGAGGCATGATGTCGACAGAATGCCAGGGCGGGCTCTTGGCACGGCGCAGGTAGAGCAAAGACACGGGATTAAGGCAACATATTATTTTCGGGACAGAAAAAGTACCTTCGTGCCTGAGATACTGGATGCGATTGCTTTATCAGGGCATGAAATAGGCTACCATTACGAGACCATCGATAAATGTAAAGGACATTTCGAGGACGCCATTATGCTTTTTGAGCAAGAACTAAAAGCTTTCAAGGGTAGATATAAAGTCAGTACTGTTTGCGCCCATGGCAATCCATTGACGGGTTACGATAATAAAGATATCTGGAAGACAGCAAGACTTTCGGACTTTGGACTGCTCGGCGAAGCATTTTTGTCCCTGGACTTCAATCAGTTCGCCTATTTTTCGGACAGCGGGAGGACCTGGCAAAAAAACGAAAGCCAGAAAATGCCGGGGAAAGATTCGGTCACAACCGCTTTTGAACAAGTGAGACCCGTTAGAACGGATGATGTCATCAAGATAGTTAAAGAGGGAGCCTTGCCGAATATTTGCATTCTGACTCATCCGGAACGCTGGAGCGCAGATGTGCCTGGGTTTTTGGGGCGTTATTTGCTTGATACGGCTTTTAGCTGGGGCAAAGTGGCTATATTTACCTTTCGGAAGGTAATGAATAATGAGATTAATCTTCATAATTGATAATGAAACAGAGTCATATACCTGGAAGCATGTTATCCCTGAACTAGGGAACAGAGGGCACCAGGTCAAGCTTATCGCCAGAGACTGCGGGTTTACCCCGGCAATTCTGCATGAATGCGGGTTTCAATTTGACCTCTCAGAGGCTGACAATTCAGACCATTTTGGTCTATTTGGTGGGCTGGAGCATCTTAACAGGTGCGATAGTCTATCCCGCCTGTTTTCCCCAACAATGTTTATTGGCTCCGGGTTAGACGCAGCAATCACGGCGGCCAGATTGAAAAAGCCGGCTATCCTATTTATTGATGACGAGCATAGCCGGTTTCGGAATCGATTAGCATCTCTACTCGGAACCGCAATACTAACTCCTGACGTTTTTAAGGGGGAACTGGGTAAAAAGCAAACCCGCATAAGGAGTTATAAAGAACTGGCTTATTTGCATCCTAACTATTTTAGGCCGGATATTACCATATTTGATGAGTTAAAAATAGCCAGAGGAGAAAAATACATTATTTTGTGTCTTAGCAAATGGAACACACGGCATAATTTCGGGAGTATCGGCTTTCTGTATTCCGATGAATTCAAGCTGGTTAGTAGATTGGGTGAATATGCTCATGTCTTTATCTCACTGGAAGGTCCGCTGCCCGCACCGCTCGAAAAATATCGGCTCTCGATTCCTTATACAAGATTCCACCATGCCCTTTATTACGCCCAAATGCTGGTAGGAGATACCAGAACTTCAGCGGTCGAAGCGGCTGTCCTGAGTACGCCGTCCATATTAGTCAATGAAAACGTATTTGATTCAGGCAATATCGAAGACCTGAATAATTACGGTCTGCTGTTTTGCTATCGCAACCTGGGTCTGGCTATTAATAAGGCTCTTGAGCTAATTAAACAACCCGATTTGAAAGACGACTGGGCAAAAAGACGAAGAAAGATGCTGGCTGAAAAAATCGATATTTGCCTTTTTCTGGCTGATTTTGTTGAGAATTACGGCGGCTTTGCCAGCAGCCGTAGCCACGTACTACAAAATACTGCGGGAGAGAAATAAATGAAACTGCTATCGATAATTAATACCCCTGCTCAAGCCCATACCTGGAAAAATATCTTAAAAGAGTTCCGCTTCAATGGCAGCGTTATTAAAGTAATCGCCAGAGACTACGGGTCGACACCTAAAATCCTTGAGGAATCAGGTTTTCAATGTGATGTTTTTAAGCCATTCGGTGCCCGCTCTTCCCGTCTTTTCGGAGTGCTGGGCCACCTGCAAAAATGTTACCGGTTATCTCAAGGATTTGAGCCGACAATGGTAACCGGTTTTGGTCTGGATGCAGCTATAACAGCCACACGTCTTGGGACACCCTGCATCGTATTCATAGATGATGAGCCGACACACTTCCAGAATAGTGTGACCGGTCTGCTGGCAAATGCCGTAATAAGCCCTGACAACTTTAAACAAGGGCTCGGGGAAAAACACGTCCTTGTGAACAGTTACAAGGAGTTAGCCTATCTCCACCCTAAGTATTTCGAGCCGGATGTAACCATATTCGATGAACTGGGAATAGAAAAGGGAGAAAAATATTCCATCGTAAGAATTAACGTGTGGGATGCCGTTCATGATATAGGGGAGCGCGGCTTTTCGGTTTCTGACCAGTTTGAGCTGGTGAAAGAACTGGAGAAATACAGTCGCGTTTTTATTTCACCGGAAGGTGCTTTGCCGGAGGAGCTTGAAAAATATCGGCTGGTTATTCCGTATAACCGGATACACCACGCTCTTCATTATGCCCAATTATTAGTTACAGATACCCAGACTATGGCAACCGAAGCAGCCATCCTGGGCACACCGGCAGTTCGCAGTAATAGTTTTGTTGGCCCTAACGATATGAGTAATTTTATTGAATTGGAACAGAAGTATGACCTGATTTATTCCCTGCGTGAGCCGGGACAAGCTATTCGGAAAGCTATGGAACTTATAAAGAAGGCGGACTTAAAAGAGGTATGGGCTCAGAAGAGATTAAGACTACTCGAGGAAAAAATAGATTTAACTCGTTTTATGGTGGACTTCATACAAAATTTTCCTGAAAGTCTCCGCGAGTATCAAGAAACAGGGCTCAATTACCAGCAGATTGGGGTTAAATCATGAAAATAGCTTCAATAATCGGGACAAGGCCGCAGTTTATTAAATATGGAGCTTTATCAAAGGAGCTTCAGAAAGCTCATTCAGATATATTGATTCATACCGGTCAGCATTATGACTACCAGATGAACAGCGTTTTTTTTGAACAATTAGGTATCTCGGAACCTGACTACAACCTCGGAGTAGGCTCAGGCACACACGATTTTCAGGTTGCTGAAATGCTGAAAGGCATCTCGGACATATTTAGAGCACACAATCCGGACATGATTATGCTTTACGGTGATACAAACTCGACTCTGGCGGGGGCACTGGCAGCGGTGCAGCTGCATATTAAAGCAGCCCATGTTGAGGCTGGATTAAGAGGTTTTGATAAGTCAACTGTTGAAGAGGTCAACCGCGTTGTGGCTGACTATTGTTCAGACCTTCTCTTTTGCCCGACCCAAACCGCAGTACTTAATCTTAGAAGGGAGAACATTACCAGAGGCGTCTATTTGACGGGGGACGTTATGGTAGATGAACTAAACCTGAGCAAAGAGATAGCCGAGAAATCATACATACTGGAGAACCTCGGACTAACCGACAGGCAATACTTGTTAGTTACGGTACACCGGTCATTCAATACAGATAACAGGCAGAGTTTGGAAAATATCGTTACAGCTCTCAAGGCACTTGGTGAGATGGGCGAAAATATTGTATTTCCCGTTCATCCCCGGACAGAAAAAATATTAAAGGATTTCAGGCTATATGACGGGCTGAGAGAGAGATGCAGACTGCTGGAACCTCAAGGTTATTTCGAATTCCTGAAGCTCATGAATCATGCGAAAAAAATACTGACAGACTCAGGTGGCGTTCAGAAAGAAGCCTACATTCTTCGCGTCCCGTGCATTACCTTCAGGGAGAATACGGAATGGGTCGAAACGGTAGAAGATGGGTGGAATATTCTGGTGGGAACTGACGTGAACAAAATTATTAAAACGGCACGGAGTAATGAGCTAAGCAATAAGTATTTCAATTATTTTGGTACGGGCGCCTGTAAAAAGATTGCTCAGATTATTGATAAAGAAGAGGCGGCTCTTTCTGGATAATATTAGTGGTTGGACAGAGGCAGACAATGACCGAAAAAGGTATGAGAAAAAATAGAGTTGGGGATTTATTACCCTACTTTTTGCTGCTTTTCGCCCTTCTAGGCGTTGGCATAACAATACTATTACAAAGAACCGACCTGGCTTTCTTCAGTTTAATCCTGGTCGTACCATTGATACTCGCTGCTATCGTTCTCCTGGGAACCGGGAAAAGCGTTGGAGCAGATGACCTGGCTGCCCGTTCAAGCAAGCTCACTTTTGGCCATTTAGCTTTAATAAACATGCTTATTTTCATCTTGAGTATTATAGCCCTTATCTCAAGTGCTACCCGCCCTCCGGCTTACTTCGTTCTTGTTTCGCTTTCTTCGGGTGTTTTACTGATGCAGGTTGTATCACAAAGAGCGAAGTGGACGGACGGTCTGGTCATTTTTCAAATTGTTATCCTGTCCTTAAATTTAATTTGGGGACTAAACCTGAAATACCCGCTTTATTTTGGCGATACGGACATCCTTGTTCACATGGACCTGATTGATACCATCCTGAAAACCGGCCATGTTGCCACATATTATCTTGAATATCAGTATTACCCGCTTTACCACATATTCACAGCGCTCGGAGTTGAACTTTCCGGTGTACCGACTGAAAAGGCTCTCTTTGTACTAATGGGACTGACCTGGCAAATCGGCATTATATTTGCCTTTCTTATATTTCGGCATTTAAGCAACTCGTCGCGTTTCGCCGGTATTGCCTGTCTCATTTTTGCTCTAAGTTCACAGGTTATTTTTTACGGGAGCTATTCAATAGCGCGGTCTCTGGCTTTCGTGTTTTTCATCGCCTGGTTATATCTGATTATCAAAGCGCTGAAAGACCCGCGCTATTTACCTTTATCGCTTGTAATTCTGGCTGCTATGGTTATGACTCATCATTTGAATGTTTTATACGCGATTCCGGTTCTCATCCTGGTATATGCCAGCCAGTTCTTAATCAACAAGTTCAGGCGGGAGCGTCTGATTGAACTCAGGTTTGTGTACCTCTTTATCATAAGCTCGATTTCGTACCTGACCTGGATTGCCTCAAGTATGTTGAGCAACGATTTGCCTGAGACCTTACGCGCCATACTTCGCACTGACCTCAATATCAAGAGCGGCTTTACCCTTACCCATGGATTCGGACCTTCAGTGATGCTGGGGACCCTTTATTATTCTTTTGTTCTCTTCCTGTGTTTGCTGGGCTTCAAACTCTTTTTTGACTACTTTACTAAAAAAGGTCAAACCGCAGGGACCTTTGCTTTGGCCGGATTCGTTGCCCTGGCAGTCTATATACCCGGTTTTCTGTACCTATTCCCGTTCTCGGACATTATTTTAACGGACAGACTCGTATTAATGATATCGCCATTTGTCGTTTTCTTGATGGCATGGGGAATGGAATATCTTTACCGTATCAAGACAGTCCCCGATTCTAATTCTAATGCGAGAGCATATTCATCCATATTACCTGCGATTCTGATGGTGGTAATGACTTTTTTCTCTGTTATTAGTATCGGAAATGCCAAAGATACGAATTACTTCCTGCATACAAGTACGGTGGACTCACCGTATTTTACCAGGCCCGAACTGGTGTCTTTCTCATTTCTTAATAATAAAGGCGATCCTGAGATGCCGATTTATTCTGATTATGTAACAACAAGAAATGCTTATTCTTTTACCAGTTTCCCGAAAAGAGTTGTTATCAGACATGGTGAACTTCTGGATATTGCGGGAGGTTATCTGATTCTCAGAACTGCGGAACTGGAACGGAAACAATCTCTCAGCAGTTACCCCGAGACTACCGGCCGCTACTACCCGGTTAGATATTCCATAGATACACTTGCACCTCAGCTTAATACTCTAGCCGGAACGCCTATGGGAAACAGAATATATTTTGATAATGACGTACAAATATATATTTTGCCAGAAACATAAGGACTTAATTTACCCCGAATTATGTACAGGATGATATACGCAAATGACACTCGGAAGCGAAAACAAAACTACAGCGCCAGCGGAGACAGCTCAGGAAAATCACAAATTTGCCAGTGACATTATCTGGTTTAGCGTGGCGCAATTATTTATCTCGGTGATACTTGGAGTTATTACCCTGCCGGCTTTAACCAAATCTTATGCCTCGGAAATATACGGTATATGGATACAGGTGAGCGTAACAGTAGATTTGATAAGCCCGATTATATCTCTGCAACTTGGGCTGGCGGCAGTAAAATTCCTGGCAGGCGAACAGGAAAGCCAAAAAAGGCGCCGCGCCCTGGGAGCGATGATTTCAGCCATCGCTCTTTTTGCCATAGCAGTGTCTGCGGGGGGAGTTATCTTTGCCAGGCAGCTCTCTATATTTTTGTTTAACAGCCCAGAATATGTTTCTTACGTTTCCCTCCTCATAGGCTGGGTCTCTTTTAATGCCCTCTTCAACTTTTTTATATCTTATCTCCGAGCCCGGTCAAGGATAAGAGAAGTATCGATTATTCAGGTGAGCCTCATCGTTTTGAAAATGATAGCTATCCTGAGTCTTGCCTACAACGGACTGAGCCTGGAGACAATAATAGCCGGAATGATTTTGCTCCAGGCAGCGTTCGCCGTATTTATCCTGGTACTAATAACCAGAGAGGTCGGCTTTCCGGTGCTGACTTTTTTCGGGCTGCGCCAATTCCTTGCTTTCAGCCTGCCTCAGATACCAGCCATCACCTTGCTATGGATAATCAGTATGAGTGACCGCTATTTTATCACCCATTTTCTGGGACTATCGGAGAACGGCATCTATTCATCCTCCTTTATGATTGGCAGTCTTACCTCACTTATTTACATGCCTATCAGTTTTGCTCTATTCCCAATGCTTTCGAAACTTAAAAAAGAAAACCGTCCCGATGAGGTAAAGAGCTATCTTCAAAATTCAATGAAATTTTTCCTGACAATGGCTATTCCAGCGGCTATAGGCATAACAGTGATATCTCAACCTCTATTAAGACTTCTTACCACCTCCGAATTTATGGCAGGGGAAGAAATCGTCTTTCTTTTGGCGTTTGGCGCCATTCTTCTGGGAGTTTATAACATCAACATAAGTTTGATACTGGTCGAAAAAAAGGCAAAGCTCTTGCCCATCGTTACAGCTTCCGCCTGTGTAACCAGTGTTACTCTGAATATTATTCTGATACCACGGACCGGCATTATCGGGGCAGCCATATCTAACTTTTCATCTTATTTCTTACTGGCGACCATCTCGACATTATGGGCGAAAAGAGCCACCAGTTACAGTCTTAACTTTGTGCATTTGAGCAAAGTCGCCGTATCGGCATCAGCTATGTTGCTGGCGCTGATGTATTTAAAGTTTGATTCTGCTTGGGGCATAGTCCTGGATACCCTGGTCGGCTTAGCTGTATTTGGTACCGGACTCATTATGTCAAGAGCCTTTTCAAGCCAGGATATGCGATTTATCGGGAAAACATTCGTTAGCCTCGTCTCCAGAGAACAGGCGTGAAATTCAGGATTGCTTAAATATGATAAACACCAAAAGGAAACTAAAGAGAATGGGTAAGACGCTGGTAAGCATTTTCGTAGTGCTGCTTGCGCTTTTTGCACCCTTCGAAGGAATTTCGAATTCAGAAGCGCGGGCGGCCAAGGAGAGCTGGCTCGCCGGCTGGGATTACAGAATCAAAATCACTGTTGACCATACCAGGATTCAGGCTACTCTTTTTGATTTTCCTCTTCTAATACATCTGAGCTCATCTTCCGGTATTAGCGGAGCAGACGTCTCATCGATATTCACAATTCTTGGTAGTTACGATAACCGGCGTAAAATTACCTTAACCACTGAAGACGGGGTGACACAACTCTATGTTGAGATTGAAGAATGGGACACGTTTAAGAAAGAGGCATTTCTATGGGTAAAGGTGCCCATCTTATCTACCAGTGCGGACACTATACTTTATCTGTATTACGATAACACTCAGGTTGACAACAACGATATGGTCGGGGACTCCGGTTCCGTAGCGGCTGAAAAAGTGTGGGACAGCAATTTCGTTATGGTACAGCACCTGAAACGAAGCAGGAACTTAACACCCGGCATATTCAGGGATTCGGCAGCTCATCATAACAATGCTCTGGCCGGTCCAAATCCCTCTCAACTCTTTACAACAAGCGACTGGACAACCTTTGACGGTTCTGAATATCTGGAGGTACCTGATAATGATGATTTTTCGGTAACCACCACCGGCGAGCTTACGATAAGTCTCTGGCTCAGCCCCTCAACTTTGAACTTTGATAGTTCGACTGACGGTTACATAAACTTCATGGGAAAAGGTGATATTGGTCAATATGAGTGGTCGTTTGTGTTTTATAGCAGGGACAGTCAAAGGCCGCAAAGAATATCCTTTTATCTTGACAATCTTCAGGGTGGAGCCGGAAGCGGGTCATACACGCAGGAACCTATTAAAGAGAACGAGTGGGTATATATTACCGCTAAAGTTGATAGTCAGCAGACCTACATTTATCGTAACGGCAAGTTTGTCAGGGCTGATTTTTACAAAGGTCCTGACGCTTTTGCCGAAATCTATCCCGAGAACGGAACGGAGCCAATACGGATAGGAACCAGAAATATGAAAAACTGGTTCGAGGGACGGATACGAGAAGTGCGTATTTCAAACGTATCCAGGCAAGACTCCTGGATAACCGCCAGCTACTACTCGGAAAGCGATTCTCTGGTGTACCTGACCCCGTTTAAGAACGAACCTCCGGAAATCAGCCTGTCCGGGGGAAAAACAGTCAGAGTAGGAAATAATCTGTCGCTATACGTATCAGCCGTAAGTCCTGATGGTAAGCCTGTGACCTATTCAGCTTTCAATCTTCCTGAGGGAGCCAGTTTCGACCCGTCCACGCATATTTTCTCGTGGACACCGGAGCCCAATCAGGCAGGACCTCATCACATCCAGTTCAAAGCCTCAGATGGCATTATGAGCGCTTCAGAAGACGTGACTATAACAGTAATCTATGAACCTCCTCTGTCCACACCAGCAACTCAGCCTCCTACTCTGCCAGCAGAGCCAGGCAAATACCCGAGCAGCGGTCTCCCGGTAGGCTCCATCATTTTCGGCGCGGGTATTCTGGTTGCAGCAGTAGTTCCGGTAATAGTATTCACACGCAGGCGCTTGCGCCGTAATAACTGGTCATCATCAAGCTTCCAGAGAAAGATGAAGGAGGATTTATGAAAGCTTACCGGATTTCAGGCATTCTTCTGATACCGGCAGGAGCAGCGATCGGGTTGGTCTCTTATCTGTATCTCGGCTCAGTGCTGCTGGAAGCAGCCGGTTTGTCCCTATCAATTATAGGCCTGACGGCAGCTATTTTAGCGGGTGGAAGAGCAGGTTCTTTGAGCACGGCTGATAAAATAATTTTCTCTCTTTTTTTGGCTCTTAGCGCTCTGAACGTTCTCTTCGCTTTTTTCGGGCAGACCGACATATCTGCCTACTTTGTAGTAAATTTTCTTGCCTTCTTATCTATCACACCCGCCTACATTGATATTAGCCCCGGGCAAAAAGCAGGGCTCAACATAACAGGCACTGTTATGTTCGCCGTGTTCCTGGCAATTCTAGCAATCAAACTACTGCAACTTCCCGTATAGTTCACTCTCCGTTTTCCTCTCACTCAATCTTAAACCACGCAAGATGAAAACTCTTCAAAATGTTATATTATTGTAATCTTTTCACGGCTGATTTTATGATTTTTTAAGACCTTTAGAGTTAATATTAGTCAAGAGAAGTTACACAAGGGGTATTGCGGTGAGGAGAGATACATATACGTTGCCTTGCTTCTATTTCAAACCAAATTCCCCCGAGTCTTTATGGATGAGAGCGTTTATTTTTATTCGAGGAGTCTTTATGGTTTGAATTTTACAGCTCTAAAACAAATTTGAGGCCCTGATAACGTTACGTCCCCCACCGGGCTTCGAAGAATAAATAAATAATAAAAAGGGAGACCCCCGCAGCCAGCAAGCCATCAGGGGTCTCCTGTGTCGGGAGTGAACCCAACACTTTTTTATGATATAACCTCGCCAAGATTATTGTCAATACTCGGAAAAAGAGTAAGAGGCATTTACCAGTTAGAAAGGAGGTCAGAAAAATGTAATAGAAGAAAAAGGGGGAGGAAAAGGTAAATCCCTTTAATCATTTTAAGCGTTAGTTAATGACGAAAGGGAAACACCTGGAGGATAGGGGTACAGTTCACCGACTAATCTCCAGTTGCAGGTTAAGCAAGCTAATAACAGAAAAAGGAGCCGAAAATGGTAACCAGAATACGAAACAAAATGATGACCAGTAGTGGAGTGGCAAATATGCTTAACGTACATATTAACACTGTCAGGCGTTGGAGCAATCAGGGGATTTTAAAGGCATACAGAATCGGCCCGCGAGGCGACAGAAGGTTTATGAGGGACGACGTTGTACAGATTCTTAACTCACAGAGTTATGGCTACAAGGTATGGAAACCGTGACCGGTGCAACTCTGTTCACGTAAAAGGACTGCCCCGATGAGCGTTAGCAGGGCTGTTAGCTGCTACGTTTCATCTCAGGGTACCTCCGGTTTAAATGAACTCCTGGAGGAAGCAGCTTCCTGCCTTTGCGACATACTTATCTGAATCTGATGAGTCTGTTTCTACCGGAATAATTCGGTCGGAATAGTTAGGTTGTATCACTTGTGTGCCAAAAAGACCTGGTTTAATAATTTAATTAAGTAATTGAGTATGAAGATTAGTGAGGTCATCCATAAGTAAGAACAATTGGTGGAGGTTAAGAATGCGTATTCCAATGACTGATTTAACCGTAGAGTATACCTCATTGAAGGACGAGATAGACGGCGCCATTCAACGGGTAGTCCAATCAGGCAGGTTCATTCTCGGCTCCGAGGTGGAAAAATTCGAAATAGAAATGGCTAACTATTGCAATACGGAGTTTGCCATCGGTGTTTCTTCCGGAACAGATGCACTTATTCTCAGTCTGAAGGCTTGCGGCATCGGACCGGGTGATGAGGTAATCACCACGCCGTTCACATTTATCGCCACGGCTATGGCAATAGCGCATTGCGGGGCTGTACCGGTATTCGCCGATATCGACCCCCTGACCTACAATATCGACCCGGGACTTATCGAACCTCAGATTTCTTCGAAAACGAGAGCAATCTTACCGGTCCATCTTTTCGGACAGTCAGCCGATATGGATGAAATTCTTGCTCTGGCAAAGAAATACAACCTGAAAGTAATCGAAGATGCTGCACAGGCTTTTAGCGGCGAATACCGAGGCAGGAAGGTTGGGTCAATCGGAGACGCGGGCTGTTTCAGCTTCTTCCCTTCCAAGAACCTTGGCGCTTTCGGGGACGGCGGGATGGTCGTAACCAACAACGCCGAGATAGCCGAAAGGGTCAGAATGCTGCGGAATCACGGAGCAAGAGCAGCTTATCATCATATTTTACCCGGCTTCAATAGCCGCCTCGACGCCATACAGGCCGCAATACTCAATGTAAAACTGAAGCACATAGACTGCTGGAGCAGCATCCGCCGTCAAAAGGCCGAATTATATTCAGAGTTGCTCAGCCAGATGGACGGCATCGAGCCACCCTTTACCGCCGAATATAACACGACTTCGGCAAACTACTATACGGTACGTCTACGCAATCATCATCTAAACCGTGAGCAGCTGCGCAATTACCTGACTTCCGAAGGCATTGAAACCAATGTATATTACCCGCTCTCCCTGCACCTTCAAGAAGCTTTTAAAACTTTACGCTACAGGGTAGGAGATTTTCCTGAGAGCGAATTAGCCCAGGAGCAGGTTCTTTCATTGCCGATGTATCCTGAGCTGCCAGATGAAGACATTAGTTACGTCGTTGACAGCGTAAGACGGTTTGAATCGAGAGTGCCGAGCAAACTACTCGTCTGATTAGACTGGAGCTAAAGTATGCTAATGAATTTAAAGAAAGTGCTGGTGCTCAGCCCGCATACCGATGATGGGGAACTTGGCGCCGGAGGCACCATTGCCAGACTTCTGGAAGAAGGGAAAGATTTATATTATGTCGCTTTTTCCGGCTGCGAGACTTCTGTACCGAATGGCCTGCCCAAAGACATCCTGAGAAAAGAATGTATGAAATCAACAAAGGTCATGGGCATACCTCCGGAAAAAGTAACATTGCTGTTCTACCAGGTAAGAACATTTCCGGACCACAGACAGCAAATCCTGGAGGACCTGGTCAAACTCAAGAATCAGCTTAACCCGGAGCTGGTGCTGGTACCGTCATCGCAGGATGTGCACCAGGACCACGGCACCATTTATCACGAAGCGTTGAGAGCATTCAAAAGAGAGGCATCTATCTGGGGATACGAGCTGCCGTGGAATAATGTTTCTTTTACCACCGAAATCTTTGTCAGGTTGAAGCCGGAGCACCTTGAGAAGAAACTCCTGGCATTAAAGGAGTACGCTTCCCAAAAAGAAAGAGGTTATATGAATGAGAAGAATACCAGGTCACTCTGCTGCACCCGGGGAGCGCAGCTGGATACTGAATACGCAGAGACTTTTGAGCTTATAAGATTAATCTACTAGGAGAATATTATGGGCATACCATCAGCAAAACCATTTTTTAGCGAAGAGGATATAGAGTCAATTTCCAGGGAGATACCTTCAATATTGAGAAGCGGCAGGCTAATCCTGGGGCCATATACCCGTAGATTTGAAACCCTGTTTCAAGAGTACTGCGGGGTCAAGCGGGCGGTTGCCGTAAGCTCCTGCACCTCCGCATTGGAAATTACCCTCAGATACTACGACGTGGTCGGGAAAGAGATAATTGTGCCAACCAACACTTTCATCGCCACCAGCAACGCCGTCCTCTACGCCGGTGGACAAACGGTACTGGCGGATATCAAGCCTGATACCCTGTGTCTTGACCCTGAAGACCTCCGCCAGAGGATAACACCTCTGACGAAGGGAGTCATTGTCGTCCATATCGCCGGTTTACCTTGCCCGGATATAAATGAGATACAGACGATCTGTAAAGAGAGAGGACTTTTCTTAATCGAAGATGTAGCTCATGCCCACGGAGCTACGATTAATGGTAAAAAGACGGGAAGCCTCGGGCATGCCGGATGCTTTTCATTTTATCCTACCAAGGTAATGACCACTGGCACCGGTGGAATGATAACAACCGATGATGATAACCTCGCCGATTACGCAGTCAGCCTGAGGCACCATGGGGTCGGCAACGGACTAACTCACATAATCAATCTGGGCAACGACTGGCTAATGGACGAAGTAACCGCCTTGCTGGGTCTTTATCAATTGAAGGCGCTGGAGTCCAACCTGGCAAAGAGAAATGCGATAGCCCGGCGGTATTCCGAAGCGCTTGCAGGTACAGAAGGAGTACGCTTATTCTACGTTCCATCCAACATCCGGCACAGCTACTATAAGTATGCCACTTTTTTGTCTCCATTTATCGACCGATTAAAACTCACTGAAAGAATGAAGGAGGAATATGACATTGAACTGGGTTCTATCTATGACCCGCCCTGCCATCTACAGCCGGTTTACCAGCGATTGTTCGGCTACTGTTTCGGGATGTATGCCAGAGCAGATGAGACTCTCAAACACATCTGTTGTTTGCCCATGTTTCCGCAAATAACCCCGGAGGAAATCGATTACGTTATCAAGTCCTTCAAGTCTGTACTACAGGAAAGCAAACGGGAGAAAATAACAGTATAGGGTATTAAAATGGGGAAAATGGTAACCATGCATCAACCGAACTATCTTCCCTGGCTGGGATTGTTCAGCAAGATAGCTCATGCCGATAGTCTAATCATATATGATAACGCTCAATACACCACCAATAGTGTCATTAACCGGAATAAAGTAAGAACACAAAATGGCTGGTGCTACCTGACGATACCTGTAAACCGAAAATATTATCTGGACCGCATTATGGATGTGCCTTTACCGGAAAACAGGAGCTGGCAAGAAGACCACTGGAAAACCATCTCGCAGAATTACGCCAAAACGCCGTACCTGAAAGACTACCGGGAGTTTTTTCAGAGTGTATATCAGGAAGATTTTGGCTTTCTATGGAAATTGAACGAGACATTGCTCCTGTTCCTGATGGAATGTTTCAGCATTAACGTAGAAGTATTAAGAGCGAGCGAGCTGGGCATAGACCCCGAGGTGACAAAAACTGACGCCATTATCGCTTATATGAAGAAAGCCGGGGCCAGCGCTTACCTTTCCGGCCCCAGTGGAAGAAACTATCTGGAGATTGAAAGATTTGCTCAGAATGATATAGAACTTAAAATCTTTAATTTTGAGCACCCGGTATACCAGCAGCGGTATTCTGGCTTTATACCCAATATGTCTACAATCGACCTCCTGTTCAACATGGGTCCCCAGACAAGCGAGGCACTGGTCAAGACTTCGGGAACAGTCGGGGATTTCGCAAAAATTGATGCCGATAGAGTTCTGCTCTAGTGTGGTGTATTGTAAATAGCGTTAGTATACCTATTCATTCCATTCCGGCCCCGTATCAGGTACGGGATAAACTCCAGCCGGAAGCCAGCCGTCCCGCCCCAACTGGATACCGACTTTCGTCGGTATGGTTATCGGGCATACTAACGAAGCGTTAGAAACACTACACTAGATACTGGTAGCAGTTTTGGCTGCCTGTTGCAGGCTCGGGGAATTATGGTGCACCAGTTTCAGAATCCTTTACATCGACCCATAAACTCAGCGAGCCTTCTGTGGTGCCGTCATCTTTAATCAGTAAAAGGTCAACCTTTTGATTGTCACCGATATGCCCGGGAGTAAAACCTATTTCCCCTTCCCATTTATCGTTCGGTAGCAGTTCAATGTTACTCAGCTGGTTCATAAGGGTATCTTCATACATAATACCGACTTGTTCACCATCTATAACCACTTTGATAGAATAAGGCGTTGTTTGTCCATGATTCACGATACCCAGTATTACCTCACCCCATTGGCTGGCCGTCTCCCTACCGTCGCTGTACAGTATCCGGACAATTTGACCGTCTTCCATAAAGAATTCGGAAGGATAGCCCTGCGCTTTCCCTGCGGGACCCAGAACATAAAATTCCGCAAAAGCCTCGCCAGGTCTGAATTTCGTCGCGGCATATCCCAATGCGATAATTGCTAAAACCACAGCTAACATTACAAAAATAGCAGACCATCGAACGTCAAACTCAACTAACCATTCTATACCGCCTGAAGACAAAGCCTGTCTGATAAGTGCAATGATAGAAGCCATTATAGTAAAAGCCGCGATAATGTATAGAGCTGGTTCTAGAGATATTCCCCATATCGTATTATTCAAGGCAAGTCCAATAAGAGCCACGATAGCAACACTCATGATGCTACTTATTGCTATCTTTTCGATGGAACCCATTTCACTCTGACCGGCAAAGAGAGCTTTCAACAAAGAATAACCGGGGAACAATAGTAACAGTGGTATGCCAAGAATGAAACGAATGATTGTTGATGGAATTTGTTGAATACCCAGAACCAGGAGGATGGTATAGATATCAACGATTAAGAGCCAGTTTAGTATTCTGATTTTCAAGCCTGTTCTCGCATTATGCAGGTTTGCTTCCGGGGTTAAGCTCAGTATAACTCACCATAATCTATCAGTCAAAGACGAAGTAAAGGGGGAGCGTACGCTCCCCCTTTACAAATATTATGGTAAGTGCAAAAATGGCTATCTTCTACTACTTATTTCTGAGAGAATCTTTCTTTGGTCATACTCGCCACACCCTACTGCTATATCTTGCCCAAGTTTCTCGAGTGTCTTAATGAAGTCCTTATTCTTCAGGTCAAGTTCTGTCCCTCTAGCAAATTTCCAGTGGACACATACTTTTTCGTGAGAGCAGTTAGGGCACTCTTTTATTGCCGTTCTCAGACCGCTAATAGACATTGACTGTAGCCCTCATTACAAATGGAGTGTTATTAACCGATTTAACCTGGGGTGTATCAGGCAAAGGCCCGTAACGGTAGGCATAGCAATTATGCGAACCGTCCGGCATCCCCGTGCTCTGATAGACTACACCTACTCTTTTCTCTGGTAGATAAGCCAGCCAGTAATATTCCCCAGCAGTCACCGGTAAACTGAGCCCGCTAATACCCGTCCACCCGTCTTTCATACTTACCTCACCGGCATCAAGCAGGAGCTCACCCGGCACGCCATTGTTGTCCGCATACACCCCCAGTCTGATATTTCCCGAAGGAGCAGAATCACTTATCAAGACCTCTAACTTATTCAGGGTTCCTGTGCCTGCGGTATTCCCAAATCGCTGCATATTAAACCAGGCACTTTTGTCCACCGAGTCACCACTACTCAGACCAAAGACGCCTGTCGTCACCGAAGGCAGAGCACTGGCACCGGTAGAGACATCGACCGTAGCCCGCATGACAAACGGTGTATCATTAACCGAGCCGGAACCGGGTGTACCAGGTAAAGGCCCGTAAGTATATTGGTAAGCCAGATGTGAGTCCGCAGGCATCCCGGTGCTCTGATAGACTATGCCCACTCTGTTCTGGGGCACATACGCCAGCCAGTAATATTCCCCAGCAGTCACCGGTAAACTGAGCCCGCTAATACCCGTCCACCCGTCTTTCATACTTACCTCACCGGCATCA
>JAUYHA010000108.1 GCA_030690265.1 Dehalococcoidales bacterium | reverse complement strand
CCCCTTGGCCAAAGGCGGGGTTTAATTACCCTGCCTGCGGAGCGGGGACCCCGCTCCGTAGTAACGGAGTGGGGTTTATTCCATGCCGGTAGTTCACCCGGCGTTGAAGATGACAGTCACATGTGGGTGGAAAAATTCAGGCGCTGCCTTTTTTTGACCCGGCGGGATGTCTTGCCGTCTGACGACCATATTTTTTAACACGTGCGTTCAATAATTAACCTAACTTCGCCAGTTATAGCTTCAAAGGCGGGTTGGCTTGAAGCTAAAGTTTCCACTATAAATTGTAAGGTTTCATATATTCGGGCAGGTGTATATTGAGCCTCTGGAGCAAAGTTGCTTGGGCTTTGGTCGGCTGAGAGATGCATCTTCTGGTAATGATAGTTCCCTGTTTCGTTGGCAAGAGTACGTCTACCACCTTGATTTGAGCGATTTCATCAAACACCTTGCGTGGCTCGGTACCAAGACCAGCCCTTTTGCACATCTGACCGAGCATCTTCCAGAGAACATATGCCAGGAAGCAGACCAGGATATGAGCTTTAACCCTGTCTTCTTTCTGATGCCAGATCGGCCTTATCTTAAGATCGCTTTTCTGGATGCGGAAAGCGGTTTCAGCCTGGGTTAACTGGATATAAGCCTCCCATAAATCGCCCGCCTGCCAATCCGTGATGTTCGTCCGCAGCATGTAATAGCCTTCGGAGAGTTCAGCCCATTCCCGCCAAGCCTCTTCTTTGGTCCAGCTTATCGTAGTCTTACCGGCTTTATCTTCTCTAACCTTGATATTGAATAAACCCGCCGCTCTTGTATTGGCTCCAAGCAGCCGTCCCACCCTGCGTTCTATGATACCTACCTTCTGTTTCCTCTTGCGGCAGCTTTCAGCGATCTTTTGAAGTCCCCTTTCTATGCGTTTCTCAAAGCGCTCATGTATCGCTTTCTCTTTTTGAGCTCTATCGGCGCTTCGGCAAAGGATAAAGGTTTCGTCTCCGTCCGGGGATTTACAACTCTTTACCTCCATACCTTCCCTTATCTTCTCCCACTCTCCGCTTAATAGCTCTTGTTCAAAATGCTTGAGCTGACTCTTCGGCGTTCCGATGATGTAGCGCCTCTTCTTCGATTGTAAGAATTCCATGTTGTCCTCAGAGAGCATGCCCCTATCCATTACCCATATTCTTTCCGACCGCCCGTATTGGGATTCTATCTTAGTGACGATGTCTTCAACCGTCGTAGAATCGTGCCGGTTGCCGTCAAATACCTCATACCCCAGTGGCAGGCCCTCCCTGGAAACCACCAAGGCGATACAGACCTGCTTACAATCCGGGCGGTGGTCCCGGGAGTATCCCCGTTTTGCCTGTTCATTACCCGCCGCTTCTCCCTCAAAATAGGTCGAGGTGACATCGTATAAGAGCAGGTCATATTCCAGGTTGAATAGCTGCCCTAAACGCTCTTTCAAGTGCTTTTCCAGCGCTTCTTTATGTGGCAGCAAGTTATCCAGCGAGCGGTAAAGCCGGTTATCGTTCATCTTCTCATCCGGTATGCCCAGCAGTTCACCCACCGGGCTTTTATCATAAAGATGCTCAACCATGTGAAGTTCACTCGATGGCTCACAAAGACGCCACAGTATGAGAGATAGGCTCATCACTGACCATTCGATGTCTTCCCGCCCGTGGGGTATCGTCTCTTCCAGGAAAGATGTAAGCTCAAGCCTGTCCAGTATCTCGAGCCCCAACCAGTAGCCACCAAAATCCCTCACCCGCCCTACTTTGACCCTCTTTGTATCCACCTCCACCCATTCTGGCTCTCCCTCGGCATCGAAAAGCCTCGCTTGCCAGTACCCTTTCTTCCCCTCCGCCGCTCTTTTTATCCCCTCACCTTCAGCCCGGTTGATATCCCCAAGATAAGCTACCACCCGCTGCCGCGGACCTCGCTCCGTGCGGTATGACTCAACCAGTTCCCAATAGACCTGTTCTTTCTTGCTCTTGACCGGACCGCAACGCTTCAAATACATGAGCCAATAATAACAGATATTTTGAGATTAAAAGTTGGGACTACACGGGCTTTTTAGATAGGCTTAAGGCTGCACCTGATTGCTGGAAAACTTAAAACGAAGCTGGAAAATATTTTTTTAAACTTTTTTCTGGGTCAAACTGGGGAAGTTGGGTTAACGCTAATCCGGAGGAAAAAATGAGGTAAAAATAAACATTTAAGTGAAAAGCGCTCGACTACAGTAAATTTATTTTTGGAGGTAATAATGAAAGGCTTGAAAAATCACAC
>JAUYHA010000096.1 GCA_030690265.1 Dehalococcoidales bacterium | reverse complement strand
GGAGACCACGCGGCCAGAGACGATCGACGAGTATCCTTGTCCCGTCATCAGCCTCTTTAGCTTCGTAGACCCTTTTCACTTTAAGCACCGGCCTTTCTCCGTTTTCTCGATCATTGTTACTTCGCTTTACCGCCAGTGTTTTCTATCTCATCAAATCGCTTGAGTACTGTGGCCTCCTGACTGCCGTCCAGATGCATATCTGCCATCATAAACAGGATGTTATTTTCCTTGTTGATATGATCCCGTAATACCATGATAAACGAGTTACCATGATTCTGGATCACTGCGCTCGCCTGCAAGCTGTCAGAGCCCGTAAAGTACTCATCAATTGCTCGCTGAATTTCCGTATTGGTTTTCCGCAGTTCGTCATGCTCCATCAGCATGACCCCAACCGGCCCGGCATCCCTCGGAATGAACTTCTCCAGCTCAGGGAAGAGGGCCTCCTCCTCTTTGGCGAAGTGAGTCCAGAAATCGGTGTTGAAGAAGGAGGCTAAATCCTTAAGCTGGGCAGCGATAGCATCCTTCTCATGGAGGCGACTAATAACCCCTTCTAAGGCGTCCAGCTTTTGCAGTACATTCTCGTGTTCTTGCCTGAGTATATCTGTCGGCTTTTTATGACTGGTCATAAAATTAATTCCTTAAATCTATTCGGTCAATTTCCTTAGCCTTCTTCCTAGCGACTTACCTTCAGCCCCAGCCCAATGCCTTTTTACCTTCAGGGGTGATGCGTGACTGAGTCCAGGGTGGTTCCCAGACGATGTCTACTTTGGCGTCCTTCACTCCCTCTACAGCCAGAAGGTGTGACTTTACATCATTGGCGATGGTGGCGTGTAGGGGACAGCCCGGTGCCGTCATTGTCATCTTGACTTTGACTTTATCCTCTTCTATCTCCACGCCGTAGACCAAGCCAAGATCGATAATGTTTACCGGAATCTCAGGATCGTAACAATCTTTTAAGGCTTCTAATACTTTTTCTTGAGTCACCATTTTCCTCTCCTTTTTTCTGTTTTTTATTTTAAACCCTCTTTATTTTCACAATCCAGTCCTTTGGTCCCTGCTGTTCATACTCCCATTCAAACTGGCCTTTATACTCCGCCTCGAACTGATAGCGCAACGGCTTGGGGTCATGGTCGTTAATGATTTTTAGTGTCTCGCCCGGTTTCAGGGCATCCCATTTCTCGAAGATTAACTCGTGTCTCTCAAAGGGCATTATCGTCCTCAAGTCCAGGTCAACCATTTCTTTCGTCACCTCCTTTTGGTCTCTAAAATTTTCCGCCTTTTGTTACCCGAATCCTCCAGACATTCCCTTCCTTCTGCTCATACTCCCATTCTAGGTGGCATTGGCGCTCTGCTTGATACATATAAAATACCGGCTTAGTGTCGTGATCGGCTATAACAAGGGCGGTTTCCCCAGTTTGTATTTTGTCGAGTTCGCCGATAAGCGCTTCATGGCATTCGGCATGTGGTCGCACAAGCAGATTAATTTCGTGCTCCATTTCGCCTCCTTCCACCCTAGTCTTGCGGGGTAAAACAACAGTATCCGAGCTTATCACACTCCTTTTTGACTTTCTCCCACTCCTCTGGGCTCAGTACCTGGAGAGCAATCTGGTAGAGGATGTTGTCTTCCTTGAAGATGTGGCTTTCCAGTTCCCTGGCCAGATATTCCCCCAGCTCAGTAACCTTCTCCTTGAACTCATTAAAGTCATTCTCCTTTGGGCGATGGAAAAACTGGTACAGCTCCTGTCTCTTCTTACGGTGTTCCACGTGGTCCATCTTCATGATCTGGGGCGGCTCAACTATGTCATGTTTTTCCAACTCGGGGAAAAGAACTTCTTCCTCACGCTGGTAATGACTTTCCGCCTCTACCAGGTGATGGGCAATGTCCTCCAGTTTCTCCAGGTCTTCCCCCATAGCGTCAAAACTGTTCGTCTCCTTAAGCCTGCCCACCAGAGAGCCCAGTTCTTTCAAACTAGCGAGAATAATTTCATGCTCCTGCATGAAGGTATGCACTGGATGCGGCGCTGAGACTTCCATTCTCTTGGCAACCAGGCTGTCCCTGAGGACTTCAAGGTGAACGTCACACAGGCTACTCCTGATTTCCTCGTGGGAGACGCCTTCCCGTATCAGCTCTTGCTCCAGCACTCCCAGGGTCTTGGCATCCACATTCTGGAGAAGGGTTCTTGCTTTTTCCTTGGCCTCCTGGGACACTTCGTCTCCCTTCAACTGGGTCACCAGTTCTCTGAACTGCTGCTTTTGGTCTTCATGCGGGCCGCCCTTGGTTACTCGCAAAATCCACTCATCAGGCCCTTCCTTTTCGTAAGAGATGTCAAAGCTATCCTGCGCCTTCAGCATGTAGACCAGCGGCACCGGGTTGAACTCGACGACAATCCTCAGCGTCTCTCCGTCACTCAGTGCCTGGACACCGGGGAAAATCAACCCCTCCTTCTCGGCATGGCCCAGTCCCTTCACATCAATTGTTTTGGTTGCGTTCATGTTATTTCCTCCTTTCTTCTAGTTTTAGCCACTTTTCCATTTCCTCTCTCTTGAGAAGCATATGCTCCACCTTCTCCATCCAGAGTCCTTGAAACTGCCTCTTTTCTTCCTCTGTAGCTGCTTCCCAAATAACCGGCTGTAGCAGCTGGCTCAGTTGCTTTTCTTTCTCCACTGGAAAGGGGATACGCTGGGGATAAAGCCTGACCAGCACCGCCTCACCGTTGTCCAGCCTTCTGAATTCGAAACACATGGCTTCCGGGTCAATCTTCTCCGAGCGAAATTGCAGCAAGTCTTTTCTCTTGAATCTGGGACCCAGCCCTCTGAAACCGGTGATTGGAGCCGCGCCGGTAAGGAAGCTGAACACCTGGGCCATGACGCCATATACTCCTTCGTCAGGCTCTCCATAAACAGTAACCGCAATCTCACCTCTGACCGGGACTGTATCGCCGTAAAGTTTCTCCACAGCCGTCTGGCAGCATAAGTAGGCAGATGCGACTGTTGGGCAAGCGTGACCTGCCATCTTGACCACATCAATGAAGCTGTAGTCCAGAACAGCTTCGTTATCCTTTAGTGCTCCTAAAGTCTCTGCCAGTGGCTCCCTGAAGCGGATTGGTTTTACTTCTTTAAGAGATTCTCTAAAAACATTATTCATAATCCATCAAGCTTTCTAATACCTGCGAAATACTACTTTTAGCCTAACAGTTACTTTCCTTGATGTATACGACTTTTGTCGGAACAGTCTCTTTGCATGAAGAGATAATGCGCTCGGGAGCAGGATTGCCAGGGATTGTGCTTCGCCACTCTTCTAGCGCGTCGCTAACTAGAGGATACCTGGAGAGTTTCTTAAACAGCCGTTGGCTTTTCACGACAAAAGTCCTATTCAACCACCTGAGTAGCGTCTAAAATCGTCTCATGTTAGGTAACTCAAAATAAAGGAGGTACTTAGATGGACAAACCCGCTTGTCTTTGTGAAGGAAAGATGACTTTTCTCATGGACAATAAGAGGTCTGCTATCTGGGAATGCGAGAACTGTGGGCGATTGCTCCTCAATCCCTACCATGCCGATGGGCAGCGCTGGTACTTCCCCCAAACGGGGTCAAATGAGAGTGGGGTAGGCCAGGCAGAGCAAATAGCCGGGGCACAATTGAGACGGTCACTCAGGTGACAAACATGATTCATGTGGAAGCGACAGAAATTATCACAGCAACTCGGCAGAAGGTCTTTACATACATCGACTCTGTAGAAAAAGTGGCTCGTTTGGAGGAAGAGATTGAGCCCGTTCGTATTCATCATAAAGAGGACGGAGCCGTGGTCGCTGAGGTGAAGATGAAATTCCTGTTATGGTATAAAGAAGGACAGGTCAAGTTCACCTTTCAGCCACCGGAGAGGGTAATCTTCGAGATTCTAGAGGGTCCCTTCAAGGGTACTATCGAGAGCTTTGTCATTGAGCAGGCACCAGAAGGGGCCAGGGCGACTCATATCATGGATATCGACCTCGGCATCCCGCTGGTCGGCAGATTAATCGAGCGGGCTGCCAGCGGTGCAGTCAAAGCCCACGCACAGCGTGAAGTGTTACGGCTTAAAAGGGCCGTCGAGCAAGCGACTTAGCTTTCGGGTAGGGGTGGCTTAAGTGAGGTCTCCTGCATCATACAGAATTGAAGCAAAGACTATCTGGTCTCTATTAAGACGGCGGGGTGTAAGCGCCATCTCGAATTAAGGCGGACATCTAAAAGCCTTTTTGAGGTCAACGGCAACTGACTAGGAGTCAAAACTATTTCTGCAAAACTTGATACTCTCAGCAAACTCATTTATTTTCGCCAAATTGTTCGCCTCCGCAAAACCGTCATAGGTGAGGCTTATCCACGGCTTCTGGTAAATTGTGCTGAACTTCTCGGACATTGCCGCCACGATACCCCCGGGCATACACCCATGCGGCATCACTGAAATTACACCGGCAAGCTCAGGGCTTTTCATCCAGTGGATACCGGCACCGATACTAAGAACTGCCTCGCCACCGCACCGAGAGGAAAGGTACAAGTTCGACTCAGCCAGGAGCGAGTCGATTGAGGATTCCTCGACCGACATCATTTGGCGGAAGCAACGCGCCACCCGGCGTTCCTCATGCTCCAGAGCGAACTTCATTATGCACGCCTTTACGATTTTCTTGAGCTTGCGCTCATTAAATGCATCTTCGCGGTAGCGGTGTACAACATATCGCGCCCATTCTCCTATCGGAGAAATAACAACTTCAAGGCCAGCATCTTCACAAGCCTTTTCCAGATTGCAGTTGCTGAAGCGGTTAGAACGCAGAAAGATCTCACCATTGATGCCGACGAGCGGCCTGCGAGGCAAATTGAGGTCAATAAGCGACTTAAAGTCGGCAGCCGCCTGCCGTAGCACATCGTAGAACTTCTCTTTCCGGCGAACCCGGTCTGCTATCTGGCTCAGGTATTCATCAAATAGTTTTTCTGCCGCCCCCTTCTCTTTCTCATAAGGACGTATCCGCCACAAAAGCCTCTGAAGGCAGTCGACAGCGAAGACGGTACTCAGGACAAAGCGCAGAAAACCGGGCCCAAGGTCCAGCTCGGTATAGGCATTGTTTGACACTGAAGTCCGTATTGGCAGGTCAAAGCCAAGCTCTTTTAGTACCCGGTCCTGCTCAATAGCATATTTCCCGAAACGGCAGGGACCGTAGGCACCAGCCATGAGCCCCTGGAAGTTTCTCAGGTCATTCCCGTTTTCGCGGCAGAAGCGTATAAAGTCACCCAGGGTAACACGATAGGGAAGACATTCTGCCCCGGATGTAAACTGGTTGCTGTATATCAGGTTACGTTCATCCGGTTCCGGCAGCACCGTAGCCCTGGCTCCATAGGCATTGAGCGCTGCCACGATAACGTCGACATGGGGCGACATTCTGGGCGCGAGGAGAGTTTTGCCCTGGCTGACGATTGTTGATGTCCCGCGGTAGGCATCATGGCTTGAAGGTACAGCCTGATGTGTCGAGCGAGAATGACCCGTAATAGTATCCACGAAAGCTTCAAGGCGAGTAACCATTCCAGCCTCGGCAGCGTGTTCATCGATTTCCAGGTTCCCCAGAGGTTTCTCGCCCATGATGTCCTCGATGACCTTTAAGATAAACGAGTTCGGGCCGCAGCCAAAGTTGGTTATTGCCAACCCGTAAAGCTGCTGGTCACTTACCGTTATCGCTGCTCCGGCCAGGTATTTGCTCTCGTAGAACCAGTACGGACGGTCTGAGTATTCCCTGGGGTCTATCGAGTTCAGGGGCAGGAAGTCAAGCGGGATGGGCGATACACCGAGCTGGGCTAGTTTTTCAGTAATGCTGAGGTTCGCCCCGGAGTCCTGTGACATGTAGGCGCGGGAGAGCAGAACCACGCCCAGCTTGCCTTTTTGCCGGAGTTCAGCCAATATCCTGGCGCCAAGAGCGTCCCGGTCGGTTTCAAATCTCCGCTGTGCCTCGATGCCGGCCAGCGCTGCCTTCTTGCCCCGGTCTTCACTGAATCCCAGCTTTACCGCAACATCGGCGAAACTCTTAATGGTATCGGCATCACCGCGGCTGAAGTCAATAACAGGTGTCAGCAGGCGTTCCTCGATATTGAGCACGTGCCGTATGATAAAGGGAGAACCCTGAATCAGGGGACAGGCGTATTTCTGGTTCTCATCCCCTTCCTTCCTGCCCAGCCGCACAAAGCAGGGATAGAGAATGTAGTCCACACTATTTTTCAGGGCAGCGACATGTCCGTGCAGAAGCTTGACCGGGAAACAGCTGTCAGAATAGCTTAATTCAATCGCCTGTTGCATAATCTGCTTGTCGGTCTTATTGGAAAGGACGACCTTAACCCCCAGTGCGTTGAGAAAGCCGACTAGGAGCGGCGCGTAGTCATAAACCAGAAGCGCTCTGGGTATGCCTATAGTGGGGCCGCTGCCGGAGTCCTCTCGGTACTCCCGGAAGAGCAGCCTCTCCCGCAGGTCGAAACAGGTTTCTTTTCTTCCCTGGCTTATTGTGCTGTCATAGCGGTCGCACCGGCTGCCATAGTAAGTCGCTTTCTCATCGGAGAGTTTCATGCGCGTGATGGTACAGTTGTTCTCACAACTGCTACAGGTAAACGCAGACAGAGCACAGTCGCTTCCCAAAACCTTCTCGAATCCCTTGAACTTTGACCCGCCATCGGCTCTCTGCTCCCTTGCCAGGAGCGCCACCCCTATCGCGCCGCTGACTTCCCGGTGTTCCGCTACTATCAACTCCTTGCCCTCAAGCTGCTGCCTGAAAGCGGAGACAATTGCCTGATTATAGAATACGGCTCCGGTAAGAATGACCTTTCCGCCCAGCCTTCGGTTGCCGACGACCTTGGTCAGGTAGTTCTTGGCGATGGAGTTGGCCAGGCTGGCGGTGATAACCTCCACGGGCACTCCTTCCTGCTGTGCTAAAGCCACCGACTGCGCCATAAAGGCAGCGCACCTTGTTCCCAGTTCCACGGTATGCGGTGCGGTAAACGCCATACTGGCGAACTCCCCGCTTTTAACCGAAACGCCCAGCATCTCCGCTAATTCGTCAATAAAACTCCCGGTGCCAGCAGCGCATGCTTTGTTCATCTGGTAGTCGACCACCACGCCCTTTTTCTTGATGACCAGCTTTGAGTCCTGACCACCAATCTCGATGATGTCGGCATCAGGGTCTTTCTCGGCAGCAGCTCTGGTCTGGGCGGTGATCTCGTTCTTGATTACGTCTGCTCCGATGAAGCTGCCAACCAGATACCTGCCGGAGCCGGTAACACCCACACCGGCTATGGTGACCATACCTGCGCCGTCGCGGAGTAGATTCTGGAAAACCCGTTTGATAGCATCGAGCGGTTTACCTGCGGTCATCAGGTAGCTCTTGGCCAGGACTTGGCTGCCGGACTCATCAAGTATCACCGCCTTGGTGCTGGTGGAGCCCACATCGACGCCGAGATAACCCGTGCATGGCTGCCTTATTTCAGCGACTTCACCGTTGGACGGGAGTTCGACCTCTTCAAGCTTAGGCATCTGGAAATAGTTCTTCTTGGCGTCAGGCTCAGTGAGGAACTCCACCTGTGAACTCCTTCCTCTTGACAGTAAGGCTGCGCCAAGGGACTCAACGTGGAGGTGATTTTGTGGAACAGTTATCCGGGCTTGGTCTCCATCCATTGTCGTGAGCACCTTGTTGAGAGCCTTGACTATAGCAGTGTTGGCGGCAACACCGCCCACAAAGTAGATTGGCTCAACAAAAATCCCCTTTTTCAGGGATGCCACCATGCGGGCAATACTTTCACAGAGCGCATACAGCATGGCTTCTATAGGTACGCCTATCTGCTGCAGGTGAATGAGGTCGCTCTTGGCGAAGACACTGCACCGGCCGGCTATCCGTGGCACACTGCCCCGCCACTCCAGCGCAAGGTTGGTAAAATCGGTCATGTTGATGCCGAGGCGATATGCCTGCTGTTCCAGAAACCTGCCTGTGCCGGCAGCGCAGAGCGAATTTGAGGCTACCTTCCATGGCTTTTTCAGGCCGTCTTCCAGCTCGATGATGAGACAGCTTTGTCCGCCGATCTGGATGATGGTCTTAGCGTCGGGATTGTGGTAGAGGAGCCCGGCGGCGATGGCAAGGGAGCTACTATATTGCGCCCAGTTGAGCGCTTTCGGAACTATGCTTTTGGCCGAGCCGCACACACCAGCACCGCTGAAATCTGCCAGCGCAACCTCGGCACTTAACCGGGCTAACAGGGAGTTAACCGCCTTCTGTGGACTACTTTTTATCTCCTCGGTATCAATGTGGACAATACTGCCGTCCTCATCAACAAGCGACAGCTTGGCATTGACCGAGCCGATATCTAGACCTAGCGAGTATGTCATCTGCCTGTAGTCTTTAAATAATACCTCTTAGGGGCAATAACCCCCCTAATCTAAATAGCTGATTCGGGATGAGGGTCTTTTCTTTATATCGAGCTCTACGCCAGCTTCTTGAAACAGGTCTAGGAACTTATCATCCCTATACCTGCCAAAGCTGACAAATCGCTTTATCTTGGCGTTGACCAGCATCTTGGCACACATGCGGCACGGGGTATGGGTGGCATAAATGGTGCTCCCCTCAAGACTGATGCCGTGGAGGGCGGCCTGTATGATGACATTTTGCTCGGCGTGAACACCCCGGCATATTTCCTGTCTTTCCCCCGATGGTATCCCCATCTCGTCTCTGAGACAACCAAGCTCAAGGCAATCCTTAAGCCCGGAAGGAGCACCGTTATAGCCGGTAGTCAGTATGTGCTTATCCCTCACGGCGATAGCTCCGACATGGTGCCGGCGGCAGGTTGCCCGTTCGGCGACTACCGAGGCTACTTTCAAGAAATACTCATCAGCCTCTGGTCTGGTCAATCTTTTCATCTCTTATTCTGGAGATAATCTTTTTGGTATCCCTCCGCAATTCCTTCAAAGAGGATTCGTTGATAATGGTGAAATCAGCCATAGCAATCGGGCCACCCTTGTTAACATTCTTAATTTCGGCTCGGTCCCGACTGGCCGCTTCTTCCAGAGTCAGGCTTCGGTGTGGCCTAGCCGTCAGCCGGGCATACCTGGCTCTGGGTGATACCCAAACAGCTACCAGATACAGGTCTCCCCCATAATATCTTTTCAGGAGAGTGTATTCCTCCCAGGAGTAAAGCCCATCAATCACCACATCTGAGGATTTCAAAGCCGAATCAATCGCCGGTAGGTTCAGTTTAGCATAGGCCGCCATCCCCTGCTCTTGCCGTAGAAGCTCCCGAATGTAGCGCTCGCTTGCCTCGTTTAGCTCCAAGCCTCTCTTCTTTACTTCTTCGTCGGTGATATCGCCGAACCTTATTTTGCTGAAGCCGTTCTCCTGAAACAGCTTAGGCACCTCTGATTTGCCGGCGACAGCCATGCCTACAATTGAAACTACTTTCACAGCTGAGCTTAGATAGAGCTTGCTACCTTGGTTCCCTTCCTCCTGCTGATGGTCAGGGAAAAAGCCAGATAATAGCAACATGGATGCTTATCTTTTCTTTCACACCAAATATTTGATCCTCGTCTTTTTGAATTCTTTGGTGCTATATAACAAAACATAGTCCATGAGGGCGGTTTCACGAGATATCTCGTCCACTATCTCCTGGCATACGTTTCTGGAATGACCATGAATCATCGCAAAGAGGTTGTAACGCCACAGCGGATTGGTGCGCCTTTCGTAACAATGACTCACCTCCCGCAGCAAAGCCAGTTTCCTCCCAACTGCATCCACCCTCTCTGGCGGAGCCACCCAACAGGTCATAGCGTTGGCTTTAAAGCCAGCGCGCCGGTGGTTGACGGCAGCCGCATAGCGTCGCATTACCCCGCGTTGCCTGAGTGACTGGCACCCCGCCAGAAAATCATCCAGGTCCATGCCTGTCTGCTCCGCCAATGGTGTAAAAGGACTGGAAACCAGCGGAAGGTCTTCTTGCAGCACATTGATTATTGCTTTATCTATAGCTGAGAGCTCGACCTCTTGTGGAAGGGGTGACTGGGATGACGCTGTTGTGTCTGCTTCAGATTGAGCTTCCCCATCCATGGCAAAATAGGCACGTATTTTGAACAGCTTTACTGCTGGCAGGGTAAAGGCTGCTTCAGCTTTCACAGAGTTGGTAAGTTGCTTGAGTGCTATCGCCATTTCAGTGGCAGGTGGTATTGCCAGGGTGACCCAGATATTGAAGTCATGGTCTCGCTCATAGCCATGGCTGACTCCGGGGTGTTCCCGGATAAGTCTTTCTGCCTCCTTCAGATGTTTATCTGCCACCTTCATCGCCACCAGGGTACTCTGATAGCCGAGCTTTCTGGCATCCAGCACCGGGCTTATCTGGCGAACGATACCCTTTGCCTTCAGCTCCTCGATACGGTGTATGACCTGACCTTGGTCAATGCCTAACTCTGAGCCCAGGGCAGCATACGGTTTCCCGGTCAGTGGCAACCCCGTCTGCAACCGGCTAAGTAATTTCTGGTCGGTGTCATCAAGAAGCATTTTAGCCACTTAACCTTACCTGCTCTGGCATGGCTGTCGGCTGGTAGACACAGTAAGGCTCAGCCTCGAGGTAATCCCCGGTAGCCTCATAGGCCCGTGCCCGGCAGCCACCACAAATCCTTTTATATTCACAGACACCGCATTTCCCCTTGATATTAGCCAGGTTCCTCAGGTCACGGAATAAAGGTGAATCAGACCAAATCTGGCTGAAACTGGTCTCTTTGATGTTACC
>JAUYHA010000095.1 GCA_030690265.1 Dehalococcoidales bacterium | reverse complement strand
ATGGTAGCCAGAAAGTCCACCAACCAGGTCGGACGTGCCAAATTCATGGTCTCCACAAATTAGCACCACCGGGCGACCTAGCCGAGCGGCAATGTGCAGAGCCAGGGTAGTTTTCCCGACCCCGGACGGTCCGCTGAAGTGGACCGGGAAGCCAGCCTTAATGTAATCAATGGCTCGGTAAGCTATCTCTCTTATATGGGGCGTTTCCACAAAATCCTCCCTCTGCCGAGGGACAACCACATCAACTTGACTATACATTTTTCTTTCCTCCTACCTGTCTGAGAAAGACTAAGTCTATCTCCCTTAATATCTCAGTTCAACATGATTAAAATTGTTTTCGTCTAAAGGTAGTTTAACCTCTCCCCTGTTGGATGCTTGTGAGGCAGGCTCTTCTCCCGCTCGGCGTCTCTGTTGCAGTTCGTGTCTTAGCTCCATGAGAGCCTGGTTTTTGTTTATCGTCGCTGCCAGCTTTTCTCTTGCCCTAAAGTATGTTTCCCGAAACTTCTCTAGCACTGAATCCTGACGAGCAAATTTATCCCTCTCCCTTCTTGCCACCAGCCCCAGTGCCCTGTAGTCCATAGCCGACCCGAGAGACTCTCGCTCCTCCCTGGTCATAAACAATGAACTGGCAGTTCTAATATCACGCGCCCTTGGTATGTCAGCGCTATTTCTGCTATGAGCCATGAGCTCGATATAGCCCGGCGATTTCCTTTTCATACGGCAACCTCCTATTCAGCACCCATAGGAAAGTAAGCCTTATCTTCCTTGCGCACTCTCCCCTCGTCAACGAGCCTCTTTGCTGCCCGTCCGAAGACGATAGGGGCAACACCGAGGCTCTCGGCAACCTCTGTCAGGGTTATTCCCTCAGGGTGCTCAGCGATAGCCGCCAGCAACTTCGCTTTCAGGTCAGGAGTTTCCTCCTCCACTGGCGCAGCTTTCGCCACCTCTGCCTTCACCGCTTCTGGTGTTGCCTTCACCGCGGCTTTCTTTACCCCACGAGTTAGCTTCTGCCAGGCGGTTCGGGCTCCCCCCAGGTCTGCCTTAGTCTCTTGCCGCATTCCCGCCACTTCGCTCTTTATTCCCCGATCATTATCGGCTAGCTCTTTCCTTAGCTGTGTGCCCATCTGATTGTGTGCTCTCTGGAAGTCATTGAGCATAACGTGGGCTTCTGATTTCCGAACAGCGGCACCTTGAGCCAAATTCTTCCTCAACTTTGCGCTCATGTCCTGGTGAGAAGCTCCCATTCCTTGACGCAGCCTGACTACCTCACCCCTTACCGCCTGAGTATGTTCAGCCAGGTCCTTCTTCAATACTGAACTCATCTCCTTACGAGAGCTTTGAAAACCACTCCGCATGGCTTCAACCTCGGCTCCCATTTTCGCCTTGTCATCAGCCAATTCTCTCCGCAATTGGTCACCCATTTTCTTGTGAGAAGCCTGGAAAGAACCAAGCATTTCGATAGCTTCTTCCTTTAATCCCTTAACCTCGGCTGCCCTCGCATCACGAGAAGACACAATGTCCTGAACAATATCTTTCATTCCTGCTGTGATTCCCATTTTGGGGTCCTCCTAACTTTTTTTTTTGCTTTTGCCGCCGTTAACCCTTGCCAAGCAGCCGAAGCCTCCTTTAATTCAGCCTTTAGTTCCTTACGGGAGGCTTGGAAGCCCTTTATCAAGTCCTTGGCTTCTTCTCTTGTCTGACTCGCCTCTTCCTTCACCTTCGCGACTGTCTTCGTCCTCTCCTCATGGGAAGAAGCAATACTTTGAGCCAGGTCCCTCATGCTTGACGCGATCCCCATGTTGTCCCTCCTTTCGTGAATTCTTACTACCGCTACTGGCGACCGCCTCCCAGCCGCCGCACCTTAAAGTGGGCCAGTAGCCTTTCCACTTCCTGCCGCCGTAACTCTCTTTCGGCTCTTCGCTCTTGACCAGTCTTGGTTGCTTCAAGCTGCCTCAGGTCTTCCAGCCTCAAAGATTCGCCCCTCTCCACAAGTCTTTGCAACTTGTGGTTCATTTCCTCCTGCTCTGCCTGAAAGGACTCGAGGCGCAACTGGAAGTTACGGAGCGTGGCAAACATCTCCCGGCCTCTCCCCTGGTAGGCAGCCTGAATCAGGGTCATTGTTGCTCCAAGAGCATCCCTGCCTGCCTTCTGGCCGGCAAAGTCGACCAGTTGTTGCCTTAAAGATGTTACC
>JAUYHA010000094.1 GCA_030690265.1 Dehalococcoidales bacterium | reverse complement strand
AGTAACCGGGCAGGCAAGATGTCATCTGCCCGTGTCAGCCCCTGGCGCATGTTGAACAGCCGCTCCTGGCACATGACCCTTAGCCCCAATACTGTTCATTTAATAATCATAATGCTTATCCGGTGTGATTTCGGGCTAGATTGGACTCGAATGGGATAGTTGCTCATTTTACGTTTTACACCTCGTGGATTTTGTCGGCCCCGGCTGGATACGACTCGTTCTTGCAGGATTTCATCCAGTACTGCCTCATGCAGCGCTTTCCTGTCCAGAGGGGGAAAAAGCGGTGAAGCTAGCTAGTTTCCGTCTCACCACGCGGACAGCATGGACGAATGACAGTTTATCCGGATCAATGTCTCCCTTAATGGCGGCTTCATGCATCAACCCGCGTATCGCAAAATGGGTCATCATCAGACCATAGAATTCTTGCCTGACGAGATCGGGGGTCTTGCTCCGTAGCTGGATTCGGGAACCGCGTAGGTGGGTTTTGAGTTCATCCAGAGCGGTTTCAATTTCCCAGCGTTCGCAATACAAGGCCGCCAGTTCCTGAGCGGGAGCGGCCTCATGATCTAAAATGGTGGTTACCAGACGATAGATCTCTTTGGAGCCACTGCCCTCCAGGACATACTCGATAACCCGGACATCAACCCCATTAGTATCGGTGCGACGGTCTCGCCGAGCGTAAATGCGGCTCAGGTACGAGCCATCCGGTAAACGCTTGAAGCAGGGGAGCACCACAATCTTGCGCACCCTCCACAGTAAGTCCGTCCCGGTACTCTGCGCTTTTTGCCACAACTCAAAACCAAAGAAGTAGCGGTCGGCCAGGCATAACATCCCGGCTTCAAGATGGGGAATAACTTCTCTAGCCAGAGTAGCCTCTGCCGTACGGCAACCCGCTAATTGCGTTCCGAACAAAACATGGGTCCCATTCTCCACCAGGGACGCAAAGCGTATTTGCGGGTAGCCGCTTCGCCCCCGGCTGGCGCCCGGTCGCCCGAAGGCGGCCTCGTTTTCCCGATTATCCGCTGTCTCCATGGTACTACCGTCCAGAGTCACCAAATGCCACCGCCGATACCAGGCTCCCTTGGTATCCCTCCCAGCGATTGGTTTGATGACCGCATCATGCAGCTGCTTGAGGGGATCAGAGCCCAGCCGGGTCCGGGCCTGGGAAATTCCCGACTTTCCGGTGACCTTAATCCGGGTTCCCGGGACCGAGAGCCACTCGATTCCTTCCAGCAAGCAGCGGAGCACTTCCCGATAAGACACTTGCATAAACAACGCCAGAGCCAGTACATAATAGATCACCACGTGGGCAGGCAAATCACGCTGCCTCTGGCTTATCCTACCGGTACTCTGCAGTATTTCATTCACCTTCTCCAACGGAAAGGTCTTGCTGATTACCCCTACGCTGATGTAGTCTGTGATTCGTGACCCCTTGGGAAGTTCTGCAACTGTCCGTGCCATTTTGGGTATCCTCCTTTTTGAATAAGGATACCACAAAATCGTCTAAGTGAACAGTATTGGGTTTAGCCCTTCTCCTGGCCGCTATTTATCTGATGATACGGCCGGTGCGAAATGGAACTGGCTCTGTTATCACAAACCATGCGGTAATAAATTCTCATCCCCCCCCTCCTCCCGAAAGAATTTGAAATGCAAAAAATAAAAAAAGAAACCCCGAAGTCCCTCGGGACAGAAGGACGACGGGGCGATAGTTCAGGAAAAGGTTGACCTTACAACAGACAAGGCGACGATGCCGTTCCAGGCGGTTTAAGGAACTTTGAGGGGGTAAACTATATGATTTGTTTTTGCCGCCTCTCCATGTTTTTCTGTGCGAAATACTGTGGTGTGAACTTCGGATAGAGAGTCAGTTGCGGCCGGTACCACTGGTGCTCGGGCGCCGTTTTCCCCTTGTCCGTCAGGCGGTAGTAACGCCGCGGCGGCGCGTCGGAGTAGGTGAGACTTTGAATATAGGACTCTGCTTCTCTGCCTGCTGGCTCGATCCAGCCAAGGGCTTTCAGGTAGTAGATATAGTTATGGAAGCTGTGGAAGCGGGCGCGGTGCAGCTTGTAGGGTATCCTTTCCAGGTGCCATTCCAAGTGCTCGGCGTACTCATCAGGCGTGTAAGGCTCTTCTTTCTTTCGTAGCCGCTGCTCATTCTCCCTGGCGACGGCATCTTTAGCGTAGGCCCGGCGCAGCGCTTGCTTGTAGTAGAAAAAAATGT
>JAUYHA010000088.1 GCA_030690265.1 Dehalococcoidales bacterium | reverse complement strand
GCTAAATCGACAAAGAAATCGTTAGCCAGAGCCTGGGGGTCAGTAATAGCTTCTTCAAGAGATTGAATTGGAGCGAAGATTAGATGGTTTTTTCTACAGAGCTTATTCCACTCCGCCAGTGTCCTGGTAGCAAAAACTTCGTCCAGGATACGAATCAATTCGGCACTGTTTTCGCTTCGCGCCTTGGCATTGTGAAATCGGGGGTCACTTTCCAGTTCCGGCCTCTCGATAGTCTCACAAAAAACGGGCCAGTAAAGGTCGGGGTTACTCATCTGAAAAGCCAGCCACCGCTGGTCTTTAGTCAGGTAACGGATATGCAGAGGATTTGAAGTTCCTCCACGAGCACTGGCTCGATTCCTCTTTACGCCGCTAAGAGCCCACTGGACAGGTACGCCTATGTTCCACATGCCACAATGATAAAGAGAAAATACCAGTTCTTCTCCTAGACCCGTCTTTTCCCGACGGAAAAGAGCGGCCGAGACACCAGCCACGACATGCACTGAGGCAGTAAAATCTCCCATAGCATAAGGATGTTCAGGTGGAACTGAACCTGGTTCCGTCATCAAATAATGCGCCCCGGTCCTTGCCCATACGGCTGCCCGGTCAGTAGCCGGTTCATCCTTATCCGGTCCTTGAGTCCCGTATCCGGTCAGAATGGCGTAAATAAGCCCGGCGTTAAGCTGGCGGAGAGTATCATAATCAAAGCCAAGCCTTTTGACCGAGTCTTGCTGGATATTGGTTACGAAGACATCTGCTTTTTTAAGCAGCTGACAGAGAATATCCCTCCCCGCCCCCTTTTTCAGGTCTACCGCCAGACTCCTTTTATTCCTGTCCCTGAACTCAACGGCAGGGTCCACCTCAACACCGCCAAGCTCTATCTTAGAACCCCCGCCATCACCTCTATCTCTGATTACAGGCTCTATCTTGATAACATCGGCTCCCCAATCAGCCAGATAGCAGGTAGCCGCTGGAGCAGCATTGCCGTGCTCAAGAGAAACTATTTTTACTCCGTCAAG
>JAUYHA010000100.1 GCA_030690265.1 Dehalococcoidales bacterium | reverse complement strand
GGTAACAAGTGAAGATGCGCAATGGGTTACCGAGTGGATTGCGGGAACAAGACAGCTAACCTCAGAACAACTCAGGAGAGCCGATGTCAATGCCAGCGGCACTATTACCGCGGCTGACGCAACGGCAATAGCCCAGTACGCGGTAGGTACGATAGACTCATTTGTAGCCGCGTACGGCGCTGGCCTATATAATATTCTGGGGGTTGAGGCGATACTGGTAGATGGGGCTGAACGTCTGCTCACTCTCCCATGGACAGCTCATTCTAAATATGCAAGGCTGGCGATGTCGTGTGTCGGTGGTACGGCAGCAGCTTACTGGGTAAGCAGAGCTACCTTTGCCGGAAAGAACGTGTAAACCACCATGAGAACACCGGGAAATATTTATATCGACCAGCCGTCATTCGCCATTATACAGGCGCTTATTTCGTACTGGGGAGTTACGTCCAGCGCGGGCAACGCCTTCGGGACATCGTTAATCGATGTCATGTGCGGCACCACCGGGCAACAGCCGAATTACGAGGGGCTGCCGTGTAAGATTAATAGCGGGGGGGCAGCCGGACAGGTTCAAACCGTTTGGGCACATAACCTGGCCACCGGCGAACTGACCTTTGCCAATCCCTGGACTGATTATAACGGCGCTGTCCAGGTAATAGCCGCCAATACCCGGTTCCTGATAGGCTCTTTCCCTGGGGGCGGCGGCGGTCCTGGCCCGGCACCCGGTGGAAACTACGGCCCGACTGTCTTCCTGGCTGAAACCTGGCAGGACGAGCTGGGCATAGACTTCACCCGGTGGACAACCACTAACCCGGCAACGGGTACCGCCTGGGCCAGGGGGGCCATCGGCGACCTGCTCATGGCGTATGCGGCTCCCGCTGCCAATGAGAATGCCCGACTGCGGTCTAATCAAAGGTGGATTATCCTGCCGACCCTCACCGGCCCCAGCAGGATAGTCAGAAAGACATATCTTGAGTTCGAGTTCCATGTGGTCAACCTGGCTAACCTCGATAACGTGAATTTCTTCATGGGGTTTACGCAGGGCATAGCCGATGTCAGGACAACCAACAATATAGTGGGGGTTGCCCTTATAGGTGCTGGTAATGCCCTGCAGACCGTCACCGATGCCGGGGGTGCTGAAACAGTTAATACTGGCTTCGGTGAAAACCTCCTCCTTACTAACAAAGTAAAGGTGGAAATATCTCTTAACAGTTGTGAGTTCAGCTTGAATGAGGTCACTATCGCGAATCATGTAGCCAATATCCCTGACCTGCCGATGTATATTAACTTCTACGGGCCAACGAATGGGTTAGGCGCAGCCAACTTCAGAATCGGCGGCGTGCGGGCCTGGCACGAGGACGTGACCTAAATGGTAACGCAGATAGCCGTCGAAATCAGTCAGCTCCTGAAACGGATGCCCTATACTATCCGCGTGGGCAATATACCCGGCGGGCTTTCTGAGTTTATTACTATTCAGGCCGCCATCAACTATGCCAACTCCCAGGGCGGTCAGTGGACTATAGAGGTCTACACGGGGACTTATGATGAAGGCGATATAACCCACGCGGGACCCGCTGAAATTACCATAAAGGGTATGGGCGGCTCATGGTCTTATGGCCATGGACATGTCTCGATTATCCCTGCCGCAACCACGACCGCGACTTTTATTTCCAGCGGGATTCTTACTCTTGAAGATTTAGAAATACGCTCGCCTGTATTAAAGGCATGTGTCAGGGTCACCGGCAGCTATACTACTCTCAATCGCTGCTACCTTAGTATCCCCGGTGGTGGTGAAGCCATACAAATGGTAGGCGGCACTGTTTACATGGCTGATTCGTTTATATCCGCTGGATATGTTCATTTAACAACCGCTCTATGTCAATTTCTTGCGCTCAGAACCAGATTTAACGCCCTGGGTATTACAACCGCAGGAGCCTTTGCCCATCATATATATTTAACTGACTGCGATTTTCGGAATAATGATATTGATTCGTCGTCTTCGGGCGCAACCCCTCTCGATGTACGGGGCTGCAACATTATATATATGATTAGAAATCAGGGGACGGGTGCGTTTACTATCAGGGATTCCAGTATACACAATGTAATTAACACTAACGCAGC
>JAUYHA010000080.1 GCA_030690265.1 Dehalococcoidales bacterium | reverse complement strand
ATTAAACTCATGGTCGCCGCAGATGAGTACAACCGGGCGCTCGAGCAGGGCAGCCGCGTGAAGAGACAGCGTCGTTTTCCCTACCCCCGCCGGACCGCTAAAGTGCACCGGAAACCCAGCCCTGATATATTCTAGAGCCCTGTTAGTCAAGTCCCTGATATAGGGAGTCTCAACGAAGTTTCTGCCGGGCTTGAGGCTGAGCGTCATCGCCGGCTCTTCTACAATACTCATTCTCTGTCCCCCATACTAGAAGCTAATACCTCAACTCTATCTGTCGGTTCGGCTGATTTCTCGCCTGGACTTTGGGTAAAACAGGGTCGTTGCCTTCCCACCGGCTTTGCTGAAGCTGGTGCCTTAGCTCGGTGAGAGCCCGGTTCCTGTTCAATGTCATCGCCAGCTTTTCCCGTGACATGAGCACGCGCTGCCGTGATTTGTTTACCGCCATCTCATAAGCCGCAAACCGCCGCCTTTCCTTTTCCAGGGTCTGTTCCAGGCGACGGTCAGTCAGCGATTCCATGTGCCCGGTTTCCTCTTTCGTTTTGGATAGAGAGTTGGTCGTCCTGAATCTTTGTCCTCGGGCAACATCCAGGCTAATTTTTACCTGGCGCATCGTCTTGATTTTTCTCAGAGCCTCGCTTTTCATACTCCTACTCGCCTGTCACCGGAAAATACACCTTATCTTCCTTACGAATTTTAGCCTCGTTAAGCAGTTTCCTTGAGACACGGCCGAGGACGATAGGAACCACACCCAAGCTTTCGGCAACCTCTACCAGAGTTATACCCTCGGGGTGTGAGTTGATAGCTGACAGCAACTTCGCTTCCATGTCAGGGCTTTCTTCCTCTGCTGCCACAGCTTCCGCTACCTCTATCTTAACTGCTTCTGATGTTGCCTTTACTGCGGACTTCTTTGTCGCCTTGCCGCGAGTTAGCTCCTGCCAGGCGGCGCGTGCTTCGTTTATATCCCCTATCACGTCCGCCCGGGAGTTACGAAAGCCGGTCCGCATCTCGTCGGCTTCGGCTTTAATCGCCTTTACCGCCGATTCACTGTCAGCCCTGGCTCTCGCCAGGTCCTTTCTTAAAGTCTTCCCATCCTTTTCTCTGGACTTGGCGAATTCCCTTACCATGTCCTGGGCGTCTTTGGTCAACTCTGCCACCGCGATTTTGCGGCTTGCCTGGCTATGGGAAAGTTCCTCTCTCAACTGAATGCCTGCCTGTCGTCGCTGGGTCCCGAAGTTCCGGATAGTCTGGCGGGCATCACCCAGAACCTTCTTCAGTTCAGACCGCATCTCATTGGTCTCCTGGGTAAGCTGCTCATGTAACAGGGAGCCACTTTCTTTTCGCGATGCCTGATAGCCCTTTACCAGTCCTTGAGCATCCCCGCGAATCTTACTTACCTCGGCTTTTCTATCTGCTTCGTTTCGGGCCAGGTCATCCCTCAGTTGGCCACTTGCCAACTTTCGAGCAGCCCGAATTTCTCTCATTGTGGTCCGGGTTTCTCCAGTCAGATGCCTGGCTTCTTCTTGTAACTTTTTCACCGTCTTTACCCTATCCTCTCGGGAAGCAGTAATGCCTTGCGCTAGGTCTTTCATGCTCGACGCAATTGCCATGTTAAACCTCCTTTCAAGATTATTGCTGCTATTAGCAGCGTCTATCCCCCCTGCCGCTGCTGCCTGAATTGAGCCAGCAGCCTTTCTACCTCCTGACGACGTAACTGCCTATCGGTTTTTCGCTCCCGGCCAGCCATGACCACCTCTAGCTGCCTGAGGTCTTCTATCCGCAAGAGTTCATCTCTATCCACAAGCCTGCGCAGTTGTTGGTTTATTTCCTGCTGATCCTTCTGGAAACTTTCCAGGTGCAACTGAAAATCGCGGAGTAACGCAAAGACCGCCTGTCCCCTCTGCTGATACGTGGATTTGAACCTTTCGACTGTGGATTCAAGGCTCCCTGTATCTGCCTTCCCCTCGTTGAATTCAACCAACTGCTGCTTTAAGGAGATGGCCAGTTGTTTCTGCTGGCTTAAATAGCCTTCAAGCTCAGCCCTGATCAGTCGGCGCTCTTCCTCGATTTGCCTTTTCTTTGCCTCGGCTTCGAAAATAATCTTCTCCATCAGGGCGTTAAAATCCTTTTTCCGGAAGGAGCAGTTCCGGGCCAGAATATCCTGTAAACTGGAACTTAGCCTTGACCTTTCTTCGGCAACTTCCCCCAGGCTGGCATCGAGAGGTACCGTTGCATAATATGCACCGGTAATCAACTCTTCTACCGTCGATATTCTGTTTTCGCAGCAGGCGACGAGGTCTATAACTAAATCTTTCATATTACCCCAAGCATGGAAAAAGGAGGTCGTTTTGGCAAGGCACGCTTAGCAACAACTAAGGGTACCCTGGCAAAATTCCCTCACTTTTGGTCTTAGGCTGCCGGAGCGGTAAGCCCGATTGCCTCGGCGTACTTCAGATAGGTCTCGACGCCGGCAACGACTACCCTGGCTTCAACAGTGAGAATCTCCAGACCGAGCAGGGATACTCTGACCCATGCATCTATCACGAGTCCCTTGTCCAGGATCCGGTCCAGAACCTCAGCCAATCCCGAGGATGCCATAGAAGTTTGAACTGCCATTACTTATCACCTCCTTCCTTTTCAGATTCGGACTCAAACGGGTCCCCCTCAACTGGCATATTGTACCGCCTGAGGAAGTCCCGGAAATCCGCGATACTGACTCGATAATGCCCGCTGGGCAGTCGAATTGCCTGTAGCTTTCCTGCTTTGATCCATCTACGCACCGTTGTCGGCGTCACCAAGCAGTGCTTACCAATCCTGCCCACTGAAAATCCGTTTATCTTGCGTCTTGGCCGTGCCATAATCATAGGTCCTGTTGTGCACCTTTACTATCTTCAGGGCATTTATGAACCTTTTCCTTGGTTCAGGTGGAAGCCCTTAGCGTACGTAAGAGTCTCACTACCCCCCTAATGTAAAATACTTAGGACTAATACGTAAATACTTAGTATGTCGTATTTTATGTGATTGTTGCGTTTTTGTCAATATACCGGCACCTTAATTTTAACTTTGTGAAGTTGCCCGCTCTCCTGTATAATGGCTTGAGCGAACAGAAAAAAAGGATGAGTAACCAACATCCCGCGATGACTTTGAGCAGGGCGGTTCACCAAAGGGCGTTTCTAAATTCCAGCGGTGTGGGATGTTTCACTTGATGGGAAGATTCCACCCCGACTCTTGCTCCGGTCAATCCTTTTGTGATGCTCAAGAAGCTCGGATCAGATAGCAATGGCGATAACAGATATCTTGGACAAACAGTTCATCATATTCGGTGGTAAGGGCGGAGTTGGAAAAACCACCTGCGCCGCAGCAACTGCGCTTGCTTTACTACCGCGGAAGACCATCATTGTATCCACTGATCCGGCCCACTCCCTGGCGGACTGCCTGGAACAGGAAATTGGCGACAGGATTACCAGAGTAGAAGCAGGAGGGAACCTGTATGCCCTGGAAATCTCCGCTCAAAATACCTACGAGACATTCAAGCAGGATCATAGACGGGAAATGCTTCGTCTCTTGGAGAGCTCGGCCGGGATTGAGCACTTGACTCCAAGAGAAAGAGACAGTTTACTCTCGCTTCCGGTACCAGGGGCAGACGAGGTAATGGGGCTCAAGCGCTTGATGGATCTTATGGAGGAAGGAACATTCGAAAAATATGTCCTTGACACCGCACCGACAGGTCATGCCCTTCGGCTGTTATCAATGCCAGATATCTTCGACAAGTGGCTTAATCTTTTCTATAAGCTGAGGGATAAACACAGATTCCACGAGAGGGCCTTTAGCAAGCCAGACAGAGCTGACGAGTTTCTGCTTTCACTCAAAAAAAGCACCGCCAAGTTAAGAAACCTGTTGCGGAGCAAGACAACAGAATTTGTGGTCGTGACCGCTGCCGAACGCCTGGTGATACAAGAAACCAAGGACTTGGTAAGTCAGCTCATATTATTTGGGATTCCTGTGGGGCACCTTATCATCAACAAGCTCTTTCCCGATTTGAGTTCTGATTTCGCAAGAATCCGGCGTGAGCAAGAACACAAGCTGGTGAAAGAAGCCATCAACACTTTCAGCGAGCTGGAAATTATTGAGGTCTTTCTTCAGTCCGTTGAGCCTCAAGGGATCGAAAACCTCCGGCGGTTCGCAAGTATCTTGTACAACCATAACGATAGAGAAGCAAGTTAGGTGAAGATCCATAAACGCGCTTATCTCGTGCTTCTGTCTCTAATATCCTATTAATCCGGAAAGCCCTTTGCTCATTCCGCTCCATGCAGAACGCCTGTATACGCAGATACTCTTCCTATGGACGGACAACTCTCCTCGTCGTTAGGCATGAGATACATGATTCGCAATGCCGCTTTATCGTAATGGCTTTCCTGTTAAGTACAACTTTGTCGTTGACCGAGTATTCGCCGGTCAAAGGTCTTTCCCCAGCCCTTGTGAACAGTTACCGCCCAAGCTAACATCAGCAGGTGCTGCGTAACCTTACCGATGACTCCGATTTCAGCCCCCCCTCACAAAGATACGCAGCATTTTCCAGGTAAAGATGTAATTTCCACCTTGCTATCTTCTGCATTTTTACCTATTACGCTCGTTTTGAGACATACGTAAGAAATCAAAATCGGCGCAATGAAACCATTTACCTGCATTGATCCGGTATGGATCGAGGGAGAGCATCTTGTTATATCCATAACTGAAATATAAGTAACGACCAACCATTTATTACGTGAGTTTACTTATTTCCATACGGCCTACCTCGGTTTTATCATTAAAGTAGACTATTCAGAAGGCTAAAACATGTCCATACCACCACGGACCAGCATTGCCTTGGGGCTGCGAGTTATTCCGCCCGGGTCGGGTATTGACAGGTCGGCGAGAAGACCATCGCCCAGGGTTGGACACCAGTGGCAGAGAGAGGCTAAGTACGCTTTACGGGTCGTGAAAGACGATGACTTAGAGCAGGAGATCGAGCAGTTCAGAAAAATCGAGTCTGATCAACATAAGCACATATAGGAACTTATTTGAGATAACGGCATGAGTCGGTTCTGACCTGCCCACTAGTTTCGGATAATTAATTAGTCATAATGAATTGATTGCCCAATAACCCGCCTATCTAGTGTAGTGCTTCCGAAATATCGTTATTTGACGAATCACATCATTCCCAAGGTCTTTAGCCAGATGGCTCGACAGAAACCGTTCTTTTACAATTGCAACAAACTAATGAAGCGTTAGAGACACTACACTAGCTACCTACCAGCGATATCTCTTGTTTAACCATCCTTATCCTTTTCCGGTGGTGAGCGGCATGTTTTGCCTTCGTTCCCTGTTCATCTGGGCAAAGTACTGCGGCGTCAAGTTTGGGTAGAGCGTCAACTGTGGTCGGTACCATTCCCACTCCGTGGCTTCCTTACCTTTTGTCGACAGGCGGTAGTAGCGACGCGGCGGCGCATCGGCATATGCGAGGCTCTGGATATAGGACTCCTCTTCTCTGCCGGTTGGCTCGATCCAGCCAAGCTGTTTCAGATAATGGAAATAGCGGTAGAAGCTGTGGAAGCGGGCGCGGTGGAACTTATAGGGTATCCTTTCCAGATGCCACTCCAGGCGCTCGGCATACTCATCTTGTGTGTAGGAATCCTGATTATTTCTAATCCGCAGCTCATTCTCCCAGGCAACGGCGTCCCTGGCATAGGCCCGGCGCAGGGCTTCCTTGTAGTAATAGAAAATGTGCTCCGAGTAGTCGCCTTCACCGGGGTCAATGCTGGGAGACCCCTCCGGCCCCAGCCCGAGAAGATAGTCACGGAGAAACTGCCCGGCGGTGAACGGTCTCAGGAATCGCATCCCCTTCCTCTGGCGGATATACTTTCGTCCCTGTCTTTTCTCCTTGAAGTAATCCTCGATGGGCATATCGCCTATCTGGGGATAAAGCATCCTCTGGGGGTGAGACCAGTCCTCATCGGAAGCCTCGATGCCCTTCCTGGTAAGGCGGTAAAGCCGGCGCGGGTGGGAGTCGGGATGGCCACCGGTTTCTTCCTGCAGAGTAGAGCGCTCCTCTTCACCCGTTTTTTCTACCCATTCCAGCTGTTTGAGCCAGTGGAAGTACCTCTGAAAGCTGTGATAGCGCGCCTTGACCAGCTTGTAGGGCAGCCGTCTCAGATACCGGTCAACCCGCTCGGCATATTCCTCGGGTGAGTAGATAGACTTACCTGCGTCGATTCTTTGCTTGTTCTCACGGTCAACCGCCTCTTCGGCGTAGGCGGTGTGCAACGCCAGCTTGTAATGGTAGAAGATATCCTGGGTAACCGCGCCCTTATCCCGGTCGATCTCCGGGCTGCCGAACGGGCCCCTGCCCAGCAGGTAGTCCCTGATGAACACGCCGCAGCCGAAGGGACGGGAAAAGCCTCCTCGAGCCGGTCTGAGGTCAAGCGCCATTTACGACCTTCCTTCCCAACCTGGCATAGTTGTAGAGCGAAGTCTTTTCCTGTTCCCGTCTCCACCACTCCTGGAATGCCGGCTCTAGGTACAAAATAAAGAACCGCATCAGGTCTTCCTCCGGTATCTCTCCGCTAGGATCGACCAGAGCAAGCCCTCCCCCGCAGGCCATTGTTACTGATTCTCCTATGCGGCACTTCTTCGGGAGGGTGACGGCTTTTGACTTGCCTATCTTGAATGGTTTTCGCCTGGTTGCGATCATGCACTTCGCCTCCGTTTGACGACTTCGTAGAGCCTTCTGGCTTCTCGCTCTACGCAGGCGATGTCGCCATGCGGACAAAGAGCCTCGGCTTGCCTGGCTGCCCACCAGCCATACTCCCCGGCTATCCTTTTCAGGTCGTCGCTGGGAATGGATCTGCGGGTTTGGGGCAGCAGGTCGTCCTTTTTCGGGAAGTATTTGGCCCGGCATTCCGGACATATGCCGTGAGTTACCGACTTGTCCTCGTAGGGCTCTTTTTCTCCCAGGTACCTGCCGCACCAGGCACACTTGATTATCAGCGGCAGTAGCGGAGGCTGCCAGCTTCTTTGCGGGCACCCTGTCCTGAAGGGAGACAGCCAGGGGTTCTTCTCAATGTCGGCAACTATCGCCCTGATGAGTGCGAAGGGTATCTCGTCGCCCCGGGCGGTGTAGATGACATTATCGTCGGGCTGCCCCTCGACATACTCCTTTGCCTCGGCTACAGTACGGAAGCCTTCCAGGATATCCCCGTAAACCGCCTTCCTGGCGTCGCTGACTGTTCCGTCCGGCCACTTATCCCAGTTGAGGTCGTTCTTCTTCTCCCTGATCAGCCGGTCAAGGATATCCATTTCCGTACGCGGTAGCATGAAGTCAATCACCGGCTGGACCGCCTCTCCCTGTTCCGGCTCCAGCGCCTCGGCGACAACGGACCTCACCAGCACCCCCAGAACCGTGCCGAACACCAGGGACAGGCCGAAAGCCAGCCCTACGTCCACAATCTTCTGCGTCTCCAGCGGAGTCACCTGCCCGTCCTGTATCGCCATGGCCATCTCGACCACAACTCCCACCTGCTGCGGTTGGTAATCCGTACTGTTCGCCTTGTTCAAAAACATCGGCATTATTACTTCGCCTTCTCCAGCTCATCGAGAATTGTGCCCGCCACCCGGCGTATCGAGCTCAGGTTCTGGTCGAGCACCTTCTTGTCCCGTACCCAGAGAGCCACGTAAGGGAAGGAACGGACGCCGGTATCGAAGCCATAGTGGGCGCCGACAACATAGGCAGCGCTCTCAGCAATGGTTTCGGCATCCTGCCGCGGTATCCGGAAGACGCCTTCCGAGAAGTAATGGGCTATCTCATGAACCAGCGTTTTGAGCTGCTGCGCCCTCGGTTCCTCGGGTCGTACCCATATCTCGCCGTGCGTATAATGCCCTTTAATCCCTGGGTCGAGGTGCGGTCGCGGCTCGAAGCTCACCCGGATACCTCTTGATTTCATCAGCCCTAACAGCCTGGCAAAAAGCTCCTCGTTGACCTCTCCGGTGAGCACGGGCACTTCAAATTCGGGTAACGGCTTACCCTCCGTCTGGCTCAGGTCAAAAACGTGAACAACTTTGAAGTAGACGGGGCTGAGATCTATTCTCTTGAGTTCCTCCTCTTCTTCCTTCTCCTCAGGCTTAGGCTTCGGCGGTAATACCGGCGCCAGGATGGCGATACCCTTCTCGCCCTTCTTCACCCGTCGCCCAAGGTCTTTCCAGGTGTTGAAGCCGGCAACCCTGGTGGCTTCCGGCTTCTGCAGCATGATGAGTATCTGGTTGCCGATGGAGTAGTCGTGGAACTTCGCCATGGTAGTGAGAAAAAGGCGGAACTGGTAGCTGTCCTGGATACCCTCGACACCGGTCTTGAGCTGTTTCATG
>JAUYHA010000072.1 GCA_030690265.1 Dehalococcoidales bacterium | reverse complement strand
GATGAAGCTGGTACCGAGGCAGCAGCAGCTAGCGCAGTGATCGTGGGAACAACATCCATGCCGCCAGAACCGGTGACAGTTACTCTTGACCGCCCCTTCATTTTCCTGATTCGTGATATTAAAACTGGCACCATCCTGTTTATTGGGCGTGTGATGAATCCGGGCGAGTAGGCTAGCCCAACTTCCGCAGTTTGATCGGTAGAGAATATTTAAGAAAATATTATTCAGCTTTGTCCGAGGCCTTTATATGGTTGTGGGTTGAAGTGGCTTGAATCTAACGAGTCCCGAAACTCCGTGTAGTGTAAACATTTTCCCCTGGTGCAACGGGTTATAATGCCGGCATGTATTTGAGGCGTTGCCGGCCCACGAAGTCCAGGAAGGACCACGTGTATTGGGAGTTGGTCGAGTCCTACCGGACGGCACGAGGCCCACGTCAACGGGTGGTTGCTTATCTCGGAGACGTGGTCGAAGCTGAGCGGAGAGGTGTGGAACAAGTTGCCACAAAGCGAGCCGGTTGGCAGAGCAGTCTCTTTGACGAAAACCCCGAGCCGGAGTGGGTGGAAATCGATACCAGGCGGGTACACGCCGAGGGGATCCGTGATTTCGGTGGTTACTGGCTGGGTCTTCAAGCCTGTGACCGAATCGGCCTTATAGATTTTCTCGATGCCGTGGCCCCGGGGCGAGAGGAGATTCCCTGGTCGATGATGGCTATCGTGCTTGTGTTGATGCGGCTTTGCGAGCCCTCCAGCGAACTGCGGATCGCAGAACACCTGTATGAGCGCAGTATCCTGAACGACCTGCTTGGAATACCCGCTGATAAGGTAAACGATGACCGGCTGTACCGGGCCATGGACCACCTGCTACCCCGCAAGAAGGAACTGGAAAAACATCTGAAAGAGCGACTGGGGGAATTGTTCGGCATAGAGTACGACCTGCTCCTCTACGACGTTACCTCGACCTATTTTGAGGGAGAAAGCGCCGCCAATCCCCAGGCAGAGCGCGGCTATTCCAGGGACCATCGTCCGGACTGCAAACAGGTATGCATCGCCCTGGTGGTCAGCCGTGAAGGGATTCCTGTGGGGTACGAAGTGTTTGCAGGTAACCGCAACGATGTAACGACAGTGGAGGAGATAGTAAAGAAGATTGAGAAGCAGTATGGCAAAGCCGGGCGCATCTGGGTGATGGACCGGGGGATGGTGTGCGAAGATAACCTGGAGTTTCTCAGGTCCGGCGGTCGGCGATACATTGTGGGTACCCCGAAGGGCCAGCTAAAGCGCTTTGAACAACAGTTGTTGACCGAAGATTGGCAAACGATCCGGGAAGGTCTTGAAGTAAAGATGTGCCCTTCTCCTGATGACCGGGAAACTTTCATCCTTTGTCGCAGTAAAGACCGCAAGCTGAAGGAAAAGGACATACATGAGCGGTTTGAGAAATGCCTGGAGAAGGGATTAACCAAGCTTACTGAGGGCTGCTTGAAGAGAAAATATAAGGTTGGAGCGGTGGAAAGACGCGTGGGCAGATTGCTGCAAGCCAATAGTCGCGCTGCCGGCCTGTTCAAGGTAAAAGTAACCGCGAGTGATGGTGGTCGGGCGATTGTGGCCTGGGAAAAGATCGAAGTCTGGCGGGAATGGGCCGAGTTGAGTGAAGGTTGCTATCTCTTACGCAGTAATATCACAGACTGGGATGCTGCCCAACTCTGGCACGCCTACATCCAGTTGACCGAGGCAGAAGCCGCCTTCCGCATTCAAAAGGGAGACCTGAGAATAAGACCAATATGGCATCAGAAGGAAGAAAGAGTAAATGCCCATATCCTGGTCTGCTTCCTGGCTTATGTCCTGTGGAAGCTAATCGGGCAGATGGCAAAGAGGGCTGGACTCGGAAACGAGCCAAGAAAAATCTTTGATGAGATCGCCCAGATCAAGGTGGTGGACATAGTCATGCCCACCAAACAGGGAACCACTCTTCGTAAGCGATGCATAGCTCAACCCACTGAAGCTCAGACAATCTTGTTGCAGAGGCTTAGATTAAGCCTTCCCCAAAGACTCAAAATTCATGAAATGTAGTGTAAACTTTGTATTGGGAAATTCGTATCTTAGCTATGAAACTGCGGAAGTCGGGCTAG
>JAUYHA010000065.1 GCA_030690265.1 Dehalococcoidales bacterium | reverse complement strand
TTGCATGGATTGTAGTTTTTATGGGAGGTCGTGTCAATGATAGACTCGAACTTTCAACCTACAGCTAATACTGGGAAATATACGCATGGAAGGGCAAACATTCCAGTTGCGTATTCCAGAGCAAATCGGCCGGCGTTCCGAAGCAAATCGGCCACCCTTCCGGAGCAAATCGGCCACCCCCGGCGGGCGGGTTAATGTAGTAGGGTAAGAAGGGGCGCTGGGTAACTTAATGCCATAAAATCATCTGAGGAGGTGATTGAATGGCGAACAGGAGGTTACCCGTGCGCAAGATCAAAGAAATCCTGCGTTTAAAATATGATTGTAACTTAAGCGAACGAGAGATATCGCGAAGCTGCCAGGTCTCGCGGAGCACGGTAGCTGATTATCTCATGAAGGCTAAGGCGGCCGGGATCAGTTGGCCGGAATCACTGGCGCTGACTGATACCCAGATTGAGGAAAGGCTTTTCCCCGTCAAACGCATACCCAGCTCGGTGAAGCGCCCGGAGCCGGAGTACCAGTACATCTACAATGAGCTGCGTGCTTACCGGAAGGTCAATCTGACTCTAATCCAGTTGTGGGTAGAGTATAAGGCAGAACACCCCGACGGTTACCAGTACAGCCACTTCTGTGCCCTTTACTGGCGGTGGCGGGGCAAGCTGGATTACGTGATGCGCCAGGAGCACCGGGCCGGGGAAAAGGCATTCATCGATTACTCCGATGGACTGTCTATTGTCGACATGGCCACCGGCGAGTTGATTCCCACCCAGCTATTCCTGGCCGTCTGGGGCGCTTCCAACTACACATACGCCGGGGCAACTCTATCTCAGACCCTGCCGGAATGGATTGGCTCCCATAAACAGGCGTTAGAGTATTTCGGGTGTGTCCCCCGGGTGCTGGTGCCGGACAATCTCAAGAGCGCCGTCAGCAAGGCCTGCAAATACGAGCCGGAGCTAAACCCGACCTATAGCGATATGGCGGAGCACTACGGCTGCGCCGTGTTACCGGCTCGTCCCCGGAAGCCAAGGGACAAAGCGAAAGTCGAGACAGGAGTCCTGATTGCCCAGAGGTGGATACTGGCTGTATTACGTCATCGCACCTTCTACAGCCTGGCCGAGCTGAATGTCGCTGTTAGTGAGTGCCTGGAGCGTCTCAACAATCGCCCCATGCGAAAGCTGAAGAAATCACGTAGAGAGCTGTTTGAGACTATTGACCGGCCGAGTGCTCTGCCTTTGCCCCAGATACCCTACGAGTATGCCGAATGGTCTAAGGCTAAGGTACAACTGAATTACCACATCGAAGTGGACCGGCATTACTACAGTGTGCCCTACCAGCTCTTGCATGAGAGACTGGACATCAGGCTGACAGCGACGACTATCGAGGCTTTCCACAAAGGAGAGCGTGTCGCCGCCCATGTCCGGCTTTACACCAAAAATGGCTACACCACCTTACCGGAACACAGACCGCCGTCGCACCGCTACTACGCCGAGTGGAACCCGGCCCGTTTTATCCAGTGGGCAGGTAAAACTGGAGAAGCTACTGCCCGGCTGGTAGAAACAATACTCTCCACGCGTCCTTACCCGGAGCAGGGCTACAAAGCATGTCTGGGGATTATCAATCTGACACGTGATTTCGACCCCATCCGTGTCGAAGCGGCGGCACGCCGGGCGCTCGAGTTTAATTCATGCTCTTACCGGTCGATGAAGGCTATCCTGTCCGCCGGACTCGACAGGCATGATAATAGCGAACAACCCGCTCTACCGGGGCTGCTGCCGCATCAGAATATCAGGGGACAGGAATATTATCGGTGAAAGGAGTAGGAACTATGCTTAATCAACAAACGATGTCTATTCTGTACTCGCTCAAACTTAACGGTATGGCCAGAAGCCTTGAGGAAAGGCTCGCCGACCCACAACAGGCAGCGCTATCCCATGATGATTTCGTGGGGCTGCTGGTACAGGATGAGAAGCTGTACCGGGATAACCAGCGGTTACGGAGGCTGCTCAAGAAAGCCAAACTCCGCCAAGAAGCCTGTCTGGAGGATATCAACTATGGAGTATCCCGAGGACTCAGCCGGCAGGTAATACTGGAGTTGGCTAATCCACAGTGGATAACCGCCCACCATAACGTGTTAATCAGCGGTCCGACCGGTGTTGGCAAATCATTTATCGCCTGTGCCCTGGGCAACACCGCCGCCCGGACCGGCTATACCGTGCTCTACATGCGGGCGCCCCGCCTGTTTGAAACCCTGCAACAATCCCGCGGAGACGGCTCCCATCTTAAAGCTCTAGCCAGACTGAGCCGCGTGCAGCTTCTGATAATCGATGACTTCCTGCTTACCCAGCTGACGGATATCGAGCGGAGAGATTTACTGGAGGTAATAGAGGACCGTTACCAGGCAGGAGCCACCATCGTAGCCAGCCAGTGCCCCATCAAAGACTGGCACCCTAACATCGGCGACCTTACCCTGGCCGACGCCATCTGTGACAGACTCTTGCACAACGCCTACAAAATCGAGATGAGAGGCGAGTCCATGCGCACCAGGAGACCCTCCTCTAAACCTGATATAAAGGATTTATCCTGAGTGAAATCGAAGGAGGTAGTTGAAAGTGACACAAAATTAAGCTAGACTATGTCCATTCCAGCGCCACTCCCTAACCCGTTTTTACAGGGTGGCCGATTTCAGCGGACAAGTGGCCGATTTCAGCGGAATACGCAGCTAGCCTGGCCTTCTGTTCAGTTATCTCAGCCAATCTCGCATCAATAGGCTTAATCCTAGCGCTCAAGTCTGCCGCCCGATTCCTGAGGCTGTCTACAGTTTCTTTTAACAAGCTCTCTAACTTATTAGGGTCATCAATGATTGCTTCGATTCTCTGCCAGACTTGCTCTTCTAACCCTTCGGCATCTAGGCGAGGCGAATGGCATCGGGGAGAACCATCAATATGTGTGTATTTTAGTCTGCCTCTGCAGCCGTAGCATCTTCTGTTATGAGTCACCTCAGTTCTAAAGCCATAACCGCAAAGACCACAAGTTATCAGTCCTTGTAAAAGCCATTGGCTATTGCGTGGTGGCTGAAGGTGCTTGTTGTTCTTTCGTCGCTCTTGTGCAGTGTCCCATAAGGCCTTACTGACTATATCAGACACCTTGATCATAATGGCATTGTCTGGGATTTCCTTTGGGCG
>JAUYHA010000049.1 GCA_030690265.1 Dehalococcoidales bacterium | reverse complement strand
TCGTTCCGACTTGCCTCGACAAGCTCGGAGCAGGTTACCTGTAGCGAGGTTCGGTAACGAGTTATCGTCTTCAGACCGAGTTCAGACTTCAGGCCGAGCCTTCAGTCCGAGGACCGAGGTCAGAGTGAAAGCGTGGCAATCTCTATAAATCCTCATATAAATCACGCCACTCCGCGTTCATACTCGCAATCAGTCGTATCTTCTTCAGCCTTGAGCCGTCTTTAAGTTGTTTCTCCCGTGAGATAGCCCCCACCACATCCTCACATACTTCATAGTAGACCAGCTTATCTACGTTATACTTCCTGGTAAACCCCTCCGTCAACTTCTCTTTATGTTCATAAACTCTTCTTTTCAGGTCGTTGGTCATGCCAGTGTAGAGGACAGAATGTGTCTTGTTACTCAGGATATAGACATAGTATTGGTTATTCATTACCTGATTGTCATTCCGAGCCCAGATTTATCTGGGTGTGGGAATCTCAATAAATATTCCACCGCTCGAGATTGCCACGGGGGCTTACGCCCCCTCGCAATGACATTTGAGAAGAGGGGGCTTCACCCCTCTTGGACTCCCTATTATAAAGTCAGTTGCTCCCCTCCCTTTTTAGAAACCTTCGGTGCTCTGGCAAAGGTGATGCTGGTCTGCGTCTGCGGGGGCATATCAACTGTTTTGCCGTATAATAGCTCCTTTATAGCCAAAATCTGTATTTTCGGGTAATCTTTGTCCCATATCGGGGAGTGATAATAGCCAGCATCAACCGCCTCGACCTTCATCGGGCTGGTGGGTGGCTCAAGGGTAATGAGGACACCGATGGCATCGTTCTTGGCTACCGTTTCAAGCTCTCTAACTGCATTTACCCCGATATGCCCGCTCTTAACCTGGACAATCACCCGCCTGGCTTTACCCCCCACCTCATCAATAAAACTGATAATCCCGTCAATGCCTTTATCCGCCCCCTTCTTTTTCTCGCCGAGGGGTCTGGCACCAATCAAGCCCAGCGCCCACCACTGGAACTGGTAGCGGTCTTGCTGAGCCAGAGACTTAGCTCCTGCCAAATCTTCAGGCTCGCCAATAACCTCAAACTGTATGCTGGGGAAGCTGTCTTTCAGGCGGTTGCGCATCAGGTTAATGGCTAAGTGGGTAATATCAATCCCAATCCATTTCCTGTTGAGCTTCTGCGCCGCCACCACCGCCGTGCCACACCCGCAGAAGGGGTCAAGGACAACATCGCCCTCATTAGAGCTGGCTTGGATGATGCGCTCCAATAGGGCAAGGGGTTTTTGGGTGTCAAAACCTAGCCGTTCTTTTGCTGCCGGGTTTAATGCTTGTAGGTCATGCCACCAATCGTTGGGCAAGACACCTTTATCGAGATAGTATCGATATTCTTTACCTGCTTTTATATTACGCTGGTATTTTCTGCCATGTGAATCTACTACGACTGTTTCATGCATTGTAGTGGGGTCTCGCGGAAGGGCAACATTATCGTAATAAAATCCTGCCTTATCAGTTCGACCATAACAAAGGATAGTGTCATGCTTTCTTGGAAAAGCTCTAGTAGACCGCCCACCTGTATCATAGCACCACACAATCTCATTTCTGAAATTCGCCGGTCCGAATATCTGGTCAAGCACCAGCTTGAGGTAGTGGCTGGCGGTGGGGTCGCAGTGGAGATATAAAGAGCCGGTGGGCTTTAAGACTCTATGAAGCTCCACCAGCCTTATGGTCATCATCACCAGGTAAGCCATGACATCATTATTACCGATGGCATCATGGAGGGCATCAATCAGCTTGCCCACTTTTAAGGGACCCTTCGTTACAATCTCGTGATAGGTGTCCTGGGCAATCTGCGTCCAGTGCCAGGTATCGGTGAAGGCTTTTATCTGGGCTTCGGAATCAACCCCGCCACTCTCCTTGAACAGGATATTGTAGTCTTTCTTGCTGTTGAAGGGGGGGTCAAGGTATATCAGGTCAATGGAGTTATCAGGAATATACTTACGCAGTATCTCCAGATTATCGCCGAAGTAGAGGACGTTTGTCTTTAGTTCACTCATAGCCCTACCCCCCTTTACCCCTTCTCCTTCAGCTGCGGGAAGAGGATTACTTCACGGATTGATTGCTGGTTGGTGAGGAGCATGACCAGGCGGTCGATACCGACACCCAGGCCGCCGGTGGGGGGCATGCCGTATTCCATCGCCGTTAAGAAGTCCTCGTCAATGGTCTCTATTTCCCCATAGTCCTCTGCCGAAATAGCTCCCTCCCGAGCCATCTTTTTCTTGGTCTCTAACTGTGCTTTAAAGCGTTCCCTCTGCTCTACCGGGTCATTTAGCTCGGTAAAGGCGTTGGCAATCTCCAGTCCGCCGGCAAAGGCTTCAAAGCGCTCCGCTACCCGCTCCTGGCCGGGCCTGGTCTTGGCTAAAGGCGACATTGAGACCGGGTAGTCCACCAGAAAGGTGGGCTGAACCAGCCTGGGCTCGGCATAGGTAGAAAGAAGGCCGTCAACCAGCTGTGCCCAGTTCTTCTGCGGGTCAACCTCCATCCCTTTCTCTTTCATTTTTACCCTCAGCAAATCGGCACTCGGTGACTGGCGGAAGTCGATACCGCTGTATTCCGCCACTACCTCGGCAAGCTGGCGGCGCTGCCAGGGAGGCTTGAAGCTTATCGTGTCATCCCCGAACTTGACCTCTTCGGTGCCTAAGACCTGCTGGCAAATCCCGGAGACCATCGTCTCCAGCATCTTCATGACATCATTGTAATCGGCATAGGCTTCGTAGCTTTCCAGCAGGGTGAACTCCGGGTTGTGCTTGGTGGAGATGCCCTCATTGCGGAAGGTGCGTCCCAGCTCATAGACCTTGTCAAAACCGCCGATAACCAGCCGCTTGAGGTGAAGCTCGGTGGCGATGCGGAGGTAGAGGTCCTGGTCAAGGGCGTGGTGGTGGGTGACGAAGGGGCGTGCCAGAGCTCCCCCGGCGTCAGGCTGCAGCACCGGCGTTTCCACCTCAATAAATCCCCGCTGGTTGAGAAACTGTCGTATGGCAAAAATAACCTGACTGCGGAGCTTAAAAGTCTCTTTTGTCTCCGGGTTGCTGATGAGGTCAAGGTAGCGCTGACGGTACCTGGTATCAACATCGCTCAGCCCGTGCCACTTCTCCGGTAAAGGACGGAGGGCTTTAGCCAGCAGGGTAAAGCTTTCTACTCGGACTGTCGGCTCGCCGGTTCTGGTCCGCAACACACTGCCCTCTACCCCGATAATATCGCCGATGTCCAGGTCTTTAAATAGCTTAAGTTTGTCCTCTTCAAGCTGGTTCAAGTTCTGGAAGAGCAGCTGAATTTTCCCCGAGCCGTCGCGGATGTCCATAAAGGCACTCTTGCCCATCGAGCGGTGAGACATAATCCGCCCGGCGACATTGACCTTGTCCTGCCGGGCCGAGCCTGCCTCAAGGCTCTCGAGCAGGGCAATTGCTTCCCGAGCAGTGTGGCTGCGGTGATACCTGTGGGGGTAAGGATTGATGCCCGCAGCCCGAATCCGGTCAAGTTTTTCCAGTCGCTGTTGAGCGATTTGCTCCAGTCTAGACGGCATAGCCTGCCTCACTGTCTCTCTTCAAAGTATCCAGCCAGGCGGCTGACTTTACCTCTCGCTCCAGGAGATATCTCAGGTAGGTTCTCATCACCCCTTCTAACTCGCGGGATAGTGCCGGGTCTATTCTCAACCGGCTGACGGTGCTGTAGTCATCAGCCTGTATCAATCGCAGCACCTTTAGAGCGTTAACCGATAGGGAATGGGTTAAAGGCTGGCTCTGACGGCAATCAGGACACAGCATACCACCGGCAGGAGGGCAGAATGAGTTAGTAACAGGTTCCAGAGCTATCTGGCAGGAGACGCACTGCTGAAGCTGGGGACGGTAGCCAACTTCATTGAGAAGATGGACTTCAAAATGGCGTAAGACCAGTTCATTATCATTTGCCTGACATAGCTCTTCCAGCGTCCCCAGCAGTAACTGAAACAGGGGATAATTTTCAATATGGCCGGCGGTAAACTGGTCAACCAGCTCAATAGCATAAAGAGCCTGTGAGGTAAGCGACAGGTCGGTTTTCAGGGGCAGGAAGCTGGTGATAGTCTGGCCGCCGGTTATGGTGTCCAGATTTCTGCCCCTCGCCAAGGAAACCATGCTATGGGTGAGCAGTTCCAGGTGACCTGCCATCTTGCTTCCGGGTTTGCGGAGGCTTTTGGCAAAGCCCTGGATTTTACCCAGGCGGGGGGTATAGAGGGTGAGGATGCTATCCGCCTCCCCCAGCCGGGTCTTCTTGATAATAATAGCTTCAGTTTGATAGTTCCGTGGAACGGGCATTTTGACTTTTTCCTGTACCTGACTTTACAGCTTTTTCACCCGCTGTGCGATAATGCTTCTTATTTTCTCATAGCTGGGCGGGGGCCCGGTACGCACCTGCTTACCGTCTACAAAAAGGGCGTCGGAGATTCCCCACTCCCGCAGGTTTTTCCGGTTGAAGGTATCGATGTGCTGGAATTCAACATCGCTGCCGAACTTTGCCGCCGCTCTCTTAGCTCTTTCAAAAACAATATTCTGAGCCGGACACCAGCCGCTGAGGAAGGCAGTCACGGTTACTTTACCGGCTGTCACTTCTGGTCTTCTCTTTTGCTGAATCCATCTGGGAGGTATTACATCATCAGTGAAGGGTTTCCAGAGAAGGACCTGTCCCAAAACCCCCTGCTGGTCTACTTTATCATATCCCTGCTTTTTGAACCAGGACGCTTTCATCCAGAACGGCAGAGGGATTCCCCACGCCACCATTCCCTTAGAGCCTAAAGCTCTGGCATCGTCTTCCGCAGCCTGGAGAAGAGCTTTTCCCATTCCCTGTTTCTGGAAGTTTCCTCTCCCCCGTTTATGACCGTGGACCCAGATGCAATTCATAAAGTACAGGTCTTTGCCTTCGGCGAAAGAATACTCTATGGGAACGTACTGTACCATTCCCCCGACCTCCCCCTTGTCGTCCAGAGCCAGTTTAACTCTGAGACCCTTATCCTTCATTTTGTTGTACCAGACCTCTTTGTGGTCTCCAGCCTCTTCCATCTCTTCAGACCAGTCTTCAAGGCAGACAAAATACAGCCTTTTTTCGTATTCTTTGCTCAGGTCGATTATCTCCATTCTACCTCATCCCCTGTATCCCCTTCAGGGAGAACCCTTCAAGGTGAACCCCTCTCCTTTCAAGAGAGGGGGAGGAGATTAGATGAAGAGGCTCATCTTACCCCCCGGCAAATTGTTCGCCAAGCAGGTTTTCAAGCAAATCTATTGTAGCTTGATTCCTCCCAACGTATAGCACGATTATCCTGCCTTTGTTGTACCAGTGAGGCGGAGCTATCCAGTCAACATGCACGCCTATCCCTGGCCCTGATAAATTAAAACCATCAGGTGAGACAAATTTTGCCTCGGCCTTTGCCGTTGCTTCGTCGCTGAACTCCAGCATCCAGATATTTTCCTCATTAACGCTGGTTATCTTGCTCGTAACTGAGAATATGGGTGTTCCGGCACCGGGAAGCTCGGTCTCTCCTGCCTCTTCGACGGTTGCCCCGGCTTCGCGGAGCCCGTCTACTAACCGTTCGTAGTCCATTACCTCCATTACTGTCGAGCTGTTACATCCGACGATAGAAGCTAAACTGAATAATAAGACACCAGCCAGACGGTGGCTTATCATATTACCCCCTTGTTGAATATACCCAGAAGCTCTATAATTCCTGCCTCCCTTCAATGGCACGGGTGAGGGTGACATCACCGGCATATAATTATGATTATCGTAAGTTCTACTTTTCAATCTTGCTGGTGAATATGCCGATAGGAAACTGCCCGGAAGCCCAAATCCCGACAGAGTATGTCCCGAAGGCAAAGATACCAACTGAAAAGACACCGGCTGAGAAAATACCGATAGAAAAAAGCCCTGCGGAGTAGACACCCAGTGAAAAAAGTCCCGCCGAGAGCAACCCTGTGCTGAACAAGCCAGCGGAAAGCCAGCCTGTACTGAAGATGTCGGCGGACATTCTGTCTGGTGATGCTAGACCTATGATGAGCAGCAAAATGATTGGAACCCAGATGACTAAATTGAGTATGAAGTTGCTTCGACGAGTCATAGTACACCTCCTTAACTGCGTTACGGAATCAGTATACTAAAACTCTTGCCTGCCTTCAATAGCTCTTGTAAGGGTAACATCATCGGCGTATTCCAGTTCGGTGCCGAAGGGTAGTCCTCGGGCAAGGCGGGTAACCTTAATGCCCAGGGGAGAAATCAGGCGGTTCAGGTACATGGCGGTCTGCTCCCCTTCAAGGTTGGTGTTGGTCGCCAGGATAACCTCGTCTACCTGGTTGTTTTTAAGCCTTTCCAGCAGCTCCCTGATTCTTATATCGCCGGCTCCCACCCCATCAGTGGGCGAGATAGCGCCGTGGAGCACATGGTAAAGCCCTTTATAAATCCGGGTGTGCTCCAGAGCCAGGATATCCTGAGGCTGCTCAACGATGCAGACCTTGCTCCGGTCCCGCTCCTCATTACGGCAGATGCGGCAGGGGTCAGAATCAGTAACATTAAAACAAACGGAGCAGAAGGTAATCTGCTGTTTTACCGAAAGTATCGCCTCGGATAAGAGCCTGGCGGACTCTTCGGGAGCGCGGAGCAGGTAAAAGGCAAGGCGCTGGGCGCTCTTTATCCCAATGCCGGGCAGTTTATTAAGCTCCTGGATGAGCCTGCTTATCGGCTCAGCCGTTGGTGGAGCCTGATTGATGCTTGTTTTTTCTCTCAACCCTATCCCCGATAATCTAGTCCTTGGTTGCAATAACAACCGCAATTATACACTCCGTCCGTGGTGAGCCCTCCGGCCTCGGCCTGAAGGCTTCACTCTGACCTCGGTCTGACCTCGGTCTGACCTCGGTCTGAAGACGACAACCTGCTCCGAGCTTGTCGAGGCAAGTCGGAACGAGTTCGCTCACTTCGTGGTGGTTCCAGTGATGTCACCAGAACTGACTCAGTGGAACCAGGACAGGCTTGTCGAACCACAACGGCGCCCTTCGACAGGCTCAGCGCCTGCCCCCGTACTTGATACGGGGACGAACGGTCTTGTTGTAACGCCCTTTTCTGTAACGTGTATTAAGTCAGCCCGGGGATTTTAAGCCCCCCGGTTAGTCCCTTTAGCTGGTTGGCGGCGAGTTTCTGAGATTTCTCAGTAGCCTCACTTATTGCCTTCATTAGCAGTTTTTCCAGGTTCTCCGCTTTGCCGGGGTCAATCACCTCCGGTGCTATTTTGATTGATAGAATTTTCTGCTTACCATTAATGGTAACCTTAACAGCACCTTTGCCTGACTCCGCTTCAATAACAGTCTTTTCCAGCTCCTTTTGTGCCTTATCCAGCATTGATTTCAGTTCCTGGGCCTGTTTTAACATCGAAAAATTCATTCTCCCTCCGGGTCAAGAATTTGGGCACCCATCTTCAGTGCCGCCTTCAACAAATGATTATTGTCTTCCAGAACGCAGTTTATCTGGCAGGTACGTCCCAGAAAGCAGCTGATGATTCTTTCCGCCACCCGCTGGTTTTCCAGCTTCTCCATCTGTTCCTTATGAAAAGCATGTCTAAAAGCGAGAACCAGAGTATCACTTTCCAGTGAAACCGGCCTGACCCCGGCACTTCTAAGAATAGCAATAGCCGGACTTTTCTTAGTGTCCTGCGGAGCCTGCTCAATAACCTGTTTCCAGTTTTGTTTTAACTGCTCAACTTCGCTGCCATCCACCAGTGGAGGGGCAGCAGCAGTCATAGCTGGCTCCGGAGCAGGGATATTCTTCTCCGGTTCCGGGGTAAGAACAGGGGCTGGTTCGGCTGTACTCCGCCGGGGGGAGGATACTACCGAAGGCGGGGCAGCTGGTCTGGAGAGTTGAGAAAACCCGGCTTCGCTTTTTGGTCGGGCAGGGCTTTCTTTTTCCTTTTCAGCAGTAAGGGCAGAGTCAACCAGAGCCAGCTCCAGAGGCAGGGTAGAGTAATTATCCAAACTAAAAGCAAGCTGGCCAAAGAGCTTGACTGCCCTCAATATCTGCTCAAGAGAAACTCCGGTGGCTAATTCCTTTAGTTCAGCCCTGTCCTCCTGAGATAGGTCAACAGACTCGTCAGAGCCGGTCTTTATCAGCAGCAGTCCCCTGAGGTAACTTACCACTTCCCGGTTAAACTGCTTCAAATCCAGGCCATCACTATTAACGCTGTTTATTAGTGTCAATCCGGCGGCAATATCACTGCTGATAATATACTTTACCAGCTCTCTGGCTCGCCAATCGCCCGTGATACCCAGGACACTTTGAACCTGCTGCAGGCTAACCTCGGAACCGTAATAGGTAGCCAGCTGTTCCAGCAGGTTTTCGGCATCCCGCAGGCTGCCGGTGGCATTCCTGGCGATAAGCCGCAGAGCCTCCGGCTCTATATGAATACCCTCTTTCTGGCAGATGTCGGCAAGCTTTGAAATTACATCTGCCTGGGAAAGACGACGGAAATCGAAACGCTGACAGCGGGACAGTATGGTAGGCAAGATTTTATGGACTTCAGTAGTAGCCAGGATAAAGATAACATGAGGTGGTGGTTCCTCAAGAGTTTTTAATAGGGCATTAGCGGCGCTATTACTAAGCATATGGACTTCATCGATAATATAGACTTTGTAGCGCGCTTGATTGGGCACATAATTAACTTTCTCCCGCAGGCTCCGGATATCCTCAACGCCGGTATTGCTGGCAGCATCAATCTCAATGACATCGAGAGCTCTGGCTTCAGTTATTGCCTGGCACATCGAGCAGGTATTACAGGGTTCGCCATTGCCACTGGTAAGACAGTTCACCGCTTTAGCCAGAATGCGCCCGGTGCTCGTCTTGCCTGTTCCCCGGGGACCGCAGAAAAGATAAGCGTGAGATATACGGCCGGTAGCAAGGGCGTTCCGTAATGTCTGGGTTACCGCTTCCTGGCCAACTACTTCAGCTAGAGTCTGGGGACGCCACTTACGGTAAAAAACCTGAGAAGTCATTTCCTTGCTTACCATTATACTCTATAACCGGTTTATTGCCAAAGGGATTTTCAGGAAATAGTCTTTGCAGAAAACTAAAATGCCAGCTTTACCTGGCCGCAGTATATTAAACTACTTAGCGACGTGATAAAGCTGGCAGCCCGTCAGATTATCTTGTTTTAGAGACTGTCCAGAAAGTGTCATTCCCGTTCTATTCGGGAATCGCGGTGGTCAAAAATAGGCTCGAATTCTGGATTCCCGCTTTCGCGGGAATGACAAAGTGCCCGCAAAAGTAGCCTTCTCGGACAGCCTCTACAATAGCGATGGAATATCCTTTGAGGTATCTTCAACCGCTTGAAGCTTAACCCTGGTATCCTCCTGTCTCTTTTTCATCACCGGGATAAGAGCAGTCGCCTGGGTATAATAATTCCTCACCTTTTCCACATCGCCCAGTTCAGAAAGAATCACAGTAACATCGAGTAAGCCCCTTTGTCTGGGATAATCTCCGTTCCTGATTACCGCATGGGGGGCGAGATTTCTCAGGTAATCACCAAGCTCTTTAATCATGTCGACATTCAGCTCCCTGGCGGGAGCGGAGGTGAGATAAAGGGCTCGCCCGGCATCGGCCGGGTCACAGGCGAGTGATAATTCGCTTATCGCCTGGTCCATTGCCTGAATACCTTTCTGGGTTTCAGCCCCCTTCTTTCTGAAGTCATTGGTCCGTTCACCGGGAAGCCTGATGAGCGGCAACGGCGAGCTACCATAGCCCAGCACCGTCCAGCCTACCAGGGTCTGCATTATATCTCCGGCATCGAGCAGCTTCGCCCCGACATACTTGGGCTTTTTCTCTTCTCCGGCACAGAGTATTCCGTAAAACGGCTCTGCGATGAGGGAGTTAATTTTAGTCAAGTTGTTCTGCAACGAGGCATCTTTTTTAATAAACCTCTGGTTATCAATAAGAAAGACGGCGTCAGCCGCCGCGTAAGTAGATTTAAGACAGGTGGCAGTATTATATACCGTTCTTTCCTCGGTTGTTTCTTCATGCTCAAAAGGAAGGATAACCGCAGAATAAACCGGCTTATCCATATAACGTTCCTTAATATGCTGGGTCATTACCGGCAAACTGCCCGAACCGGTGCCGCCGCCACCACTGGCAATGAGCAAGAAGGCGTCTGTCTCATAGAAGTGCCTGGTAGTTCTGATGGCATCTATCACCTTATCAGCACCTTCTTTAGCTATTTCGGCTCCCAGCTCATTTATTTTGCCTACGCCGTGACCGCCAGTTTTACGACCTCCAATAAGGATTCGGTGCCTGAAATCTTTTCTCACGCTGGTCAGCCCGCTTAAATCAGCCGCATCCGAATTAACGGCAAAGACATCAGTAAGTATTTCCATTCCCCGCTGGCTCCGGGCTTTTCTATTCAGGCGAGCAAACTCATCGGCAATCCTGCCACCACATTGCCCCAGACCAATAACCAATAATTTCATTTCTCACCTCATCAGCGTTATTTTGGTTTAATTTTAAACATACTTACTGACTAATGTCAACCCTACCATATACTTAATTGTCTTTAAGGAACGAGTGGCAAAGAAGAGGTTGTTTAGCAATAAACAACCGCAAGGAAGAAATTGAAAAAAGAAACCGTATCAGGTAAAATAGTTTCCTGATAGCAATTTCGGAGGCGAAAACGAAAGTACTGGAACTAAAGCAAAAGCTGCTGGAACTTTTAACCCGGGCAACGAGTGATGCCCAAAAGGCAGGCAAACTGCCCGAGGTGGTTTTGCCCGAGGCATCAATAGAAAGACCTCAAAACCCGAAACACGGAGATTACGCCTCCGGTTTTCCTCTAAAGCTGGCCCGGGTAACCGGAGTCAAACCAATGACCATCGCTCATGACCTGGTCGGACTTATGCCTCCTATCAATGAAATTGACACTATTGTTGCCGCACCACCCGGGTTTATTAATTTCAAACTCAAGAATAGCTGGCTAACCAACCAGGTGGAGTCAATTCTGCTGGCTGGCGAAACTTACGGTAATATCGAACTGGGCAAGGGCAGCCGGGTACAGGTGGAATTTGTCAGTGTCAACCCGACCGGGCCTCTCCATGTGGGGCACGGGCGGGGGGCTATCCTGGGCAGCACCCTGGCTAACGTGCTTGAAGCCTCAAGCTACAATGTAGTGAAAGAGTATTACATTAATGACGCCGGCAACCAGATAGACGCCTTTTATCATTCACTATACGCCCGCTATCAGCAGTGCTTCGGCATTGATGCCCAGATACCTGCTGACGGCTATGTGGGTAACTACATGGTTGACCTGGCAAAGGAGATTATTGCCGAAGAAGGAGACAGGTTCCTGAAACTACCCCGGGCAGAAGCGGTGCCTACTCTGGGAGAACTGGGACTAAAGAAAATAATAGAACAAATCAAGGCTGACCTTGAGCTATTAGGGGTAAGTTTTGATGTCTGGTTCAGTGAACGCAGTCTCTACGAAAAAAAGCAATATGAGACGGCACTGTCCCTGCTGCGCCAGGCAGGCTATATCAGGGAAAAAGAAGACGCTACCTGGTTTGTCTCTACCGCCCTGGGTGAAGATAAAGACAACGTCGTGGTGCGGAGTGACGGGTCGCCTACCTACTTTGCCACTGACATTGCTTATCACTACGACAAGTTTTCGGAGCGCCGGTTTGACATGGTGATTAACGTCTGGGGAGCCGACCATCAGGGTCATGTCCCCCGAATGAAAGCCGTGATTGGTGCCCTGGGTATTAGTCCGGAGAGATTGAAGGTAATCATCTCTCAAATGGTCACCCTGCGCCGCGGTGGTGAGATGGTAAAAATCTCCAAACGCAGCGGTGATATTATCACCCTTCGTGAGGTGATAGACGAGGTGGGCAGTGATGCCTGCCGATTTATGTTTCTATCCCGTTCTGCCGACAGCCAGATGGACTTTGACCTGGAACTGGCCAAAAAAGAGTCTGCGGAAAACCCGGTCTACTATGTCCAGTATGCCCACGCCCGTATTGCCAGCATTCTTCGCCTCGCCAGGGAGAGGGGAATTGATTACACTGATGGAGATGTATCCCTGATAACTAGCGAACCTGGACTCGTTCTGGTGCGCCAGCTGCTGCTCCTGCCGGGGCTGGTTGAGACAGTCGCCCGAACTCTGGAACCACACCACCTCACCTATTACGCCCAGGATTTAGCCACTGTATTCCACAGCTTCTACAAGCAATGCCGGGTTATTTCCCAGAATAAAGCCTTGACCAGGGCCCGCCTTAAGCTGGTAGACGCAACCAAGATTGTGCTGGCTAAAACTCTGCATCTGATGGGGATGAACGCACCTGAGAAAATGTAATCGGCTTCAAGACTAAAGCCCTGCCTCTTTATATTTCCGCGCCCATTCTAGATAGATTTTAGGGCTAAATTGGGACCACCAGTACTGTTTGGAATCAAGCTCTCTCTTAATCTTCGCCGGAACACCAGCGACAAATGACTTTTCCGGAACTATCATTTTTTCGGTGACAATACAGCCCGCCGCAATTATAGAATAGTTGCCAATTTCAACATCATGCAGTATGGTAGCATTCATACTGATGACAGCATTATTGCCGATTTTACGCCCGTTGGAAACGGCACCGTGGCCAAAGATTACATTGTCTCCGATGATAACATCACCGAAAGGTGGTGAGGAGGGTGACCCGGAATGGATAACACAGTTATCTTCAATAACGGTATTTTTGCCGATGGTTATCTTGCCCATATCACCCCTGATTACGGCTCCGGGCCAGACGCTGGAGTCCTCCCCAATCTCTACATCACCGACAACATAAGCCGCCTCACTGATAAAAGCTGAGTTAGCTATCTTAGGTGTCTTACCATTAAAGCTCCTTATCATATCTGCCTCCTGATTGCTCCACTTTTTAGTAGTTTACTAATGGTTTTTTTAAACGGTCTTGACAAAATGAGTAAAGATATGTTATAAACTGCCAACTGAAACCCTGCCAAGTGAATATAGTGCCTCCCAGAGACTAAGAGTAGTTTAGCAAAAAGGAGAGGAAGAAGATAGAGTGCAGACCTACATAATAAGGAGAGTCTGGCTGGCTTTCATCACTATCGGCTTGGTAGCCATAATTATCTTTCTGCTGCTTCGCTTTATCCCGGGTAGTGTCCTGGACCTTATGGTGGCTGAATTAGCCGAGGAGACCGGCACTGTTGACCTGGATATAGAGGGACTAAAACATCTGCTAGGACTGGATGTGCCCGTATACGCCCAGTTCGGACGCTGGATAGGCTTCTGGCCGCAGGACAGTGGCGCATTCTACGGTATAATCCAGGGCAACTGGGGCACTTCTTTATGGAGCGGGGAATCCATAATTCAGATGATGCTTCACCGCATTCCCGTAAGTATAGAGCTTGCTTTGTTAGGGATGACACTTGCCTGGTTTATCGGACTCCCCATAGGCATCTGGTCAGCAATACGGCAGGACACGGCTATTGATTTTGGGGGAAGAAGTTTTACCATATTCTGGCTGGCAGCACCAGGCTTCTGGATAGGCACAATGGTAATCGTCTACCCATCCATCCTTTGGGGCTGGACTCCACCGATAGAATACATCCCTCTGGTCAAGGACCCGATTGGAAACATAGGTCAGTTCCTGATTCCAGCTTTCCTTACCGGCGCCGCCACATCGGCGTCAATAAGTAGATACAGTCGAACCTGGATGCTGGAGGTGCTAAGGCAAGACTATATCAGGACAGCCTGGGCAAAGGGACTCCAAGAGCGGACAGTCATCTTAAGACACGCCCTGAGAAACGCCCTCATTCCGCTAATCACTGTATTTGGCCGTGAGCTATCAAGGCTGATTACCGGTGTGGTTATCATGGAGCAGATATTTGTTCTGCCAGGGATGGGCCGTCTTTTCCTCAATGCCCTCAATACAAGAGACTACCCGGTAGTTCAAGCCGTAAACCTGCTGACATCTACCTGGGGAGTTTTTTTGAACCTAATTATTGACATAACCTACGCTTATATTGACCCCAGGATACGCTACAGGTAAGAGGAGCAGTACACAAAATGGCTGAGGCTAGAACAGAAGAATCCAGGAAAGTCTACCGAAAGAGCCAGCCCCTCGTGGTTGAAGTAGCCGTCAGGCTAGTCAAAGAAAAACCGATAGGTTTGATAGGGGCGCTCATCATCATAGTCCTATTTACCGTCGGCATCCTTGCTGACTTCCTAGCTCCTTACCACTGGAACGACATTAGCCTGGCAGCACGCCTGCAGCCCCCTTCGGGGCAATACCTCCTGGGGACGGACAATCTGGGAAGAGACATGCTTTCCCGCATTATCCATGGGGCCCGCATCTCAATGATTGTGGGACTTTCGGCGACGATTATTACTGTCGCCGGGCATACGTTCTTAGGGATTATCTCGGGGTATATGGGCGGGAAGATTGACCTGGTACTCCAGAGATTGAATGATGCCATGGAGTCCATACCGAATCTACTCCTGGTATTAACGGTAATGGCTATTCTGGGTCCGGGTCTATGGCAAGTGATACTGGCTATGGCCTTACCCAGTTCCCTCCACTCAAGAGGCACCAGAAGCTGGGTCTTTACCATTAAAGAGAACTTTTATTTTGAGGCAGCCAGGGCTACCGGCGCTCCAACCTGGAGAATACTTATCTATTATGTGCTACCCAACATTTTGCCCATGGTAATTCTCACCTTTGCCGTAGATTTGGGTAGATTCATTCTTCAGGAAGCATCCCTGAGCTTCCTTGGCTTTGGCATCCCACCCCCCTTTCCCAGCTGGGGAGGAATGCTTAGTGGAGCAGGGCGCCAACATATGCTCCAGGCCCCCTGGATGGTAATGTGGCCGGGGCTTGCTCTGTTTGCGGTAGTTTACGGGGCTAATATACTTGGGGACGCCCTTCGGGACCTATTAGACCCGAGGCTAAGGGGCGGTCTGGGACGGTACGGCCGCGGGTAAGCGGTAAGTTAAGACACGCTTAAAAGGTTAGCAGCAAAGTGAGGTAAAAGGATATCGCTGAGAAACTGCTGGAAGTCAAAGACCTCAAAACCTACTTCTACACTCAAGAAGGGGAGGTAAGAGCCGTTGATGGCGTCTCCTACCACATCGATAAGGGGGAGAGCGTTGCTCTGGTCGGGGAGAGTGCCTGCGGCAAGAGCGTGAGCGCTATGTCCGTTATGCGTCTTATCCCCTATCCTCCGGGCATTATTGTCGGCGGCGAGATTATCTTCAATAATGAAGACCTCCTCCAGCTCAGTGAGGATGAAATACGTCATGTTAGAGGTAACCGCATCGCTATGGTCTTTCAGGAGCCGTCAACATGTCTCAACCCAATCCTACCCGTCCGGGTTCAGCTAAGTGAAGCCCTGGTATTACATCGCGGCATAACCAAGAAAGAAGCCGTTGAGGAAGCAGTTAAACTGCTAAAGTTAATAGGTATACCGGATGCCGAGCAGAGGGTTGACGATTATCCTTTCCAGTTCAGCGGAGGGATGCAGCAGCGGATAATGATAGCTATGGCACTGAGCTGTAATCCGGAACTGATAATAGCCGATGAACCTACCACCTCGCTTGATGTCACTGTTCAGGCGCAGCTCCTGGACCTGATTGACAACCTGAGAGCCCAGTTCGGCACTGCGGTGCTCCTTATCACCCACAATCTGGGCATAGTTGCCCGCTATGTTGACCGGGTGAATGTAATGTACGCTGGGCGGCTTGTAGAAACAGCCCCGACAAATGAAATCTACAGTAAACCAAGGCACCCCTATACTGTAGGGTTGATAGGCTCGGTGCCACGGCTGGACTTACCCCGGAAGCGTAAGCTATATGTTATTGATGGTTTGCCACCTCACCTGGCCCATCTACCTCAAGGCTGTAAGTTTTCACCCCGCTGCCGCTATGTAATAGATAAATGTCGTGAAGAGGAACCCGGTCTGGATGAAGTGGGTGAAAAACATAGTGCCCGTTGCTGGAGAAGCAGCGAGGTACCGGAATTAGCCAAGAAGGAAGTGGTTATCTGATGGCAAGAGACAACGTTTTACTCGATGTAGAGAACCTTTATATGTATTTCCCGGTTACCGCTGGTTTGCTCAAGAGAAAGGTGGCTGATGTTAAAGCGGTAGACGGGATAAGCTTCTATATCAGAAAAGGGGAGACACTGGGACTGGTGGGTGAGAGCGGCTGTGGTAAGACCACCACCGGCCGCAGTGTCCTGCAGCTTTATCACACCACCAGCGGGAAAATAACTTTCAATGGACAGGACCTTACCAAGCTGAAGGGCGGAGCGCTAAGAAAAATACGGCGGAACATGCAGTTGATATTTCAGGACCCTTATGCCTCACTTAACCCTCGCATGACCGCAGGAAACATAGTAGGTGAACCGCTATTGATTCACCATCTGGCTAAGGGCAGGGAATTGCGAGAGCAGGTTGAGGAGCTATTCAGACTGGTACAGCTTGAGCCTTTCATGACAGGCCGCTACCCTCATGAGTTCAGCGGCGGCCAAAGACAGCGTATCGGCATAGCCCGGGCGCTGGCGACAAGACCCAAGCTTATCATCTGTGACGAGCCTGTTTCAGCTCTGGATGTCTCCATTCAGACGCAGGTTATCTCTCTACTGATGAGACTCAGAGAGGAGCTTAACCTGACCTACCTCTTCATTGCTCATGACCTTTCCGTAGTTCGCCATATCAGTGACCGGGTGGCGGTAATGTATCTGGGTAGGATAGTGGAGATTACCGATAGTGATGAGCTTTATGATAACCCGCTTCACCCCTATACCCAGGCACTTTTATCAGCGGTACCCATACCTAATCCGGAGATTGACCGTCAGCGAAAGCGGATTTTGCTGGTCGGAGATGTGCCCAGTCCGGTAAGGGTACCCCCCGGCTGTAACTTCCACCCCAGATGTCATATGGCCATTGATACCTGCAAGGAACAGTTACCCGAATGGCGAGAAATTGGCCAGGACCACTGGGTTGCCTGTCACCGTGCCTAGCCTCTTTCCCTTCCACAAAACCGCTAATTCTGCTATAATAATGATGTGAAAATTCCATAGCCCCCTGCGGCTGAAGTAAACTGCCCCACAGCAAGCTGAGGGGTATTCAGCGGTGACTTTTATAAATTATGTCCCAATCCAGAAACAGGCAGATTAACCGGAGAGCGGTAAATACAGAACCAACCAGCAAAGTTGAAACTGGCCAGAGGCAAAGAAAACGCACCCCAATCATCATTGCTGCTGTGGTTTTTGCTCTCATTTTGGCTATTTTCGGGGCGGCTTATTATCCAACCTATATAGCCCCCTTTCGCCATGTCATAATTAAGGTGGACGATACCAACATCCGCATGGATTACTTCCTGAAGAGACTCAAACTCGAAGGCGGAGACCCCGTTGCGATGCTGAGAACACTTACTCAAGAACAGCTGGTCAAGCCGGGAGCGCTCCGTTACGGAATAGAGGTTACTACCGAGGATATTACTCAGGGACTGAGGAGAATAGCCAGCGGAGGGTCAGCAAATGAAACTATCTCTGATACTGAATTTAGAGCCTGGCTGCGCCAGACAACTAATGACACCGGGTTTTCGGAGAAGGAACTGAGAGACCTTATCGCCACCCGCCTGATGACCGCCCGTCTCCAGGAATATCTGGCGGAGAGGATGCCTACCGTCGCCGAACAGGCTCATGTGCACGCTATCCTGGTTGCTACCGAGAAGGAAGCCGAGCAGGTCAAGGCAAGACTGGATGCCGGAGAAGATTTTGCTGCTCTGGCCAGGGAAGTATCAGTAGATGAGAATAGCGGCGAAAACGGGGGTGACCTTGGCTGGGTAATCCGCGGCATCCTGGAACCCCAGGTTGACTATGAAGTCTGGGCAATGAGCCCCGGGAATGTAAGTGACCCGATATTATATTATGACCCCAGTGACCCCGAGGCGATGGCACCGGTTGGCTATTATATCCTCAAGGTCTCAGAAAGGTCCGATGCCCGGGAGGTGGACGAGAAATATCTGCCCGTGCTGGAGAGCCGGCTACTCGGAGACTGGTATTCGGAAGAATGGGAATCACATGAGGTAGAATGGCACGGACTCAAGAACGGGTTTGACTCCTATACTAATGCCTGGATAGGTTTGCAACTGCAGAAAGAATAGCCTATCCGGTACAGGTATTACCTGATTCAGACTAATTAACAGGAATAAGTGAAATGATACGGGTCGAGAATTTAACCAAATATTACGGAAAGCGCCTGGCAGTAGATAAGATTAGCTTCAATGTGGGAAAGGGGGAAATCGTCGGCTTCCTCGGCCCCAACGCCGCCGGGAAAACGACGACAATGCGTATTCTCACCGGCTATCTGGCGCCTTCCGGGGGTGAGGCCTGGGTAGCCGGGCATAGTATCTTGAGCCATTCTCTCGAGGTGCGTCAGCACATCGGCTACTTCGCTGAGGCAGCCCCTTTATACACTGATATGACTGTCCGCGCCTACCTTGATTTTCTAGCCAGACTCAGAGGCCTGGACAAAACCGAGGTAAAGAAAAGGATATGGCAGGTTGTGGAGCTATGCCACCTTGAAGACTATATTGATGTGCATATTGGCAAACTCTCCAAGGGATTTCGCCAGCGGACCGGCATCGCTCAGGCACTGATTCATAACCCGGAGGTATTAATCATGGATGAACCAACGGTAGGCATTGACCCTATTCAGGTAGCGACGACGAGACAGCTCATCAAGGAACTGGCCAAGAAGCGCACCGTTCTCCTCTCCACCCATATCCTGCCTGAAGTAAGCATGACCTGCCAGCGGGTAATTATCATCAATAAAGGCAGGATTGTTGCCCAGGACCGCATTGAGAACCTTTCTTCCTTAATAAGCGGTTCAAAGCGCATCCAGGTGGAAGTAAGTGGCTCCCCGGCAAAAGTAACCGAGCGCCTCAAGCGGATACCCGGTGTCCTTAATGTCAGCTATCAGGCCCCTTCCCACATCATTGTTTGCCCGTTGGAGCAAGACCTCCGGGGTAAGATAACGGAAGCCATCTTCCAGAGTGGCTGGACTCTGCTATCTCTGGAATCAGTAGAAATGAGCCTGGAGGACATTTTTATCAAGCTGACCACCAAAGAGGAGGCAGCTTAGTGCGAAACATAATGGTTATCGCCTCCAAGGAATTCAAGTCTTACCTTGCCTCACCGATGGCTTACATCGTTACCGCCATTTTCCTGCTCCTTACCGGCGTCTTCTTTGCTACCAGCTCAGCTACTTACCTGGAAACAAGTATCCGGGGCTTTCTAGGCACCAGCAGTATAGTCCTGCTTTTGCTCTCAGCGGTACTCACCATGCGCTTGATGGCTGAAGAGAGAAAAATAGGCACCATAGAACTACTGCTCACCGCCCCGGTCAGGGACAGTGAAATAATCCTGGGTAAATTTCTGGGCAGCCTGAGCATTCTCAGCGTCATGATAGCCCTTACCTTCTATTATCCTCTCCTCTTGATGCTCTTTGGTGACCCTGATATGGGCCCCATAGGCAGCGGCTACCTCGGGCTTTTTCTTCTGGGCAGCACCTGTCTGGCAGTGGGGCTTTTTGCTTCATCACTAACCTCAAACCAGATTGTCTCAGCCGTGGTCGCCGGCGGCATCCTCTTTGTTCTCTGGTTTATCGGCATAGCAGCTGATTACCTTCCTGAGGCTATCGCAAAGGTTATTGGCTTCTTTTCCCTCTCTAACTACTTCCCGGACTTTATGAGGGGAATCATAGATACCCGGGGCATTGTTTACTACTTGAGTATCACCGTTCTATTTATCTTTTTAGCCATCAGGTCAGTGGAAAACAGCAGGTGGAGTTAAATGCAGACCACGCCTTCTTTTTATAGGTATTCAGGACTAATTGCCGTACTGGGGCTAGGTGCCCTGCTGGTAGGTCTTATCGTTATGGTGCTGCTGCCCGGCATCCGCCTGGCTGCCTGGGGTTTGCTAGCGCTGGGAGCAGGTCTGCTGGCTATAGCCTTTATCATTGATTTCAGGTATTCAGGACTAAGTGCCGTACTGGGACTAGGTGCCCTGCTGGTAGGTCTTATCGTTATGGTGCTGCTGCCCGGCATCCGCCTGGCTGCCTGGGGTTTGCTAGCCCTGGGAGCAGGCCTGCTGGCTATAGCCTTTATCATTGATTTCAGGAGGGTCAGGCAGGCTATCACCGGACGGCGCGGCTTATTCAGCGCCGGCTCCACGGTAATGACTTCAATCTTCATCGGTATCACCCTGCTGGTTAATGCCATCAGCATCGGCAGTTACTACCGCTTTGATGCTACCGGCCTGGGACAGTTCACCCTAACCTCCCAGACCAGGGATGCTCTTCAAGAGATGGAAACACCGGTTCAAGCTCTGGCTTTCTTCGTTCCCGGTGACCCCTATGGTATAGGTGTCGATATAGGCAGCTATGCCTTCAGCTTACTGGAGGAGTATCAGAACTATACCGATAAACTGAGCATAACAGAAATTGACCCTGACGAGCACCCTGACCAGGCACGGCAGTACGGCATAACCCAGTATCAATCGATCGTCTTTGAAAGTGACCTCGGCCGCCGTATTGTCCCTCCCCAGGAAATTATTCAACAGGCTGAACACGCCTTTACCAGTGCCATCATGGAGGTCACCGGCGTTGCCCAGAAAAAGGTCTATTTCCTCACCGGACACGGTGAGCACAGTATTAGCGGAGATTACACTGATGCCCGGCAAGGACTGCTTGATAACCTCTATCAGGTAGGCACGCTGGACCTCTTGCTCAATCCCGCCATTCCCGAGGATGCTTCAGCAGTGATAATTGCCGGGGCACAGCAAGGGCTAACCGATGGTGAGATTGAGATTCTGGAGAGTTACCTTGAAGATGGCGGCTGGCTGATGCTTCTTCTCGACCCCAACCCTCCACAGCAGGTAAGACAATTGCTCTTGCCCTGGGGAGTCCAAACAGAGGATGGGACTATTGTTGACCCATCATCCAGCCTGTCCGGCGATATAAACAGTCCTATCATACCCCGAATTAGAAATTATTTTGGCTTTACGGGTATCTACTTCCCCGGTTCCACTACTGTGATTCCTCAACCAGGTTATTCACCTCAGGTCCTTCCAGGTTCCGGTGGCACGTTTTTACAGATTGTCTGGGCGAGCGAGAATAGCTCGGCCGTTATGTATTCACTTGCCAGAACAAGCCAGGATAGCTGGCTGGAAAGAGATTTTCAGCCTGGCCGGGAGCCCGTTTTCGATGAAGGGGTAGAGTTAAAAGGACCCCTGGAGCTCGGCTTTCTCCTTTTTCTGACTCCACCTGTTGATGAACAAGGGAATCCGACCGCTGAAGTACCGGATACCCGGCTGGTCGTGATTGGCGATTCCGACTTCGCCTCAAACCAGCATTTTTACAATGGTGACAATGGCAATTTATTCCTCAACTCGATGGAGTTGCTTACAGCCGGCAAAGAGCTGATTTCAATCGAACGCAAGGTGCTTCCTTTCCGCCGCCTGGTGGCTAGCTCTGAGGTAACCAACTTCATCCGCATCTCCAGCGTCTTCCTGCTGCCACTACTGGTGCTCCTGGGTGGAGGGGTCATCTGGTGGCGAAGAAGGTAATCAGCCATTTGTCAGTGCTACGAAAATAGACTAGTTTGTCATTCCGGCGGAAGCCGGAATCCAGAAAGCGTAATTACCCCAACCCCGCGTGGATTCCGTGTCAAGCACGGAATGACAGGGACTCTATGTCATTGCGAGGAGCCCTTCCTTTGGAAGGATGAGGAAGCAATCTCTCCTCATTGTCATTGCGAGGAGCCTCAGCGACGAAGCAATCTATATGAATTAATCTATAGAGATTGCCACGGGGGGCTTACGCCCCCTCGCAATGACAGACGAGGACAGAGGAATCTTAGCTAGGAGGAAATGTCTTGAGGCAACGCAACATCTTTATTCTGCTGGCGATATTCCTTGCCCTGGGGGGGTATTTTTTCTTTTTTGTCGCCCCCGGCGAACCTGAAGAGCAACCGGAGCCACAAGTGTTCGTCTGGGACATTGACATGGAGGAAATACAGCATATCAAAATAGAGCTTCCCCGGGAAGGTAAAAGCCAGCAGTTTATTTACCTCAGGGAAGAGGGAGAGGATAAGTTCCCCTGGTATTTTGATGACCCCCAGAGGTCAGCAGTAGACAGTCAGCGCTGGGGAGGCGGCATCCCACTTATTTTAAGCGGACCGGGCGCTGACCGGGTCATTAGCGAAAATACTACCCAGGAAAAGCTGGCTGAATTTGGCTTGACCCAGCCCCAGATGGTAATAACATTAACCTTAAAGACCGGGCGTATCCTGAAAATTAACATCGGTGACAGCACTCCAGATGGCAAGAACTACTATGTCCAGGCACCGGGCACCACGGATGTCGCCACGGTGGATTTCACCTGGTATCAGGTACTGGAACGCCTTGTCACAGACCCGCCCTATGCTTCCCTCTCAGATAATCAGGGATAGAATTCTCCGCTTATTCTGCTTCAGCGGCATAATAAAAGCTTCCCCGGGGAAGGTATTTCTGCCATTCTTTCTGCAGAGCGGAATAATTAAGAGGGAGGTAAAAAGGGGCAGTGACAGCGGGCTTGGCGGGCTGATGAATTAATTTCATCCCGGCTTCTTTAGGGAATCTGCCTGCTTTTTGGCGATTACAGAAGACACAGGCACTGACCACGTTCTCCCAGGTATGCTGCCCGCCCCGGTAGCGGGGAGTCACATGATCCAAGGTAAGCTGCCTCGTCTGCTTACCACAATACTGGCAGGTATACCGGTCACGCCTGAAAATTTCAAGCCGGCTCATCTTTCTATCCGAGCGGTAGGGGCGTCTGATTAGAGAAGCCAGACGGATTACCGAGGGCACCGGAAACTCCCCGTCCACCGAGTGAATAAAGCCGGAGCCGTTTTCCAGCATCTCAGCCTTATTCTGATAAATCAGCACCACGGCCCGCCGCACTCGACAGATATTAAGCGGTTCGTAGCTCTGGTTCAGCACCAGGACAGGCAGATTTATCATTACCGGGTCTTCTTTCTATTCCGGATATTGCCCATCTTACTAAAAAACTTCAGGCAACGCAAACCTGCGTTTCCAAAGTCATTGCGAGTCCTTCTCGAAAGGACGTGGCAATGACACAAGTTGTTCCCCTTTATTCTCTGTCCCGGCGCCTTCTCTGACGGCTGCGGGGCTCTTCACTCTGGCTTTCCCGGCCAGCCCAATAGTTTGGTGCGGTGATATGAAAAAGGGTGCTTATTTTAGGGTCTATGAACCGGGAAGCTATCGAAATATCCATCTCATCTGTTGAGCAGTTGGTGGTAATTACCGTGGTCAGCTGGGCATTATAGCGGTAGTTAATAACCTGGTAAAGCTTCTCCTGTGCCCAGGGAGTCGTTGTCTGCCTGCCAAAGTCATCAAGAACCAGTAACGGAGCATTCTTCACACTCTCAAAAAGCTCATCATAAGATATACGGCTCTCCGGAATGAAGGTGGAGCGCAGATGGTCCAGAAAGTCAGGCACCACAATAAAAAGGGCTGGTTTCTTGCTCTGATAGCGATAGTTAACAATAGCCGCTGCCAGATGGGTCTTGCCGCAGCCATTATCTCCCTGAAAGACCAGCCAGCCTTCGGGTGACCTGGCAAACTCCTGGGCCAGACGGAAGGCTTCTCTCAGGTTCTCGCTCTGCTCAAGTGGCAGATTAGACCGCTTCCAGTCAAAGCTGTCAAAGGTCATACTTTTTTCCTGTCCGAACTGAGGAGCCCAGTTATAGGTTAACATTGCTGGTGATTTTTCATCAAAGCCAGACACCTGATAGTGGTTAGAGTCTCTCAGGCGGGTACGAATTCTTTCCTCCAGCTCATCAAAAGGCAGAATAGGAATGATTACCGTTGACAGCCGGTTAGTGTAGCGATGGTTCAGCAATTGTTCCAGCTTCTCTTTAGCCCAGGAAGTGCTGGACTGAGCACCCAAATCATCCAGGATTAATAGAGGTGTATTGCGTACCTGTTCAAAGAACTCATCATAGGGTATTTCACTGGCCGGACTGAAGGTAGCCCGCAGGTGGTCAAGCAGGTCTGGAACAGTAACATAGAAAACCGGGTGATTATTTTCAATACAGTGGTTGGCAATAGCCGCCGCCAGGTGAGTCTTGCCGCAGCCACTCGGGCCGGTCAGTACCAGCCACCCTTCCGGCTTGTCAGCAAAAGCTCTGGCTGCTTGATAAGCCCGGCTGAATAGCTCCTGGTTGGCCGGGTTCTCGCTCTTGCCCCGGGGCAAGAGCTTATCAAAGTTAAGATTAATCAGCGAGCCAAGATTGCTATAGCGCTGTAAATGAGCATGGCGCTCTTTATCCGATTTGTGCTGTGTGCACTGACAGGGGATAACCTGGCTGTAGTCCGGCTTCCCCGAAGCCAAGAGGGGATGGACAAACTTTGCCCCTTTACAGACAGTACAGGCTGGCTCCGGAGAAATTTCTTCCTCAGCGCTTGACCATGTGTCCGTATTTTTGTTGGCTGAATTTGTCTGAACCCGTTTTAGAATCTCGCTGATATGTTCCATCACCCCTGCCTTCCGCTGACCAGCGCTCTAAAATCCGGTCAATATACCGCCAGCTTCGTTTGTTTAAGCTAACCGCTTCTTTGATGGCATCCCTGAGCCAGGCTTCAGGATAGAGCTTCTCTGCCTCACGCAGTTCATCGGCAATCATCGGGGTCAGCATGCCAATATTCTGCTCATAAAGGGTAAAGATATCCGGCAGTGGCTCCGTCCCGATATCAGTAACCGGTCTTCCGGCTTTCAAGCCGGTAAGAGCCAGCTCACCGTTCTGAATTTTTGCTACTGCCCGTCTATCAGCCTCGGTATTGAGAAAATAAACATCCTCGGCGGCGCCTTCTCGCTCCAGGACCAGATGAAGAATTGTCCCTCTTCTGACAGCCATCCCCAGGGCGCTACCCAATACCTCCCCGGGCGGTTTTTCATCTCCTCCGAGACTGCTCATCAGACTCTTGTCAGTTACCAGCTCACGGTAAGTGACGAAACGGGGATAACCCCGTTTGCCGTAGAGCGCCCGGAAAAGGTGGAGGGTTGTTTTTAACTCGGCAACATTATCTATCTGCGGCAGCAGGCTAGAGAAGAAGAGATTCGGCACCGGGGTAAACTGCATCCTCAAAGGAAAACCACTGAACCGCTTCATAATAGACTCGGTTCCTGGTAGGGAATATTCTCAAACTTGGTTAAACTTGAGACGAAATGCAGATGGACTGTGCCAGTAGGGCCATTGCGATGCTTGGCAATGATGATGTCAGCGATGCCTTCCGGATATTCCTTTTCATCTTGCTGGTGGTCAATATCCCACTGTTCTCTAGTATAGTAGTATTCATCACGGTAAATAAATACGACCACATCGGCATCCTGCTCGATGCTGCCGCTATCACGCAGGTCAGAGAGCTGGGGGCGGTGTGAAGCCCTCCACTCTGAGGCCCGGCTAAGCTGTGAGACGGCAATCACCGGGATATTCAGCTCACGAGCCAGAGCTTTGAGAGAACGGGAGATATAGCTGATTTCCTGCACCCTGTTCTCTGTCCGGCTCTCTCCCTGCATCAGCCCCAGGTGGTCGACAATAACCAGGCTGACTCCCTGTTCATACATCAGCCGGCGGGCTTTACTCCTCATCTCACCTACCCGCAGACGAGGTGAATCATCAATGTAAACTGGTGCTTCGGAGAGAATACCGGTAGCCTCCATGACTCTTTTCTCCTCTGATTCCGTATGAAAGCCGAGACGAATATGGTTCAAGTTGATGCCAGCTTCGCTAGCCAGCAACCTCAAAACCAGTGGCTCCCTGGCCATTTCCAGGCTGAATAAAGCAACACAGCCACCCTGTTCGACAGCCGCATTTCGGGCAATATTAAGAATAAAACTGGTCTTGCCCATACTCGGTCTTCCGGCCACAATTACCAGGTCCGAGGGCTGGAAGCCCCCTAAAAATTCATCGAGACCGGCAAACCTGGTCAGAATGCGCTGGGCTGCCCTCGGGTGGTCTTCTTCCCCGGTTACCGGGGTTTCAAAGTATTTATCCAGCACCTGGCGAATATGGACAAAGTCCCCGGGGCCCTGCCCCTGGCGCAGCTTGAAAAGGATATCCTCTGCCTTATTCAGACTGTTATCAGGGTCAGGGTCGGCTTCATAGCCGATAGCTTCAATCTGCCGGGCCGTATCAATTAAGCGACGGCTGATACCCAGGCGATAAACAATCTGAGCGTAATGCTCAATATCCAGAGAGGTGGGCACTATGGAGATTAGATGACTCAGGTAAGCTGCCCCACCACACTCCTCCAGCCGCCTCTGCCTGTCCAGCTCCTGTGCCAGGGTAATCTGATTTATCGCTTCGTTCCGCCGGAAAAGCGAGAGGCAGGCAGTGTAAAGCCACCGGTTTCGCTCGTTGTAAAAGTGGCCCGGTTCCGGAAGCAGCATGACAATCTTGTTAATGGCAGTGCCATCTATCAGCAGCGAACCAATTACGGCTTCTTCAGCATCAATATCATGGGGAGGTAATCTTTCCATATATTCACCTCCATTCTAACCTTTGACAGATAATGTTTTTTAAGTCTCTTTCCCGGTAACCGTAACCCTTATTCTGGGGACTATATCTTTCCCCAGCCTGATATTTACCTCATAGCTGCCGACCTGGTGAATTGGCTCGTCCAGCTCAATTTTTCTCTTGTCAATAACCAGTCCGGTGGCAGTCTCCAGTTCAGTGGCAATGTCAGCAGCGGTAATCGAGCCATATAAACGCTCTTTAGCTCCAGTGCGGGCTTCCAGGGAAAGCTCTTTCCCCTCCAGCTGGTTGGCTATCTCAACCAGTCCCTCTTCCATTTGAGCTTGCTTCCTGGCTTGCACCGCCAGTTTCGCCGTTGCGGTATTTAAAGACTCGGGACTAGCCAGTATGGCCAGTTTCTGCGGAATGAGGCGGTTCCTGGCATAGCCATTAGCTACCTCTTTTATCTCACCAGCCCTGGCTAAATGGGGCACATCCTGCAAAAAAATTACCTTCATCACTTCCCTTTCTTCATTCTACTTGAAAAATTTCCCGATATTCAGCTATCATTTAAGGTATACTTTAGCATAATTGCCAATACTACCGTCAGAACTTAAAATGCCCCCAAGGGAATTCGAATCCCTGTTGACAGCTTGAAAGGCTGCTGTCCTAGGCCTCTAGACGATGGGGGCAGGTAAGTAAAGTATATCAAACAATACCTCCAATGGACAAGGTTAGTGAATAACTCAATCGGGAACAGCAAGCAAACGGAGAGGGCAAAAATAAAAAAAGCTATCCCTTTCTTAATAATTCTCCTGGTGATGGCTATTACCCTGACCCTTTTCCTTCACCGTGAATGGATAGCCACACTGGGTCACTACAGCTATCTGGGGGCATTTCTCGTCGGCGTAGTTTCCAGCTCTTCCCTTCTTTTACCCATGCCCGGTTTCCTGATACTCATAGCCCTGAGTACCACTTTTAACCCGGTTTTGATTGGATTGGCCGGCGCCAGCGGTGGAATCATAGGTGAGCTAACCGGCTACCTGGCTGGCTATAGCGGACGAAAAATAATACAGGATAAGCAGAATCATATCAGGATGGAGGGCTGGATGAAACGCTGGGGCTCATGGGCAATCTTTGCCTTTGCTCTATTCCCGGTACCCGTCCTTGATGTAGCCGGCATAATGGCTGGTGCCCTCCGTTTCCCGGTGTGGAAGTTCCTGCTCATAGGCTGGGCAGGTAAAAGCTTAAAATATATCGCTTTGCTATCGGGTGGTGTCTGGGGATGGGAAGCTTTGCTGCGCTTCTTTAGCTAGAGTCGCGTTAGCTAAATAGGTGATTATATCAAACAATCTCAATAAAGCTGACTTGACTTTGCCCCTGTCATCAAATACAGTACCTAATAGAAAACTTGTAGAAAAACTTATCCCTCAGTTTCAGGTTTTCGCTGATTAATTTCATTAAGGAACAAAATGAGAATACTTGGTATTGACCCGGGGACAGTTTCTTTTGACCTCTGTCTACTGGAAGACGAAGAGGTCAAATTTGAAGACAGTCTACCCTCAACGATGGTTGCCGAAAATCCCGAAGCTATGGCGGAGAAGTGCCAGAGCCTGAAACCTGATGCCCTCATTGCTCCCTCAGGTTATGGACTGCCTAACCGGAAGCTGAGTGAGGTCAATGAAAGGGAAATGTTTGAACTCACCCTGGTCCGGGAAGGGGAGGAGGTGCCGGTACTTGAGGGAATGAAGAAATTCTTTACCATCATTGAACAGGCCGGTCTGGAGACGCTTTTCATTCCGTCCGTGATTTTGCTTTCCAGTGTTCCCCGCTGGCGAAAATTTAATAAAATAGATATGGGCACGGCAGACAAAATGTGCGTTGCCGCCCTGTCAGTAGAGATGGTTTCCCGGAAGAAGGGACTGCCTTATTCTGAGATTAACCATATCGTCGCCGAGCTGGGCGGGGGGTATAACTGTGTTATGACAATAGAGAAAGGTAAAATTATTAACGGCATCGGCGGCACCCTTTTCCCCGGACCCAGCTTTATGAATGCCGGGGGTATGGACGGCGAGGTTGCTTACCTGCTGGGGAACTTCGCCAAAAGCTTGCTCTTCGAAGGAGGAGCCTGCTGCCTGACCGGTTCAGGAAATCTTTCTCTAAAAAACTTCACCAGTGAATTATATCCCGAAGGCTTTAACGCCTTCGTTGAGGGTGTCCTGTTTGCCATCGCCAGCCAAAAAGCTCTGTCTCAGAGCCAGGAAGTTTATCTCTCCGGGCGACTTACCGGCTATGAAAACATATACGCCCCGATAAAGGCTCGTTTAGAGGAGCTGGGATATGCGGTCAGCCCGGTGCCTCTGCTCTCCAATAAAAGCAAGGCAGCCGCTCAAGGGTACGCTATGGTGGGCAACGGATTGTACGGGGGATGTTTTGAGCCGCTGGTGAAACATATGGGCATAGACAGAGCTGAAGGCTCGGTTACTGATTATGTCTATTGGAAGGAGAGGATGTGACTGGCCCGATATATGTAGACTGGGCGATTACCAGCAAGTGTAATCTGAATTGCCAGCACTGTGTTGGCATGGAAGAGGGAGAGCTCAGCCACGATGAAGTAATAAAGGTAACCAATGATATTATCGGACTCTCCCCGAGGTGGGTGATACTTGAAGGCGGCGAGCCCCTGCTCCGCAAAGACCTGCCCCAGGTGGGAAGGCTTTTCAAGGAAGCGGGCATTGATGTCTTCGTTATCACCAACGGCAATGCCTTCAACCAGAAGAACTTACGGGAACTGGCATCTTTCTCTCCCAAAGTCCTTTTCAGTGTTGATGGCACCGATGCCGCTGTTTATGAATACACCAAGCGAGGAGCCAAATTTGAGCTTGCCAAGAAGTGGGCGGAACAATGTGCCGCTCTGGGGATTTTCTACGGACTGACCACCGTTCTCTCCAGACTTAACCTTAAACAGATAAGGGAGTTTATTCAATTAACCGAGAGCCTGGGAGGGAAAAGAATCATTTTCCTCCCCTTGAAACCTTTCGGAGAGAATGAAATTTCCCAGAGCTATTATCACCAGCTCGCTCTCACTCCCGAAGAACATAAGGAAGTAGTAAAGCAAATATATACCTGTGGCAGCACCCTGGATATTTTCTACGACGAGCCTTTCCTGTGGAATCTTTCTGCTAAGGATGGTTTTCCCCTTAGCAGTGCCGATAGCGGGATTACCATACCGGAGGTAGAAGGATGTGCCGCTTCTTATTCCCTGTACATTCAGACGGATGGCAGTGTCAGGCCCTGCATGTTCAGCCCTAAAGAGTTTACTTTCGGGAATGCTGTTCAAGAACCGCTGGAGGATATATGGGGCAGAATGAGACAAAGTGCCCTCCTTACCAGTTGGGCTGACCAGGAGGAGAGAAAAGGCGTTTGCGGCGAGTGCCAGCGCTTTGAATCCTGCCGCGGCTGCCTGGCCCGGACCACGAGACTGCTAGGGGATACCCTGGAGGCAGACCCGGCTTGCCCTCTCGCCGCATAAATCGGGGCAAGCCACAGGCACCAATTATTGCTGCCACTAATCAAAAGAACCATTCCGTGCTTGACACGGAATCCAGGCAAGGTAAGTCGGCTGGATTCCGGCTGGAGTTTATCCCGTACCTGATACGGGGCCGGAATGACAGTTCCTCTATTTTAGAAGTAACCCCTTATGCTAAAAGTAACCAGAGACTGATATGGCAGAAACTAGCCTTTACCGAGATAGAAATCTCCACATCATCTTCGGGGTAACCCTGCTGTCAGTGATAGGGATATCCGCCATTATCCCTGCCTTCCCCAGTATTATCCGTGAGCTGGGTATCACCGGCAGTCAAGTAGGGCTACTGCTCACTTTTTTTACCCTGCCAGGGGTAATTCTAACCCCCTTCCTGGGAATACTAGCCGACCGCTTTGGCCGGAAGAGAATCCTGGTGCCTTCCCTCATCCTCTTTAGCCTTGCCGGCACCGCCTGCGCCTTTATTCGTGACTTTAATTTTCTCCTTGGCATGAGAGTTCTCCAAGGTATCGGGGGCGCTTCATTAAACTCTCTTAACAATACCATCATCGGTGACCTCTACTCAGCAAAACAACGGGTTCAAGCTATGGGGCTTAATGCTAGTGTGCTTACTATTGGCGCTGCTTCCTACCCAATTATAGGTGGTGCCCTGACACTACTGGGTTGGTATTACCCCTTCGCCCTCTCCATAATAGCTCTGCCCGTAGGTATTTTAGTGCTCACCAGTCTTAAGAACCCCGAGCCTAAGAACTTCCGGGGTCTGGGGGAATACCTGAGGGGCATCCGGAGCTGTCTTAACGATATTAGAATTGTTGGGCTGTTTGCCACTAACCTGCTCGCCTTTGTCTTTATGTTCGGCGCTTATCTCTCCTATTTTCCTTTACTCATAGGAGAATTTGGCGCCTCGTCCTTCATCATTGGCTTGATTTTGGCTAGTGCCTCACTAACTAACGCCGCTACTGCCTCACAATTGAGCAGGGTAAACAGGTGGTTCTCCCTGACAACCATCATCAAAGGGACATTTGCTATTTATGCTCTGGCTTTAGTTTTGATACCCTTGATGCCCAGCCTGTGGCTCCTTTTGTTACCCGCCATCATCTTTGGTATTGGCGGTGGTCTTAACATGCCCGCTATCCAGACATCGGTCGCCGACCTAGCCCCGCTGGAATACCGTGGCGCTTTTATGTCAATAAACTCCACCATGATAAGATTGGGGCAGACTATCGGCCCCCCACTCATGGGACTGGTGTACGTCTATCAAGGTTCGGATGCCACCTTTTTCGTAGCTGCGGCTCTAGCCCTGGTAGTACCCCTGGTAGCAACGGTATTCAGACAAAGAAAACAGCCCGAAGATATCAAGCCCTCTGCGGTATGACTCCGACTTTGGCTTTGAGCCAGGTTTCATATATACTTATAAAGATACAAGATACAAAAATAAGAGAAGGAAAATGAAGGTAGTTATCGGTATGAGCGGCGGGGTGGATTCCTCTGTTGCGGCGGCTCTGCTCAAAAAGCAGGGCTGCCAGGTCAGCGGTGTAACTATGAAAATATGGGATGGGAAAATGGCAGAGGAGAAAACCCGCCACGCCTGCTATGGACCGGAGGAGGAAGAGGATATAGAGGACGCCCGAAAGGTGTCTCAAATCTTGGGCATCCCCTTTCATACCTTTGACCTGAGACAGGAATACAAAAGCCAGGTCCTGGACTACTTTTGCCGGGAATTTCTGCTGGGCAGGACACCCAATCCTTGCCTCAGATGTAACGGCAAAGTGAAATTTGATGCCTTACTGACCAGAGTTCGGGATAGCGGCATAGAATTTGATTACTTTGCCACGGGCCACTACGCTAGAGTAGAATATAGTAAGGAGAGAAACCGCTACCTGCTCAAAAAAGCTATAGACCTGAGCAAAGACCAGTCCTATTTCATCTCTTTTCTGTCCCAGCAGCAGCTCGGGCATTCCCTCTTTCCTCTTGGCAGTTACACCAAAGACGAGGTAAGAAAGATGGCTCTGGATTTTGGGCTGGATGTTGCCGATAAGCCAGAAAGTCAGGATTTCATCGCCGGGGGTTACCGCTCGGTTGTTAAGGCGGCGCCACCAGGCCCGATACTGGATAACGAGGGCAATATCCTGGGGGAACACCGGGGAATCCCTTTTTATACCATCGGACAGCGCAAAGGGCTGGGTATCTCAGATAAAGAGCCCCTGTATGTTACGGGTATTAACCCGGAAACAAACAGTATCACCGTTGGCAATAAAGAAGAACTATATCAGGATGAGCTTATTGCTTCAGGATTGAACTGGATAGCCATAGAAAAACTGGAGCAGCCGATTAAAGTCAGGGCAAAGATAAGATACGCTCACCCGGAAGCCGGGGCAGAGGTAACTCCCTTGACTGAAGATAAAGTTTATGTCAAATTTAAGGAGCCTCAAATGGCAGTCACCCCGGGCCAGGCGGTAGTTTTCTACCAGGAAGATACGGTGGTAGGAGCCGGAACGATAGAGAGGACAGGGAAATAACAAAATGGCTAAGATAATCGCTGTCTGCAAAAGCAGGAAAAAGGGAACCAGCAAGGAAGATATCAGGGAGGGATACATCCAGCAAAACTGCGGTCTGGCTGATGATGCCCACGCTGACAGCTCCAGCCACCGCCAGGTAAGCCTGATGGCGGTTGAAAGCATTAACAAAATGCGGGAAAAAGGTTTTGATGTCGGTCCGGGAGATTTTGCCGAAAACCTGACTACCGAAGGGATAGACCTTGCCTCTTTACCTGTTGGCACTCAGGTCTCCGTGGGAGAAGAAGTCGTCCTGGAGATTACCCAGATTGGCAAGGAGTGTCATACCAGGTGTGCTATCTATCACCAGATGGGTCAATGCATTATGCCCGAAGAAGGAATTTTCACCAGGGTGATTCGTGGCGGGACAGTCAAAAGCGGGGATGAAATAAGGACAGGTAAAAATGGAGAGCGAGATAGAGAGAATCCCGATTCTGCGCCTTACCGAAGAAAGCAGAAGCAGCCTTGATGATGTGGTCGCCCGGGAATCCCCCCTGACCATTATCCTGAACAATCAAGAGCTGGTGACCCTGCTCTGCTCCCCGAAAGACTTAGACTATCTGGCTGTCGGCTTCCTTTTCTCCGAAGGACTGCTGGAAAGCAAAGAGGAAGTCAAGAAGATAACGGTTGATGAGCAGAGAGGTATAGCAAGGATAGAAACCGGTGAAGACAAAGCCCTGGCTAATGAGCTCATCTTCAAGCGGTTCATAACCTCAGGCTGCGGCAGGGGTGCCTCTTTCTACAGTGCCGCTGATACACAAAAGCAGACCAGGGTGGAATCCGGGATGAAAATATCCACCGGTGAGATTCTGTCTCTGGTAAGAGACTTTCAGCATCATTCCGAAGTTTACCGCGCCACCGGCGGCGTTCACAGTGCCGCCCTGTGTGACAACCGGAACATCCTGGTCTTCAAAGAAGATATCGGCAGGCACAATGCAATCGACAAAATCTTCGGTGAGTGCCTCCTGAAGGATATACCAACCGGGGAAAGGGTGATAATCACCAGCGGCCGGATTTCCTCAGAGATATTGCTCAAGGTAGCCAGGAGAAGCATTCCCGTAATTGTTTCCAAATCCGCCCCTACCAACCTGGGAGTAAAGCTGGCTAATGACCTGGGCATAACCCTGCTCGGCTTCGCCAGGGGGAAAAGACTGAATGCTTACACCTATGACTGGCGAATAGTGAACGACGGGAAATAATAACAATGCGTCGCTAGTGTCCTGTCAGGCTAATCACTGACTCATTTCCCATTGTCATTCCGGACTTGTTCCGGAATCCAGGTAGGGTGGTGCGGCTGGATTCCTGCTGGAGTTCATCCCGTACTTAATACAGGGCGGGAATGACACATTATTTACCTGACGCGACACTAGCCGATTGGAACAAGGTACATCATATTGTTTTTGCTGCGCTCTTTGAGCAGCTCAGAGTGCATCAACGGGATTAGCTGAGCTTCCAAATCCGGCCTGGACATACCAAGCTGCTCCATTATCTCTTCCCTGGTTGCTTCACCCTTGCTCTTCACAAATTCGTAGACCCTGGCTTCCATCTCATTCAGCCCGGCTGAGCCCGTTTGCCCGTGTCGCTTTCTATCACTGGTGTCTGTATAGGTTGACCAGGGGTCACATTCCTTGAGTGATAAGCCGACATCCATCAGGCAGTTTTCACAGAATACCTTGCCCTGATAGACATAACTCTGGTCTTCAGTAAGCTCACGATTACACCGGCTGCAGTTCATCAGCGTTTCCTCCCTTTCTGTTACTAATCTACAGTAAATCAGCTACCGGTGAGTTCTCCGGAATCAGGCTTCATCCGGGGTGTAGTTTCCTGCCGATGGTGGCGACATGACGACCCTGATAGCGTGCCATAGCTAGCTCATTATCACTGGGCATCCGGCTGCCATCACCCCCCGTGATGGTGCTGGCACCATAAGGACTACCGCCAGTTATCTCGTCCATAGTTGTCTGGCGTGCTTCAGCATAGGGCAACCCCACGATTATCATTCCAAGATGAAGTAATGTGGTATGGAAGCTGGTAATGGTTGTTTCCTGTCCGCCGTGCTGGGTGGCACTGGAGGTGAAAACACTGCCAACTTTGCCGACAAGAGCATTCTGTGCCCATAAGCCCCCGGTCTGGTCTAGGAAATTACGCATCTGGGCACACATATTTCCGAAGCGGGTTGGTGCCCCGAATATAATAGCATCAGCATCAGCCAAATCAGCGGGCTTGGCTACGGGGATATGAGCGAAGGCTTGACGGGCTTGCCTGGCTCCTGATTTCTCCAGCACCTCGTCGGGAACCAGCTCCGGGACCTGAAGCAGTATTACCTCGGCGCCTTCAACCTCACTAGCCCCTTCAGCTACAGCCTCAGCCATCCGGTAGATATGGCCGTACATACTGTAAAAAACAACTTTTATTTTCATAACTCCACCGTCTCTTTTAATTATAAGCCGGGTCCTTTACCCGCCGGCCGTCTGAGGAAAAGCGACTTCTGTATACAGGAATTCCACCCTCTGCTTGTGTGCCAGCTCCTGTGAGGCTAGCTCCTCAAGCAGTTTTTTTACCTCTCCCGGAGGATGGAGCCGGCTAAAACTGAGGTAGAACTCATGGGATGCCTTTTCACGATTAGCCGCCAGCAGAAAGACATCCTTAAGCTCCATATCTGGAGATAATTCGGGCTGGTCCAAATGTTCAGCAATCTTATAATTTAGCACATGCCTCCTGCCCAATGCCCCTTCTTTCAGCTCACCCCGCAAATACTTCTCCAGCAGGTTCTGATGCCCCTCTTCCTGTCGGACCAGCTCTTGAAAGGCGTCTCTGGCAGCCGGGTCTTTCATTTTCTGGCTCAGGTCACGGTATAAGAGTTGCGACTCGATTTCCCTCTCTATTGCTTTTTCCAGAATCTCGTGAAGAGTAAACTGTGTTGCCATTGCTCTATCCCCCGTCTATTGTCATTCCGGACTTGTTCCGGAATCCAGGTAGGGTGGTGCGGCTGGATTCCCGCTGGAGTTCATCCCGTACTTAATACGGGGCGGGAATGACACATTATTTACCCGACGCGACACTTAAACTACAGCCTATCAATTCCATCTTAACATCAATTCTAAAAAATTAACAGAAAAGAGATTAAACACGCTTGAGGTTCTCTGGTTATTGCCAGAAGCTTATCTATGATATAATAAATTTACTAATAGACTTAGCCGGATTAGGAGGAGAAGATGCCAGAAAAATCTTTAGTCAGAGCCACACTACAGTTACCCTGCTCGGTAGTAATACTCAGCGCCGGTGACGGTAACAGTCAAGGAGCAATGACCGCAACAGCGATGTATGTTTCTCAGGTGCCTCCCCTGGTGGTGGTCAGCTTATCCAAGACCTTCGCTACTTACCAGTTAATCGAAAAGTCGAAAGAGTTTGCCGTTAATGTGATTGCGGATAACCAGTTAGACCTGGCAAAGAAATTCGGCAGCGTCCACGGATATGAGGTAGATAAATTCAAAGAATTCGGCATCGCTACTGAGCCAGCCAGTAAAGTTAGTGCCCCCCTTGTGTCAGGTTGTTTTGCCAGCATCGAATGCCGGGTCAAGAGTTCTCTCTGGGATGTGGAAGGTAACCACGCTATTTACATCGGCGAGGTAGTCGGCTTCAAATTAAACGAAGAGTTGCAACCCCTCGTCTGGCTGGACAACAGATATTTCAAAGTCGGCACCGAGTGCCGGATATAAATAGTGGCGAGCTATACAGCTAATGAGAGCGCTCTCTGCTGAGGCGTTCGTGCTCTTTGCGCATGCACTTGTTCATAACCACCAGCAAGCCGGCGTCCCTGGCTCTGGCAGCAGCTTCCTCGTTGATAATCCCTTCCTGCATCCATACTGCCCTGGCTCCAATCTTGATTGCCTCTTCAACAATGGGCATTACTTCATCAGAACGGCGGAAGATATCCACCACGTCTATCTTTTCCGGTATTGAGCTTAATCCGGGATAGCTGGTTTTGCCCAGTATCTGCTCCACACCGGGATTGACCGGAATAATGTTATAGCCGTGATTGTTCAGGTAGTTCGCCACCCGGCAACTGGGCCGTCTGGGGTTGGGAGATGCCCCGACTATAGCCACGGTGCGGTACTCATTCAGTATTTTCTCTTCGACCATATCTCACCCGTAATATACGGAAACGGTTAACGCTCAATGCGTTTAATCTGGTAACGGAGCTTACCGGCGGGCACCACTATCTCTACTTTCGTCCCTTCTGCTTTACCACTAATAGCCTTGCCTATGGGCGAAGCAGTAGAAACTTTGCCATTGGCCGGGTCTACTTCCCTGGAACTGACCAGGGTATAAATCAGTTCTTCACCGGAGTCGAGGTTAAGGACAAGGACACTATTACCAATATTTACCCTGAGAGTGTGCTCCACCCGCTTTTCATCAACTATCTTCGCTGACTTTAGCTCCCTTTCCAGCTCCCTGATTCGTCCCACCACGTGCCCCTGCCGTTCCTTAGCCGCCTGTAACGGAGCATTCTCGCGGAAGTCCTTATCGGCAGCGGCGGCATGTATTTCGGCAATAACTTTCAGACGCTCACTCTGAAGTTCAGCAAGCTCGGCTTCCAATGCGGCATAACCCTGACGGGTCAAAGCGATACTTTCCACCGGGCTCAGTCTCGCCGGGGAAGCCGATTTAGTTTTCCCTTTCCTGGGCTTAAGATAGGTGGCTAGATTGGTCTTGCTCCATCCCCGCTTTTTAGCATAAGCCAGGAAAGCACGCACTAAATCAAGCTTTCTATCTCCGCCGGCATCGGAAAAGGATAACTGCTCGGCATAGTTGCTCACTTCGGCAGCGGTGAGCCCGGCAAGAGGATGTTCCCTGCCGAACCAGCGGACAAACCTGGCTACTTCCTGCTGGCTCAGGTTTTTCTCTTCGGGGGCTAAATCAGCCAGAAAAAGGCTGGCTGCTTCACCCAGGCCCGGATTCTTGCTTTCTCCGTTCATTTTTTTCAGCTGCTTCCTCAAAAGAGTCGAATTTCCTGCTTGTGTCGCTCCTCCCGGGAAAGGGGAGCTTCACTATTTCAACTATCCTGGATAACGCCTTGTACCCGATTAACTTTAACACCGCCTTACCATGACTGTCAAAGGTCAAATCATCAGATTTGAGCAAAGCCTCATCAATACCGTTGTTTTTTATTATGTCAAATATCCGGTCCACCTGCCCGTCACTTAGCCGCTCATAAAATTTCCGTGCCCAGTAGCCAATCCTCAGTTCCCAGCCCAGCCTCTCCCGCCACTCCTTTTCGTAATTAGCCAGGTTCCTGGCGGAAAGGGCGTCATTCTTTAAAGCCTGGCCTAAATTATCAGCGGCAATATCAGCACAGAGCAAGCCATAATAAACACCGCCGCCGGTGGTCGGCTTCACCTGTCCGGCCGCAGTGCCCACTACCACTACCCTGTCAGAGTAACTTCTGGCCGGAGGTCTCAGCGGAATCCCACCATAGCTTAACCCGGTTTCAACCGAGGTAATCTTCCCCTGAGCCTTCAGAGACGAGATTAGATTTTTCAGATAAAAACCGGGGCGACGCCGGGAGAGCAGACCAACAATTGCCCGCTGTGGTAAAGTTGGCACCAGCCAGGCAAAAAAAGCCGGGGCTATCTGCTGACCCAGGTAGACTTCAACTTCATCGACCCCGTTGGTTGCTACCTCCGCCTGAGCTCCAGCAACAGCATCGCCAAACTTACCCAGGCCCAATCCTTCAACCAGTTTTGAGCCGAAGCCGGTGGCGATAACCGCCGCTCTGGCTTTAACAGCCTCGACCTGCCCTTCGCCATCTCCGGTTTTAATGCTGACAGCGTTATCCTCCACCTCAATTCCCCTGACCGGAGTATTCAACCGGTACTCGGCACCTTTCTCCTGGGCTCGCCTGGCTAAAGACAGATTAAGAGCGGGACGGTCTAAAATACACGCCTGCGGCTCGGGCCGCCACAGGCGGAGCAATTTCCCGGAAGGCGAAAAAACCCGGGCACTGTTCGCCCGCCGGAAAATAACACTGTCTTCAATGGCATAGTGCTCAACACACTCCTGACTGACAATACCGGTGCAGCAAATCGGTTCACCCCAGCCTTTCTTCTGCTCAAGGACCACTACCTGATGCCCTCTCTCCGCCAGCCGGCTTGCCAGCCAGCTTCCGGACGGTCCGGCTCCGATGATGGCAACATCATACATCTTCATCCTGCTCCCCATTCCCCCGGTTTATAAGTCTATTGAGATAATAGATGACTAAGGGTAAAATAGTAATCACAATAATAACCAGAACCGAGTTAAACCCGTTAAGACTAAATCCACCCAGCCGGCTGGCAAAAAGGAGACTCAGGGTTACCACAGCTATGGACAGAGCAAAGGACAGGGCAATTCTTTCCAGGACGGTTACCTTTCTAAAAAAGACCAGCGTCCAGGCAAAGCCGGGCAGGAAGAATACCAGGGCAATCCCCAACCCCGCCCTGATAAACGGCAGACGGTCCAGAAATGGAAGACCAAACTCGAAAAGCTCCCTAACCGGAGATAGCCAGTCCACGCCCTGTTTGCCTCGCTCTATCAATATTTTGATTGGGATGGTCTTTGACCATGCTTAACGCCGGTAAAATCTCCTGGTTCGATTATTTCATGCTTTTGCCCATACTGGGGCTGGCTTTTTATCTGGTTTTTATTCCCCACCAGAGCTATCCTTATGCCCTGCATGTGGATGAATGGGTTCATTTGGCTCGCTCCCGGGCAATAATGCAAGCCGGCAGCACCACTTTCGTTGACCCCTTTTCCGGAGTGGGAACAGTGAGCCTGAGCTCCAATCTGGAAGCTGGCTTCCACCTGTTCTGGGGTGTTTTCCAGGCTATCAGTGGCATATCCTGGATGGCTATCTTCAGATACTTTCCCGGGGTCATCTTCGTCATCACCGTCCTGTCAGTCTACATAGCTGCCCGGAGAGAAGGCTTTGGCTGGGAAGCTGCTTTCTTCGCCTGCCTGATACCCAGCACCATCGGGGTACTGGGACCCGTCTTTCTTGTCCCGGCAAGCGTGGGACTGCTTTTTACTCCTTTGATTATCTTTCTCGCCTTCAATTTCAGAAGTATCTGGTCTTATCTGCTAATCTTTGTTCTCACCGTCTTTCTACTCTCAATACATGCTCCCTCAGCCATTTTCCCAATTATCGTACTCGCTCCCTATATCCTACTCAATCTAAAGGGTAACTTCAAGCACAGCCTGGCAACAGCCCTGGCTCTGGCACTTCCCTTTCTGATAATCTTCCCCTGGATATTTAATCTGCTCCTGCCCACAGCCAAAAGTCTCCTTAGCCCCACCACTCAGTCAGAATTTGTCGTCCTGCCAAGAGTTATCCAGACCTACGGTTTTCTGCCCATCCTGTTCTCTCTGCTGGGAGTCTTTGTGCTGGCAATAAGAGGGGGCAATAAAAACTACGGCTTGATACTTGGCTTACTGGCGATGCTGCTGATGCTGGTCAGCTATTACACCTTTAACTACGGAATCTGGATAATGTACGAGCGGGGTCTGACATTTATGATGCTGGTGGCAAGCATCGTTGCCGGAGCTGGTTTGATGGTGGTAAAAAACCTCACCCTGCCGGCAAGTTTCGACACCTGGCTAACCCCTTTTATTACCCGGAATGCAGGCAGGTTCCTCTGCCTGGTTCTTATCGCTGTAACACTATTCGTAGCTATCCCGGAAAGGCAGAGCGCCCTTTACTACCAGATGATAGATGAAGAGGACTACCAGGCATTTGTCTGGATTGAAGAGCATCTCGGCAAGGACTATCAGAAGGCAATACTCGACCCGTGGAAAGCCACCGCCTTTACCGCCATCACCGGCAAGACTATTTATACCAGGACACACTCCTACCCTACCGACAAAGACAGGCGGGCTTACGATTTTCTGGAACAGGGCAGCGCCAGCACCACCTTCCTGAAGGAAAACGGGATTTCTATTGTTTACACCCGCGTTTACGATACAGACCGCAATAAGAACTTCGATTACAGCAGTAACAATCCTGACCTGACGGAGGTAGCCAGGAATATCTACCTGCTAAAAGACTAGAGCCGGGAAATTCTTGACTTTCTCAGCAGTTTAGCTACTATAAACGGGTAACATTAAAAGGGGGGCTAAAAGATGGGTGAAAAATTAAAGGGTAAAGTGGCAGTAGTTACCGGGTCAGGGCAGAATATCGGCAAGGGTATTGCTCTTGCCATGGCAAAAGAAGGCGCCAAAGTAGTCACTAATAACCGCCAGCCAGGCTCTACTGACTTAATTACCAAAGACAAGCGCCTGGAGACCCTCAGTCCAGAACTAAAAGAATGGGTGCTGGAGCAGGAAAAGCAGATGAGGGGAGACGCCGAAACTACCGCCAAAGCGATAAGAGACCTGGGTGGCGAGGCGGTAGCCTTCTTCGGTGATATCTCTGACTTTGAGGTAGCGGGCAAACTCATCAAAATGGCGGTAGAGAACTTCGGGAAAATAGATATCCTGGTAAATAATGCCGGTGCCCGTGAAGGAAATAGAATTCCCGTCTGGGAGATGTCACCGGCAGATTGGAATCTCCTTATAGGCAGTCACCTTACTGGCAGCTGGAACTGTATCAGGCATGCGGCTGGCTTTATGAAAGAACAAAAGTGGGGACGAATAATCAACTGCGTCTCCACCAGTCTGTCTAAGAACATGACTAATTACATTGCGGCTAAATCGGGAATCGCTGGCCTGACCAAAGCAGTGGCAAAAGACTTATGGGAGTTCGGCATCACCTGCAACGCTTATTCGCCAACTGCCAGGTCGAGGTCTAAAGTCAGAAGCGTAATGTATGGAACTCGCGGCATTACTGATGTTGAAGCTATACCCCCTTCGGAGGCAGTAGCTCCATTCGTCGTCTATCTGGCTACTGAGGAAGCAGCTCCCATCAGCGGCTTAATCTTCAAGGTCCACGGTGAGCATGTTGGTCTGTTCTCAGAGCCGGAAGAGGTAGCCACCCTGGATAAAGAAGATGGTCTCTGGACATTGAAGGAATTAGCCCAACAGGTGCCCAGGGTATTACTTAAGGGCTATCAGCCCTGGCCAGTCTAGCCAGCGCCCGATAAGAAAACTCAAGAGATGCTTTAGATACCGTTTCTGGAGCGATACTGAATTGCCTCAGCCAGGTGGGTTGAGCCTATTGTTTCAGCTCCCTCGAGGTCGGCGATGGTGCGGGCTACTTTAAGAATGCGATGAAAACCGCGAGCCGTGAGAGAAAAGCTCTTCATCGCTGCCTTCAGCAAGCTCTGAGCTTCCGGCTCGGTGTGACAGAACTTCATTACCTCGGCCGGGGTCATATCGGCGTTGCAGAACTGTCCTGTCTCCTTAAACCGCTCGTTTTGAACCTGGCGGGCCTGCTCCACCCGGGCTCTAACCTTTTCCGAACTCTCCCCGACTCTATCATCAGCCAGCTTTTCATAATCCACCCGGGGAACATCAATGAAGATGTCAATGCGGTCAAGCAAGGGGCCGCTGATTCTCTTCTGGTAACGGGAAATTTCGCCGGGCGAACAGCGGCACTCCTTAACCAGGTCACCGTAATATCCGCAGGGACAGGGGTTACTGGCACCAACTAACATAAAATTCGCAGGGAAAGTAACACTGCCCTGGGCACGGCTGATGGTCACCACCTTATCTTCCAGAGGCTGGCGTAAGACTTCCAGAACGGTATGCCCGAACTCAGGGAACTCATCCAGGAAAAGCACTCCCCGGTGGCTGAGGCTTATTTCACCTGGTCTTGGCAAGCGCCCTCCCCCAACCAGCCCGGCATTGGAAATAGTGTAATGAGGCGAACGGAAGGGGCGCTGGGTAATCAGCGGAGTATCTGAAGACAGCAGTCCGGCTACGCTGTAAATCCTGGTCACTTCCAGAGACTCTTCAATTCTCATCGTGGGCAGGATTGAAGGCAGGGAGCGGGAAAGCATCGTCTTGCCGCTGCCCGGAGGCCCGACCATAACCAGGTTATGCCCTCCAGCGGCAGCTATTTCCAAAGCTCGCTTGGCATGCTCCTGCCCTTTAATATCAGTCAGACCATTACTGAAGACGGGGGCTACTATCGCCTCCTTCTTTTGTGCTATGCAGGGAGAAACAAGAACCTCACCCCTGAGATGAGCTACCAGCTCAGCGAGAGAATTGAAGGGAATAACCTGGACGCCATCTATCAAGGAAGCTTCCTCGGCATCAATGGCAGGAACAAAGACGGATGGGATTCCTTTTTCCTTAGCCAGAGTGACCATAGAAAGAATGCCGTGAGTGCGGCGCAGAGAGCCGTCAAGAGAAAGTTCCCCCAGGAAAAGTATCCCGGAGGTATCGGCGCTGACCTGCTCCGAACTGATGAGGATACCTACGGCGATAGGCAGGTCATAAGCAGGGCCTGCCTTCTTCAGGTCTGCCGGAGCCAGATTTACGGTGATTCGCCTCATCGGAAAGGTGAATCCCGAGTTCCTAACGGCGGCTCGGACCCTTTCCCTGGCTTCCTGTATGGCGGCATCAGGCAAACCAACCACGGTCATAGCCGGTAAACCGCTGGCAATATCAACCTCCACCTCCACCTCTTGTGCCTCAAGACCTACTACTGCCGCCGTTCTTACCTTCGCCAATCCCATAAATCAGGCTGTTCCTCTCAATGCATGGCTAGCCACCGAGCAATTCTTTAACCTTTTCGGTGAAGGCAGGCAATACCTTCTTCCAGTCGCCAACCACGCCGTAATGAGCCTGTTTGAAGATGTTTGCCTCGGGGTCTTTATTTATGGCGACCAGAGTTTTAGAGCTTGAGCAACCGGATAGATGCTGGCTGGCTCCAGAGATACCCACCGCAATGTAAAGGTCAGGCGTAACAATCTTGCCGGTAAGGCCTATTTGAGCGCTGTCAGCTATCCAGCCGTCATCGCAGGGGGGGCGACTGGCGCCTAGCGCTCCCTTCAGTAAATTAGCCAGCTCCTCCAACTGCTTGAAACCGTCAGCGCCGCCGATACCTCTGCCCCCGCTGACCACTACTGAAGCATCCTCAAGCTTTATCCCTTCCGCCTCTTCTTTTACTTTCTCCAGGACTCTGCTTCTTATTGCCGAAGTGTCCAGCCCAGCCTCAATAGTGATAACCTCTCCTTTTCTTGAGGAATCAGGAGTTAAAGGTTCCATCACCTTGGCTCTAACCGTGGCTACCTGCGGGTCAAGCTCAGAGGCAAAGGTAGCCTGGGCATTACCCCCGTAGACCGGCTTGGTTTGTAAAAGCCGCTTTGTTTCCGGGTCAATATCCAGAGCCACGCAGTCCAGGGTGGCGGCTGTCCCCAGCCTGAAAGCCAGCCTGGGAGCCAGGTCTCGACCGACAGAGGTCTGCCCCAGGAGAATAATCTGAGGAGTTACCTCTTTAGCTACCTTCTCCAGCACCGAAAGATAGGATCCTGTCTGGTAGTCTCCAAGCAGAGGGTCATCAACGACATATACCTTGTCGGCACCAGAGTTAATGGCTTCCTGGGCTAAATTGCTCACTCCACTGCCAACCAGAACAGCGCTTAGTTCCTCTCCCAGGTCATCAGCCAGTTTTCGGCCACTCCCCAGGAGTTCAGCCGTTATGGCGCTTAGCCTGCCTTCTGAAACTTCACTGTGAACGAGAACACCTTTATTTTCAGACATCCGATTTTATCTCCTTGATTCAGACTTGATGACCTAATCTCTTAGAGGACTTTCGCTTCCCTGAGTTTCAGAGCCAGGTTAGCCCCGGCCTCTTCCAGACTTTCACCTTCTATCATCTGGCACTTACCTTCCCTGACTGGCTGGAAGAGTTTCAGCAGTTTGGTGTGCCGGCCGGCAGCACCAAGCTGGGAAGGCTCAACCCCTATATCGGCCGGTTTCCAGACAACCGGCTCCTTCCGTTTCGCCGCCATTATTCCTTTAATAGTCGGATAGCGAGCCTGCCCCAGCTCATTACTCACCGTAATCAGGGCAGGCAAAGATACCTCGATGACATCGTAACCATCGGGAGTTACCCGCTCAACCTTCGCCTTGCCATCGGTAATCTCTATCTTTTTGGCAAGAGTGACACTGGGCAGCCCCAGGAGCTCAGCAATACCCGAGCCCACCTGCCCGCCATCCCAGTCAGCCGCCTGCCGTCCGCAGAAGATAAGGTCATAGTCACCTATTTTCTTAATAGCCATTGCCAGAGCGTAAGCCGTTGACCAGCTATCGCCATCGGCAAAAGCTTCATCCTCAAGCAGGATAAGCTCATCGGCTCCCATTGATAATGGTTTTTTAACCACATCCCGGAGCAGGTTAACCCCCAGGCTCAGGGCCGTGATTTTGCCACCCTGGGCGTCCTTAATCTTTAATGCCGCCTCTACCGCATTTTCATCAAAAGGGCTGATTACCGGCGGCACACTCTGCGGCGGCACCACCTTATTGGAAGCAGCATCAATCTTGAAACTGGCCGGTGGCGCCTCTGGGTCAAGCACCTGTTTACAGCAGACTATCACGTTCATCTTATAGATTCTCCTCCTTCTATCCAGGTTTGTTGAGGGCAAAACCCAGTAGCTTAATCTAGCACCAACTGAGCTTTGCGTCAAGCTGGATAAGGCATTCTCAGGCAGAAGTGTTTCGGAACTTCAGCTTAGAGTAAGGCTTACCACCCGGTCAATGCCGCCCAAATCCGGGAATACGGCTGTTTTAGCTGTAGGGAAGAGACCGGACAAAAGGCTGGTTACTGCTTCACTCTGTCCCTGTCCAATCTCCAAGAGCAGAGAACCGCCGGGACAGAGCTTCGTGCTCAGGCCGGCGCCCAGCTTCCGTATCTTCTCCAGACCATCCGAGCCTCCGTTCAGCGCTATAGAAGGCTCAAAATCGAGCGTGTTTACCCGGGCTAGTTCCGATTCTCTGACATAGGGCAGATTGGCTACAATCAGGTCAACCGGTTCAGGTAAAGGGTCAAGCATATCGCCTTCCAGAAGGTGAATGTTCTCCACCCCGTGTTTCCGGCAGTTAAATAAGGCAACCTTGAGAGCCGGGGCTGAGATATCGGTAGCGTAGATTTTAGTCTCCGACAGGTTTAGCGCCAGGCTAATGGCAATAGCACCACTGCCGGTGCCAATTTCGGCTATAGTGCCCATAGCCTCATTCCGGCCAAGCTCCAGAGTCTTTTCCACCAGCAGTTCGCTTTCCGGTCGAGGGATAAGAACGTCAGAATTGACATAGAAATCAAGCCCGTAAAACTCGCGGTGTCCTGTTATGTAGGCAGAGGGCTCATGGTTAAGACGGCGCTGGACCAGGCGCCAGAAATCTTCGTGCTGGTCAGGAGTTAGCTCCTGGGCAAGAGCTAGATACAACTGGATACGGTCTATTTTCAAGGCGTGTCTCAGCAGTAGCTCAGATTCCAGGAGCGGGCCTTCAATATTACTGGCGGCAAGAATTTCCCCTGCCTGGCTCAAAGTCTGTTTCAGGGTCACGCTGACAGCTCCAGCAATTGTTTTGCCTCATCATCGGTAGCCAGGGCATCAATAAGCTGGTCAAAGTCTCCTTCCAGGATTTTATTCAGGTTATGCCAGGACTGGCCGAGGCGGTGGTCAGTAACCCGGTCCTGGGGAAAATTGTAAGTGCGTATCTTTTCCGCCCGCTCGCCGCTGCCCACCTGGGAACGGCGTTCACTGGCTATCGATTCTCTCTGGTTACGCTGCGCTATATCCAGGAGACGTGCCCGCAAGACCGCCATCGCTTTCGTCTTATTTTTTAACTGCGAGCGTTCATCCTGGCAGACGGTGACTATGCCGGTGGGTAGATGGGTGATGCGCACGGCGGTAGCCACCTTGTTTACATTCTGTCCTCCGGCACCGCCGCTGTGAAAAATATCAATTCTCAGGTCGTCCGGATTGATATCCACCTCCACCTCGTCCGCCTGGGGAAGCACCGCCACCGTTGCTGTCGAGGTATGAATCCTGCCGGATGACTCGGTAACCGGCACCCGTTGCACCCGGTGAACTCCCCTTTCATATTTCAGCCTGCTGAAAGCCCCCCCACCTTTAATTTCAAAGATTATTTCCTTAAAGCCTCCGATGCCGCTCTCATTGGCATTGATAATCTCTACCTGCCAGCCCCTGGACTGAGCGTAGCGGGCATACATACGAAAAAGGTCAGCAGCAAAGAGCCCGGCCTCATCACCGCCGGCTCCGGCCCGGATTTCCATAATGATGTCTCTTTCATCACTCTCATCCTTGGGTAAAAGCGCAATCTTCAACTCCTGAAGCAGGTTCTCTACCTTTAACTCAAGTTTTTCTATCTCTTCCCTGACCAGGGCTTTCATTTCCTCGTCAAGCCCCTCAGCCAGCATTGCCCTGGTTTCCTTCAGAGACCTGGCAGTAGCTTTATATTCCCGGAACCTGGTCACCATATCTTCAATACTGGCTCTCTCCTTAGCCAGCTTTTGCAGCTGCTTCGGGTCAGAAGCTATCTCAGGAGCAGCGATTTGCTCCTCCAGCTCCTGAAAGCGCTTATCTATTTCTTCCAATCTATCCCACATCATAATCACCACCAAAAATTATAGCACAGGCACGGTTGAGGCTCAAATAGGTTAATACAAGAGTGAAAGGACGCCTTCAGAATGACATTACGGTATTTTTATTTAGCCAATGGTTGTCCCCGGCTCTATTTTGCTGCCGGGTTCAAGTTTGATGCCGCTGAGCACGGTGACATTGTCACCCACCACCACCCCTTCGCCGATGGTGTCCGCCCCGAAACGGCAGTTGTCCGCCAGAATGGAGTCCTTCAGCCTGACTCGCGGCCCCAGCCGGGCATTACGCCAGATGATGCAGTTTTCAATCAGGCTATCTTCCAGGATGGTACTACCCGCCCCGATAACCACCGGCCCGACCAGCCTCACCCCCTCTCCAATGGAGCAGTTAGCCCCGATGACCACCGGTGGCTCTAGCCGGACGGCAGGATGAACATTGCCCGGCTTTTCAATAACCACTTTCATATCCGGAGCAAGAGCACACCGGGGGCATTTACCGTCCAGGATGTCCCGGTGCAGTTGAAGATATCTCTCCGGAGTACCCATATCCAGCCAGTAAGCCGAAGAGGAATAGGCATACATCGGCTCTTCCTGAGCCAGAAGCTGTTGGAAGGTCTCCCTCTCGATGCTGACTTCCCTTTCAGGCGGGATTTGAGCCAGAATATCCGGCTCCAGAATATAGGTGCCGGCATTAATCATATTGGTCTTTCTTTGAAGGACTTCGTCCCAGCTTGGCTTTTCCAGAAAACGGACAACCCTGCCATCAGTCTCCGTTTCTACCAAGCCGTAGGCGGTTGGGTCTTCCACTGGAGTAAGAGCAATGGTTGCCTTTGCCTGCCTTTCCCGGTGAAAAGCAACCATCCCGGTAATATCCAGGTCGGTAAAAACATCACCGTTTAAGACCAGGAAGGTATCATCCAGATGCCCCGCCGCATTCTTCACCGCCCCACCCGTTCCCCTGGGGGTATCTTCTACGGCGTAATGGAGTTTGACATCAAACCGGCTACCATCACCGAAATAATCTTCAATCGGCTGCGAAAGGTGGCCCTGAGCCAGGACTATTTCCTTTACCTGGTGACTGCCAAGGTGGCGGATAACATGCTCCAGGAATGGGATGTTGAGCACCGGCACCATAGACTTGGGTGTATGTCTGGTAAGGGGCAACAGCCGGGTTGCTTTCCCGCCGACCAGGATAACTGCTTTCAAATCTCCTCCTCACCGATTAACAAATAGCGTTTTTCCGGGTACTAATAACATTTTATCATATCCCTTCTCTCTGTGAACAATTTGCTGCGTAAAGGGGAGGTCACTTATCACAATATGTCATTGCGAGGGTGAAGCCCTCGGGACTTCGGCGTTCACTCTGACGATAATCGGAACGAGTTCACTCTGACGATAATCGGAACGAGTTCACTCTGACGATAATCGGAACGAGTTCACTCTGACATATCGGAACGAGTGAGCTCAGTCGAACGCTGAACTCGGGCCTCGGACTGAAGGCTCGGCCTGAAGGCTGAAGCCTTCTGCGAATGGCTCGCGATGACAAAGGAATTGTTAAACAATCTTCGCCTAAGTATTTACCTTTCCCCCAAAGTATGCTAATATTCTAAGCTTAGTATGATTGAGATATACGCTGACGGCGCTTACAACCCGGTGCTGGGCCAGGGGGGGTGGGGAGTAGTTGCCGTTGAAAACGGGCAAAAGCGTATTTTCTCAGGCTTGGTAAAGCAGACCACCAGCAACCGGATGGAAATTACGGCCGCTCTTGAAGGCATCTCACGCACGCCTCAATACTCGGAGGTGGTCGTCCACACTGACAGCCAGTACCTCTTTGGTTCTATGACTAAAGGGTGGCAGAGGCGGGCTAACCGTGACCTCTGGGCAGAGCTGGACAAGGCACAAAGCGGGCGGAAAGTACGCTGGGAGTGGCTTGACCAGACTGCCGGAAATCCTTTTCACAAAGAGGCACACACCCTGGCGACAGGTCTGGCGAGCCAGGCTGAAATGGGACTAGGCAAAGCATCAGGTAAAAAAGCCGTGCCTCCCCCATCAGCAAAGCCTCCCTTCCAAACGGAAGGTCTCGCAAAAAGCATTGCAGGGCAAGCGGTAACAAAACAACTGTTACGCATTATCGACGCCAACCTCAACCGTGCCGCAGAAGGGCTCCGCCTTCTCGAAGAAATAGCCCGCTTGCTGCTTAACGATGTAACCCTGACGCAGCAGCTAAAGACCCTGCGCCACGAGCTAATAGTAACTGATGTCCCTTTTCAGCAACAGCTCCTTCAATCACGAAACGCCGAAGGTGATGTCGGCATCGACCTAGAAGCGCCCGGAGAAGAAAAGGGGAAAGAGCTAGCTGCCGTGCTGGTGGCTAACTCAAGGCGGGTGCAGGAATCGCTGAGGACCCTGGAAGAGCTGGCTAAAATTCCCGGCATTACTCCTGAACTAGATTCCGAAAAATTCGTGCGAACCAGATTTAATCTCTACACTATAGAGCAAGACTTGATGTCCAAACTCCTGCGCCAGGACAAGCTAGTGCGTTTGTCCGGGCTTTATGTTATTATAGACGCCGAAGCGCTGAAAGGGCGCCCTCCCCTTGAAGCAGCCAGGCAGGTAATTCAGGGCGGCGCTAAAACGATTCAACTGCGCGATAAAGTCCGGAGCAAGGAGAAAATACTGGCTGCAGCTGCCGAATTGAAGAGGCTTTGCGCTGAACACGAGGTGCTTTTTATCATAAACGACTATCTGGATATAGCCCTTGCCAGCGATGCCGATGGCCTGCACCTGGGACAGGACGACCTGCCCATTGAAGCAGCCCGTAAACTCTTACCCCCGGGTAAGATTGTCGGCGGCTCGGCAACCAGCGTTGAGCAGGCGGTTAAGGCTCAATCTGCAGGGGCTGATTATGTTGCCGTCGGCTCTATCTACCCCACCTCCTCCAAGACATCGACCACGACCCCGGCAAAGGTTGTCGGGCTTGAAACCCTGCGTCAGGTGAGAGAGGCGGTAACCTTGCCGCTGGTGGCTATCGGCGGCATTACCAAAGACAATACCCCTGAGGTTATTGCCGCCGGTGCTGACTCAGTAGCCGTTATCAGCGCCGTATTGAGTGCTGAATCACCGGAAAAAGCCAGCCGGGAAATAGCTGATTGTTTTAACCACCAAAATGAATGACCTAACCACAATAGATTGCCCTCGGAAAACCATACGCTTTTTGATTCAGATTAAACTTTTTGACTGAACCAGCAGCCCAGTTTTAGCCAGGAGAAAGGAGAAAAGAAGATGGATTTAGTGTGGCTAAGCGTAATAAGCGGCATTCTTGGAGCCGGTACTGCCGCTTACTTTGTCCGGTATGTCTTAAAACAGGACAAAGGCAATGAAAGAGTCAGGGAGATTTGCAGAGCTATTCAAGAAGGGGCTATGGCTTTTATCCACCGCGAATATCGCACCGAGATTATCGTCGTCATTATCATCACTTTAATTTTGGGGGTTCTCGGCTTCGTTAGTCCCGCTTTAGGCTGGAAACCGGCGGTAGCTTTTATTTTCGGAGCTCTCTGCTCTCTGGGGGCTGGGTATGCCGGCTTGAACATAGCCATAAGAGCTAACGGTCGCACCACGACGGCTGCAGAAAAAAGCCTGAATCAGGGGCTGCGGGTTGCCTTCCGCAGTGGTGCTGTTATGGGGCTATCCGTAGTCAGTATCGGAGTTATCGGAGTATCAATCCTTTACCTTTTCTGGCATAATGACCCGTATTTCACAAGCATAATCCCGGCTTATGCCACCGGCGCCTCGCTGGTAGCCCTTTTTGCCAGAGTAGGTGGCGGCATCTTTACCAAAGGAGCTGATGCCGGCGCTGACCTGGTAGGTAAAATTGAAGCCGGCATCCCGGAAGACGACCCGAGAAATGCCGCTGTCATTGCTGACCAGGTTGGTGATAATGTTGGTGATGTTTGCGGAATGGGTGCTGACCTGTTCGAATCCTATGTTGAGGCTATCATTGGAGCTATGGTCTTAAGCACCATCGCCGTTGGCATCGGCATCGTCGCTAACAATGCGACTGCCTGGTATTTACCATTGTTGATTGCCGGTGGAGGTATCATCGCCTCTATCATTGGTAGCTTCCTGGTCAGGGTTGGTGAAAAGCCGGAAATGGAGGCTCTCCTCGGGGCACTGCGGTGGGGCACGCTTAGCAGTTCAATATTAACTGCCATATTTTCTTTTCTTGCCATCTATTTTTTGGGCGCCAGCCTGGCAATATTCTGGGCGGTGCTGGCAGGTCTGATAGCCGGGGTGCTTATGGGAGAAAGCACCAACTACTTTACTTCCTACGCCTTTAAACCAACCAGAGAAATCTCCAAAGCCTCAACTGTGGGCGGCGGGGCGGCCATAGTCCAGGGGCTTATCACCGGTTTTACCAGCACCTGGCCACCGGTTTTACTTCTCGCCATAACCACTATCATCGCCTTTAAAATGGCTGGTTTTTACGGTGTCGCCATAGCTGCCACCGGTATGCTTTCCACACTGGGAGTAACCCTGGCCACTGATGCTTACGGACCGGTAGCTGACAACGCTGGCGGCATCAGCACCATGGCTGAATTAGCTCCTGAGGTAAGGGAGAAGACAGATGCTCTGGATTCGCTGGGTAACACCACGGCGGCGACAGGCAAAGGCTTTGCCATTGGTGCCGCCGCCCTGAATGCCCTGGGACTCACCCTCGCTTACGGACTGGCGGCGGGACTGGTGACAATTTCCAATGAAGGACAGGTAATTTCGTCGCCGGAGCTGAGTATATTAAGCGCCCCCCTGGTCGTTGGGGTCATTGTCGGGGCTCTTTTACCCGCCATCTTTGTAGCTATGACTATGAAATCAGTAGGAGTAACCGCCGCCTTAATTGTAGAAGAGGTGCGGCGCCAGTGGCGTGAGATTAAGGGACTGAGGGAAGGCAAGGCACAGGCGGAATACGGCAGATGCGTGGATATCTGCACCAGAGCGGCGCTTAAGGAGATGTTAGCTCCATCACTTATGGCTCTCGTTGCCCCGATAATTGTTGGCATGGTACTTGGTAAATACGCCCTCGGTGGCTTTCTTATCGGCTCTCTGGCTACGGGCTTTATTCTTGCCATTACCTTAAATAACGCTGGAGGAGCCTGGGATAATGCCAAGAAGTGGATTGAGGCAGGAAACTTTGGGGGAAAAGGCTCAGAAGCCCACAAGATAGCCGTAATAGGAGATACCACCGGCGACCCGATGAAGGACACGGCTGGCCCATCGCTTAACATTATGCTCAAGCTGATGGCGGTAACCGCTTTATTGCTGGCGCCGGTGCTGGCTAATTTCTCCGGGCTTTTTTAAGGAGAAAAAAAGCCGGTCAAGAAGGGATTGCCACGGCGCTCGGTGCCGATAGTAGTAGACGGGCCATGCCCCGGGTAAACGATAGTGTTATCGGGCAGAGCCATCAGTTTGGTATGAAGGCTATCCATTAATTGGGCGCCGCTGCTGCCCGGAAAATCGTAGCGGCCGATGCCAAAGTTGAACAGGGTGTCCCCGCTGAAGAGTACTCCTTCTCCCCAGAGACAAATCCCGCCAGGGGTATGGCCCGGGGTATGGAGAACCAGAAAACGAAGGGCGCCAATCTCCAGAGTATCCCCGCCATTTAGCCAGCGGTCCGGGGGAGGGGGAGGCTGTTGAAAGTGGGAGCGCTTCGTCTGAAAAACATCAGCCTCAGCAGTATGAAGGCAGATTTCAGCTCCGGTTGCTTCTTTCAACTCGCTCAGAGCACCAATGTGGTCCCGGTGACCGTGAGTTAAGACGATAAGTTTCGTCTCCAGCTCTAAATCATTAACCCTCTCTAAAATCCGCTCAGCCTCAGCCCCCGGATCAATAATCATCCCCTCCCTCTTGCTTCCATTGCTGTTATCGCCTACAATGTAGCAGTTGGCGGCAAGGGCTCCTGTTTCCAGCATTTCAAGAATCATTTTGTTCTCCCATCTCATCTAAACCTGTTAACAAGGCAAAAATCTACCCTGACAGCATCTACATTCTAACATTAATCAGGGCAAAGAAAAAGGAAACCAAAGAGTTGCACAAATGTGGTAAAATTAAGCAAGGATAAAGTTATATCCGGAAAGTTGTCATACGGGCCGTTAGCTCAGTTGGTAGAGCACCTGACTTTTAATCAGGGTGTCACAGGTTCGAGACCTGTACGGCCTACCACAGAATTACAGATTACCAGCCACTACCAGTAATCCTGCCCTGTTGCCCGGCAAGTACAACCAGTCGCCCTGCTCTATCGTAAGCGCCTTCTCCTGAGCCCGGTCTCCCTCTGAGGCTCTTCCTGCCAGGGAGGGATGAGATAAATAATTGCGGCTAATATGATAAAGGGCAGTCCCATGAGCAGCGCCGCCATAATTAACCCGTTTAAGCCGAGAAGGGGCGGAGTGTAGCTTGAGAAACCCCTCAGGCTCTTGGACATCAATTGGCCCCCTATCACCACATTCCAGCGCATGGCAAAGACACCGATTAACACCAGGCTGGCAGCCAGAAATCTTAGAGAGGTCCTGGTATCTTCGCCCACCACACCTAACTCCACAAATGCCAGGGTAAGCAGTGGCACCACGGCACCCATGATAAACTGGATACCGAAGTAGCTGATGCCTATTTTCTGAGTTATCAACTGGGAGATGATACCCCAGCTCTCCTCGGACTCGTAGAGCATGGAGAAGACTTCCAGGCCTTCCAAGACTACATTTATAGCCAGAAAGCCGGCTAGCCAGAGAGCCAGGGTTCGCAGGCAAGCAGAATCCAGGGGCACTTTCCTGAGCTTGCTTACGATGACATATAATACAATCAGCAGGGCTATGCCGGAGACTGTAGCTGACATCAGAAAGATGATAGGCATTAATGGGGTAGACCACCAGGGGTTGGCTTTAACCGCCCCGAAGATGAAGCCAACATAGCCATGCAGGAGAACGGCGGTGGGGATTCCAATGAAGGAAAACACCTTGATGAGCTTCTTGTCAATAGCCAGGGATTCTTCTGATATGTCATAGACCCCTAAGGCTAAGGCAGAATAGATGGTTTTCTTCGTACCCTCGGTTGTCATGGCGTAGTTCACGATATCCTGTCTGAAAACGAGCCAGATTTCCAGAAGCACCAGCAGGAGATAGAAAAACCATATGTAACCGAAGGCAGACATAGCCGAGTTAAGGTTCGGAGTTAGAAACATCTCCAGCCCTCTTTCCGGTCGCCCCAGGTGAATGAGCAGAGGCAGAGGAGTAACTATAAGAAAAGCGAGGGCGGCAACCAGAGAGAAACGAGCCACGGGCTTGAGCTTGGTCAGACCGAAGACATGATAGAGGGATGACACGATGAAGGCACCGGCCACCAGGCCGGTAATGTAGGGATAAATAACGATGAGTAAATCCCACTCTATCATACCTTCGTTAGGAAATACGAAGCCGACCACAGCTTAATGTACCCCCTTCTCAAATCCAATGTAATAGACCTTTGGTTCGGTACCCAAATCCGGTTTTAAAACATAGACACGCTGCTCAGCAAGTATTTTCCTTACCTGGCTATTCGGGTCCCGCAGGTCACCAAAAATCCTGGCTCCCACCGGACATACCTCGACACAGGCCGGAGCAAGCCCCTTCTGGATGCGGTGGTAACACCAGGTGCATTTATCTACCACCCTTTCCTCGGGGAGGAAAAATCTTGCCCCGTAGGGGCATGCCTGGATACAATAGCCGCAGCCAATACAGTGTTCCTGGTCAATCAGGATAACCCCATCCTTGGTCATATAGGTAGCCCCAACCGGACAAACGGTTACGCAGGGCGGGTTATCACACTGGTTACAAAGTTTGGGCACAAAAAAGCTTTTCCTGACATCCAGACCCAGGTATTTCTTATTTACGGGTTCAGCGATAAAGCCATCCCTGCCCGCCTCCGGGGAGTCAACAAAAACCTCTCCGTCCTCAGCAATAACATATCTCTCAACCCAGGTTCGGTTATATTCAGCTTCCCAGGGTACCTTGTTTTCCAGCTTGCAAGCCCGGACACATCTGCCGCAGCCAATACACTTTTCATTATCTACGATAAATCCCCAGTAGCGTTTTTCCCACTCAAGTTCAGCAGGGTAAGCTGCCGCCAGAGACCGGCTAACACCGCCCACCGGCGCAAAATTTCGTAACAGGGAAGGAATACTATAAGCGATAATTCCCCCCAGCAATCCCTTAGCCCCTATTTTTACAAAATCCCGCCGTGAAATTTTCATTTTCTTCACTCACTCCGATGACAGTTCAAACAGGTGGTGCTTTTGCGCCCGAGGTGGTCCTGGGGTAAAGGTTTGATTCCCCCGCCGACACTATGACACGCCAGGCAATCAGTTATTCCAGCTACACTGCTGGGGATATGGGGTAATGTAGCTCCTCTGATTTCGGATGGACCGTGGCACGACAGGCAATCAGTCCGTCCCTCCAGAGTATGGGGAGTCTGAGGTGGTGGTATTTCCAGAGGCTCACTCGGACTATGGCATGTCTGGCAGTCGCTGCGTTCCTCCAGGTGATGGGGAACCTCGGGAGGCATCCCTACCCGAGGCTCATGGGGGTCATGGCAGGTTATGCACTCCGCATCCCCGCCCATCTTTCCCATATCTACCTGGGGAAAGCCGCTGGGCCGAGAGATAAGCCGAGCATGGCACAATCCGCAAAGTTCTCTTGAGGTATCCAGAGTCTCGGCTGCTCCAGTTGCCAGATGTTCCCTGGCTGGGCCGTGACAGGTCTCACAGCTAACTGACCGGTGCTTCGCCTTCTCCCGCAAGCTGTACTCATTTTGGTGACAATCACTGCAGATAGAAGAACTAACATACTGAAACGGCAGGCTCGCCCACAGCGCCTCATTTTCCTCCACATTCTTCTGGTGAAAGCCAAAACCGGTCAGAAAGGGCGGGATAGGCATTACTCTGAGGCCAACAAAAACGAATAGGAGTACCGCTGATAATAACACCCCGGCCCTAGCTAAATGTTTCATTTTTAGCTACCTTACCCTGGTGACAAGTATTCTTTGCCGTAAACTTTACCCTGGCTATATTCTGGTTAACTTCTTTTAAACGGCTTTATTATGCATATTTCCAGCGGTATCAAGAAAAGGGTTATCAGGCCGGTAATCCACAGCAGAGTAGAGAACTCGTAACCACCCCCCAGGAGGGGGTCTCTCAGAATCATTCGGGTCAAGCCGGTAGCTGCCATTGTCAGGCTCACCACCGCATTGGCTGAAATAATGAGCAACTTTTTCGTCACCGCCGCTCCTCCAGCTCACTGGAATGGGGAAGCTCTATAATCGGAAAGACCTTCAGAAATAGCGTATAGGCGCCAACCACAAAGGCAGCCACTCCGAGAAATGCTCCCCACTCGTACAAAGTTGGCGTGTAGGTGCCGGTCGGAAAAGGAAGAAGAGGGCGCAGCAGGGAAGGTACCACAATCAGGTACCGCGTAGCAAACAAGACAATGTTTATCAAGCAGGCTCCAACGACAGTGACCCAGAGAGTAAACTGGCGGTTGAATATGGTTTGATTAAGAAAGAGCAAAAGCCAGCCGAGAACAAGTGTGCCCATTGCCGGCCAGAAAATCAGGCTAAACTCACCTTTCAATACGGACCGAGCCACACTGACCTCACCAGCCGGCGGACTGTAAATATAGGTAAGGTATTCAGCCCCCATGAAATAGATATATATGGCCGTCATCCAGCAAAGGAACCGGGCGAGGTTCCTTATTGCTTCAACGGGTAGATACTCTTCCCAATGATAGAGCTTGCGGATGATAGCCACCACAGCAACGAGGGTGGCAAAGCCATTAATCAGAGCTCCGAGGACGAAGTACGGAGCCATAAAAGGGTTAAACCACCCCGGCCTGCCACCATGAAGACCGAAGACAAAACCGTAAACGGAGTGCACTGAAACCATAATGGGGATAAGGACCAGAGCCATCCACCACAGGACTTTTTCATGCAATTCTCTTGCTTCCTCGGTATCCTCATAGCCCAGGGCTAATAGCCTGTATAACCACCCCCACCTTGGCACATACCTGGCACTCAGTGCTAAATCCCGGCGCATTGATAAGTAGAGATAGACGAGACTGGCAAAAAGATAGACCGAGATAACGGTGGCTGACCAGACAAAGGGTGCCTGAATGCGCCCGTATATCATAACATTTATGAGAAACCTTTCTGGTCTGCCAATATCCAGGGTGATAATGAGAACAGCCGCCGGTAAACAGAACAGGGTAAGTAGCTCAGCTACCCTGGCATAAGGTCTTAAATAGTGCAGGTTGAGGAGGCGAGTGGCAGCAGAAACGCCGATGCCGACATGACTGATACCTATGAAAAAGACAATACTGGCAACATACAGGCCCCATACCGCTCCCACCGGGGTGGATTGACCGGTAGCAGCTCCATGACCCTGGGTAACTTGAATGTAGAAGGTATAAACATACAAGCCAAAGACAACTACCACCAGAGCAGCTAACGGGAAAAAGGCTCTGCCTGTAAATAGTACCGGCCGCATCAAATCCAGGGTAACTCTATCTGGTCTATCTGTTCTTCTTCTCATCATTGCAGCCATTTTTTACCCCGTGTAATGTACCATATGTGAGGATGAGTATTAGCTTCCTCCAAAAGACGGAAGCTCAGGTTTGTCTCTAATATTTTGGCAACTTCGCTTTCCGGGTCGTTAATGTTGCCGAAGTGCCGGGCTCGCACCGGGCATACCTCAACGCAGCGGGGTAACTTTCCTTGCCGGGTTCGGTGTACGCAGAAAGTGCACTTCTCAACAACGCTCAGGGGACGGACCGGCACCAGCGGGTTCGTCTCGTCAGCAGGAATTTCTGGTTCCAACCAGTTAAAGCGACGGGCGCTGTAGGGACAGGCTACCACACAAATTCGGCAACCGATACACCTATCGTAATTCATCAAAACAAGCCCATCTTTATCCTTATAGGTTGCTCCCACGGGACAGACTTTGACACACGGCGGATTGTCACAGTGATTACACTGGGCGGGTAAATACCACCTTCCCTCTCGAGGAGATTCCGTATAGGATGTAGTGACTCCTTCCTTGAGGTCTTGCAGTGATGGGTGACCGCCGACGCTTACATCGGATTTCACCTCAAATACCTCTATCCAGGGCGGAGAGATGGTGTCCGGGATATTATTCTCTTCTTTACACCCCCACTGGCATCTCCTACAGCCGATACATGCCCCGACATCTATTACCATGGCAAATCTGTTAGCCGGGTCAGCTACCGTGCCCAGCCCGTCAGCCGCTCGCTTCAAAACTGACTCCTGTCCGGAAGCTTGCCCAGAAGCCCGGGAGGAAAAAGGGAACCTGATGTATTTACCCAGGAGCACAAACCCTATCAGCCCGCCCGAATATTTGATGAACTCTCTGCGCCCCATTTGCTTCATGGCAATTCTCCTCTTCTCACCACTGCCAGGCCAACCGCTACTACAAGTACTCCGGAGATGCCAAGCAGGGCTAACAAGAGAGCCGATGGTTTAGCCGGCGGAGGCTGAGCCGGTGGATGAGGTTTGGTTATATTCAGAAGAGGTATCTGAGGCTGGTGCGGTTCGTGACAGTTAATACACTTAACTTTATCAGCACCAACAATTGCTGGTTCTCCTTCCTTCCAGGCAGGAACTCCGTGTGTTCCTCTTTCCCAGGCTTCATAACGCGCCTGATGACACTGGGCACAAAGTTTGGGAGAATCTGACAAGGGCAACCGGGTTTCTCCACCAGCCAGATGTAGTGTTTTCATCTGGGTACTGACATGGCAGGCCCAGCAAGCTTCGCTTCCTTCACCGAGTTTATCATGACCCTTCAGCACTCTCACATGACAACTCAAGCAGTCCAGCTGACCCCCTTCAGCGGATAGAGGCGGATAGGTCTTACCTATGGCAAGAGACATCTGGGGCTGGTGCGGCTCATGACAATCAGCACACTTTGGCTTCACCACAATGGGCAACCCGGTCCTTTCTTCCCTTCCAGCAACGATGCCGTGAGTCCCTTCCTGCCAGGCAGCATAATGCGCCGAATGACACTGCCCGCAGAGCTTGGGGGAATCCTCCGGAGAGAGCTCGGTGCCATCAAAAAGACGCAGCATTCCCATGTGGGTGCCGCTATGGCAGATGAGACAGGCACCGCTTCCTTCACCGAGTTTATCATGGCCCTTCAGCACCCTCGTGTGACATCGAAAACAGTCTGGCAAGACGCCTTCTTCACTTACCGGGTTAATCACAATCGGACCAGCTATCTCGGTAGAAGCTCCTTCTTTGCTTAAAGACCAGAGGTAAGTCAGCACCTGCCACCGCTGCTCTTCGGAAAGGGAAAACTTGTAAGCGGGCATACCTTTATCCTGACTACCCTCGCTCAAGAGCCAGAAAGAACGGTCAGGGCTTTCCTCGAGACGACCCGTGTAATTCGCACTGGCAAAGTTAGCCCCGGCTATATTACCCCCGCTGGCTCCGTGACAGGGAAGACAGGTAACCTGATATAACTCCTTGCCTGCTTCCTGAGCAGTACCATCAGTCCAGGGGAAAGGGTTCTTCAATCCGGCATAGCTTGGGGGCAACTCTTCTTGGGCGAGGACAGCAGTAGTCAAAATCCATAAGACCGAGACTGCGAAGGCAACAAATAGAAGCAACTTAAATTTCACAAAGATACCCTTTCCGCCATGAGATGAAGACTCTTTCAAACGGGCCTGTCCAACGCTTCAGTTCTTTCCGCTACTAATGCTACCCACCTTTAGATACATTGGACAGGATATTAAGGATGTCTACCGGTAACGGTATGATGGTGCTGTTCCTCTCGCCGGACATCTCAACCAGGGTTTGCAGGTAGCGCAGCTGCAGGGCCGCGGGCTGAGCGTTAATAATCCTGGCCGCTTCCGCCAGAGTTGACGCCGCCGCCTGTTCACCTTCGGCATGGATAATCTTGGCTCGCTTTTCTCGTTCTGACTCAGCCTGACGAGCCATAGCCCGCTGCATTCCTTCGGGGAGAAGAACATCTTTAACCTCGACCAGCGTAGCAGTGACCCCCCACGGTTCTTCACTTTCTTTGTCAATAATCTGCTGAAGTCTCAGGTTAATCTCGTCACGATGGGCCAGCAACTCGTCCAGGTCTGACTGCCCGAGAACACTTCGAAGGGTAGTCAGAGCCAGCTGAATGATTGCATCACGGTAGTTTTCAACATTAATTATTGCCTTTGCCGGCTCAATCACCTTGAAGTAGACTACCGCATCCACCCTGACGGTGACGTTATCCCTGGTTATCACCTCCTGTGGCTCTAACACCGTGGTCACGATACGAAGGCTAACCTTGGTCATTCGGTCAACAAAGGGAATAATCAAATTAAAACCGGGGTTTCTTACCCCAACCAGGCGCCCGAAACGAAGCATCACCCCCCGCTCGTACTGCTTCACAATCTTGACGGCAAGAGGCAATAGCACCAATACTACCACCGCAATTAGAACGATAAGCCAGGTCTCCATATTTTATCTATCCTCCTTTATTTAAATAAGCTTCACAATATCCGCTTTATAATTGTATTTGGCAAGTATTTAATACTTCAGATTCGGTTAACAGGCAAGCACCATCTTCGCTTATATCCTAACAGAGGCTTGTAAAGATGAGATAGCCTTTTACTACCCAAATGTTTTGGGTAGGGACTACCCAATTTTGCTGAAAGCTGACGATAAAGAGCAATAAATAAATAAGGAGAACTCTGGGAGTGGTTAATCACTCGAAGTCAATAAGTCCTCTACGAATGGCATACTTGGTCAGGTCCTCCCGCCTGGCCAGGCCGAGCTTGTGCATTACCGCCTGGCGGTATTTCTCCACCGTCCTGATACTCAGGAAAAGTGCCTCCGCCATCTCGCGGTTGGTCTGACCGGAAGCGGCTAACCGGAGCACCTCTTTTTCACGGCGGGTCAGGGCACCATAAGTCTCGCCAGCCGTCTCGGGGGTCGCCGTAATGAAGCCTTCCAGCAAAGTACTGGCGACGGCTGGTGAAAGGAAAACATTGCCCTGGTGAACCGTGTGGATAGCGTAGAGCAGTTCCTGCGGTTCAGCTTCCTTCAGGATATAACCCGAGGCTCCCGCCCTGAGCACAGGGAAGAAAAACTCCTCGTCATCATGCATACTGAGGACAAGGACACGGGTGTGAGGGAGTTCCTTCTTTATACGATAGGTAGCTTCAATACCATTCATCCCCGGCATAGCGATGTCCATAAGCACCAGGTCCGGCTGAAATTGCACCGCTTTCTCGATAGCCTCTTCCCCTCCTGCCGCCTCTCCCACTACCTCAATATCAGGCTGACCCTCCAGCAAGGAGCGTATGCCGGCTCGAACAATCCCGTGATCGTCCACAATCAAAATGTGCAGCTTACTCATAATAGTTACCCTCCAGAGGAACCTGGAAGCGTATCCGAGTGCCTTTCCCAGGTGTTGATTCTATACTCAGCTGTCCCCCGACAACGTTGACCCTTTCGCGAATACCGCGTAACCCCCAGGACTCTGAGGCTTGAAGAGCCGCTGCAACATCGAAACCCTGGCCATTGTCTTGAATGACAGCCTCTACTCGCGAGTCTGTTGCTGACACTTTGATACTGACCATAGATGCCCCGGAGTGGCGGACTACATTGGTAGTCGCCTCCTGAATAATCCGGAATAGGGTAATCTCCATCCGGGAAGGGAGCCTGTTTTCCAGCCCGGAGAAGCTGAGGCGCGCTTTGATATCTTGAGCCTCCAGGCGACTTTTGACATAGGAGCGCAGGGCTGGAGCCAGACCGAGCTGGTCAAGCACTTCAGGACGGAGGTCATAAATCAGCTTGCGCAGTTCTGCCAGAGTCTGAGCGGCGAGGGCACGCGACTGCGTTAGCTTCTGCTTGGCTTCGGCTGCCTCATCCGGTAAGCCGTCAATCGCCCTGGCTAAATCCATCATAATGGCAGAAAGAGCTTGCCCGACTTCGTCATGAAGCTCCCGGGCTACTCTGTGGCGCTCTTCCTCCTGCGCCGAAATAAGACTCTCCAGCAATTGCCCGCGAATCCCTACCGTTTCTTGCAGCTGCCGGGTTCTCTCCTGAACCGTCTCTTCCAGCTCTTTTTTAGAAACTTCAAGAGCTTGAGCGTGCTGCTCAACTTGCTCCGCCATTTCATTAAAGCTGCGCCCCACCATGCCAACCTCATCGTCCCTCTCAATCTCCACCCTAGCGCTAAGGTCACCTCCGGCGATTCGCCGAGCTGAGGCTGCCAGCTTTGACATGGGATTAGCCACTGCTGAGCGCAAGACATAGGTCAGTACTCCCCCCACGATGACAAAGGTAACCCCGGCTATCACCGCCATGGTCAGCGTTTGTTCTTGAATCTGCCTATCCAGCATATGGCTGTCCACACCAATCTCAATTGCCCCCAGAATCTCTGATGCCGAACCGTGACAGCTGTAGCAATCAGGCTTGTTCCATACCGGAAAGATAACATACAGGCTCTTATTTCCGTAGCGGTTCTCCACTCCTGTGACCGTTTTCCCGGAGGTAAAGACCTGGCTAATGCTTTCGTCATCCCTTATCTCACCAATAACAGAGGTCTCACTGGAAGCATAGACCTTCCGCTGGTTAGAAAGAATAGTCACATCATTTACGGGCTTCCTTAAAGCCATCAGGGTAACAGAATCTTGCACGTGCTCACGGTTCGCCAGAAGCATATCACGTTCCAAAGAGTCACGAAGCATTGCAGCTAAGGCAACTGTTGACTCGGTAAAGTGAGCCACGGTAGTTTGCCGCTGTAAATAGAGCATAACTGCGCCGCCAAAGATACCAATAACCAGTAAGATGCCAGAAACTAACAGGATTATTCTATATTGAAGCCTGTTCTTAAACACCCTGATACCCCGCTCACTTTGATTATAGCCACTGGTTCCCCTTATTTTCAATTTTACTGAAATCCCCAGTCAAGTCCTTCTAGCCTTGTTTCCACTCTATTTTGATGACCTGCCGTAAAATTGGGTAGTCCCTACTCTACATATTCGGGTAGTTTTAGGCTGAATAGGAGTGGAGTATACCGAGTAAAATATATTTAGCCTTTAGCAAAAGAAAATTGATGGAATTTCAGGGATGAAAAGTATATTATAATCTAAGGAGGTGTATAGCAATGAAGAGAAAGATAACCTGGTATTTGGTGATTGCACTGATACTAGGGTTAACTCTACTGGCTATCTCTTGTGGTGGCGGAACTACCACCACCCCCAACACGCCAGATACAACTCCACCGGCTGACGAAACGCCACCGGCAGAGGAACCGACAGAAACCGCGGGGCCACCGGCAATACCCCACACCCTCGAAGGACGGGACGACTGCCTGGTATGCCATGGTGAAAGTGGCATTAAGCCCTTCCCCGCCAACCATGCCGGACGCACCAATGATATGTGCCGCGGGTGCCATCAACCAGCAGGGTAAGGATAACATAGAAAAACCGGCAGGAAAAGAAAAAGATTCTTTCTAGCTGAAGGGATAATTAGAATGATGCCTCGATAAAGCAAAGTCAGAGGCTGAACCGGCGCATCTCCAATATAAGGGCCTGTGCAAACAGGTTTATAGACTTGTCCAAAAAGTGACCATCTGACAAAGGGGGGAGCCAACAGGTTCCAGTGAATCCGAGGTAAATAGGGGCAGAAAATGAAAAGAGTGTCTCTATTCCCAGCTATAGGACTTATACTGGCAATCTTTATCCCGATTCTGTTATTTGGCTCCACCAGAGTTTACAGCCTTGATGAGAACAATTGCCTGTCCTGCCACGGTAACCCGGGGCTAACCAAGACCAACGGGGAAGGTACTAAAATATCCCTCTACGTCAATGAAGAGGCGGTGAATAGCGGAGCTCACCGTTTTATAGATTGCACTACCTGCCATACATCAGAACCGCACGAGGTTATCACCCCACTAACCAAATTATCACTGGCGGAAAAGTGCGGCAGCTGCCATCAGTATCAATACAAATTACACCTTCAAAGCGTCCACGGGCAGCAGCTAGCCAGGGGCAACCAGGATGTGGCTACCTGTGTAGATTGCCATAGCCCAGACTATAATCCGCACAGCATCGTCCGGGTGCTTCAATATGACGCTCCTACCTATAAAAAGAATATCGCCCGGACCTGTGCTAATTGCCATAACAATGAAGAGCTTATGGCAAACTACGCCATTGTTGAGAAGGTCTACGAGTCCTATACGCGCAGCTTTCATGGCAAGGCAATGCAACTGGGCACCTATGAAATAAGCCAGCTGGATAAAGCGACCTGCACCAACTGTCATGGTGTCCACGATATAAAGAGCGTGAGTGACCCCACCTCCCCAGTAGCCGGATTGGAAAATCTGGCAAAAACCTGCGAGCAGTGCCATCCCGGTGCCGGGGTTGAGTTTGCCAGCGGCTTTCTCGGGCACGAGGAAGCATCACCGCAGAATATCCCGGCGGCACATTACACGGAAATAATTTTTACTACTCTATTGATATCCGTCGTTTCCTTTGGTGCTCTGGTGGTCTTTTTCGCCACCGTAAGGTTTTCCGTCAATAGATGGAGGGAGTAAAGATGGCGACCGTAAGTGAAGCCATGCCGCTAGAACAAGGGCTGGAAGAGAAGATTACCCGTTTTGATATCCACCAAATAATTCAACACGCCATACTGATGGTGAGCTTTATACTGCTGGTGGTTACCGGTTTCCCGCTAAAATATCACGAATCGGCAATCAGCCAGTGGTGGGTGGGAGTGTGGGGAGGGATTGAAGTCACCCGCGCCGTTCACCATCTGGCGGGCTGGGTAATGGTTTTCGTCTGCCTGTATCACCTGGCCTATCTATGGTATACCATCGTTATCCTCAAGAGACCTTTTCCGATAAAGATGATTCCCAGCCCTCATGACTTTGTGAAACTCATTCAGGAGCTGGGTTATTTCCTGGGGTTGAGAAAAGAAATGCCCAGGTATGACCGCTTCAACTGGAAAGAGAAGTTTGATTACTGGGCTATTTTCTGGGGAATACCTGTTATGGCTGGCTCGGGCTTTATTCTGATGTATCCTGTCCTGGCTACCAGGTTTCTGCCCGGCTGGGTTGTTCCTGTGGCTCTGGTAGCTCATAGCGATGAGGCATTGCTGGCCTTAACCTGGATTTTCCTGGTACATATCTTTTTCAACCATTTCACCCCGGGCATCTTTCCCTTCAATAGTTCCATATTTACCGGTAAAGTATCCGGAGAACGCTACCGTCGGGACCACCCTCTGGAATACGAAAGATTATATATGGTTGAGGAGGATGAGGAAGGAGAGACAGTTGAAGAGAGTGTTGAAGGAGAGGCAAAAGAATGAGATATTTGCTGAGATTTCAGAAATCACCGGGCTGTCTGAGATGTCACGGCAAGCTAGTCGCCACCACCGGTGAGCAAAAGGGCAAGACACTTGATGCCAGCTGCGATGCATGCCACTATGTTTTAGAACCAGAACAGGAAGGAGATTCGTTTTAAAAAATGACCTGCCCCCTTGACATTAGAAAAAACGGGCGATATAATTCATTTTAATATGCCCTATAGGGGCAGGGGGTATAGAGAACTAAAAGTAGGGGGCAAAACAACAGTTGCCAAGTGACAGCCAATATGATACAATGTAGTAATCTCAAGGGGGGTGGACAGGCTGAAGCAGCGGAGGCTGAAGATTTGTCCTTTCCTGGCTTTCCAAACTTCGATACCTTAGGTGAATAGTGTGCTAAAACAAAAAAAGTTCCTTATCGGTGGTCTTATTGTGTTTCTGGCGATAAGCTATCTGGGGTACACGGCTTTTAGCAATGCAGCGACCTATTACTATACGGTCGGTGAAGTCACAATACAGGGAGACTCAATTTACGACAAGAATATACGGGTGAACGGGCGGGTGGCTGCCGGCTCCGTAAAACAGGAATCAGCAGGAAGCATACTGAGGTTCACCATTAGCGATGTTAATGGAGAAGGAAGCCTGCCTGTGGTTTACCAGGGGGTCGTCCCCGACACCTTCAAAGTTGACAGTGAGATTGTTATTGAAGGTTATCTTGATTCAGATGGCGTCTTTCAGGCACATACCCTTATGCCGAAATGCCCCTCCAGATATGTGCCTGAATGAGCAGACCTGTTAGAGAAAATATTATATGGCGGATATTGGCTACATCTCTCTACTCCTGGCGCTGGTAGCCTCAATTTACTCGGCTGTTTCCTTTGCACTCGGAGCCAGGGGAAAACAACCGCGTCTGGTTGCCAGTGCTAAAAACAGTCTTCTGGCTGCCTGCGGATTGGTTTCTATATCGGTAGGGATACTGCTTTATGCCCTGGTTACTCATAAATTCCAGATAGAATATGTCGCCTCATATACCAGCAGTGACCTGTCCCTGGCTTACCTCCTGAGCGCCTTATGGGCTGGCAACGCCGGCTCATTACTCTTCTGGGCATGGCTTCTCTCCATATTTGCCACTGTGCTGTTACTTCAGAAACGAGACCTCGGTAAGAATTTAATACCCTATGCTTCTTCAATCATCATGGTCACCCAGGCCTTCTTCCTTATTTTACTGCTCTGGGTATCAAATCCCTTCCACACGCTACCGTTTGTTCCCGCTGAAGGAATGGGACTTAACCCCCTGCTTGAGAATCCGGGAATGATAGTTCATCCGCCAGCTTTGCTGGCCGGCTATGTTGGCTTCACCATCCCCTTTGCCTTTGCCATGGCTGCTTTGCTAACCAGACGGCTCGGCGATGAGTGGTTAATAGTCATCAGAAGGTGGACGCTTGTTGCCTGGCTCTTCCTTGGAATTGGTAATCTTATTGGTGGCTGGTGGGCATATGTTGAGCTTGGCTGGGGAGGCTACTGGGCATGGGACCCGGTAGAGAACGCCAGCTTTATACCCTGGCTGACAGCTACTGCCTTCCTTCACTCCATTATGATGCAGAGAAGAAGGGGAATGCTCAAGGTCTGGAATATGGCGCTGATAATAATCACCTTTTCCCTATCAATACTGGGCACATTCCTGGTGCGGAGCGGTGTTCTTTCCTCAGTGCACACCTTTGCCGAGTCTCCCGTACTAGGCAACCTGTTTCTGGCTTTTATTGGTATCACCCTCTTTGGCTCGCTAGGTCTACTCTATCACCGCAGTAAAGAGCTAAAGAGTGAGGCGGAGATGGAATCCCTTGTCTCCCGGGAAAGCACCTTCCTGCTGAACAACCTGCTCCTGGTGGGGGCTGCCTTTGCTACCTTCCTGGGAACATTTTTCCCGGTAATATCCGAAGCAGTGCGGGGCACCAAGATTAGTGTTGGCCCACCTTTCTTCAATCAGGTGAACGGGCCCATTTTCTTAGCCATTATTCTGCTTGCCGGGATTTGTACTCTTATTGGCTGGCGGCGGGCGTCAATCAAAAACCTGGTCCGCAATTTCCTCGGCCCGCTGGTGGCGGCACTAATACTAGGCATAGTCCTCTTCGTCCTCGGCATAAGGCAATGGTATGCCCTTATTGCTTTCGTGGTTTGTGGTTTTGTCCTATCTACCATACTTTATGAATGGTTCCGGGGCAGCAGAGCCCGCCACAGGATGAGGGGAGATAACTATCTCAAGGCATTTTTTGGCTTGATTGGTGCTAATAGACCCCGCTACGGTGGCTATATTGTTCATATCGGTATCATTCTTATCGCTATCGGGGTTGTTGGTTCCTCGCTCTATAATGTTGAAAGGGAGATCACCCTTAAGCCCGGCGAATCAATGACTATCAATAACTACATCATCACCTATGAGAATATAACCTCTTATGATACCCAGAGCAAAAGCGTGGTTACGACAACCCTCTCTGTTTCTAACGGGGGGGAACTACTCGGCAGGTTAACACCAGAAAAATACTTTCACCGCAGCTACGAACAGTCAGTGACCGAGGTCGCAATCCGCTCTACTCTCCTTGAAGACCTGTATGTTATATTCATTGGCTGGGAAGAGGACGGCGCCACTGCCTTCAAGGTCATAATCAATCCTTTAGTCAGCTGGATATGGATTGGTGGAGGCGTCTTCATCCTGGGTGGGTTAATCGCTTTCTGGCCCGAGCGCCAGAAACTGCCGGCTCCGAGACAGGACGGCAGTGAGGGAGGATAAGGATGAAACTGGGAAACACTTTTGGCGCTATTTTAGCTGGCGCTATTCTGCTCTTTATGATTCTTTCTGCTTCTCCGGTTATGGCAAACTCGGTAACAGTGAGTGACATAGACAACGAGCTCATCTGCCAGTGCGGCTGCACAGCAGTTTTAAGTAACTGTACCCATGGCGAATGCATGGTGCGGGACTCGATGACCACCGTAATCAAGCAAAAAATCGATGATGGGCAATCGAAGGAACAGATTGTCCAGTTTTTTGTCGCCCAGTATGGGGAACAGGTGCTGGCTTCCCCCCCCAAGCAAGGCTTTAATCTGGTAGCCTGGCTCTTACCCTTCGCGGCGATACTGGCTGGCGGGGGAGTAATCTACTTTGCAATAAGGAAATGGGTAGGACAAGGCCAGGCAGACCAGGCCAAAATCACAACCGAAGTTGAAGAGGGGGAGGAAGAGGAATACCGCTACCGGCTGGAGATGGAACTGAAAGCTTTTGAGGAGAGGGGTTTTAGATGACTATCTTTGTGGCTCTGGTGCTGACAGCAGCGACTTTTGCCTTCGTGACCTATCCATTGCTGAAACGAAAACCAGCCCTTTCAGGTTCATTCGAGGATGAGGAACTGGGAGAATTATCATCCCGGCGGAATACCACCTATTCCATGCTCAAGGAGCTGGAATTTGACTTCCAATCAGGCGTCCTGACCGAGGAGGACTACCATGACCTGGAGGAAAGATACAAGAAAAAAGCTATATCTATACTGAAAGGTATTGATAATCTGGACAAGAGTCCTGAAGCGGATGATGAAATAGAAAAGCAGGTTCTGAACCTACGCCGGGGCAAAGCCCGACCCCGCCGCCAGATTTCGACTAAGTCAAAAAGGGGAGAGACCGGCGATGAAATTGAAAAGCAGGTTCTGGCACTGCGCCGGAGCCGTACTCATCGCCCCCAGACTGCCGCCAGAGCAAAAAAGGAAACAGACATCAAACAAAAAGCGGAGAAGGAAGTACAGCAAATGCCCCGGGAAGAGAGAAATTTCTGCAGCCAATGCGGGAGCAGGGTTGAAGAAAGTGACTTTTTTTGCTCCAATTGCGGGGCAAACCTGAAAAAGGAGCCACAAATTGATTAAGCATATTGTTTTATTAACCACGTTAATTGCTTTGAGCTTTTCTTCAGCGGCGCTGGCTGCCGAACCGGGCAGCGGGACAATTCAGGGACAGATAGTTAATAGTACCGAAGGCGGCGGCAGTGTTGCCGACCAGGAAATTACTTTAAAGACCTTTCTTAACGACACCGAAACAACCTCAAGTACAAGCAAAACCAGCCCCGACGGTCAGTTCACCTTTGATGGTTTGTCAACCGGCTCAAGCTACAGTTATCAGATAACCATCACTTACCAGGAGGCAGAGTACAATGGTGAGCGGCTCAGCTTTGGTGAGGGAGAGACGACCAAATCTACCATGCTCACCGTCTATGACTCGACCCAGAGTGATGAAGCAATCAAAGTAACTGACGCTCATACTATTATTTACCCTGGAGAAGGCAGCCTTGAGATAATGGAATTTTACCGTTTTACCAACGAAACTGACCATACCTACATCGGGTCAGGAGAAATCACTGCTACAGGCACCCGACGCACATTGCGATTTCCACTACCCGAAAAAATGACCGGGCTACAATACGGCGGAGAACTGATGGAGTGCTGCGTTCTCAATAGCGAGGATGGTCTTACTGATACCATGGCAGTCATGCCCGGAACTAAAGAGATAGCTTACTCTTACAGAGTGGACTACAAATCAGGAGGATATGACTTCTCTCAGAAAATAAACTACCCGATTGCTAACTACAATTTCCTGGTTAAAGGCGAGACCAGCCAGGTTGCCAGCGACCGGTTAGTATCAAATGAACCGGTGGATATTGAAGGCGCCAGCTTTAATTACCTTTCCGGCGGGCAGCTTCTTCCGGGCGATATCGTGACAGCTCAGCTTTCCGGACTGCCGGAAAGCAGTAATCAGGGAACTATTCTCTGGACGGTCTTGGCGCTGGTAGCACTGAGCGGTGGTTTTGGTCTTTCCTATCTGATGAAGAAGAACAGGCTTCAGCCGGTGACCTCTAAAAGCGGCACTCTTGACCAGAGAAGAGGGGGCTTACTTGCTGAACTCGCTCAGCTGGATGACGATTTCGAGGCCAGTGAAATCTCGGAAAAAGTTTACCGCAGGCTGCGGAGTGAGAAGAAAAATCAGCTGGTTGAGTTAACACAGGGCATAAAAAAGGGGAAGGGCAGCAGGTAATGGCTGGTTCCACTCCTCAAAGAAGCCTGGTCGAAATCCAGGGGCTGACCAAATCCTTCGGCCATCAGCGTGTTTTGAGAGGAATAGACCTTGAGGTAAAGAGGGGGGAGTCTGTTGTCATCTTCGGTCCTAACGGGGCCGGCAAGACCACTTTAATCAAGGTGTTAGCCACCATTATGAACCCTTCTTCTGGCACTGTCCTGATTGACGGCCTGAGCCCCAGGAACAACGCTGAAGAAATCCGCCGCCGGATTGGCGTGGTTACCCACCAGACTTTCCTCTACAGCAATCTCACTGCCTATGAAAATCTGGAGTTCTACAGCCGCTTATATGATGTGCCCGGATATAAAACACGAATTACCGAGGTAGCCGCTATGGTGGCAATAACATCCCGCCTCCACGACCGGGTAGGCACTCTTTCCCGGGGTATGCAGCAGAGAGTATCTGTGGCCCGTTCCCTGCTGCACAAGCCGGATTTAATGCTGCTGGATGAAGCCGAAGCAGGGTTAGACCAGCAAGCCATGTCGATGCTCTGGGAGGCACTGCGCACCGGGGGAGAAAGGAAACACACCACTATCCTTACCACCCATAACCTGGAGCGAGGGCTTGAACTGGGCGACCGCCTGCTCATTCTGGATAAGGGACAGATTGTCTACGAAGGGACAAGAAAAGCCTTGGACCTGGCAGGATTGAGGCAAGCCTATCAGCACAGTACAAGTGTCAAAGTATGAGTTTCTGGCGTAAAGTGATAGCCATTGCCTGGAAGGACGCTCTCTCTGAAATGCGGACCAGGGAGATTATTTTTTCAGTGCTGATTTTCACTCTTCTGGTAATAGTAATCTTTAATTTCGCTTTTGGAGCCAGCCAGGAGACAATGGCGCTGGTAGCCCCGGGTATCCTCTGGGTCACTTTTACCTTTGCCGGAGTGTTGAGCTTCAACCGTTCTTTTGTCCTGGAAAAAGAAGAGGGCTGCATTGAGGGACTGATGGTAGCTCCGATAAGCCGGGAGGCTATCTATGTCGGCAAAATGGTGGGAAGCCTCCTTTTTATGCTGATTATCGAAGCGATAGCCCTGCCTATCTTTGCTTTCCTTTCCAATCTGGCTGTTCTCTCACCCCAGCTTATTACCATCACGGTCTTAACCACGGTGGGATTTGTCGCTGTGGGTACCCTGTTTTCTGCTCTGGCGGTCAATACCAGGGCAAGGGAGATGGTCCTGCCCATTCTTTTCTTCCCCATTGTTATCCCGCTCATTATCAGTGCCGTTAGAGCTTCGGGACTGTCACTTTCAGGTGAAGCCTGGAGCAGTCTCTCCTCCTGGCTTCAGATAATAGCCGCTTTTGATATTATTTTCCTGGTGGTGTCATTCCTGGTCTTTACCTTCGTTATCGAAGAATAGAAAGAGGCTTTGTATCAAATGTCATTCTGAGGAGTCAAGCGACGAAGAATCCGGGCATGGGCGGTGGTGAATCCGTGAATCCGCACCACCCCAAGACCCTTCGCTAAGTTTACACTGAACTCGTTCCGACTTGCCTCGACAAGCTCGGAGCAGGTTATCGTCAGAGTGAACGGAGTGAACGTGCTCAGGGTGACAGGCAAAAACCACTTTTGATACAGACCTGTAGAAAGGAGAAAGAGCTATAAAAAGATACATCTTATTCTGGCTGAGCCTGGGGCTGATGGTGGCTGCCCTCTATCTCGTCTTTGTTTATGTCAGTACCGAAGCAGAGATGGGGATTGTGCAGAGGATTTTCTACATTATGGTCCCTTCGGGATGGCTGGCTATGCTGTCTTTCTTGATTATTTTTATCAGCAGTATTCTCTATCTTACCGGAAGGGCGGAGAGATGGGATATCCTGGCTTACTCTGCGGCTGAGATAGGTATTATCTTCACCACCCTGACCCTCATCTCCGGCTCCATCTGGGCAAAGCCCGCCTGGGGAGTGTGGTGGGACTGGGGAACTCCCCGCCTGACATCTACCCTCGTCCTCTGGTTCATCTACCTTACCTACTTCGTGGCACGCTCATTTGCCGCCGAGGAATCCCGGGGGGCCAGGTTTGCTGCAGTCGTCGGCATCATCGGCTTCATTGATATACCCATTGTCGCCCTGACAATCATCCTGCCCACCCTGCAGGAGCCAGGACTGCATCCTCCAGCCTTAATCTTCTCAAGCGGCGGGCTGGCTCCCGATATGCGCCTAACCCTTATGGTCAGCATATTTGCCTTCACCGCTTTATATGCCCTCCTCCTGATACAGAGAGTCTCACTGAAGCATGATGAGGTGGAGGTAAAGAGGTTGAAGGAATACGTTCAAGGATAAAATCCAGTAAAGGAGATAAATAGCAATGGAGAATGGCGGCTATCTATTTACAGCTTATGCCATCGTCTGGGCGGTAGTTTTCGGCTATGTTTTTGTTCTGCTCGGCAGGCAACGAGGCTTACGACGGGAGATTGACTCACTAAAAGAGGCACTCAAGGGGGAAAAGGGCGACCAATAGAGCTCTTCTTACTTCAGGTTACACACCACCCTGAGCCTTCTCTTTGAGCCGGGCATACTCATCATTAACCCCTTGCTGAATCTCGTTTACGGTGTCTTCAGTAAGGTGCCGGAAGCGTCCCTGCAGCTTGAGATACTCATTAACCGGTTTTAGTCGTGGTAAATCAATATTTAACTTGTATTTACCATTTTCTATTTCGTAGAGAGGGAACATGCCCGTTTCCACTACCAGACGGCTTAACTTGACGGTCAACTCGGGGGGACTGCGCCAGCCGACGGGACAAACTGAGAAGATATGGAGATAAGAGGGTCCCTCAACCGCCGCTGCCTTCTCCAGCTTGTTCATCATATCCTTAAAGTAACCGGGACTGGCAGTGGCTACATAAGGGATATTATGGGCAGCGACGATGGCAGGCATATTCTTCTTCCAGGAAAACTGCCCGCTTTTCACTTTACCCGCTGGTGAGGTAGTGGTAGCCGCACCATAGGGTGTGGAAGAGGAGCGCTGGACACCGGTATTCATATAGGCTTCATTATCAAAGCAGATGTAAAGCAGGTTGTGCCCTCTTTCCAGAGCTCCGGATAGCGCCTGCAGACCGATGTCACTTGTGCCGCCATCACCCGCCATAGCCACCACCTTAACCTTTCCCTGCGTCCATCTTCCTTTTCTTGCCATAGCTTTGATACCGGCTTCTATCCCTGAAGCTACCGCAGCGGTATTCTCAAACAGGGTGTGAATCCATGGCACCGTCCAGGAAGTGTAGGGCATCTGTGAAGAAACAATCTCCATACAGCCGGTAGCGCTGGCGATGATAACATTATCCCCGAGAGTCTTGAAGGCTAACCTTACTGCCAGAGCCTCACCGCAACCGATACAGGCACGGTGGCCCGGGGCAAACCTTTCCTCTTCGGATATTAACCGTGTAACAAAAGCTGATGGCTTTACTGGCTTTACCACTATTCTCTCACTCCAAATATCTCAAACTCACGGGGGCTTCCCTTTTCCGCCACCTCCATGCCGCGCTTGACTATCTCCTGAAATCCGCTTACCTTTATATCTCTGCCCCCCAGACCACCGACGAAGCTAACCACTTTCGGTTTTTGAGCCAGGTTATATAAGGCTGAGCGGACTTCCGAACTGACCGGTCCCCCGGGACCTCCGTAGGAAAGAGCACGGTCAAGGACAATGAGCACCTCTGCCCCCTTAACTGCCTGGCGTAGTTCTTCAAAAGGAAAGGGCCGCCATAGCCGCAGCCTCACCAGGCCGACATCCTGCCCCTCGTCCCGCATCTCGTCAATGGCACCCATCGCTGTCTCGCTAAAACTTCCCATAGTAAGTAACAGCACCCGGGCTTGTTCAGTCCGGTACTCTTCCACGGGAGAATAATTTCTGCCGAACTTGCGGGCAAATTCCTGCCAGCACTCCAGGATAACTTCCTTAGAAGCTCTCAGGTTGACCTCCTGAGCCCACTTTACCTCGCTATAGATAACCGGCGGAGCAAAGTCACCCATCGTCACCGGCTTATTGGGATTCAGAGGCAGAGGATAGTTGTTCGCAGGCAGAAACTGGTTAACTTCAGCCGGCTCAGGGAAAATCATCGCCTCAATCATATGGGAAAGGTGAAATCCATCCAGGTGCACCATCACCGGAAGTAATACCCTGGGGTCTTCGGCAATACGAAAAGCACAGAGGACATTATCAATAACCTGCTGTCCGTTTTCGGTAAAAATCTGAATCCAGCCGGTATCACGAACTGCCATGGCATCAGAGTGGTCACCCCAGACGCTGAGAGGGGCGGATAAAGCCCGGTTAGCCACGGTCATCACTATGGGTAGCCGCATTGAAGAAGCTACATAGAGTACTTCGTGCATTAATTCCAGGCCCTGGCCGGCGCTTGCCGTGAAGGTTCTGGCTCCCACCGCTGCTGAGCCCAGGCAGGCACTCATTGCCGAATGCTCTGATTCCACCGGGATAAACTCAGCATCAAGCTCACCATCAGCCACCAGCTGGGCCAGGCTCTCAACAATATGGGTTTGGGGAGTAATCGGGTAGGCGGCGATAACATCAGCATCAGCCATCTTGACCACCTCACCTATGGCTGCCGAAACCTCCATACCCCTCATCTTAGCCGTCACTCTTCTTCCTCCACCATGGTTATCGCATCTGTCGGACACTCTTCGGCACAAATGCCGCACCCTTTACAGTAATACAAATCGGCAGTGAAATAGCCGTCTTCCCGCTCAGCGATACAGCCCTCAGGGCAAAAGACATAGCAGAGACCACACTTGATACATTTGCTGAAATCAACCACCGGCCTTTCTGAGCGCCAGGTGCCGGTCTGGTATTGCCGGGCACTGCCCGGTTCAGTGACAATAGCACCGATTTCTATATCTTTCGAGGTTAGTTCGCTTTCTGACTTGGTCACTCAGGCTCGTTCCTTAACAACAGTCTCTTCATAGGCACGCTTCATCGCCTGGAAATTTCTCGCCCCCAGTTGCCCGAAGCGGTGCATTAATGGTTCCTCAAGCGATTCTATTTTAACCACCCCGGTAGCGTTGAGCAGGGCGCCAATCATAGTGGTATTGGTGATAGGCACTCCCAGAATCTCGCGGGCAATTCTGGTGGCATCTACCGTAGCGAGAGTATGCTTAATACCAAACTCTCTCCTGATGTCATCTGGCCCTTTTTTGGTATTGGTTACTACAATACCGTCTGGCTTGAGCCCGGCGGTAACATTGGCTATGGGCAGTAAGCCGGGGTCAAGTACCACCACCACATCAGGTTCGGTAATCTCGGCTCTTATCCTGAGCGGAGCATTACGGCTGATACGAACAAAGGAGAGGACCGGTGCCCCTCTCCGTTCCGGACCAAAGCTGGGAAAAGCCTGGGCATACTGTCCTTCGCTGATAGCAGCCAGCGCCAGCAATTCAGCAGAGGTAACAGCCCCCTGGCCTCCCCGGCCATGCCATCTGATCTCAATCCCTGTTTCTAGAGCTATTAGCCTTCGACTCCTATTCAATTAAAATGCCCTCGGAGGGATTTGAATGCTCACTACACCTCTGGGGCTAATAATCTATACCGCTGAGCTACCGTGAAACCACTTATAGTTTACTAAATTTTTTATAATTTGGCAAGTTTATTTTAGGAGACCGTTATTGTCATTGCGAGGAGTTCTTCCCTGGAAGGACTCCTCCATAATGCCACTCTGATACAAGACCCCCTGGATTCCAGCTCCCGTCACCAGGTACGGGACAGGTTTCGCTGGAATGATAGTCGGAATACAGAAATTAGCCACCCTCCAAATCAAGCTCTTGACAAGGTTCTGATAGCCAGCCTATTATTTTAATATAGCCGATTACGTAAATTATTCCATCCCCCGATATCTGGAAGCTCTCTGCTTGAGGGAGACAGGCAATGATTCTGGACAGCATTGATTCCCCGTCTGACTTAAAAAAGCTAACTTTACCAGAGCTTAAACAGCTCGCCGCTGAAGTCCGGCAACTTTTGATTCAGACGGTGTCTTTAAATGGTGGCCATCTCGCCCCCAGTTTAGGCGTTGTGGAACTGACTCTAGCTCTGCATCGCGTTTTTGATAGTCCTGAAGACAAAATAGTCTGGGATGTAGGACATCAAAGCTATGCTCACAAACTCTTCACAGGACGTAGAGCCAATTTTGCTACCCTCCGCCAGTATAAAGGCTTATCCGGGTTTCCGGTGCGCGAGGAAAGTGAGCACGATGCTTTCGGTACCGGGCATGCCGGGACTTCCGTCTCGGCCGTTATGGGCATGGCTCTAGCCCGGGACTTGAGCAAGCAAAGCTACGAGGTGGTAGCGGTAATTGGTGACGGTTCTCTGGGTACCGGCATGGCTCTTGAGGCTTTTAACCATGCCGGACATCTTGGCAGCAAGATAATTGTTATCCTGAATGATAACGGAATGTCCATCTCCCCGACCGTTGGCGCCATCGCCAGACTGCTTAACCAGGTGAGATTTGACGTGAGGTATGAAACTGCCAAAAGAAGAGCCAGGAAAACCATTACCCGCCTGCCTTTTGGAGAACAAACCTGGTCACTGAGCAAACGCCTCAAAAGCCGGGTTGAAAGTATGCTACTGCCTAATATCTTCTGGGAACAGCTCGGCTTTGTTTACCTCGGTCCGGTGGATGGTCACAACATTAAAGAGCTGGAAGCAGCCTTAAACAGAGCCCGCAATGTTGAGACCGGACCAACCCTCGTTCACGTTATTACCCAGAAAGGGAAAGGCTATGCCGCCGCTGAAGAGAACGCCACCAAATTTCACGGTGTGCCCCCAAATAACACTAAAAGAGAAAAAGATAGCAAAGCTAATAATGCCCCGTCTTACAGCCAGGTTTTCAGTCAAACCGTTCTTCGCCTGATGCGGGAAAACGAACGAGTGGTGGCTATTACCGCCGCCATGCCCGATGGAACCGGGCTCAGCCTGGCATCTACCGAGTTTCCTAAGCGCGTTTTTGATGTCGGCATCTGCGAACAACACGCCGTAACACTGGCGGCTGGTTTGGCCACCCAGGGATTTATCCCCATTGTTGCTATCTATTCCACCTTTTTGCAAAGGGCCTATGACCAGGTTATTCATGATGTCTGCATCCAGAATCTGCCGGTAGTTTTTGCCATTGACCGGGCCGGCATAGTGGGCGATGACGGTAAAACCCACCAGGGTGCTTTTGACATTTCCTACCTGCGCAGCATCCCGAACATGATTGTTTCCGCTCCTAAAGACGAGGATGAATTTCAGCACCTGCTCTTTACCGCAGTCCATGCCGGCCAACCGATGGCAGTCCGCTATCCCAGAGGTAACGGAACGGGGGTTCCCCTCAAGCCGAACCCGGAACAGTTACCTCTGGGTAAAAGTGAGCTGCTCAGAGACGGAGATGAGGTGGCTATTTTTGCTATCGGCTCCCGGGTGAACGCGGCCGTTACGGCGGCGGAACAATTAGCTGAAGATGGTATCCGGTGCGCCGTAGTCAATGCCCGCTTTGCCAAGCCCCTGGACTCAGAACTCCTGCTGAAACTGGCAGCGAAAACGAGGAGGGTGCTGACTGTTGAGGAGAACGCCCTCGCCGGCGGCTTTGGCAGTGCCGTTCTGGAGCTAATAGCCCAGGCTAAATTGAGCCAGATAAGGGTGGAGCGCCTTGGTTTGCCCGACATCTTTATTGAACACGGCACTCAAGAATTATTCTACTCAATGTTTAATCTGGATGCTAAAGGCATAGCCCAGTATATTAAATCCTCCTTCCCGGAACTTTGCCTTAAGACGCCCGTAAAATAGGGGGAATAGAGTGACGAGCTTACCCGCCTCTTTTGAGAGGTATGCGGCGGAAATAAAAGCTGAGTTGCAGCTGGTACTGGCTGAACGGGAAGCACCCCTTTATGATATTATGCGCTACCACTTCGGCTGGGTAGATGAGAGAGGCAATCCGCGGCAGGGGACAACGGGTAAAGCCCTGAGACCCACTTTATGTCTGCTCACCTGTGAAGCCGTAGGCGGAGACTACCGCAGGGCATTGCCCGCCGCCATAACTATTGAACTGGTGCATAACTTTTCCCTCATCCTTGACGATATTCAAGACGATGATAGAGAGCGACGGCATTCCCCCACCGTCTGGAGTATCTGGGGAAAGCCCCAGGCTATCAATGTCGGCACGGCAATGCGTCTTATGGCTAATCTAGCATTATCACGGCTTGAAAAATGCGGTGTCTCAATGGAAAAACAATTAGCTATCCAGCACCTGATAGATGAGGCCACCCTTAGCTTGCTTGAGGGACAGTTCCTGGATATCAGCTACGAAAGCCACTTTGATATTGAAGTTACCGATTACCTGAGTATGATTGAGGGAAAAACGGCCGCCCTGATTGCCTGCTCATTAGAGGTGGGAGCTTTACTCGGCACTGATGACCAGGAAATGGCAAAACATTTCCGGGAGATTGGCAAAAATCTGGGACTGGCATTCCAGATTAGAGACGATATTCTCGGCATCTGGGGCGAGGAAGAAAAGACGGGCAAGCCATTGGGCAGCGATATTCGGCACAGAAAAAGAACTTTTCCCATAGTATATATTCTGGAAAAGGCTGGAAATAGGCTGAGACAGGAACTGGTAGATGTCTACCAGAATGGAGAGGTCGGGAGTGATGGCATAGCCACAGTCTTAACCATCCTTGAATCTGCTAATGCTCAATTTCAAGCTCAAAAGATGGCTGAAAAATACTGCTCCAAAGCCCTCAAAGCAATAGATAGTCTGGCATTATTGCCCTCGGTTAGCTCCGACCTGAAGGAAGTGGCTCATTTTCTGATTGAACGAGACTTTTAATAACCGCAGAAAAAGCCGGAGGTATGAAAATGGCCTTCCCCTGGCAATTATCCCTGGCTCTAACTAAATACCTGGTAAAAAACAAATTGCTGGGCAGAAAGCGGTTCCCTCTGCTGCTGATGCTGGAGCCAAGCTTGCGCTGTAATCTATCCTGTGAAGGCTGCGGGCGCGTCAGAGAGTTCCGGAGCGCCCCCGCCCAAATGCTCTCTGCCGGGGAATGTCTGGCAGCGGTTGAAGAGGCGCGTACTCCGGTAGTAGCCGTCAGCGGCGGCGAACCCCTGCTCCACCCGGAGATTGAGCAAATTGTTCGGGAGATTACTGCCAGAAAACGCTTCGTTTATCTCACCACCAACGGATTACTGCTGGAAAAATCGCTGGAAAAATTCAAGCCCGGTCCTTACTTCAGCTTCGTTCTTCATCTTGATGGTCTGGCTGAGTCTCATAACCGGCTGGCGGGGCAAGAAGGCGTTTTTGAGACAGCCATTGCCGGAATGAAGCTCGCCAAGCAAGCCGGCTTTCGGGTGCTTACCAATACCACCATTTACAAGGGAACCAGCCCGGCAGAAATAGAGCAGCTTTTTCTCTTGCTCTCCCGGATACCCGTTGATGGCATGATGGTGGCACCAGCTTTTAGCTATGAGGCAGTTGATGGCGATGTTTTCCTGTCTCGAGACGAAATCAAAGACTTCTTCAGCTCTCTCAATGGACTGCGCCGGCGCTTTCCCTTCTATAATACTCCCATTTATCTGGACTTTCTCAGCGGGGAAGAAGAGCTTACCTGTACTCCCTGGGGCAACCCTACCAGAAGCCCCGGGGGCTGGAGAAAACCCTGCTATCTCATTACCGATGACTACTGCCAGTCGCTGGGGGAACTGCTGGAGGAAACGCCGTGGGAGAAGTACGGTGCCGGCAATGACCCTCGCTGCGCTAACTGTATGACTCACTGTGGCTTTGAGGCAAGTGCTATAAATGAAACCGGGAAGAACCTGGCTAATATCTGGCGAACCATCCGATGGCACTTCGCTGGCGGCTGAAAAATCAGCCCGGGAGACAACAATGCTGGCTTTGCTGAGTGCGTTAAAAGAAGAGACTGCCGATGTGCGAAGGCATATGCTTTGTGAAGAAATCTCCGGCCAGGAGGGCTGCCGTATCTTTAGAGGAAGCTACCGGAATAAAGCGATTCTCCTGATACAAAGCGGTATGGGAAAAGAGAGAACCGAGAGAGCCACCAATTTTATCCTGGAGCATTATCCGGTTACCGCCCTGGTCTCTCTCGGCTTTGCCGGGGCACTGACCGAAGAAGCAAAGGTGGGGGATATTTTTCTTTGCTCTACGCTTTACTCTGATAATGGAGAGACACCCGGGAAAAACGAAGAAGACAACCCTTACCATTCGGACCCAGGATTGGTCTCCCTGGCTTGCCAAGCTCCGGACACTACAGCTAAGTTACGCCAGGGGAGTAGTGTCACCACAACCCAGTTAGTTTCTCAATTTGAGTCAAGGCAGGCGCTGGGCAAAATCTTCCAGGCGGATATCGTGGATATGGAAAGTTACTGGACAGCCAGGATAGCCTCGGCTAAAGGGGTGCCGTTTCTGGCAATTCGGGCTATTTCCGACTCAATGCGGGATAACCTCCCCCCCTTTGACCGTATGCTGGATTCCAACGGCAGCTGGCAAAGGAAAGAAGCAGGTCTTTATTTCCTTACTCACCCTCAGCAGATGATAAAGTTGTTCACCCTTTTCAGGAACGCCCGGCAAGCAGGGAGAAACCTGAGCACCCTGGTTGACTGTTTGCTGGCTAAGCTGGAAAATGAAACGGAATTATTGAGATGAAAACCCTGGTTACCGGAGCCACCGGATTTATCGGCAGCAATCTGGTCTTTGAGCTTCTGAAGCAAGGCTACGAGGTGAAAGCCCTGGTCAGGAAGGGCAGTGACCGGAGAAACATCCAGGGGCTTAACATTGAGATAATCTCTGGAGACCTGAAGGATAAGGCATCACTCATTAGAGCCCTTGACGGCTGTGATACCCTCTTTCATGCCGCCGCTGCCTATACTTTCTGGGCTCGTGACCCCGGGTTTATCTATGAAACGAATGTGCAGGGCACGGGAAATATCCTTACCGCCGCTTTGGCTAAGGGGATAAAAAAGGTGGTCTATACCAGCAGTGAATCAACCATAGGCATCAATAAAAACGGCAATATTCTCACCGAGGAAGTAGAGGCAAGTCCCCGTAATTTCACCGGGCACTACCACAGGTCGAAATACCTGGCGGAGAGGCTCGCCCTGGATATGGCTAATAAGGGCCTCCCCATAGTCATCGTCAATCCCACCGTGCCGGTGGGGCCCCGTGACATTAAACCGACTCCCACGGGTCAGTTCATCGTTGACTTCCTGAACCGCAGGTTACCCGCCTATGTTGAGTGCGGCTTAAATGTAGTTGATGTCGGCGATGTGGCTAAGGGGCACATCCTGGCTCTGGAAAGAGGACGTATCGGTCAAAAATATATCCTGGGCAACCGGAACCTCACCTTCCGGGAAATCCTGGCTATTCTGGAAAGCATCACCGGTATCAAGGCTCCCGGGTTGAAGATACCCACCTGGCTGGCTCTGGCAGCAGCTCACATCAATGAAGCTGTCTCAGACATTCTGGGCAAACACCCCAGGGTCCCGGTAGCAGGGGTTAAAACCGCCTGCCGGCTGAGATACTTTGACGGCTCTAAAGCGGTTGCCGAGCTGGGTTTGCCTCAGACAGCAGTTGAAGAAGCCTTCAGCAAAGCGGTCAGCTGGTTCAAAGAAAATGGCTATGTCAGAAACTAAAAATATAAATAAAACTTTTGTAAACCAGGCTATCAAAAAAGCTCAGGATTATCTTCTTGGCAGGCAAAGCCGGGAGGGATTCTGGGTGGGTGAGCTTGAAGCCGACGCCAGCGTAACCGCCGGCTATCTTCCCCTGATGTTTTTCATGACCCGGCAGATTGACGCCAGGAGACGGGACAGGGTAGTCAACTATGTGAAGAGCCAGCAGCAGGCTGATGGCTCCTGGAGCACCTACTACGGCGGCCCCGGTGACCTGAGTGTGACCATCCAGGCTTACTTTTCCCTGAAGCTGGCCGGGGTCTCACCGGAAGAGCCATTGATGCGGCGGGCACGGGATTTTATCCTGAACCGGGGAGGTATCACCAGGGCTAATGTCTTCGTCAAGATATGGCTGGCTCTCTTTGGCCAGTTTAACTGGAGCCAGATACCCTCCCTGCCCCCGGAGATAATCTTCCTTCCCAACTGGTCTTACTTTAATATCTACGAGTTCGCCAGCTGGTCGCGGGCGACTATTATGGCTCTCAGCGTGGTTTTAACCTTGAAACCGGTCTGCCCGGTACCTGATTCGGCTCAACTTTCCGAGCTTTATGCCGGGCCGGAAGGCAATCAAAATTATTCGGACAAAGGTGAAGGGCTTTTTAGCTGGAGAGGTTTCTTTCTTTTGCTGGACCAGCTTTTTAAAGCCTGGGAAAAGCTGTCGGTGAAGCCCGGGCGGCGGCTTGCCCTGCGTAAGACGGAGCAGTGGATTATCGACCACCAGGACGCGGACGGGAGCTGGGGAGGCATTATGCTCCCCTGGGTATACTCTCTTTTTGCCCTTAAAAGCCTTGAGTATCCACTTGACCACCCGGTAATAGACAAAGGGCTGAAGGGGCTGGAAGGCTTCATCATCGAGGACAGTACCACTCTCCGGCTACAGCCAGCCGTTTCTCCGGTCTGGGATACCGCCTGGACGCTGCTTGCCCTGGTCGAGACTGACCTGGATACTAATCATCCTTCGCTGGGCAGGGCGGCCCACTGGCTGCTCAAGGAGCAAATCCGGGTTGGCGGTGACTGGCAGGTCAAGAACCCGAAAACCGAGCCGGGAGGCTGGGCTTTTGAATTTGATAACGACCTTTACCCCGATATCGACGACACTGCCGTTGTCTCCAGAGCCTTATTCAAGACCCGCCTGGCAGAGCCGGAAGAAGGACATAAAGCCGGGGCTATCAGAAAAGGTTTAAGCTGGGTGCTTGGTATGCAGAGCAATAACGGTGGCTGGGCGGCTTTCGACCGCAACAATAATAACAAAATTCTGGAGCACATTCCTTTTGCCGATTTTATGACTCCCGTCGACCCGACCAGCCCGGATGTTACCGCTCATGCCGTAGAGCTGATGGGCCTATTGGATAGCAGTGCCTCTTCCCTCGCGAAGGGAATTTCCTATCTCAAGCATTGCCAGCAGCCTGATGGTGCCTGGTACGGGCGCTGGGGGGTGAACTATATCTATGGCACCGGACTAGTCCTCGCCGCACTGCGAGCCGCCGGTGAAGATATGACCCGGGATTATGTCCAGCGGGCCGCCTCCTGGCTAATATCCTGCCAGAATAAGGACGGGGGCTGGGGTGAGACCTGCCAGAGCTACGAGCGGCCCGGCACCCGGGGCGTCAGCCCAAGCACGGCATCTCAGACTGGCTGGGCAATCATCGGGCTGGTTGCCGCTGACCGGGCAGCCAGCCGGAGTGTCAGAAGAGGCATTGCCTACCTATTGAAGACCCAGAAAGAGGACGGAAGCTGGCAGGAAGATGCCTATACCGGCACCGGCTTCCCCAGAGCCTTTTATTTGAAATATGACCTCTACCGAATCTATTTCCCGTTAATTGCTCTGGGGCGCTACCGGGCTTCTCTGGCAGAGAAAAAGGACAAAAGCAAAACCAGGAACGGAGCCTAAGCTATTGGCAGATACGAGAACGGACTGGGAATATTGTCAGGCAATTTTGCCCGGGGTATCAAGGACTTTCGCTCTAAATATAGTCCAGTTAGAAGGGAATATCCATAAGGCAATCCTGCTCGGCTATCTATTCTTCCGGATTGCCGATACTTTCGAGGATGACGCTCTCCAGAACGAGGCTCAGAAAATAGAGGCTCTCCACAGCTATGCCGGAGTCTTCCGGGGAAATCAAACCCTGAGGGAAAGATTGGAGATTTACCAGTCCCTGGAGTTTAGCTGGCTGGCAGCATCACCGGCGAAAGAGCTTGTTGAAAATGGCGATAGAGTGATAAGGTGCTACTTCCAACTGCCGGATGCTTACCGGGAAATTATCGACCCCCATATTGCCCGCACCTCCGAGGGTATGGCGAAGTTCCAGGAAAGAAAACTGCAAAGTGCCGGGGTATTCCAGCTGCAGGACCTGGCGGAAATGGAAGACTACTGCTATCAGGTAGCCGGTATTGTCGGTGAGATGCTTACCCGGCTTTTCTGCCTTGAGGAAAAGGTCTCACCCTTCAAATCAGAGCTGGAAAAATATCAGACCCGGTTTGGCCTGGCACTTCAGGTCACCAATATCGTCAAGAACTACCCGGAAGATATAGCCAGAGGCTGGTGTTATGTTCCTGCTTCAATAACCGGAAAATACGCTTTCCATCCGGAGCGTGAGGCTTCTCTACCAGTTATTCCCAAAGAGTTCCTGGATGAACTAACCCCGACCATACTGAGCTACTTTGATTCAACACTGAAGTATATCAAGAGCATACCGGAGAGCGAAAAACCCATCCGGATGTTTTGCCTAATCGCCTTTGTCCTTGCCTACAACACCTTACTTCACCTCATCCGGACGAGAAACGCCAAGCTGTCACAAGACCAAGTAGCTACCCTGCTAGCCAGATGCGCCTCTTTTGCCGGGTCAAACGACCTGCTGGAAAAGGACTATCGGGAGGTCTACCGCCAGCTAAGAGCCTCTTTGCCCCCGAATACCTATGAATAATCTATAGAGATTGCCACGGGCTTCAGCCTTCAGGCCGAGCCTTCAGTCCGAGGCCCGAGTTCAGCCCGAGGGCTAAAGCCCTCGCAATGACAAAGGAATCATTAATATCTCACATCCGTCTTTACACTTGGCTGCTAATACTGTATCCTAGCTTTAGGAAGAGATAGACCACTTAATTGTCATTGCGAGGAGCGGAGCGACGTGGCAATCTCTATAAATCTTATAGATTGCAACGCTTTCACTCTGACCTCGGTCCTCGGACTGAAGGCTCGGCCTGAAGTCTGAACTCGGTCTGAAGACGATAACTCGTTACCGAACCCTCGGGGTGAACTCGGGTTGAACCCTCGCTACAGGTAACCTGCTCCGAGCTTGTTCACTCTGACATATCGGAACGAGTCGAGGCAAGTCGGAACGAGTCGCTCGCAATGACAGGTTGATTAGAGAGGAAAGCAGGTTGTATCAAGCACCACGGGGAACCTCGGATATTCTATCCGGGGAACAAGCCTACTGGCGTTATGTCGAAGCTCAGGCAGTTAATGTCTGCCGTCTCTACGGTTATGAACGAATTGATACCCCGGTATTTGAAGACGCCAGCCTGTTTACTCGCGGTGTCGGAGATGCTACGGACATCGTTGACAAGGAAATGTATACCTTTGAAGACAGGGGAGGCAGCAGCTTAACATTGAAACCGGAAGAAACCGCCTCAATATGCCGTGCCTACATAGAGCACGGCCTGCACAACTTACCGCAGCCGGTAAGGCTCTATTACCTGGCTCCAATTTTCCGCTACGACAGGCCTCAGGCCGGCAGATACCGACAGCACCACCAGTTCGGCTGTGAAGCTATCGGTGATGAAGACCCCTCCCTCGATGCTGAAGTTATTGATATGGCCTGGCGATTCTTTAGCTCGATGAACATTGTCCATCTCTCCCTGAAGCTGAACAGCATTGGTTGTTCATCATGCCGGCCCGGCTATCTCTCCGCTCTGAAAAATTACTATGCGAGCTACGCTGATAGACTGTGCTCCGATTGCCGCACCAGGCTGGAGAAAAACCCGCTTCGCTTGCTCGACTGTAAACAATCAACGTGCCAGCCGGTAGCTAACCTGGCTCCAAAGAGCCTTGACTATCTTTGCCCGCCATGTCAGGAACACTTTAACCAGTTAAAAAAATACCTGGCTCTGCTTGAAATTCCTTTTGAAGCAGACCACCGCCTGGTCCGGGGGCTTGATTACTATACCCGGACTGTCTTTGAGATTCAGCCTGAAGCAGATGGCGCCCAGAGCACCCTCGGCGGGGGAGGACGGTATGACAACCTGATTGAGCAGCTGGGCGGTAAGCCCACGCCGGCCATAGGTTTTGCCACCGGCATAGAGCGGGTAATACTCAACCTGAAGAAGCAAGAAGTGTCTATCCCCTCTTTGCCCAAACCGCAGGTCTTTATTGCCCACCTGGGTAGTGAAGCCCGGGACGAGGCGATAAAGCTGGCATCCAGGCTGAGGCAGGCCGGCATTGCTCTGATAGAGGCTACCGGCAGCCGGAGCCTGAAAGCCCAGCTGAGACAGGCAAATACTCTCGGTGTTCGCCACACGGTAATTATCGGTGACCGCGAGGTGAAGACAGGCACGGTGATACTTAGAGACATGGCCACAGCCCGGCAGGAAGCCGTCTCTCCTGACCAGCTGCCCGGGTTACTGATTTGATTTCAGTCGGGATAAGGGTAAATGCGTTACGCAATCATCAGTGATCTTCACGCTAATCTGGCCGCTTTCAGGGCCGTGTTAGATGACATTACGAACCGGGGAGGGGTGGAGAAGATATGGTGCCTGGGAGATATCGTTGGTTACGGCCCGGAGCCGGGTGAATGCATAGAGCTTCTGTGCCAGACCAACCATATCAGTGTTGCCGGTAACCATGATTGGGGAGCCAGTGGTAAGATTGGCATTAACGAGTTTAACCCCGATGCGGCTGAAGCCTGTCAATGGACAGCCCAGCAACTAAGCCCGGCAGACACGGACTACCTCAAAGGACTGCCGCCGGTTATTGAGGAAGAAAATTTCACCCTGGTGCACGGCAGCCCCAGAGAACCTATCTGGGAATACCTTACCTCGACCGGTATGGCTAAAGAAAACTTTGCTGCCTTCAAAACGCAATTTTGTCTGGTGGGACACTCACATGTGCCCCTGGTGTTCAGCCGTGACGAAAATGGCACCTGCTCCGGCAAACGCTTTTTGCCTGATGTCAAGCTTACTCTGGGCAAAGACCGGTTAATTATCAATCCTGGCAGTGTGGGGCAGCCCCGGGACGGCAACTCTCAAGCCAGCTACGCCATCTATGACACTGAAACCAGGGTGATTACTCTTCACCGCATCCCTTACGATATCCGGGCTACCCAGGATAGAATGGTACAGCTAGGACTACCGATGCGACTGGTAGCCCGCCTGAGCTACGGCATGTAGGCTAGCTCAAGCAGCTCCAGTAATCTTTTAACTGGTTTTTAACTGCCTCGACCACTCTTTCCGTCCCGGCTAAAGAGGAAGCATCCGTGTTAAACCGCTGAGGCGCAGGCTCCGGCTCCTCTACTTCAAGGTCAATACCGCCCAGCCCGGCAATCAAAGCCAGCCAGCCATAGGGCAAAACCTCCTGATTATAACCGGAGGCAATCAAATCCATAGCTTTACCGTCACAAACTTTAGCCATTTCCCTGACTTTTTCCCCAATCATCCTGAAGCCTTTTACCGGCAGTCCCAGATTGGTCAGCTGGTCGGCAAAATGGGGGTCAGAACCGCCGTTGCGGATAATAATCTGGGGGCTAAATTCCCGGGTTACCGGCTCAACGATAGACTCAAAAACCAGCTTGTAAGAATCGTAGCCGGCATAAGGCGGCAAGGGGATATTAATGGTAAAGCCTCTACCGCGACCGGAGCCAATCTGGTCAACAAAACCGGTACCCGGGTAGAGGGTCATTGGGTCCTGGTGCAGGTCAATAAATAAAACCCTCGGCTCTTCGTAGAAATACTCGCTGGTGCCATTTCCGGCGTGAGCATCGGTATCCAGGATGAGGATTCTCTCCAGGCCGTATTCCTGCATTAGATACAGGCCGCTGAAGGCAACATCGTTGTAGAGGCAAAACCCCTCGCCGTAAGCCGGCCTGGCGTGGTGAAGTCCACCGCCCAGGGAGACTACCTTCTTAAATTCCCCCCCTTGAACCAGATGACAAGCCGCCTTAGCCTGGCCGACAATCAATCTTGCCGCCTCTTCCACCCTGCCCGGTCTGCCAAAGGGCAGGTTATCCCCGCTCTGAAACCGGGAAAACTGACCGGCATAGCTCAAACCCAGATTGGCGGCATAATAGTAGCTTTTGGTAAAATCAATATATTCTTTCTGGCAGATGAGAAGCAGGTCTTCTTCCGTTGCCCAATCCGCTTTAAGGAGATGATAATTATCATCCTCGGGCAGACGCTTTTTTAAGAACTGAAGGAAGATGTCAAAACGGTCTCCATGAAAGGGATGCCCGGAGCCAAAATGATACTCTCGCAGTTCCTGGTGAGACAGAATGGCAATAGCCAAAAACTCACCCGCCTTTACCGCATTTTCTTTTCACAATCCCGGCAGGCTGGAGTCGGGGGGAAGAACCTGGTTATAACTATCATTTCGTCCAATGGCTTGGTTTTTTCACAGAACTTACACTTAAAGGTAATCTCTTTTACCTTTGACTTTTCTTCTTTGTCTATTTCAGCGGTCGTATTATAACCTCCTACTAGCTACTAACGATAAAACAGGTAAAAACTTTCAGAAACTAATCACTGTCCTTACTACTGTCGGCTTTAGTTTTTTCTGTTTCCTCTTTCTCCGGCTCGTGCCCCTTATTTTGCCGGTAGTCCGTAGAATAAAAGCCAGACCCCTTGAAAATTACGGGCACCGGGGAGAAAACACGGCAGGCATTGCTCCCGCACTGCGGACAGAGCACCGGGCTTTCATCGTTAAAGCCCCGCCTTAACTCCAGGCGAGTCTTACAGCAGGGGCATTTATATTCGTAAACAGGCAAATTCTCTACCTCCTCAATCAGTTTGCGTTTGAAAAACCAGCCAAAAGCCTCACCCCTTTATTCAGGGGTGAGGCTAATGCTTAGCAGTTGACTATGCTAACACCTGTATGCCTGTCCCGGGCTAGTAACCCAGGCTCTTCTTCAAGTCCTGGTCAATCCAGACCCAGCGATAGAAGTCTTTGGCAACGCCAAAACTGACCATTCTCTCGCCGCTGTAGTTCTTTATCCAGGATGGCCAGGTGAACCACTGCGGCTTGCCAATCACGTTGATGCCCCAGACATCTTCCAGGGCATATTTATTCAGCTCCCGAAAGACACGGTCGGCCTCCGGTTTATTAAAGAAGAGGTTGCTCTGCACTTGCCCATATGCTTCATTGGCTACCGCCAGCTGCTCGGGGTCATTTCCCATATCGTTATACTCGGCATGACCGGTCCACATTTGCAGTTCGTAAAGACGTGCCCTGGATGCGGAGGTCATTTGGTGCATGGCTTCGTTTTTCCCCTCTCTCTCCCAGTTATCCTGGGCGGCAGTCTCCATAGGATTTAGCACCACATCAACACCTATCTTGCTCCAGTAATCTTTATATACCGAGAAGTAGTCAATAACCTCGGCATCATTAGAAATAGTCAGGGTGGTCTTGAAGCCCTGGGGGTAGCCGGCTTCAGCAAGGAGCTGTTTCGCCTTCTCCGGGTTGTAGATGAAAAGCTCTTTTACTGATTCAGAAGCATCCGAGGGCCATTCCCCTGTCTCCGGGTCGGGTCCGAAGTAAGCGTCAGGAAAATCCATCGGGTCAGGTACCGGCTGGGAGTAGATGAAGCCATTACCATCGTATAACTCGTTATTGATGGTCTGAAAATCAATAGCCATAAACAGTGCCCGCCGCACCCGGAGGTCGTTATAGGGTGGCTTGGTCAGGTTCATGTGAACCGGGACCCCTCCCCCCGTCCTCTGGTTATAGGCTTTCACCGTCATCCAGTCCGGTGCCGTCTTCTTCAGGATGAGGCCATCATCCCAGCCAAGGTAGTCCTTTTCGGCAAGCACATCAACCTGCCCGGTGCGCAGGGCAGCCAAACGCGTAGAGAAGTCAGGAATGATGAAGAACTTGACTCCGTCCAGGTAGGGTAGCTGGTCGCCCTTGCCCGGGCCAACGGGATTCGTCATCCAGTAGTTGGGGTTCCGCACCAGGGTCGCCGTGCTGCCGGGGACATTGTCAGCCAGGACGAAGGGACCAGTGCCGACAGAGTTTTTCCAGTTACTGAAAGCAGTAGGTCCAAATTGTTCATATACCTCTTTGGGGAAAATGTGGACATGACCGCCAAAGCGGGTTACAGCTGAATCAAAGGATGTCCAGGGGATTTCAATCTGGACCGTCCACGGCGCCGGGGAGGTTATTTTGGCAACCCGTAGGTCGGGGTTGGTCCGGTAAATGAAAGCCCGGGTGTCGGTAATCTGCAGGTTAAAGTTATAGAGGACATCATCAAGGGTCATTTGCCGGCCGTTGACCAGGTGGGCAGCTTCAGCCCACGACGCTGGATTAACAGCGAAGTTCACTCCCTGGCGGATATGAAAGATGAGAGTGGCGGTGTCTCCCTCCTGGGACTTAGGAAACTCCCAGTTTTCCGCCAGGTAGCCGCCTCTGATATGATTTTCAAAGGACAGTCCCCTCTCCACCCAGTCAGTCTTATTCTCACCATAGCCTCCGGCGGGACCCTTAGCCCAGTCACCGGCCGTGAGCGGCTCGTTGGTTGTCATTTTCGCTCGCCCGGTATGAGTGTTGCCGATTATATCATCCCAGTCGGTCATATCATTTCTCTGAACAATCCTGAGCACCCCGCCATACTTCGGCTTAGCCGTCTCAGGCTCAATCACCTCTGGCTCTTCCGTTACCGGCGGCTGCTCTGTTACCGGCGGCTGTTCTGTTACCGGCGGCTGTTCTGTGGCTGGCGGAGCACCACAGGCGGTGGCTGCCATAGACAGCACTATCAAACCACTTGCTATCAACCAGATAAATTTTCTTTTCACCCTTCCTCCTTATTTTAAATGTTCCTTAGGTATATACTAGATAAGTACAACCAGATTAACTTTCCTTTTCACCTTCCCTCCTTACCTCAAATTTCTTCAGGTAAATTTGGTATATTTAGTATAACAAGAGTAATTTCCTGTTGTCAAGAAAGCAGGGGCAATTCTAAGATAAAACGCAAAAGCGGGGGTTTTTACGATGTCAGCTAAAGCCCTTCTTCGTTTATCTCTTCCGGTTCAATCTTATGAAAATCATCTTTGCTTTCCAGGTGGTCGGTATAGAGTCTGCCATTGATATGGTCTATCTCGTGCTCCAGTGCCTGAGCCAGAAGCTCATCCGCCTTAATCCTTACCTCCCTGCCATCCCGGTCCCGTCCCTTAACGGTAACCGATTCAGCCCGCTTGATTTGACCGACATAGCCCGGCAGGCTAAGGCAGCCTTCGTTTACCACCCGTTCCCCCCTCCTCCGCACTACCTCAGGATTGATTAAGATTATTTCTTCCTCTTCCGGTAGACCAATTACAATCACCCGCAAGGAAACACCTACCTGGGGAGCGGCCAGCCCCACCCCCGGAGCGGCATACATGGTCTCAATCATATCGCTTATCAGCTTATGGATTGAGCCATTAACAGACCTGACCCGCTTCGCTTTTTGCCGCAATACCGGGTCAGGAACCAGCCGAATAGGCAAAACCGCCATCTGCCATCCCCTTACTCTGAACCCTGGCCTGTCGCCAGGACAGGCTTGTTTCAGGGTCAACGCTTAATCGGATTCAGTTAAATTTTATCCTCTAAAGCCCCACCGGGTCAATGTCAATCATCCAGCCCTGGGGAACAGGTATTGCTGAAAGAAGGGAGGCAGGGTCGGCGCCATAAAGGATAAGCTGCCAGCGGAACCTGCCCCTTAGCCGGTGAACAAAGGCGGGCGCCGGGCCAATGATATTGAGGTCAGCTATTCCTTTAGCCGCCATCTCCTCGATAAGTAACCGCTTCATTCTTTCCGCTTCCTGCTGACAGCGGGCATCATTGGTATGGGTATAAATAAGGCTTGCCAGCCGGCTGAAAGGAGGATAGTGAAACTGGCGGCGGTAGCCGATTTCTTTATCATAGAAGGAAGCATAGTCATGTTTAGCAGCGGCTTGAACGGCATAGTGCTCCGGCGAATAGCTTTGAATGATAACTTCCCCACCAAGCGGACCCCGCCCGGCCCTCCCCGCCACCTGGCTGAGCAGCTGAAAGGTTCTTTCCCCGGCCCGGAAGTCAGGCAGATTTAGACCGGTATCAGCATTCACTACCCCGACTAAAGTAACCCCGGGCAGGTCTAACCCCTTGGTAATCATCTGGGTACCGATAAGAATATCAGCCTGGTGACTGCGGAACTTATCTAGTATCTCCTGGTGGGCATTCTTCTGCCTGACGGCATCACTGTCCCAGCGTAGGAGGCGGGCTGGAGAAAAGATACTGCCTGCCTCCTGCTCGAGTTTCTGGGTGCCGGCACCCAGAAACTTTATCCGCTGGCTCTGGCACCGTGGACAGATTTTAGGCACCGCTCCCCGGTAGTTGCACTGATGGCACACCAGTATATCTTCAGCCAGATGATAGGTGAGGGGAAGCTCACAGCGGCGGCAGTCAAGGACAAAGCCACAATCACGGCACTGAATAAAGGTAGCCGCTCCCCGCCGGTTAAGAAAGAGCATCACCTGCTCCCCACCAGATACAGCTTTGGCTATAGCGCGGGAGAGAGAGCGACTGAACATACTCCTGTTCCCGGCTTTAAGCTCCGTCCTCATATCCACTATCTCAACCGGTGGCAGGGGAGAACTCTCTCTCGGCGTAACCCGCTCCAGGAGCCGAAGCAGTTGGTAGCCTCCCTGGCGGGCATGGTAGAAAGTCTCTACATCAGGAGTAGCACTACCCAGAACAACCACCGCCCCGGTCAGTTCGGCCAGCTTGATAGCGACAGTGCGAGCGTGATAGCGGAGTGATTTATCCGTCTGTTTATAGCTCCAATCATGTTCCTCATCCATAACGATAAGCCCCAGGTCAGGTTGAGGGGCAAAAAGAGCACTCCTGGGGCCGATAACGACATCAACTTCCCCGTTTTTTATTCGGTGCCATTCGTCAAATCGCTCACCAAGTGAGAGCTGGCTGTGAAGGACAGCCACTCTACCGGGAAAACGCGAGGCAAAGCGCTCTATGGTCTGGGGAGTAAGAGCAATTTCCGGGACCAGAACAAAGCCCCGTTTACCCAACCTCACCGCCTCAGCCAGAGCCTGCAGATAGACCTCCGTCTTGCCGCTGCCGGTAACCCCGTGAAGCAGGAAAACCTGCGGCAGTCCTTTCGATTCCTGCCCCAGACTCTGGCTGATAGCCCTGAAGGCTGATTCCTGGGCAGCCGTAAGAGTTAAGGGATAAGAAAGGTTTACGGCCCGGGCAGCAAGAGGGTCGCGCCTTACCCTGATTTGCTGGACACTGACCAGCCCTTTTCCAGCCAGAGCATCAACTGTCGCTTTATTGCATTTAGTCTTTTGCCTGGCTTCTGTCAGGGAAACGGGTTCAAGCTGCTGAATTAGAAACTGGAGAAGGGCCGCCTGTTTCACGGCTCTCTTTTTAGAGAGACTGATTAGCTCTTGCTGAGCTTTATCAAGACTAACTGCCAGGCTAAGATAGGTTTCTAGCTTTGGCTTCGCCTTAATCGGCTCTAACTCATAGCTCCGGCTTACCAGCCCCCGCGTCACCAGCTGGGAAACGATACGTGCCGTCTTCTTCTGCCCCAGTACTTTTTCCAGTCTTTTCAGACTTATCCTGTTCTCTCTGCCGAGCAATTGCAGGGCATGTCTCTGGTCCTGGCTGAGCGATGATGAATCAAAGTCATCGGGAAGGGGGCAGACTGAAAGAAAAGTAAGGGGCTTACGTTCAAAACCCGGCGGCAGCATCAAAGCCACGGCATCAAAAAGAGGTGATAGATAGTACTGGCTGAGCCAATAAGCCAGCGAGATATCAACCGGAGATAGTACCGGGTCGGGCTCGATGGTACCGGCTATTTCCCTGGTTTGCTCTACTGCTGGGGAATCACTTAGTCCTAAAACAATGCCCTGAAGGAGCTTCTCCCCGAAGGGAACCCAGACCGCCTGCCCCAAATCAATACTCAAACCCGGGGGTATAGCATAGCTAAAGGTACGGCGCTGACCAATGGGAGAATTAACACAAACCTCAGCATACCTCATTCAATACTCCAGCGAGGTAGCTTTCCTGCATCCGGCGAAAAGTCCTGACCTGCTCTACTCTTTCTCTTCTTCCTGCTCTAACTTAGCTGTTTCCTCCTGCCTCCGCTCCCTCTTCACGCTCCAGGTCAGGGGTTTCTTCCTGAGGCAATTCCGCCTCCAGCTTTCCTTCCGCCTCAGATGCCTTTTCCTGTTCCTCTTCCAGCATTTGGACTCTTTCTCGCTCCCTTTCCAGCTCTTGCTGAGTTAGGCGTCTCTCTCTAAGACGAGAAGCCTTGGCACTTAGTCCGCGCAGATAATAAAGTTTCGCCCGGCGTTTTCTCCCCCGCCTCACTACTTCCACTTTTTCCATCAGCGGCGAGTTCAGAGGAAAGGTATGCTCCACACCTATACCATAAACGACCCGCCTCACCGTGAAGCTGGAACCGATGCCACCCCGCCTCACCCTGATGATTACTCCTTGAAAGACCTGGTTACGCTCTTTATCTCCCTCGACAATCTTAAAGGTGACCTTGACGGTGTCACCGGAGGTGAAAGCTGGAATATTTGGATTTGCTTTGACTTCAGCGAATGATATCATCTTCAATTACCTCTTGCAGCTAGAATTTTTGTAATTTTCTATAAACCGCTCTTCTGCGGGAGTAAGATTAGTTTTGGCTAGCAGCTCCGGGCGGCGCTCCAGCGTCCGGATAAGTGCCTGCTCACGGCGCCATCCGGCAATCAGAGCGTGATTCCCTGAAAGCAGTACCTCTGGCACCGCCCATCCCCTGAACACCGGAGGACGGGTGTACTGGGGATATTCCAGCAGCCCGGCAGCGTGGGAATCATCTACTGGTGAAGCAGCGGAGCCAAGCACCCCGGGCACCAGCCTGACCACGGCATCAATCACCACCATTGCCGCCAGCTCACCACCGCTAAGCACATAATCACCAAGGCTAATTTCATCAGTAGCCAGGTGCTCCCTTATCCGCTCATCAACCCCCTCATAATGACCGCAGATAAGAATCAGCCGGCTCTTTCCGGATAGCTCCTGAGCAATCCGCTGGGAAAAAAGACGCCCCTGTGGGGTAAGCAAAATAACGGGTAAATCACCATCCTCTTCACCGGGGTAAGCCCCCGCTTTCGCTGCTTCCACAGCCTCAAAAATAGGCTCTGGCTTGAGCACCATCCCCGCTCCCCCACCAAAAGGATAATCATCAACGGTGCGGTGCTTATCATGAGTATAGTCCCGTATATTGTGAACAACAATTTTAACCAGCTTACGGTCACTGGCCCGCTTGAAAATAGCCGAGCCAAGCACGCTCTGGAACATTTCCGGAAACAGAGTCAAGATATCTATTCGCATCTTCCCGCCATATTCTAACACAGATTAAGGTCATTAAAAACTTCTTGTGCCTTGCCATCTATACTGAAAGGCATTCCCCTGCCCGTACCAGCAGGCGAGTTCAATTATAATAAACAAGACCCGAAATCTCAACTCCTTAAGTTAAGATTGTTTAACAGTTCCTGCGAGTCCTTCTGAGAAGGACGTGGCAATCACACTTTGTCATTGCGAGCCCTCCTTCCCGAACGGGGAGGGAGGCGAAGCGACCCTATCTTGTCATTACGAGGAGCACATTCGCTTCGCTCAGTGTGAACTCCGCGACGAAGTAATCTATATGAATAATCTATATAGATTGCCACGGGCTAAAGCCCTCGCAATGACATACAACCTCCATGCTGTCATTGCGAGCGAAGCGTGGCAACCTACATAAATTTTGAGGTTGCTTCATCGTCCTTCCAAAGAAGGACTCCTCGCAATGACATTAGGAAAATTTTTTTCAAAAGGGCTTGACAAAATTCTAGTATCTGTGTTATCCTATTTTGGTTTTGAACCAGGTAAAAATACTTGCGTAGAATTACGTAGAATTACACGGATAAAAGTGTAAAGAAGTTATGTTGAAAAGCAAGGTAATACTGAGTGCAAATTAATTAAAGGTTACCCATAAGGGGGGTAACCCTTTTTTTGGTGCGAGGACTGAAGTCAGTAAACCCAAAACCAATGAGACAAAGGAGGTAAAAAATTGAGAAAGTTACTAGTGTTTATCGGATTTTTCACTCTGGCCCTGGCTTTATCGTTTTTATTCCTATCCTGTACGCCAGATGAGACTGAGCCTCCTGCTACTGGCGGTAGTCAAGAGCCTTCAGGAGTTACCTTCGTCTCCACCACTGGTGAGCGTTGTGTTACCTGTCACGAGGGCGCCGGTGAAGAACATCAGTCAATTTACGATAAGTACACCGACAGAAGCAAGCTCGAACTAACCATTGATAGTGTTACCGGTGATGGAACGATGACGGTCACCATCAAGAAAAATGGCCAGCCTTACATAGATGAGGACGGGCTGCCCTCTCTGGAGCAAAAGACATTTTATACGGTGGCTTATGACAGCGCTACCAGCACATTTGACAACTCAGTCCCATTCAAGAACCCGGTAGCACTGGGAGACGGCAAATACTCCCTGACTGCCAGTAATTTAAATTATGACCCTAACACCTCAAATGGTCTAGCTTACGCCTATATCGCTGACGGCAAGCTTGACACCGAGAGCGGCGGTCATGTAACCATGTATGACGATGTAGCCAGCGCCGGCAAGGCTTTTGGTGATGTTGCCACCTATGAATCTCCCGCCAATGCCTCCGGCTGTGAAAAATGCCACGGCACGCCTTACATGAAGCACGGCTACAGAGCAGCCGCGGTTGAAGGGTTATCGGACTTCTCATCCTGTAAGAGCTGCCATTACGATACGCGTAACGGCGGCCATCAGGACTGGCAGCTATTAGTTGATAATCCAGCACGGTTTGCCGAGCTTACCGAACTGGCTGAAGCTGCCGCCGCAGCCGGAGACACGGCTCACAATAGCGTTGCAAAGAACTTGACTGATGCCGAAAAAGACCAGTACGCTTATAAAGCCAGACTCATAAACGATGTCCACATGTCGCATGCCATGGAATTCCCCTACCCCCAGTCAATGTCTAACTGCGCCACCTGCCACGAAGGCAAACTTGATATGGTATTAGCCCAGGAGAATTTCAAGATATCAACCTGCAAAAGCTGCCACCCGGTGACCGGACCTGAGGAAGGGACTGACCCCTACAGGGCACCGGCGCTCAAGACCGTAATGCCACAATCAATTCATGGCAGCATGGACCTGGAAACCACCGATTGCAACACGTGCCATGGAACTATGGCTCCGGCATTCAACAAGATTCACACCGGTTACAACCCCATCATCTATGCCGATGCTGCCGGGACGAAATATTCGGATAAAATTAAGGTCACGATTGATAATGCATCGTTAAGCGGCACTGACATTACCTTCGATATCAGTGCCTCCGGCACGGCTGGAGGGCTTGATGCCGCGAATATCCACCCTGAAGCGATGATTGGCCTCTATGGCTATGACACCAAACATTTCATCGTCAATGGGCACGACCGTTATGACAGCAATAACAATGGTACTATTTCGCGCTCCGAGGGTGACCTGCCCAAAGGAGCCTACGATGTCGGCGCCGAACACAAGTACTGGACGACCATCTCGGAAGCCCCCGGCAAATGGACGGTCACGGCTCACCTGGCAGAATGGGCTGACATGATAAACGACGGCACAATCAGGAGAGTGGAGCTTGAGGTGCTTCCGTCATTGGAAAATGCGGATGGTGAACTGGTTGCTCTTAATGCCCCTTCCCGCACCTTTGACCTCGGTAGCGGCAAGTTTGATGATGATTTCTACCCCGATATCGTAGATGTTAATGGCTGTAACAAATGCCACGATGCTCTGGCAACGACTTTCCACACTCCTATCAGGGGCGGCAATATTACGGTCTGCCGGACGTGCCATGTTACCCTGGCTGCCGGTTCGCACCTGGAAATGCAGTCAAGGTCAATTGAATCTTATGTCCATGCCATCCACTCGTTCCAGGCATTCGACATCGGCGATGTTGACTTCACCGACCCGGTGCAAGCTGTAAAATACAATCTCCATGTCGAGCATGTATTCCCCAATTTCACAATCAAAAATTGTGAGTCTTGCCACAATCCAGGCACCTACAATGTGCCTGACCAGTCCAAGTCGTTACCCGGTCTGCTTTCGGCGGCTGACAAAGTTACGACCATGGACAGAAACATCGGAGACGTACCGAGTTATGTCACCGGCCCCGGGGCAAGAGCCTGCGGCGCCTGTCACCGTGCTTATGCCATCAATGAAGACAATCCTGAAGAGCTGGCGGAATTTTACAAGATGATGGATGGGGGCGGCTACCTGATAAAGAATGACAAAGGCGTTCTCCAAGAGGTAATCAAGAACATCATGTCAATCTACGGTAAGAAGCAATAAACTCTCAGCAGGTTATAACTCAAAAGAAAAGGGCCCTTCGGGGCCCTTTTTCATTGGTTACTAACTCAAAAAAGAACCTTTTTACTACCGTCTTTGACACTTTTAGTTATTGAAACTCTATTGCCGGGATGTCAATATCTTCTTAAGTGGTGCCTACTCCGCAACTACATTCGTGGCAGCCCGGGCAGACAGATATGGACTATTCCAAGTATTACGAAAAGACCACCATAAGCGTTTCCGTATACACCAAAGAGACCCTGAAATCAATGAAGAAAGACGGGGATACTTATGACGGTCTTCTTCAAATGCTAATAGAGTTCTGGGATAAGAACAACAGTCAGTACTGGATACGAAGGGGCACCAGCAGAACCGAAGGTTCTGCAAACATCAATACATCACAGGCATAATGCATAGAGTTGCTCCGAAAAATGTCATTCCGGCCCCGTATCAGGTACGGGATAAACTCAAGCCGGAATCCAGCCAGCCCACCCCACCTGGATTCCGTATCAAGCCTGTCCTGGCGACAGGCCAGGGCACGGAATGACACGGTTATGAAATCATGTTTCCATGCTTTGTGGCGGATGCCTGCCAAATCATTTCTTTTTTCTTTTTCTCCTATCTCCTTAGTCCTTTCCTTTCCTGTAATGAAAGCACATCTGCCGGCACTCACTTATTACAAAAAAGCTTGCCGGTTTTTTCACTGTCATTGCGGATAAACGACCCCGGATTAACTGTTTATGCTGGAAGGCCACTTTGTGTTATACTTTGCGCTACAGTGCTTTCACTGGAATAAAGTAGTGATTCGAAGTAATTAAGGGGAAACCAGGTTAGAACAGCAAGGAGGGTGATATGAGTAGCGATAAATCTCAAGCCCGATATGGCTCCGATATAATGGCTGATATGCTTCGCCTGCTGGATATTGACTATGCCGCCATGCTGCCGGGGTCAACCTTTCGTGGACTCCATGACTCTGTAGTAAATTACCTGGGTAATAACAAACCTGAAATGATTCTCTGTGCTCACGAAGGAATCGCCATTGATGTGGCTGCCGGGTACGCAATGGTTACCGGTAAGCCTATGGCAGCCATGGTGCATAATGTGGTAGGGTTACTGAACGCGGCTAATGATATCTACAATGCCTGGCTGGCAAAGGTCCCGATGCTGGTTATTGGCGGCACGGGGCCCATGGACATCGAAAAGAGACGCTCGGGGATAGACTGGATACACACCGCCCTGGTTCAGGGGAACGTGGTGCGTGATTACGTAAAATGGGATGACCAGCCAAGCAGCATTGCCGGTGTCATAGATTCTTTCATCAGAGCCTACCAGATAGCAACCACCGACCCGCAAGGACCGGTATATATCTGTCTCGATGCCGGGTTACAGGAAGGGCTGCTCAATGATGAAATAGAGCTGCCTTCTATGAAACGCTACCCTAACCCGTTATCCCCGCAGGCAGATGGGGCAACTATCGAGCGGGTGGCCAGGCTTCTGGTGGAAGCGGCAAACCCGGTAGTTATCACCGACCGCCTTGCCGGAAGACCGGGGGTAGTGGCATCATTAGCAGCTCTGGCTGAACTGCTGGCATTACCGGTTATTGTTCGCGGCGGGAACTTTCCTAACATCCACCCGCTTAACCTCTGCGGTGCCGAGGAAGAGTTGCTGAAAGAAGCCGACGTGGTCCTGGCATTAGACGTTAACGATTTGAATCCAATCCTGACCTCTGTGGCTTATGACACAAGACAGAGTACAAGTATAATCCCCGAGGGGTGTCAGGTAGTACACTTCACACCGCAACATCTGGCTACCAGGAGCTGGTCTCACGCCTATGGAAAGCTGGTAGCGGTAGACCTGCCGATTACCGCTGATATTGCTCTTGCCCTGCCCCTGCTCACCACGGCTTGCTCCGGGTTGCTGACGGAGAAAAGGCATGCTGAGCTCCGCAAAAGGTTTGACAACCTCAAGGCCAGGCATGAGGCACTCCGCAAGCAATGGCAGACAATGGCTGAGAATGAACGGAATAAGAGCCCCATAGCTATCCCCTGGCTGGCAAAACAGGTGTGGGAAGAGATAAAGGGGGAAAACTTTGCTCTGGTAGGCAACTTTAGGGGCTGGTCCGACCGCCTATGGGACAGCGAAAAGCCTTATCCCACCATCGGCGGGATTGGTCTGGGGAGTGGCCCGGGAGTTTCTTTAGGAGCGGCACTGGCTTACCAGCCGGAAGGACGACTGTGTATCGACTTTCAGCCAGACGGTGATTTTTTGTTTACGCCAGCGGCGCTCTGGACGGCGGCACACCACCAGATACCGCTGCTGGTTATTATGAACAACAACCGCACATACTATAACAGTGAACGGCACCAGGGAATAGTAGCTGAGACAAGGGGACGACCGGTTGAGAATAGAGGCATTGGTACCCGTATTGAGGGCCCGCCGGTGGACTATGCCGCCTTAGCCCGCTCCTTCGGTCTCCACGGGGTAGGTCCGATCGACAAGCCTGACGACCTGCGCCCGGCTTTAGCAGAAGCAATAAGAGTGGTCAAGGATAAAAAACAGCTGGCTCTGGTTGATGTTGTTACCGAACCAAGCAGATAGAGGTACTTAGCATTTGTGAAAAAGGCTGTTTGTAATTCAACCTGTCATTGCGAGTCCTTCGCAGAAGGACGTAGCAATCTTAAAATTTATATAGATTGCCACGTCGCCCTTCCAAGGAAGGACTCCTCGCAATGACAAATCAAATGGCCTCTGAAAATAAAGGGGAGAACTTATGGTGATGAAGAATGAAAGAGCCGTGGAACCGCAGGCAGAAGTCTGGGGCAAGGAGAATTACCCCTATCCTGAAGGGATTGCTTTTATTGAGTGCGATGAACTGAAATGTGTTGGCTGTGGCATCTGCCAGATGGCCTGCTCTATGCATCATTTTGGCGTGATTAACAAAGACCTGGCCAGGATACAGGTCAGGAAGTATCTTTTACCTCTACCCAAGGCAATACAAACAACCTGCGTTCAGTGCCCACCCCAGGAAAGAGAGTGCGAAAAAGCCTGCCCGCTGAATCCACCAGCCATTTATTTAGATAAGGATTCGCTGCATATGGTGGTAGATGAGGAGAGATGCCTGGGGGAGAAATGCCTGATATGTAAACGCGCCTGTTCAGCTGATGCAATAAGGATATACCCCTCGGTATCTCCCAAACCATTCGTCTGTGATTTGTGTGATACTGAAAACACGGGTAACAGAAAGCCCCAGTGTGTCGATATTTGCCCCTATGGCGCCCTTTATTTCCAAAGCTGCGAGCCGCGTTTCGGCGATTTGATACACGATATCATGCGCAAGCACGCCGACGAAAAGGCGGAGCTAATTGCCAGGAGGCTATATCCTCTTGATAAAAAAAGTATGGGTTACCCCGGGTGGAAATAAAATGTCTGAAATCAAATTTAATCTTTTGGAAGTAGACTTAACCAGCGAGACGAGCCGGGTTATAGATGTTACCGAAGAGGTCAAAAAATACCTTGGAGCAAGAGGTCTGGCGAACAAACTTATCTGGGACCTGGTGCCGCAAGGGGCCGACCCTCTCGGCACGGATAATATCCTGCACATCGGCGTTGGCCCATTAACCGGCATAATGGGAGACAAGACAATCTTGAGCTTCAAGTCACCGCTTACCAACTGGGCGGGCAGGAGCGCCGTTTCCGGTTATATCGGCGAGGAGATAGTAAGAACTCATTTTAACGCAGGCATACTTATCAAGGGCAAAGCGAAGAGACCGGTATATCTATATGTCTATAATGACGAGGTAAGAATTCGGGATGCCTCGGATTTGTGGGGTAAGTGGAAGCAGGAGACCGAGGTAACCTTGAGAGAGCGGTTAAATGGAGAGACCGGACAGGTGTTTGGCGTGCTCTGCATCGGACCGGCCGGTGAGAACGTGGTGAGATATGCTAACGCCACCACCGAGTTTGTCCATTCTGCCTCCAAGTGGGGGTGTGGAGCCGTGATGGGGTCAAAAAATCTTAAAGCTATTGCCGTGAAGGGAACTAAAACGCCTTTGTACGCCGACCACCAGCAAGTCTGGCAGCTTTTCAAGACCTATGCTACCAGCTCTAAGACGGCACTGCGCAAGCTCAGTGAGAGCCGCTGGGGGCATGCCCGGTCTCCCCAGCCTCTGCTCCGTTATGCCGCCGAAGGAATTAAGAATAATCACCTCAGCTATCATGAAATTGTTGATAAAAGCAATGTACTGGAACACCACCTGAAGTATTACGCCTGGACAGACGGCTGCCCGGGGTGCGCCGCAGCTTGCTTTGTCCCCTTCTTTAAGAATAGTAGGCAGGGTGCCTTTGGCGGTGAGTTCCGGCATGACAATGTAGGTGGCTTCAATGCTAACGTGATGCTCGGTTTCGAAGAAATGGCTGAGATTTCTGCTCTGGAAGATGAGCTGGGTATGGACGGTGAGGAACTCGGTGGGCTGGTCGCCTGGGCTATGGACCTCTATGAGCATGGTATCATTACCAGAGAAGACCTCGGTGGTATCGACCTGCGATGGGGAGATACGGAGGCTGTTTGCCAGTTGCTGAAAAAAATCGCTTACCGTGAAGGTCGGGCACCAGCAGCTTTAGGCGAAGGATTCCGGCGGGCTTATCAAGTGTTCGGAGAGGAGTCCAAATGGTACGCCTTTGAAGTTCACGGCTGTGCGGCTCCGACATATGATGTGAGAAACAAGCATCGCGGCATGGGTCTTACTGCTGGTACCAGTCATACCGGAGCCCGTATGGGTTGGGGCATTGATTCAGCATTACGGGAAGCCGCCACAGTCTGCAATTTTGCCTTCCCGCCTTTTAGCGAAATATGGGACTCTGGAGAGGAAGCCATCAGAGTCTTTCTAAATGCTGTTTGCGGGTGGAACCTGACTATGGATGATATTAAAGACATAGCTCTAAGGAACTACTACTTCAATAGATGTGTCAGTCTCAGAGAAGGGTATCATCCATCGAAAGATGATTTCCTGCCACCGAGAGCTTTTGATGAACCTATCACCGATAAATATGGCACCACCTGGGTGTGGGACAGGGCTGAATTTGAGGAAGAAAAGAAGATGCACTACGTAAAGAAACTGGAGTTGACTGAAGCCGGACTACCCCCCAGAGAAGGCCTGAAGCGCCTCGGGCTTGATTTCGTGATTCCGGTATTGGAACCAATGGATGCGATAGGTTAGCACTTTGGCGATGAAAAGAAAATTACAACAGCGACTAAAGGGTAAAGTATACCTGCAGGTTTTGCCTCTGCTCGCCGAAACCCTGGGTATGCCGGAAACAAGCGAAATGGCTATTTCCGAGGAAACCGGGGGTGTTATAACGGTTAGAGACCTGCTCAACCGGCTTGGTAATTCTTACAAGCACTTTGATTATCTTTTTGATATTGATACCCAGAAACTTTCCGGCAAGGTAAACATTTTCTTTAATGGCTGCGACCTGGAATTACTGGACGGGCTGGAGACCAGGCTTTCCGATGGGGATACTCTGACGTTTGTCTGGGTTATCCCCGGGGGATAAGTTTGCATTGACCCCACGGCCTTAAGTGTTTAATTCCAGGTTATGCGGCTTACTTAAGGACTGGCCCATCTCTCGATTTGATTGCTTCCCGCTCACCTGGTAGTCATACAAGTTCTTCATTCTAAATTTATCCATAACTCCTGCTAGGCGACTTGTATCGTATACAGATACGGGGAATAATGCTAAATTAAAAATAAAAGGAGTTAGAAATTGGCTGAAAATACCAAACCTTCCGATGGAGAGCATTGTTGCGCCATTTGTGGGACTAAGAGTGATGAAAGAGTTCTGCTTGCCGCTGAACAAAACGGCAAACCTGTATGGGTATGTGTTCACTGCCTGCCGGCGTTAATCCACGGCGGACATTAAACTGACCATAAGGAGGGAATTAGATTGAGCAAAACTACAATGGGTTTTCTTTTTACCGGTTTAGGCTATCTGGCTATCGGTATTACTCTGGGAGTACTATTCTTTATTATTCCTGAAACAAGGCCTTTAAAGCCGGTGCATACCCATGTTAACCTGGTGGGTTTTGTAATATTCAGTATCTTCGGTATCGGCTATCATATCCTGCCTCGTTTCCGTGGTAATCCCCTCTATAGTGAACCGCTGGCATGGTGGCAGTTCTGGTTTTCAAATATAGGCTTGCTGGGGCTGGTTGTTTTTATGGGTATTGGAGCCTACCAGGACTCGGAAAGTGTCAGGGTTGCTCAGGCTGTATTCGGTGTTATCCTGGCAATATCAATGTATCTATTTATATATAACATGTTTTTGACACTGCTTGGAAAACAGCGGGGGGCGAAGAGTTGAGCTGTTCATAAACTTTAATATGGAGGTTAAAATAATGACAAACTCAGCGAAGTTTGATAAAGAAATGAAGATTGGTGATGTTATTAAAGCCCATCCTGAAGCTGAAAAGATAATAGAAAAATATTTCGGTAACGGCTGTTTTACCTGCCCGGGCATCAATATGGAGTCCATTACCTTCGGCGCCACTATGCACGGTAAGGACCCGGATGAGATAGTCAAAGAACTCAATGAGCTTGGCTAAACATTCTTTTACTTACGTATTACCAAAATGCCAGAAATAAACTATAATTAGTGAGGTCAGCAGCCAAACAGCCGGTCAGAACCTGTAATAGAAACGAAAACATTTGATGCCTGAGAAAACTACCTCAGAGAAACTTCCGCAGATACCCTGGATAGGCAAGAGGCCCTTTTACGGCTGGGTAATCGTTCTCCTGAGCGCCGTCATCCAGTTCATTCAAGGCGTATTCAACCAGGGCTTTGGCACCTACCTGCCTCTTCTGCAACAACAGTTCGGCTGGAGCCGGGCAGTCCTGGCGGGACCCCGCTCACTGATGCAAATGCAGAGCTCACTTCTCGGTCCCCTGGAAGGCTGGTTGGTAGACAGGTTCGGGCCTCGTATCATAGCGAGCCTGGGGGCCCTCATCGCCGGCCTTGGCCTTATTATGTTCAGCTTCACCAACTCGCTCTGGATGTACTACCTGTCCTACGTTGTCATTGCCATCGGAACGAGCCTGCAAGGGATGCTGATACTGGCGGTAGCTATTAACAGCTGGTTCCGGCGCAAGCGGGCTACTGCCTTTTCTCTGATGGGCCTGGGCTGGTCTATGGCAGGTGTGGTTGGTGTCCCGGCGCTGGTCCTTGTGCAGAATGCTCTGGGCTGGCAAGTTTCGGCTCTTATGCTTGGATTTCTGACCATGGGAGTAGCTATCCCCAACTTTTTGTTCTTTCGCCGCACGCCGGAGATGTACGGCTTGCTCCAGGATGGTGACATTCTCGGTGACACGACATCCACCACCAGAACAGGAGACCGCAATGCCACCGAGGAGTATGATTTCACCCCCCGCCAAGCACTGCGCACCCGGTCTTTCTGGTTCCTGGCTGCCGGCCGGGCTCTGGGTATGATGGGGGCGACGGTAGTAACAACCCATATTTTCCTTCACCTGGACCAGGTCGGGCTGGCACGGACGACGGCCGCTTTTGTCTGGAGCATTGCCAGCATGGCGAATATACCTATGAGACTTGTCGGCGGCTTCTTCGGCGACCGCTTTCCCAAGCGTATTATCCTTGGGGGAGCTATTTTTTTGGTAGCGGCATCCCAGTTAGTCCTGGGCCAGACTACTTCTTTTCAGACGGCGGTTGTCTTCGCGGTAATCTATGGTATCGGCTGGGGGGTCCGAACTCCGGTGGACAACGCCATACAGGGCGAGTATTTTGGACGGAAGTCTCTGGGAGTAATCAGCGGCTGGTTACAATTGGTAACCATCCCCTTTGCGGCATCTGGTCCGGTGCTAGCCGGCTATATGGCGGATGTCCAGGGGAATTACACTTCGGCATTTACGGTAATGTTCTTCCTGACTCTGGCTGGAGCCGTCCTCACCTTTTTATCAGCTCCCCCCAAACATCCCACCCAAACGGGCCGGGATTGAGAGGTTTAAGATGATTAAGGTCAAATGGTTATTAATAGCCTCTTTAATTCTCATCATATTCTTATCCGGATGCTCCGGTGGTGCTGCTGTTAGCGCCAATCTTGGCGAGGTATTTACCATCGGGGTTGGGCAAAGCGCCCTGATAAAGGGAGAAGATATGACAGTAAAATTCGAAGAGGTCATCGGTGACAGCCGATGCCCAGAGAATGTGACTTGTGTCTGGGAAGGAGAAGCCAGCATCCGTGTTGCCATTACCCACAAAGGCATCAACAATACACTCGTTTTGAATCAACCCGGTCATACAGAACAGGCTGAGGAGACTTTCATCGACTACATATTTACATACAGCCTCAATCCTTACCCGCGAGAAGGTGAACAGATATCTCCGGATGAGTACCGGCTAACCCTGACTATAACAAAATAGATTCCCACCTTTGCCTGGTTCCAAAACATCGACGTTTAACTAACCAAACGCATTCCCCGGAAACATTCCTTCTCTGGTTAACCAAGTGTAAAATGATATTGAAAGAACTCGTGAAGGAGGTGTCTAATACCACCACGGAGCCGGGGTATCAATAGGTAGTACCAACAGGGATTTTAATTTAGTATTCAGCCTTATCTTGTAAAAAAATAAGAATCGAAGTAACTGAACATACAAAGTAATATTTTCATAGTTAAACGACGGATTGTGATGCATCATAAGTAACGAGATAAGTTGAGACATTGTTACCTGGTGTCAGTTGGGCTAGAGCAATCTTTACGTCCAGTATTTTCCCACCTTCGTTTTGGATTTTTTCTAAGATTCCGTTAATCAAAGGGTCAACTTTGTCGGGGGTAACCGATTTCCCCCCACTCGTTGGACCGAATACGACAGTTTTGATATATGTAGTCATTATCTACCTCCTTTTAAGGGTGCCATTTTAACCATTTATTCGCTAGTCGTTTTTGCTCTTTGAGGTCTTTTGGAATCCCCCAACAAGGGAAATCTTTATGACCTAACTTTCTATCCTCGACAAGATTATCTTGAACCTGTTTCGCAACGGTTTTAGTACTATCCAGAAATGCTTCAAATGATTTTTGGTCTTCACGCCAGCGGACAAAAACATAGAAAGCTTTCGTACCTTTTAAACACTTATCTGGAGCTGGCATAGGCCACCATTGCCTCCCATCTTCCTGATAATCCTTTACCGTTCCAGCTGTTTTAACTTGTAGGACAGCTTGGGCACTTCCGTCCGGTGTAGTTACAAGAACATCTATTCCAGACGTATTACGAATTGTTGGCATTGCTATTAAACCGCGCCTACTCAGTTCTGATACAACCCAATGAACTCCAGCGATGCCTATAAGGTCGTTCGGAACTCGAGTGCTTGTTATCTTGCTCATGAACTGTTGCTCCTATACCCTATGGGTTCTCTTAATCTTATTAAGAAAATGCTTGTGCCAGACATAATTATAAACGAGGTTTATTAGAGATACAATTTTGTATCAACCAGGTAAGTTTGCCAATATTACTTGAAAAAATTGAGTTCCTTACGTTAGCAGAGGCAAAGTTACTATTGATGGCACAAAATGTTAACCATTGTAGAGCAAAAATAGAACTAAACTGGAGCTGAGGGGATTCGAACCCCTGACCTCCGCCGTGCAAAGGCGGCGCTCTCCCAGCTAAGCTACAGCCCCCAAAGAAATTATAGCACCACAGCCTTCTTCATCCTAGACATTAAAGAGAAAGTTAATTATATCTCCATCCTGGACGATGTAGTTTTTCCCATCCAGCCGCAGTAGCCCTCTCTTCCTGGCTTCAGCCATGCTGCCGCATTTCACCAGGTCATCATAGCTGATTACCTCCGCCCGGATGAAGCCTCTTTCAATATCCGAGTGAACTTTCCCGGCGGCTTTAACGGCCTCGGTACCACTTTGGATAGACCAGGCTTTAACTTCGTCTGAGCCCACGGTAAGGAAAGAGATTAACCCCAGCAAGGCATAGGAAAGTCTAATTACGCAGTCTCGGCCGCGTTCTTTTAGCCCGTATTCGAGGCGAAGCTCTTCAGCGGCTCTGTCATCTAATTGAGCCAGTTCCATTTCCAGCTTGCCACAAATGGCAGCGACCCGGCACTTTTGTGAAGAGAAAGAGGTTAATTCCCCGGTCAAAGACTCTGCCTGAGAGAGCTGGTCTTCTCCGATATTGACCAGTATCAGCAGCGGTTTGGCAGAAAGCATCTGGTAGCCGGAGAGGGCTTTAGCTTCCTCGGCAGTCAGGGTCAGTTCCCGAACGGGCACATCTTTTTCTAATTCGGTCTTAACTCTGGTGATTATCTCCTGCTCCCGGAGCAGGCCGGGGCGCTCGGCCGGCTTAGCTCCTTTTAAGGATAATTTTATCCGTTCCTGCCTTTTCTCCAGTATGGCTAAGTCAGAAAAAATAAGCTCAAGGTTCATATTGGCAATGTCCCGCCTGATGTCCAGGCTGCCTTCAATATGGGGGACGCTTTCATCGCTGAAGGCTCTGACTACATTGATTAGAGCATCTACTTTGCTGAGTTGAGCCAGCAGTTGGCCACCTATGCCCTTGTCCTTCGCCAGGTCTTTGACTGAAGCCCCAATATCAATATAGGTTACTGAGAAAGGAGTTATCTTCTTGGGGTGGAACATATCAGCCAGCACAGTGAGACGGGGCTCCGGAACCTGAGCCATTCCAATATAAGAGGCTGAATCTTCCCCGGCATATCCTCCGGTGCCCTTACCTCCGGTTAAAGTGCTGAAAACGGTTGTTCGGCCGCTTTTGGGTAGCCCTATAATACCTATATCAACGCTCATCTGCTGTAACTACCGACTCTCTTGAAGGCTGTTTAGTAATTCAACCCTTCTAAGAAGGACTCGCAATCTATAACATTTTTAGAGATTGCCACGCCGTCCTTCCCTAGAAGGATTCCCCGCAATGACAATTAAACACCCTCTGAATAGAGAGGGGAATTTATTAATGTCCTGACTTTACTATGTCTCTGGCAAATTTAAGGGCAAGTACCCTTTCTGTCTTGGTCAACTGCTCGTTAGCCCCCAGTTCCAGTAAGGCAAGAAATGACTCGCGGGTAGCCATATTAGCAATATATTTAATAGTATCAGTCCGCACTTTGACGGGGAGCACTAAATCGGTAGCAACATTAACCAGCTTCTTCAGTTCCTCAGGTTGTTTCTCCATTTTCCTTGCTCCTTTTAGTTCCATTTATGCCAGGTAAACTATTTTCCCAGTATTTTACTCTTTGTGCCGGCATTCTTCAATCTGACGAGACAGGCATCCTTGCTCCTTACCTGTTAACTTCGAGATTGTTTATTAAGGGGATATAGGTTAGAGAGGGGGATACAGGTGATGAGGTTGCTAAACAAACTCATTAACTTCAGGGCTTGCTCTAACTCCCGAAAAAAGGTAAACTATACTTAAAAGAAAGGAGCAAGCCTGCCAATGATAGTGGAGAGTCTACCGCGGGTAGCTGTCATTATCCTGGTCCTGGCAGCACTTCTTTTAGTCTCATGTGGGAGGACGACACCAATGCCTAAAACCTATTCGGCACCGCCACCGATGACAATTGATACCAGCAAGCAATATACCGCTACCATCGAGACCAAAAAGGGAGACCTGGTGCTGGAGCTGTTCGCCAGCGACGTCCCTCGAACGGTCAATAACTTCGTCTTCCTTGCCCGTGAGGGATTTTATGACGGTGTCACCTTTCATCGGGTTATTGCCGACTTTATGGCTCAGGGCGGAGACCCCACGGGGACCGGCACCGGGGGACCGGGCTATACCTTTGCCGACGAGTTTAGCGAGCATACCCATGTCACCGGTGCCCTATCTATGGCTAATGCCGGCCCCAATACCAATGGCAGCCAGTTTTTCATCACCTATGCTCCCCAACCCCACCTCAATGGTAAGCACTCGGTGTTCGGGCAGTTGATAGAAGGAATGGATGTTCTCAAAGAGATTAAGCAGGGTGATGTCATAACACAAATAACCCTAGAGGAGAAATAACCGCCGTATAACTGGAAGGCTAATTACGGTATCCGAGAGGGGCACTAGTGTAGTGTCTTCAAAATAACGTTAGCTACAGCCCCCCAATTCCGGCGAAAGCCGGAATCCAGGCGATACCGGATGAGCCTACACGTCTGGATACCGACTTTCGTCGGTATGGTTAACCGAAAATAACGAAGCGTAAGATGCACTACACTAACCCCTCTTTTCTTTTCCTTTCCAAAGAAAAATACTAAATCCTAAGCTCTAGGTAAACAAATACCCAAATAACAAAGCTCAAATGCCAAAATGTTTAGATTTTGGATTTTGATAATTTGGGTTTTATTCTGACGGGTTGCTAAACATAATTGAGAGTAGTAAAATTTATTTAGTAAAGAGTAACTATAATGGGGGCAAAGAGGTGAACATGGAAACGGGAACTTTTAAGGTGAAAGCCGGGCTTGCCCAGATGCTCAAAGGCGGGGTGATTATGGATGTGGTCACTCCGGAGCATGCCAGGATTGCCGAAGAAGCCGGTGCCTGCGCCGTGATGGCGCTGGAAAGAGTCCCGGCGGATATCCGGGCGGCGGGCGGGGTGGCTCGTATGGCTGACCCGACGGTTATTGAAGCCATTATGAAAGCGGTTACTGTCCCTGTAATGGCAAAGTGCCGCATCGGTCATTTCGTTGAGGCTCAGGCATTGCAAGCCCTCGGCGTGGACTATATTGATGAGTCCGAGGTGCTCACCCCGGCGGATGAAAGCCACCACATCTGGAAGCATGATTTCAAGGTCCCCTTTGTTTGCGGCTGCCGTGACCTGGGTGAAGCCCTGCGCCGCATCGGCGAAGGCGCCGCCATGATTAGAACCAAAGGGGAAGCCGGCACCGGCAATATCGTTGAAGCCGTCCGGCATATGCGGGCGGTGATGGATAGCATCCGCAGGCTGGCAAACACACCCCAGGACGAGCTGATGGCGATAGCCAAAGAAATGGGGGCTCCTTTTGCCCTGATAGAAGAGGTGCACAAAGCAGGGAAACTGCCCGTGGTTAATTTTGCTGCCGGCGGAGTAGCCACTCCGGCCGATGCCGCCCTGATGATGCAGTTAGGCGCTGAAGGTGTCTTCGTCGGCTCGGGTATTTTCAAATCCAGCAATCCTGAAGTCATGGCAAAAGCCATCGTCAAAGCCACCACCCACTATCAGGACCCTGAGATTATCGCTGAGGTCTCCAAGAATTTAGGCGAGGCAATGCCCGGTAAAGACATAAAACAAATCCCTGCCGAGGAACTGTTAGCCCCCAGGGGATGGTAGTATGAGAATAGGTGTCCTTGCGGCACAGGGAGCCTTTATTGAACATATAACGGTACTGCGTAAGCTGGGAGCGGAGGCTTTGCCCGTCCGCCTGCCCCGTGAGCTTTGCGGGCTGGACGGACTGATTCTTCCCGGCGGAGAAAGCACCACTATCAGCAAACTGATGCGGGACTACAATCTGGTAAGCGAGATAAAAAATCTGGCTGAAAATGGCAACCCTATCTTTGGCACCTGCGCCGGTATGATACTCCTCGCCAACGAAATTCCAGGCTCCACCCTACAGCCCCTGGGACTGATGAAGCTAAGAGTGAAGCGCAACGCCTTTGGCAGACAGAGAGAAAGCTTTGAGACCGACCTTTCCATACCGGTGCTGGGAGAAAAGCCTTTTCATGCGGTATTCATCAGGGCGCCGCTAATCGAGCAATCAAACGGCAATGTAGAAGTACTTGCCAGGCTGGACGATGGCACCATTGTCGCTGCCAGACAGGGAAAACTGCTGGTTTCCGCCTTTCACCCTGAATTGACTGACGACCCGAGGTTCCATCAGTACTTCCTGGATATCGTAGCTGGGAACAGCTAAGGGGGGAAGTGTTGCAAAAGATAATAACCGATGACCTGGATGCCTTACTTGATATCTTCCCGGCCCACATTCAACAACCTTTATCTCAACAGGAGGACCTTCACGAACTGCTGGAAGTCATTATGGACCTGGGCAGGCCACCCTTAGCCCGCTTTTTCCAGCGAGAAGCTGTCCTCAGTCCTCGCGAAGTCGCCGAGCCGGACATCGAGTATGTAACCTCGCGCATCGGCAGCTTTGGCGATGACAACCGGGCGGGCATAGAGCGGACTTTACACCGCATCTCAGCCATCCGCAACCGCCAGGGTCGCATTGTCGGGCTTACCTGCCGGGTCGGCAGAGCTGTCTTTGGCACCATAAAAGTGATAGAAGACCTGATTGAATCGGGGAAAAGCATTATGCTCTTGGGTCGCCCCGGGGTAGGCAAAACCACCATGCTCCGTGAGGTGGCACGGGTGCTGGCTGATGACTTCAATAAGCGGGTGGTTATTGTTGATACCTCAAATGAAATTGCCGGCGATGGTGATATTCCCCACCCGGCCATCGGGCAAGCCCGAAGGATGCAGGTAATCACCCCCACCAAACAGCATACCGTCATGATTGAAGCCGTGGAAAACCACATGCCCGAGGTTATCGTTATTGACGAGATGGGCACCGAGCTTGAGGCTCTGGCAGCCCGGACTATCGCCGAGCGCGGGGTTCAGCTTATCGCCACCGCTCACGGCAATACCCTTGAGAACCTCATCAAAAACCCCATCCTGGCTGACCTGATTGGTGGTATCCAGAGCGTAACCCTGGGGGATGAGGAGGCAAAAAAGCGGGGCACTCAGAAATCAATCCAGGAACGCACCGCCCCTCCCACCTTTGACATTGTCGTTGAAATTCAGGACCGGGACAGGGTCGTTATTCATCCTGATGTCGGTCAGGCGGTTGATGACGTTCTCCGGGGCAGACCCTCTGGCACCGAATCCCGCTGGCTGGATGAAAAGGGAGAGGTAAGAATAGAGAAATCAGCCCCGTTTATAGCTCCCAGGGAAACCGCCAGAGCCAAACAGACGCCTGCCGAGAGGAAGCTGCAGAAGCTCTACCTCTTCGGCGTCAACCGGGGCAGATTCGAGCAGATGGCAAAAGAGACGGAGGCAAATGTGGATGTAGTCGATAATATCCACAGTGCCAACCTCTTTGTTACCTCAAAACGCTACTACCGCCGTAAGCCCCAGAAAGTGAAAGATGCCGAAACGGCTGATTTACCTATCTATGTTCTCAGAAGCAATACCCCCTCTCAAATCAAACAGTTCTTAAACACTATCCATTCCAGAGACATTACCACAGCCAGCGCTGACAAGCCAGAATCTCTTCCCGTAGCCCTGAGAGAGGCCCAGGAAGCGGTTAACCAGGTAAAAAGGGGACAGGAAGCCGTAGAGCTCAGCCCCCAGAGCAGCTATATCCGCCGTCTCCAGCACCTCATCGCCGAAAGAAACGAACTCTCCTCCAGAAGCTCCGGCAAAGAACCCAAAAGAGGGGTCCGGATTTATAAGGGATAAAAAAGTCAATAAAAACTCTTGACAAAATACACGGAAGCGTGTATAACTATAAGTAAAGACAATAAATGAATACAGCTAATTTTTTCGACATTGAAATAAAATCTTATTATGAAGATAAAGAGCACTCCATAAAGCTTTTTTGTGAGGATTGCTTAGAGCTTTTGCCGCAGTTTCCGCAAAACTCTATTGATATGATCTTTGCTGACCCTCCCTACTTCCTATCTAACGGAGGCATAACCTGTCATGCCGGAAGAATGGTCTCAGTAAATAAAGGGAAATGGGATGTATCACAAGGGGCGGAGGAAAACCACAAATTTAACCTAGCTTGGCTAAGCGAATGTCAAAGGGTATTGACTAAGAACGGGGTTATCTGGGTATCAGGAACAGCTCATGTAATATTTTCTGTGGGTTTTGCCATGCAACAGATCGGGTTTAAGATTCTAAATGACATTATCTGGTTTAAACCTAACGCTTCTCCCAACCTCAGTTGCAGATATTTTACTCACTCAACGGAAACTGTAATCTGGGCTGCTAAAAATCAAAAGAGCAAGCATACTTTCAATTATGAATTAATGAAGCAACTCAGCAATGGAAAGCAAATGCGGAATCTTTGGGAAATCTCGCCTCCACAACCGAAAGAGAAAGTTCATGGTAAGCACCCGACTCAAAAACCTTTAAAGTTATTAGAGAGGATATTATTAGCTTCAACTAGGGAGAATGATATTATTCTCGACCCTTTTAACGGAAGTGGCACTACCGCTGTAGCTGCCGTAAGACTAAACAGGAAATATCTTGGCATCGAGGTATCTAATGAATATCTTAACCTCACTGTAAAACGCCTAGAAGATGAGCTTACAAACCCCAGATTTCGGTTAGTTACGATAAAGCCCAGTCAGTAAAATAGTTTCTGTTTTCAGGAGTCTTTAAAACGTGTTGGCGGTGGCCAATTCCTAACTGCATTCGTAATAATCTTGTCAATCTCGTCCTCTCCTGATGCTACCCACCGGATAAAACTCATTAGAAATCCACGAGGAGGGTAGTACTTGCTTTCTTTAGTTCCTCCCGGGCCAAAATTAAAATCTTGTTCAATCATCAATAATTGGGTATAAACCAAATTTACCATAGCTTCATCCAACTGCATGGGGAATAAAAGTGTACTCATATCCTGAGCTAACTCCTCAGGAGCATCTCCCTCATATATTCTTTCCACAGCCTCGAAGACCTTTCGCGCCTTTTGGGGTTCACTTATTCTCTTCAGATAATAGTCAAACAACAGACGAACATGGGTAGGGTAAAATTCTTGTCTGCCAGGTATTACCAGACCTACCGCAAAATCACGCGGCGAGAATTTTCCTGTTTATGTGGCCATCACTTGGACACCATTCGGACTTGTGTATATTACTAAGCGTTCGCCAGAATGTAACTTACTTAATAAAATACTGGCCGTAGTCATATCCATAGCTATTCCCCTCCTCGGCTATATTCTAACACGCTAAAGTAATCGCAATTTCATCTAGAAAACTATATAACAATATGAGTTTAAAAGGGGCTTCGCCCCTTTTATCAAATTACCTTCCCCAGCCTTTTTCCATCACCCCTATTGCTCGTTGGTTTTATTAGAGAGACCAGGGTTAAGGCAGTAAGGCTGAGCACGGTCAAAATCAAGAAAGCCAGCTGGTAACTGCCCAGGGTATCATATATTCGCCCGGCCAGTATCGGATTGATAAAACTGCCAAAGGTGCCTGCAAGGAGAACCACCCCGAGGATGGTGCCGAGTGACCGAAGCCCGAATAAACCAGCCACCATCGGAGCAAGCAGGGTATAGCTGGCCCCGTGGGCAGTGCCATAAACGGCGGCAAAGAGATAAAACATCCAGGCTTCCCTGGCGAACTGTAACCAGATTAGAGAAATAGCCAGAAGAGAAAAAGCAATCTGATACGCCTTTTTAGTCCCTAAAGAGTCGCTCAGGCTGGGCAGGCTCAGCCTGCCGAAGATACTGAAACCGCCGATTACGCTGATGACACTGGCGGCTAAAGCCGGGGAAAATCCCAGGTCAGTAATATGGGGCACGGTATGCAGGATAATCACATTGGCACAGGACATAAAGCTAAACCAGATTACCAGAAGCAGCCGCAATTGGCTGGTCCCCATAGCTTCCCTCAAAGAGAACTGAACAGGGTTAATCTTCCTCTCAACTACCTCTGATTCGGTGGCGCCGTCAGGCAGTTTGCCTATCTGGGCCGGGTCACGCTTCAAAAATAGAGCGGCTAATATAATCCCGATTAAAGCAGTAATGCCGATAATGATATAAGCATTACGCCAGCCATAGTTGGTGATAAGCAGGTTCGCTACCAGAGGTACCACCATAATGCCGATACCGGCACCAGCCTTGGTAACACCGGTCATCATCCCCCGCCTCTTGATAAACCACCTGGCTACCGTGCTTGTTATCGGCAGGTCAGCCGCACTCATAGCAATACCAACCAGCAAGCCGTAAGTTAAATAGAGCTGCCAGAGGACGTTAATCCGCGACATCAGTAAATAACCCACCCCTACAAATAAGCCGCTTGCCATCAAGACCACTTTGGGCCCATATTTGTCGGTCAGTCTGCCGGTAACAAGGGCGGAGAAACCCATTACCAGAGCCGCAATTGATACCGCCGCCGAGGTTGTCGCCCTCATCCAGCCAAACTCCATCGCCAGTGGCTTAAAAAAGACTCCGAAAGAAGAATATGTGCCCAGTATCAATACCTGGGTAACCAGACCCGCCCCAACCACAACATAGCCATAAAAAAACTCAGGTTTCTTTTGCTTGGACAAACTTGCCTCCAGTCAGACGCTGCTTACAGAAAACAGATGGCTTCAACCCGTATCTTACTCATCAGGTCAGAGCGTATTCCGCATTTCTGGCTAACACCGGTCTCAAATACTCTCCTGTAGCTGATGATTTTCCCCGGGCTACCTCTTCCGGGGTGCCCACGGTTACAATAGAGCCGCCCTCATCACCGGCTCCCGGACCAAGGTCAATGATGTAATCAGCATTCTTAATCACATCCAGATGATGCTCAATGACGACCACCGTGTTGCCCGAATCAACAAGACGCTGCAATACCCTCAGCAGCGCCGCTACATCCTCAAAGGAAAGTCCGGTGGTCGGTTCATCAAGAATATATAAAGTCCTGCCCGTAGACCGCTTTGATAACTCGGTAGCCAGCTTTACCCGCTGGGCTTCACCGCCGGAAAGGGTGGGGGCGGGCTGACCGAGCCTGATATAGCCCAGGCCGACATCTCTTAATGTCTCCAGCTTGGCTTTTACCCGGGGGAAATGCTCAAAAAAAGATACGGCTTGCTCCACAGCCATATCAAGTACTTCAGCTATGTTCTTATCCCTGAATTTAATCTCCAGTGCTTCACGGTTATAACGCTTACCCTGGCACACTTCACAGGGCACGGTTACATCGGGCAGGAACTGCATCTCAATCTGAATAAAACCCTCACCACCGCAGGCTTCACAACGTCCACCCTTAACATTAAAGGAGAACCGCCCCGGGGCATAGCCCCTCATCCGGGCTTCAGGAACAGTAGCAAAAAGCTCACGAATGGGAGTAAAAGTGCCCGTATAGGTTGCCGGGTTACTGCGGGGAGTGCGACCAATAGGAGACTGGTCAATATTGACCACTTTGTCTATATGCTCAATACCAAGGATGCCATCACAGTCACCGGCCCTCTCCCGCGACCGGTAAAGGGTCTGTGCCAGTTTTTTAAACAGGATTTCATTGATAAGAGTGCTCTTACCGCTGCCCGAGACGCCGGTAATACAGACAAACTTGCCCAGGGGGATAGAGACATCTATGTTCTTGAGATTGTTCTGCCTGGCTCCCTTTACTATTATCTCCTCCCCCGAGCCGGGGCGGCGCTTTTGCGGCAGGGCGATTTTCTTTACCCCGCTAAGATACTGACCGGTTATTGAGTCCTTCGACTTCATAATATCAGTAATCGTTCCCGTAGCCACAATCTTACCCCCGCGCTCGCCGGCTCCGGGCCCCATATCAATAATGTGGTCGGCCGCACGCATCATGGCTTCATCATGCTCCACAATCAGCATGGTATTACCCAGGTCCCTCAGTCTCTTCAGGGTTTCAATCAAGCGGGAGCCATCGGCGGGATGCAAACCTACCGTTGGCTCATCGCAGATATAAAGCACCCCCATCAGGCCGCTGCCAATCTGAGTAGCCAGGCGAATTCGCTGGGCTTCACCCCCGGCCAGAGTAGCCGAGGGGCGGTCAAGGGTAAGGTAACTCAGCCCCACATCCCTGAGAAAGCCCAGACGGGCTTGAATCTCCTTGAGAACCTGGTGAGCTATTGTCCGCTCACGCTCACTGAGAATAACTCTCCTTCCATCACCACCAAGGTCAGCCACCCACTCCAGCGCCTGAGCAACCGACATAGCGCTAACTTCAACTATGTTCTTACCATCAATAGTAACTGCCAGAGACTCCGGTTTCAGTCTCTGGCCCTGGCAGACGGGGCAGGGGGTGGACATCATATAACGCTCTATCTCAGCCCGGGTGCGCTCAGACTGCGTATCACGGCTCAGCCGCTCCAGGTAAGGGATTACTCCTTCATAGCCACTGAAATGCTCCCTGACCCGACCAAAACGGCTCCTATATTTTGCCCATTTTCCCTCTTCTCCATAGAGGATAAGCTTGAGGTGCTGTTCGCTTAAGTCCCTGACTGGTGTTCGCACCGAGAAGCCGTAGCGCTTGCCTAAAAGCTCCAGCTCATGAGCATGCCAGGAGAACCACCAGCCGGGATGGATTGCCCCCTCAGCTATGGAAAGCTCCTTATTGGGAATGATTATCTCCGGGTCTATCGCCAGTTTAACCCCCAGGCCGGTGCAGGCAGGGCAGGCACCGTGAGGGCTATTAAAGCTAAAGGTGCGGGGAGCAATCTCCCCCAGGCTAATCCCGCAATAGACACAGGCAAAGTGCTCGGAGAAAAGTAATTCTTCACCATCAATAACAGACACCAGCACCACCCCAGCCCCCAGTTTAAGAGCCGTTTCTACGGAATCGGCAATACGGCCCTGGCTGCCACCCTGGCCAACTACCAGCCTGTCTACCACCACCTCGATGGAATGTTTTTTATTCTTATCCAGTTGAAACTCTTCAGACAGTTCACGGATATTCCCATCAATCCGCACCCGGGCATAGCCCGCCTTGCGCAAATCTTCAAACACTGCCTGATACTCACCCTTACGGTCTTTAATCAGCGGCGCCATAATCATAATGCGGCTACCTTCAGGAATACCCTGAATAGCATCAACAATCTGCTCCACTGTTTGACTGGCTATCTCCCGTCCGCACCGGGGGCAATGGGGATGACCCACCCGGGCAAAAAGCAGCCGCAGGTAATCATAGGTCTCGGTCATTGTGCCCATTGTCGAGCGTGGATTTTTACTTACCCCCTTCTGGTCAATGGAAATTGCCGGGCTTAAGCCGGCAATATAGTCAACTTCAGGCTTCTCCATCCTGCCCAAAAACTGGCGGGCATAGGCAGACAGAGATTCCACATAGCGGCGCTGCCCTTCGGCATAAATGGTATCGAAGGCGAGCGAACTCTTTCCTGAGCCGGAGACACCGGTAATAACTACCAGCTTGTCACGAGGGATAACTACATCTATATTCTTGAGGTTATGCTCGCGGGCTCCCCTGACGATTATCGAATCTAAGGACATCTTCCTCCCTATCCTGCCGTTTAATTGTATCATCAGAGCCGAACACACTCAAGCACCCGTGGAAGAAACACCAAACACCAAACACCAAATCCCAAATAACAAACAATATCAAAATCCAAAAACCTAAACATCTGAAGCTCAATCGACGATGGTGCCGGGGTGGTTACAATTTTAAAGGTGGCGCTGAGGAGAGAAGATACTTATCGGGGAGTTTAGCTATCCAAGCCCCCGCTACCAGAGACAAAAACTGCCTGTTTCAGTTACTCAGCCTTGAAACAGGCAGTTTGCTTTTCCAGTTTTGCTAATGGTTTGCCACGAAAAGATTGAGACAAGACAATCCATAATACGTAGAATAGCTTTATAGAGCTTCAATAATTTTGAATAGACCAAAGAATACCCGTTCCAGCAATTCTTCAAATCGTGCATTTAGTATATCTGATGATGTTGCGGCATGACCAGCCTCATTGCGCAAAACGTAGATAAGAATGAGGTCAGATTCCCATGGTTCGGTATTCTTTGGAGACAGAACCTGTTCATTGTTCAGAAGCATTTTAAGGCATCCCTCAAAGTCATTCTTACATGAATTATTGTATGTTCCTAAGTCATTTCCAATTATACGAGAATAATGATTTTTGAAAAATTCTTCTAGTTGAGCGTTTAAAAAACCTTTGTCCTTCCCTTGTTTTTTTGTGAGCCAGACTTCTCCTATCCTACATAGCGAAAATAGGATGTCAAGCGCTAGCTGGGAAGCGAACCTGAACCTGCCAGGACGGAGTTCCTTCAGGTACGACAACAAATCTTCACTTCTGAAAACATTATATGTAAAAGAGAATATAGTTTCCACAAGTTGTGTTTCAACTTCGACCTTCTCGCTCAGTGATTCTAATGACAGAGCGCCACGATCACTATTCTGATACTTGGATATAATTCGATTAAGCCAATTGACGCGTTGTCTGAGTAGTTGTCCTGCTGCTTGACGAGGGTCTAAGTAGCCAAATGTAACGAATAGCCAGGCAGGGCTATGGCTACCGCCTTTCTTGTGGGGGCGGAATCCTTCGTTGAAATCGTCTTCTACTGCCTGATGGAAGAACAGGAACCCACGGTCTATATTGCGATAGGCTACCGCTGACATCCCCTTAAAGTAATAAGGAGTTCCTCTAGCTAAGGTTTTGTTATTGGATGCTTCCCATTTGGCGTATAAATTTAATGGAAAATCCCAGAATTTGTCGGCTTCGAGAAACCTACCTAAGCGGTAATAAATTGCCCATATTTGTGCGAACCGAGTAGATAGCTTATCAACATAAGTCCCACTTTGTCCCCGGTCTAAGTAATTGAATACTTCCTCTTCAAGATTTTCACTTTGCCAAACTTTACCAGTATTGAATAGGTACTGTGTGTAATCTTGTATCTGTTTTTCTAATTCCGGTGGTATCGAATTTTCCTCACCTTTCATTAGCTACCCTTCCAGTTCTATCTACTATACAACTTGCTCTACCAAAGGCGGAGCGGAAGCTAATTTAGGGTCTCCACCCTCAGCCCCTCTTCCCCCACCTGTTCGGTCAGCTTCTGGTGAAGCTCAGGACAGTAGCCAGTGGTGGTGGCAAGCTTTAGAGGTTTTTCAACCTCTCCCCCGTTTTCAACACGCAGGATAACCTCATCCTCGCCGTAGAACTCTTTAACAGTCTCAACCAGTTTCCGCAGCCTGGCAACATCACCTTCTTCATCATCAGTCTGGGTCAGGCTGATGACCAGCCGGTGGCGGGTCGGGGGCTGGGGGGGAGTTTCCTCAACCGTCCGAGGTGCTTCATCAGGTGTTACCATTGAGCTTTCTTCAGCCGGGGTTACCGGCAGCTGGTAAGGGTGGACTTGATTGACATTTAGCTGGACAGTATCTTCCTTGCTATCAAGTCTGACCGTCGCTTCAAGCTGGAGCAGGTTTCCTTCCCGCCAGAGTCCTCTGGTATCCTCATATATCCTGGGCCAGACCATAACTTCGATACCGCCGCTGATGTCTTCCAGCGTAGCTTTAACAAAAGGCTTGCTGTCCTTGCGGGTAAATAGCTCGACAATACCGGCTACCTCGCCAATGACGGTAATGTTTTCCCCGTTCATTTCGTTATCAATAGCACCGCACAGGGTCACTTTTGAATTAACTTTACTGGGGTCGAATAATCTCCGGGAAAAAGGCACCGCCATCAGCTCCTTCTCCCAGTCAGCTTTCTCTCTCTCAGAAACACTCACTGGCTCCAGTTTGAGGCTGGGCAGGGGCAGCGCCGCTGTCTCTCCCCAGAGGTCGAACATGGTGGATTGGCCTGTCTCCCGCAATTGCTGCTCCCGCTGGGCTAAAGATAGGATGCTTTTAATATTATGGAGCAGGGTACCCCTGTCACCAAGGGAGTCAAAGGTCCCCGCTTTTATCAGGCTCTCCATCGCCCGGCTGTTCACCCCGTGCAGGTCGCAGCGGCGGCAAAAGTCTTCAATGGATTTGAACCTGCCGTTCTTGTTTCGCTCCAGGATTATCGGCTCCACAGCTCCGGAGCCGACATTCTTAATATCCGTCAGCCCGAAGCGAATGGCCGGAGGCCGGCTGTCACTCTGCTCTATGGAAAACCTCTCCTGGCTGGACTGTATGTCAGGCGGCAGCACGCTGATATCCAGGCGGTGGCATTCGGCAACAGCATTTGCCACCTTCTCCGATTGCCCGGCATTGGCAATGAGAAAAGCGGTAATATATTCTGCCGGGTAGTTTGCCTTGAGATAGGCGGTCTGATAGGCGATAAGGGCGTAGCTGAAGGCGTGGGCCTTGTTGAAAGCATAGCCGGCAAAAGGCTCAATAAGGGCAAAAATTTTATCAGCCACCTCGGCAGAAAATCCTTTCCTTTCAGCTCCGGCGATAAAGTTTTGCCTTTCCTGCCGCATGACTTCAGGAATTTTCTTGCCCATTGCCTTGCGAAAGATGTCAGCCTCCCCCAGGCTGTAGCCGGCCAGGGCTTGCACAATTAACAGCACCTGGTCCTGATAGACAACCACCCCGTAGGTTTCTTCAAGGATTCCCGCCAGGGCAGGGTGGGGATAACGAACAGAGTCAGGGTCTTCTTTAGCTTTAATGAAGGTAGGGATGTGTTCCATAGGGCCGGGACGATACAGAGCTACCATAGCCGCAATGTCACTGAATTTTTTTGGCTTAAGCTCCTTGATATAGCGGCGCATACCCGCCCCTTCCAGCTGAAATACTCCGGTGGTTTCTCCGGCAGAAAGCAGAGCAAAGGTCCTGGCATCATCCATCGGGATTTGCTGCAGGTCGATGTCAATACCGCGGTTCTGCTTGATAATCTCTTTCGCCTTGCCCAGGATGGTAAGATTTATCAGACCAAGAAAGTCCATCTTCAAGAGGCCAATCCGGGCAATATCTTCCATAGCGAACTCGGTCATCACGCTGTTTTCACCGTCCGAGCGGCTGGCTCGCTGTAAAGGGACATAACGGGTAAGAGGCTCTTTGGAGATAACCACGCCGGCGGCGTGGGTGCTGGCGTGGCGGGAGATACCCTCCACCCTCCTGGCTGAATCAATCAGGTTGCGAATGGTGGCATCTTCAGAGTAGATATTTCTCAATTCACTGTTCTCGCTCATAGCCCGGTTCAGGGTCATACCCGGAGCGAAAGGCACCAATCTGGCTACACGGTCAACTTCACCATAGGGCATACCCAGGGCCCGGCCGACATCCCGTGTGGCTGCCCGGGCACCCAGTGTACCGAAGGTAATAATCTGGGCAACATGGTCCTGCCCGTATTTCTGAGCTACATAGGAGATAACTTCATCACGGAGGTCATCCTGAAAATCCAGGTCTATGTCCGGCAGCTCCCGGCGCTCCAGGTTGAGAAAGCGTTCAAAGACCAGCCTACTTTCAACAGGGTCGACGGCAGTGATACCCAGGCAGTAGAGGACGATGCTGGCAGCGGCACTGCCTCTGACTCCAAAGAGTATGTGGCGCTTCTTGGCGAAGGAGATTATATCCCAGACAACCAGGAAGTAATTGGCAAACTCGGTCTTTTTGATTACTTCCAGCTCATAATCAAGCCGTTCCCTTATCTCCGGGGAGAGGTCAGGATAATACCGGGGCAGGTTTTTATGGCAGAGGTCGGCTAAAAACTGGTCAGCGCTTTTTCCTTCGGTCAGCTCTATTTCCGGAAGATGAAGCCGCTCGAAGTCAAGCTTGAGGTTACACATTTCGGCGATGCGTTCCGTGTTTTCTAGAGCCTGGGGAATATCCTGATAAAGCTCCGCCATCTCCTGGGGACTTTTTAAATAAAAGAAATCGCCGGCCATTTTCATCCGCTTTTCATCGTGGATGGAAGTATTGCTGCCGATGCAGAGCAGCAGGTCGTGGGCTGAGGCATCTTCCCGATTGATGTAGTGGACATCGTTGGTTGCCACCAGGGGTATATTCAGTTCTTTACTCAGGGCGATAAGCTCTTGATTTATCTTCTCCAGCTCAGGAATGGGATGCCTCTGTATTTCCAGGTAGAAATCGCCGAAGGTCTGCTGATACCACTGAGCCGTCTGCCTGGCTTCACCCAGCCTCCCTTCCAGAATGAGATTTGGAAGCTCACCACCGATGCATGCGGAAAGGGCAATAAGACCCTGATGATACTCTCGAAGAAGCTCTTTGTCCATCCGGGGTTTGTAATGATAGCCCTCGAGGTAGGCTTTGGTGGTAAGCTGGATTAAGTTGCGGTACCCTGTTTCGTCTTTAGCTAACAGAACAAGGTGAAAGTTCTTCTTACCCCCGGCATTACGACTGAAGCGGCTGTCCTGGGTAACATAAATCTCCTCGCCAATAATAGGTTTTATGCCCGCGTCTCTGGCTGCCAGGTAGAACTGGATAGCTCCATACATAACGCCGTGGTCAGTGATTGCCATGCTGTTCATACCCATCTCTTTAGCTCGTGCCACCAGCTGGGGGATACGGCTCATACCATCAAGCAAAGAGAATTCAGTGTGGACATGGAGGTGATTAAACATTATCCTGTTTTCTGCTCCGGCATAACAGTCAACAATTATAACACCATAATGCCACTTTTATCATTTTTTTCTTACATTGACACCGTCACCTTTCCTTACTAAAATGGCAGAAAGCAAGTTAAACGGGAAAAACCAGAATAACCGGGCAGTGAGTCAGATCAATATATGGATAAACGATGGAGGGGGTTTAGACAGATGCTTATCCCGACGATAATAATGGCGGTGCTGGCTATTGCCCTCACCCTTATCGCTTATTTTAAGGGGGGAGGGGAGCATATTCTGGGTTTAAAATCGGCAGGCATTCTGTTGTTACAAATTATCCCCCTGCTCCTTTTTGCCTTTATTATAGCGGGTATGATTCAATTCATTCTCCCTACAGAAATTATATCCCGCTGGGTGGGTGCTGAGTCCGGTTTCAAAGGTATAATGATTGGTACCGTAGTCGGCAGTCTTATGCCGGGTGGCCCCTTCGTCAGTTTACCAATGGCGGCTGGACTGTTGCGGGTAGGAGCCGGTTTGGGAACAATGGTGGCTCTCCTTACTTCCTGGTCTTTATGGGCAATCGTACGCTTGCCGATGGAAGTAGGTATAATGGGCTGGAAATTTACCCTGATTCGCCTTGCCAGCACCTTTTTCTTCCCGCCCATTGCCGGCCTGATAGCCGACAAATTTTTTGCTGGTGTAACTATTACTTGATAAGACCAAAAAGTCTATCTAAATGAGGAGGCTGGTATGCCCGTAGTCACCGTTGATATGTGGGAAGGACGCAGCGTTGAACAGAAGAAACAGCTTGCTGAGGGGATAACTTCAGTAATGACCAGGCTCGGTATTCCGGCGGAGGCAGTTACAGTGATTATTAAGGACATCCCCAAACACAACTGGGCTACCGCCGGAAAACTGGCTTCAGGGTAGCGCAAGCTTATAGCCTTTATTGCCGTATGGGTAATTGAACCCTTTCGAAGGGAAAGTAAGTTATGTTGGAAAATCTGCCGGTTATCTTGATAGCTATCGGGCTTATCTTGTTGCTCTCTTTATTCAGACGAGGACGTAGCGCTGAGACGAGGCCTTTAGAAATTGCCCAGCGCCTGCTATCTGAAGTGCGGCTCAATCTCAGAATTACCGAATTATTCATCCAGACTCAACGAGCCAGCAAATTAATGGCCTCCGGCTGGCGGATAGATAAAGATAAGCTCGATTTTCTGAGTCAGCCGTTACAGGCTACCCTGTCTGATGCTTTTACCGTGGTGGAAGATTTTAATCAGCAGGTAGCGGCAGCTAAAAAATACAAAACAACCAGCTATCTGGCCGCTGTAGATGCCGATAAACTGAGAGAGAAGCTCATCAAGAGCCAGGAGGGGCTTGAAGAGTGGTTTAATTCACAGGGGGTGTCAACGGAGGCTTCTCTGAAAATGCCCGGCATCTTTGATGGCTGGTTAGGGAAAGGTTAAAAAGCTCTAATTAAGCTTCTTCTACCCTGTACCTGCCGGGTGGAGCTTTTATAAAGATGGCACAGACTGATTCTGAAACTAATGGGAAGTCCTTCTGGCGACGCACCTTTTCTTCCTTAAAGCATCGCAATTTCCGTTTGCTCTGGCTCGGTTCCGTTACCGAGCATGCCGGAGAGCGTCTGGAGATGATGGCTTTAAGCTGGTTAATGATGAGGCTCACCGAACGCCCTCTCTACCTGGGATTGATGTCAGTATCCCGGTCAGCGGCTACGATTTTGTTTTCTCTGGTGGGTGGTGTGGTGGCGGACCGTGTTGACCGGCGTAACTTACTGATTGTTGCCCTTCTGGGTAACGCTTTAATCTCCATCGTGCTGGTTTTTCTGGATTATACCAAATTGGTGGCGCCCTGGCATCTATTTCTGGCAGCAGCACTGACCAGCGTGCTGATGGGCTTCAACCACCCGGCCCGGGCTACCATTGTTCCCAATGTAGTCCCCAGGGAAGAATTGACCAATGCTATTGCTTTAGATACCGCCTCGGTGAGGCTGGCGGGTCCTATTGTTCCCCTGATAGGTGGGTATCTTATAGCTCAGTTTGGCACGGTAGCTCTTTTTGCAATTAGAGCTGTAGGAGCCCTGCTGGCAATCGGCTGGCTGGTGATGGTAAGGGTGCCCGCCACTCCCCCTGATGCCAGAAGGCAATCACCGTGGCAGAGTCTGTGGGGAGGGCTTAAGTATGCCGCTGCTACTGGTCTCGTTTTGACGCTGTTGGTCTTACTAGCGATGAGGCAGCTGGAACAACAGGTCTTCTCCGTCTTTTTACCCTTTTTTGCCACCGATGTTCTTCATGCCGGCGCCGTTGGTTTTGGTTATCTCAACTCAGCCTCAGCCATCGGCTCTTTGCTGGCTCTACTGGTTGTAGCAAGCCTGGGCAACTTCAAATATAAAGGTCGGCTTATTGTGGCGGCAGGTATCTTGATAGGGCTTTTCCTTTCCGGCTTTGGTCTGTCTCAAGGGCTAATCCTGTCCCTTATCCTGCTGGCTGCGGTCAGTTTTTTTGCTACCACACTCGACAATGTCAGCCAGGCTGTCCTTCAGACAATAATTTCCGATGAGTTCCGGGGACGGGTGATGAGCCTGAGGGGAGTAATGAGAGGGGTTTTTGGTATCGGTGCCGCCTACCTACTGGGGGTGGGAGGCGAGTATCTGGGAATCGGTACCGCCACAGTAATATTCGGGCTCTTTTTTATTACCATCGTCACCTTAGTGGCTTTTAGTCTACCCTCTTTAAGAAGACTCTAACCGCATAAAAGACTGAAAAGATAGCCTGGCAGGCTATCTTGAGGTTATTTCAGTAACCAGTGTCCTCTATTTGTCATTGCGAGGAGCCCTTCCAAAGGAAGGACGACGAAGCAATCTACATGAATAATTCTATATATATTGCCACGAGGGCTTATGACCCCTCTCGCAATATAGGTTAACTCCTTGGCTAACGAGTGATTGTTTCAGTGAAAAGAACCGGTATCTTCTTTACCTACTTTCAGGGAGAAAGGCTGAGAGACTTCCCTCAAGCCCTTTCCGGCATTCTTGAGCGGGAAAATGTCTTCTACTATGATGCCGTTTATGACTCCCGTAACGGACTTTACTACCTGGAGCCGCTCTCTGAAGAACTGTTGCTTGAGGTACACTCCGAAGCTATGGTGCGAAGGGTAAAGATGACCGGGGACTATGAGTCAGCTTTATACTCGGCCGGAGGCACCGTTCAGGCAGCGGAAGAAATCCGGCAGGGGAAAATTGACAATGCTTTCATCTTTACCAGCTTTGGCGACCACCACGCCGGGAGAAATTTTTACGGGGGAATGTGCTATTTTAATGGAGCCGCCCTGGCTATAAAAGCTCTCAGGAAAGAGGGGGTAAAGCGAGCCGTTATAGTTGACACCGATTGCCACCACGGCGACGGCACCAGGGACATCTTTCAGGATGATAAAGATGTGCTTCACATCTGCTTTTGCCATCAAAACTACTCTGATAGTAACAACAATGTAGATGTTAGAATTCCCAACCGCACCTCGGATGAGGAGTATCTCAACCTGGTTAAAGAGGCGTTTATCTCCCGGACAATAGCCTTTGCACCGGAGTATATTTTCTGGGAGTTCGGTTACGATGCTACCCGGGGAGAGTACGGAGATAAGGGCTTGACCCCGGATTGCCACCCCAGGCTTGCCTTCTTATTTAAAGAGGTGGCTGATAAGGTATGCTGGGGAAGGTTAATCACTATCCTGTGCGGTGGTTCCGGCCGGGCAGTGGCAAGATATACCATACCCCGTATTATCGCCTGCCTGGCTGAGCTGTCTGGTTAGACGCTGAGCAATCAATTTTGCAAGCCTTTAAGTACCCTGCCAATCGCCTCGATAGTATACCGGATATCCTCATCAGTGTGAGCCAGAGAGATAAAAGCGGCTTCAAATTGCGAGGGCGGCCAGTATATTCCCTCAGCCAGCAATCCGTGAAAGAATTTGCTGAAAAGTGCCGTGTCTGCTCCGAAAGCTGATTCATAATCAACAGGGGGAGTGGCGGTAAAAAAGATGGTCAGCAGTGAAGCAAAACGGGAAACATTTATTTTGAGATTCAAAGACGAGGCTGTTTCAACAATGCCCTTCTCAAGTTGAACTGCCGCCTTTTCTAAACGAGGGTAGACCTCCGGCTGGTTTAAGGCTTTGAGTGTCTCTATCCCCGCCGTCATTGCCAGCGGATTTCCGGAAAGAGTGCCTGCCTGATAGACCGGCCCGGTGGGAGCTATCATTTCCATAATCTCCCGCTTTCCCCCGTAAGCACCTACCGGCAGCCCGCCACCGATGATTTTACCCAGGCAGGTCAGGTCGGGAGTAATCCCGAAAACACCTTGGGCACCTCCGTAGGCAGCCCGGAAGCCGGTAATAACCTCATCAAAGATGAGTAGAGCGCCGTAGTCGCTGGTCAACCGGCGCAGGTCATCCAGGAAGCCGGGCTGAGGCGGCACCACTCCCATATTGGCTGCCACCGGCTCAACGATGACGGCGGCAATCTCGCTCGGATAGCGCTGAAAAAGCTGGGCTACCGCTTCAGAATTGTTGTAGGGTGCCACCAGGGTATTTCGGGCATAGCTTGCCGGCACCCCGAGAGAATCGGGCAGGCTCAGTGTTGCCAAGCCGGAGCCGGCTTTGACCAGTAAGCCGTCGGCATGACCGTGGTAGCCACCGGCAAACTTGACCACTTTATCCCGGCCGGTAAAGGCTCTTGCCAGGCGTAGTGCTGACATGGTAGCCTCGGTGCCGGAATTGACAAAACGGAGCATCTCCAGAGAAGGCATCGCCGCAGAAACCATCCTAGCCAATGTTAGCTCTAGCTCGGTAGGGGCGCCAAAAGTAGTCCCCTGTTCAACGGCATGCTTCAGCGCCTCAACCACCTGAGGATGGGAATGCCCCAGAATCAGGGGACCCCAGGAACAGACATAGTCAATGAACTCGTTGCCATCGACATCAAAGATTCTCGAGCCCTCTCCCCGGGTAATAAAAAGAGGTGTCCCGCCGACGGCTTTAAAGGCACGCACCGGGCTATCAACCCCGCCCGGAAGGTAACGTTGAGCTTCTTGAAAGAGTTTCCTGGAGTTTTCCAGATTCACTGACGCTCCTTATTCAGCCTTCCGCCACCGTGCCAGGTCTTTAGCATGATAGGTAAGGATAATGTCAGCCCCGGCTCTCTTGATGGCGGTCAGAATTTCCTGAACCACCTGTTTTTCATCGAGCCAGCCCTGCCGGACAGCCGCTTTGACCATAGAGTACTCACCGCTGACATTGTAAGCCGCCAGGGGATAATTGAAGGTATTACGCACCTGCCGTATCACATCCAGGTAAGCCAGGGCTGGTTTGACCATGATGATATCCGCTCCCTCATTAATATCCTGCTCTACTTCCCGCAATGCCTCCCGCACATTGGGCGGGTCCATCTGGTAACTACGGCGGTCGCCGAACTGGGGCGTTGATGCTGCTGCCTCTCGGAAGGGGCCATAGAAGGCGGAGGCGTATTTTGCCGCATAAGAAAGGATGGCAGTTTGCTGAAATCCTTTTTCATCCAGTGCCTGCCGTATCGTCTTTACTCTGCCATCCATCATATCCGAAGGGGCAACAATATCAGCCCCGGCTTCAACATGGGATAAAGCCATTTTAGCCAGCAGGGGCAGGGTCTTATCATTGTCCACCTCGCCGCCAGTGATTATGCCGCAGTGGCCGTGGCTGGTATATTCACAGAGACAGACATCGGTTATCACCACAAGTTCAGGGACACACTCCTTGATAACCCGTATCGCCTGCTGGATAACTCCTTGGGGATGATAAGCCGAGGAGCCGGTTTCATCCTTCGTTTCCGGTATGCCGAAAAGGAGAACGGCGGGAATTCCCAGCTTGGCTATGTCCTCTATCTCCGCAGAGAGCCGGTCCGGCGAAAAGTGAAAGACGCCCGGCATAGAGGATATCTCCTCTTTTATTCCCTTACCCTCAATAATGAAAAGGGGATAAATGAGGTCGCCAACCTCAACCCGGTTTTCTCTGACCAGTTTTCTCAGCGCCCCGGTGCGGCGCAGACGGCGCAGACGCAACTGAGGAAAGCCTGCCATGCTAAGCCTCCTTTCCGAAGTATTCTTCTATCGCAGCTACCAGTCCGGGTATGGTCTGTTCCCTGGCGATAATATCCACACTCAGCCCGGCTTTAGTGGCGGTGTCAGCCGTTTTGGGGCCGATGCAGGCAACCCGGGCATTATTAAGCGTTGGCTCTTTGCCAAAGGCTGTCACCAGATTGGTTACCGTTGAAGAACTGGTAAAAGTGACAACATCAATCTTACCCGAAGCAATCACCTCTTTCGCCTGAGCAATCGCTTCGACTGCCGGCACCGTGCGGTAAGCGGTAACCTCATCCACTGTAGCTCCCAGCTGATAGATTTCCCGGGCTAATTTCTCATCGGCTATGTCAGCGCGGGGCAAAAGAAAACGGTGCCCGACGAGATTAAACTTCTTCAGTCCGGCAACGATGCTTTCTGTGGTATAAACTTCAGGCATATAGTCAGGAATAACGCCTCTATTTTGCAGAGCCTGCCCGGTAGCCGGTCCGATAGCGGCTATCCACGACTCAGCAAGGGCACGGCTGTCCAATTTCAAGCTATGGAGCCTCTGCCAGAAAGCCTCCACGGCGTTCACGCTGGTAAAAATTATCCAGTGGTATTCCTTCAGGTTAGCTATAGCCCCGTCTAACTCTTCGTAGCTAGTGACTTCTTGAATATCAATCGCCGGCAACTCGATTGGCTGAGCACCCCGCTCGGAGAGAAGTCGGCTCAGAGCACTTGCCTGGTGGCGGGCCCTGGTTACCAGGATGCGCTTGCCGAAGAGGGGACGATTATCAAACCAGCGGAGTTTTTCCCTGAGACTGACCACATTGCCAACGACGATAATCGCCGGAGCGGCAAGATGGGATTCTTCAGCCCTGGCTACGATATCCTCAAGACTGGCGACAACTGTTTCCTGCTCGGGACGGGTGCCCTCTCTGATAACGGCTACCGGGGTATCCGGAGGTCTGCCATTCTCCACCAGTTTGGTCACTATCTCCGGCAGATTTCCCATTCCCATCAGGAAGATTAGGGTGTCTATCCCGGTAGCCAGCTTCTGCCAGTCGATGCTGGACTTCCCCGCGGCTTCGTGACCTGTGATAACGGCAAAAGATGATGCCAGCCCGCGGTGCGTCACCGGGATACCGGCGTAAGCCGGCACGGCTACCGCCGAAGTTACTCCCGGCACCACTTCAAAAGGGACGCCATTCTGGGCTAGAACCTCGGCTTCCTCCCCGCCCCTGCCCAGCACAAAGGGGTCGCCCCCTTTAAGCCGAACCACTGTTTTACCTTCCTTAGCCTTGGTTACCAGTAGATTGTTTATCTCAACCTGCTGCCGGGCTGCCTCGCCGGTTGTCTTGCCCAGATATATCCTTTCCGCTCCCGGCGGAGCGAACTCAAGGAGGCTCTGGTCAAGCAGACGGTCATAGATAATGACCTCAGCTTTCTTCAGGCAGTTAACGCCTTTCACCGAAATCAGTCCCGGGTCGCCCGGCCCGGCGCCCACTAAATAGACCTTACCGGCTTTCATCTCTTTTTGCTTCAGCGAGAAATTCTTCGGCTCCCATTTTGACCAGCTTTTGAGCCAGCCTCACCCCGAGTTCTTCAGCTTCTTCAGCGTTTCCCTCTTCTGAACTGCGCAGTATCTTCTTACTGAGGACGCCAGCCACCATTCCATCGAGTCTTAACCTGGTGCCATCAACCGTGCCCAGGGCCGCAATCGGTGCCCGGCAGCCGCCGCCGAGGGCAGTGAGAAAAGAACGTTCAGCAGTGATACTCTGCCAGGCAGGCAAATGGTTCAGGGGAAGGACGATTCCAGCAATCTCTTTATCATCCAGACGGGCTTCTATGCCCAGCGCCCCCTGTCCTACTGCCGGCAAAAAGTGCTCCACGGACAGGTATTCCGTTACCCTGTCACTTCTGCCAAGCCGTGCCAGCCCGGCCGCAGCCAGAATTACTCCGTCAAACTCACCACCAGCCGCCTTAGCCAGCCGGGTATCGACATTACCTCTAACTCCGCACACCTCCAGGTCAGGGCGGCAGGCACCAAGCTGAACGGCTCGTCTCAGGCTGCCGGTAGCGAGCCTGGCTCCAGGAGGAAGCTCAGCCAGCTTCTCTCCTCGGGAAATAAGCACATCCCTCGGGTCAACTCGCTCGGTTACCGCTGCCAGGTAGAGTCCGGAGGGGATTTGAGTCGGCATATCTTTGAGGCTGTGTACCGCCAGGTCGATTCTGCCATCAAGCAGGGCTTCCTCTAACTCTTTAACGAAAATGTTGCTACCTTCAAAAGCATCAAGCTGAATATGGCGCTCCCGGTCACCCCGGGTGGCTATCTGAGAGACGCTGACTTCAATGCCTGGATTTGTTTCTCTGATTCTGGCTACTACGGAGTTTGTTTGAATTAAGGCAAGCTTACTGCCCCTTGAGCCGACAACGATTTTCCTGCTCATCAATACTTCTCTTCATCCAGCTGGAAAAGCTCTTTTGCCATTGCTGCGTAATCATTATTATCAGACTTTTTGGTTTTAAGATTCTGGACTGGCTCCTTCAGTATCTTGGTGACAATTGCTCTGGTCATCATTTCCAGATGGAACCGTTCGTCGTCAGATAGCTCGGGTAACTTTTTCACAGTGCGCTCCAGGTGAGAACGGCGTATCTCCTCAGCCCGGCTCATCATAGCCCGAATCAGCGGTCTGACCTTAAAACCCTGCCACCAGGCGGCAAACTTAGCCAGTTCCGCTGATATGATTTTTTCAACTTTTCTGACTTCCAGTTCCCGCTGCCGGCGGTTCTGCTCGGAAATCTGGGAAAGGTCGTCAATGTTGTGAAGAAAAACATTCTTTAGTCCTGCCACCGCTGGCTCTACATTGCGGGGGACAGCGATATCAATTATCACCAGGGGAAGCTCGGGCCTTCGGCTCATTGTCTTTTCCATCCGGGAAACATCCAGCAGGTAGCGGGGGGCATCAGCACAGGCGACGACAATATTGCAGGTAGCCAGTTTCTCTTCCAGGTTATCCAGGCTGGTCGGGATACCGCCCAGCATTTCGGTCAGGTTTGAAGCCCTTGCCTGAGTCCGGCTGGCAACAATTATCTGAGAGACTCCTCTGTCTTTGGCCGCTTTAGCCACCAGTTTTCCCGCTTCGCCAGCACCGATGATGAGCATGCGGCAACTTTTAAGGTTGCCCAAAACCTTCACCGCTAGCTCCACCGCTACCGAGCTGACGGAGAAGGGGCTTTTGCTGATTCCGGTTTCCTGCCGCACCCGTCTGCCAATACGGATGGCGCTCTGAAAAATGTGACGCAAGGGCAGGTTTACCATCCCCAGGCTTTCCGCAGTCTTCAGCGCCTGTCGCAGCTGTCCCAGAATTTCATACTCACCGATGACCATTGAGTCAAGACCACTGGCAGTACGGAACAGGTGCTCCACTGCCTCCTCACCTTCCAGGATATAAGCGTGCTTGAGCAATGAGGTCTCCGGAATATCCAGGTGAGTTTTCAGAAAATTAAAGCTCGCCCTCTCAAAGGAGCCGTTGTCACCGGGGATAGTATAGACTTCGGTGCGGTTACAGGTGGAAAGAATCACTCCGTGGGACGCCTGAGAGCGAAGCAGCTCAAGAGCCTCACCGAGGTCTTCAGACCTGATGGCAGCCTTCTCCCGGATAGCCACCGGGGCGGTGTGCTGATTTATCCCGACCAGACAAATGTTCATCGTCTACGCGCTTAACCTTACCGTTACTAAGATAAATGTTTTGTTTTCAAATTACTTAGTAGACTGGCTTTGGCTTTCTCCCTCTCCCCTTTCTTCAGCAGGCTGAGAAGCAAATCCGTATCCAGGGCTTCCTGCCAGGTATCACCGTCCACTTTTATTCCCTGCTTCTTTACTTCAGACCGCACTTCGTCAATTAGCAGAGCCAGAGAAGCATACTCGTCTCCGAATGTTTCCTCCAATCTGGTTCGGAGCTTTCGGGCTAAAGCGGGACTCCGTCCGGCAGTAGAGACGGCGATAGTAACATCTCCCCGGCGCAGATAGGAAGGAAAGATGAAATCAGAGTTTTCGGCATCATCGACCACATTGACCAGGACTGCCCTCCTTCGAGCCTCAGCGGCTACTCGTCGGTTAGTGTCCTCATTATCAGTTGCGGCAATGGTAACCAGGGTATTTGCCAGGTCTCCCTCCCGGTATTCATGGCAGAAAGCACGTATTGCTCCACCATCGGCAAGCCTGACCAACTCCGCACAGAGGTCGGGACTGATAACTTCAACATCAGCCCCGTGCTCCAGCAGAACCTTAACCTTACGCAGAGCCACCTGGCCACCGCCGACCACAAGGCACTTTTTACCCTCAACATTCAGGAAAAGGGGGAAATATTTAGTTTTCCGGTCTTTCTTCATACCAGGTATTTAACTCTCGTTTTCTTAAATTCTCTGGTGCTAAAAAGCATAACATAGTCGCTAAGCCCGGTCTCAGTTGCCACCTGGTTAGCTGTTTCCTGACATACCTCTTTACTGTTCCCGTGAATCATGGCAAAGAGGTTGTAGCTCCAGAGCGGGTTTGTCTTTCTTTCATAGAGGTGGCTTACCTGAGATAGCTCCGCCAGTCTTGGTGCTATTATCTCTATCTTTTCCGGAGGGACTATCCAGCAGGTCATGGCATTAGCCATGAAACCGGCTTGACGGTGGTTAACTTCTGCCGCAAACCGGCGGATAATGCCATATTGCTGAAGTGACTGGCAGCGGGCTAAAAAATCATCCTGGCTCATACCAAGATGCTCCGCCATAGCGGAGAACGGGGTGTCAGTCAGCGGCAGGTCCTGCTGTAGCTCATTGATTAACTGCCTATCTGTCGGTGAGAGTTTAACTTCTTGAGTCATTTTACCAGGCTTTGACCTGTCCGCTACCTTTTCCGGTTTCTCGCCGTCCAGGCTGAAATGGGTACTCAGCTTGAATTCCTTTACTACCGGCAGACTAAAAGCAGCCTGAACGCCATTGATATTCCTAAACTGCTCTAGCTCATTTTCTACATCAACTTCGGCAGGCAGAGCCAGGGTAAACCAGACATTAAAGCGGTGAGTTCGTTCATAGCAGTGACTAACTCCGGGGTGCTCGCTGATAAGACTCCCTACCCTCTCTAACTCAGCCTCTGCCACTCTCATTGCCACCAGGGTAGGCTGATAGCCAAGCCGTCTGGAATCGATAATCGGGGCTATCTGCCGCACCATTCCCTTAGACTTTAGTTGTTCAATACGCCGGATTACCTCATCACCGCCAATCCCCAGCTTCAGCCCGAGGGCGGCGTAAGGTTCTTTATTTAAAGGAAAATCTTTTTGAAGCAGACTGAATAGTTTTCGGTCAATAGTGTCAAGAGACATTCTATACTTTACTTCGTCCTTCCTGAGACTGCGGCTGGTTCATAAACGCAGTAAGGCTCGGCTTCAAGATAATCACCGGTGGCTTCGTAAGCCCGAGCCCGGCAGCCACCGCAGAGCCTCTTATACTCGCAGTAACCGCACTTCCCTTCATAATTAGCCAGGTTCCGCAGGCTATTAAATAGAGGGGAGTTGTTCCAGATTTGAGCAAATGATTGCTCTCTGACATTACCGGCGACGGGGCTGAGATAGCCACAGCCCTGGACATCGCCCCGATGCGAGATGAAGGCAAAGCCGGTGCCCGCCAGACAGCCGCGGGTGATGGCATTTGCCGACGGGTGGCCGGGGGTAGTTTTCGCCTCAGGAGTTACCTCCGGTGAGTGCTCCTGCCTCTGTCTTTGTTTCATAACCCTCAGGTAATGGGGGGCGCAGGTGGGTTTGAAGAAAATGCTTTCTCCCAGGCTCTTTACCTTATCATAAATCCAGTTCAGCGTTGCCTCGTATTCCCGGGGCGATAGCTCCACCGATTCAAGCCCCTTACCCCGTCCCGTCGGCACCAGCAAAAAGGGATGGAAGCCGACCGCTCCCACTTCAAGGGCGGTACTCAGCAATTCGTCCAGATAGGGCGCATTTAGCCTGGTGATGGTGCTATTAATCTGGAGCTCAATTCCCGCCTGCCGGGCATTGGTGATGCCTTTCATAGCTGCCGCAAAGGCACCAGCCTGACCACGGAAGTCATCCTGAAGCTCTGCCACCGGGAAATCCAGGCTTATGCCGAGACGGGATACGGGCACCTCCTTCAACTGTGAGGCAACCTCTTCAGTAATCAGAGTGCCGTTGGTGCCCATAACCACTCTCAGCTCTTTGCTCACCGCATAGCGGGCTATTTCCATTACATCAGGACGAGCCAGTGGTTCCCCCCCGCTCAGGATAAGAATCGGGCGCCCCACTTCCCGTATCTGGTCGATTACCCGGAAGCACTCATCGGCAGTCAATTCGTCAGAGTAAGTATCGGGCGCCGATGAACCCCGGCAGTGGGCACAAAACAGGTTACAACTCTTGGTGAGTTCCCAGGCTACCAGGTGCAGTCTGGGGGTGAGCAGGTCAGCCGGGCTTGGTTTGCCGTTTATCTCTCCGGTCATGATTTGATGCCAATCTCCTCATCAGTTAAATAGCAGGCCGGGTCTTCCGCCCAGACATCGCCAAAGGCTGCCTCAGCCCGGACCCGCAGGTTGCCGTTACAGATATCCAGGTAATTACAGAGGCCACAGCGACCTTTGAGCAGGCTCCGGCGGTCTTTTAAGCCGCCAAACAGTGGTGCGGAAGTATCCGTCCAGATATCAGCAAATTTTCGCTCCAGAACATTACCCACGGAGTAATGCTGCCAGAACTGGTCCGGATGGACATTACCCCGGTCATCAACGGCGCCGATTTTGATGCCGGAGTTGTTGCCGCCGTTTATCCGCAGCAGTTCCAGCACTTTTTCAGCCCGCTGCGGGTCTTCTTTTTTCAGTTTGAGATAGAGATAGACACCATCGGCATGATTGCTAACGGTAAGAATTTCTTTACGCAGGCCGCGCTGGTAAAGGTCCAGCGTGTGCTGACAAATCATGTCCACGACTGACCTGGTCTGGGCGTGGTCAATGTCATTCGCCTGCAGGCTGCGGCCCCGCCCCGAATATGCCAGGTGATAGAAACAAACACGGTCGATGCCTTCTTTCTCCACCAGGCGGAAAATAGCCGGGATTTCCTGGTAGTTAAAGCCGGTGATGGTCAACCGCAGTGATACCCTCAAGCCCAGAGCAACACAGTTCCTGATACCGGCCAGGGCATTCTCGAAAGCACCACTCTTGCCACGAAAGCGGTCGTTGTTAGCCCCGATGCCATCCAGACTGATGCCAACTTCGGCAAAACCGGTGTCCTTGATTTGTTCGGCTATCTCACCGGTAATCGGAGTTCCGTTCGTGGAAAGGGCGATTCTTACCCCCAGTTCTTGAGCCAGATTTGCCAGTGAAAAGAGGTCTTTGCGGAGTAAAGGTTCGCCTCCGGAGAACAAGATGACCGGAACACCAAAATCAGCCAGGTCATGAATAAAGGCTTTTCCGGCGGCGGTACTCATCTCCTGCGGAGATTTCCGGTTATCGGCACTGGCGTAGCAATGGATACAGCTCAAATTACACTGCCGCGTGCAGTTCCAGACCACTACCGGCCTGGGTACATCCTTTTTTTCATAGCGAAAATGGTCACCGGGACCAACATTGTCACAGAGTAAACGGGTGATTGATATCATACAGAATTGCCTCCGGTACTAGCTGTCTTAACCCCGTTGCGGTGCTGCTGATGAGCAGCCACCAGAGCGGTCAGGGCTTCATCCATAGCCCTGGCAACCATCGGTATTGCCTCAACGATACGGCCGGTAACGCCCTCTCTTTTTCTCATCAGGTGAGCGACCGCCTGCATAATCGGCTCCCGGTGTAAAAGGAAAGCCTCCACAGAATCAGTAAGGGGTTGTCCTGACCTGGCTAATGTTTCACCGTGATTACGGCCGATTTCCCGGACCATCCGGATAGTTTCTTCCCGATGGGAAGGCTCGGTAATGTATTTTATAATCAGGTTGAGCAGCTGCCTGCCGAGCTCGGCAAGATGTGTTTGTGATTCCTCACTCAGCTTGTTGAACCAGGCAGTGTCCTTCAGGGAAGCCCGGGAAATTTCCCGGTGCTGTCCGGCGGTTTCCTCCAGCCCGGCAGCTAAATCCTTTATGCCCAGTATCTTGGTCTGCGAACTCATCAGTTTTCTTAGCTCTGCCCTGGCATAGCGGCGGTGGCCACCCGGAGTGATAAATGCCTTTATTTTCCCTTCATCTGTCCACTGACGCAGGGCGGCTTCGCTGACACCCAGCAGATGACTGGCTTCACTGATACTGAGGAAAGGCTCTTGAGACAAGAATCACCTCACCTGGATAAATAGGAACTGTTATTAAAAATACCCAAAACTACAAATATCTGTAAAAATCTACATTAATATAACAGATTCTCCAGAATAATGTCAAGAGCTATATGAATAATCTATAGAGATTGCGAGTCCTTCCGAGGAAGGACTCGCAATGACATATTGTTGTTGAACGACCTCATTAAACACCCACTTGTCTTTTTTGAATTGAGGTGGTATACTAGCTACGGCTTTTTTGGAGGGACTTTATCATTGCTAACTGATTTCGGTTACCTCGGTTTGTACCTGGTTATCGCCGTTCTTTTTGCTCTTCAAATGCTTGTCATCCCCATTATTCTACGCCGTTTCAAGATTGTCCCCTCCAGCCCGAATCCTACCAAAGTTGATACTTTTGAGTGCGGTGTGGAGACTGTAGGCAAGACCTGGGTGCAATTTAACTTTCACTATTATTTTTATGCCCTGGTCTTTCTGGCTCTCGATGTTCTGGTTGTCTTTCTCTACCCGTGGGCAGCGAGCCTGTTAGAACTGGGACAGGCGGGCTTTATCGGAGTAATCAGCTTGCTTTTCATTGTTTTTGTCGGCTATCTTTATGCCTGGCGGAAGAAGGTTTTGGAATGGAAATAAGTAAAGCCGGGGAATATAGCTATGCCGGTATGGAGCTTGACCGCAGTGAAGGCCAGATTATTGAGGAATTAAAAGCCAGGAGCCGGGATGTAATCCCTGACCCTGACCAATGGTTGGACGAGGATTTGGAGAGGAATATTCTGGTCACAACCCTGGACGAGGTGATTAACTGGGGACGGCGCTCTTCCCTCTGGACGGCGATTTGCTTCCCCGCCTGCTGCGCCTTTGAATTTATCGCCGCCAACGGTCCCCGTTTTGACCTGGCTCGCTTCGGCATGGAAATCCTGCGGGCTTCACCCCGTCAGGCAGACCTGATAATTACCGCCGGAACATTGACCTGGAAAATGGCACCCAGTGTCAGGCGGATATATGAACAGATGGCTGAGCCGAAATGGGTAATTGCCATGGGGGCTTGCGGCATCAGCGGAGGTATTTTCCGTTCCTCTTACAATGTTGTTCCCGGCTACAATCATATCATCCCGGTTGATGTCTATGTGCCCGGTTGCCCTCCCCGGCCTGAGGCACTGATTTACGGCATTCAGATGCTGCAGAAAAAGATAGCCAAAAGAACATCGTTTCAGAAAGGTTAATCAGGTAATGACCGCAGTTCTTTCCGGCAAAGAAGTAGCTGCCAGGCTGGCGCAGCAATTTCCGGAAAGTATTATTGAATCAGACGAAACCAGCCTTTTAGTCAAGAGTGATTCGTTACTGGAGATAGTTTCTTTTCTTAAAACCACCCCCGGGTTTGATTTCAATTTCCTCAATACGATTACCGCCGTTGATTATTTTGACTATTTTGAGGTCGTCTACTACCTGACCTCTATGGAACATAACCATAGTCTGGTAATAAAGACCCGCTGTTACAGCCGTGAGGAGCCGTCGGTTGCCTCACTGGTGCCTTTATATAAAGGAGCTGATTTTCAGGAGCGCGAAGTCTATGACCTTATGGGTATCCGTTTTGAAGGCCACCCCAACTTAAAGCGCATTCTCCTCTGGGAAGGCTTTCAGGGGCATCCATTGCGCAAGGATTATTTGTGATGGCACTTAGAACTGAACCTTTTCTGCTTAATATCGGGCCAATACATCCCAGCAGCCACGGTGTCTTCCGGATGAGGGTGACCCTGGATGGGGAGGTGGTCGTTGATATAGAACCGGTTTTTGGCTACCTTCACCGGGGCATTGAAAAGCTAGCCGAAGAAAGGACTTATGGTGGCATTATCCCTCTGACTGACCGCCTGGACTATATCTCGGCAATGAATAACAACCTGGCTTATGTTTTAGCCGTGGAAAAGCTAGCCGGGATAAAGGTGCCGGAGCGGGCTGAATACCTGCGGGTCATCATGGCGGAGCTACAGCGTATTGCCGCCTATCTTATTGCCGTCGGTGCCTTTTTGAATGAATGCGGCGCTTACTTTACCCCCTTCCTCTATATGTTCCGGGAAAGAGAGAAAATTTTAGACCTTTTTGAGATGGTCAGCGGCCAGCGCCTTACCTACAACTATATGCGGATTGGCGGAGTCAGCCAGGATGTTCCCGATGAATTCTTACCGGCTCTAGGGCGATTTCTGGGGCAGATGCACGGATATGTCGATGAATATGACCGTCTGCTCAAGGAGAACGAGATACTGCTGGCACGTTCAAAAGGAGTGGGCATTCTGCCCGATGAACTGGCAATAAACTGCTCCGTTACCGGCCCGGTGCTCCGGGCCAGCGGTGTTAGATGGGATATCCGTAAGGCAGACCCTTACTCTATCTATGACCGCTTTGACTTTGATATTCCCACCGGCAGTATTGGTGATTGCTACGACCGTTACCGGGCCAGAGTTAATGAGATGAGGCAGAGCCTGCGCATTATTGAACAGGCTGCGAAAGGCTTGCCTGCCGGCCCGGTAAGGGCCGCGGTGCCTCACCTGGTTCGTCCCCCGGTGGGAGAAGCTTACGCTCGGGTTGAGTCTCCCAAAGGGGAGCTCGCTTTTTACCTGGTATCGGATAATTCTATTGCTCCCTATCGCTGCCACATCAGGCCGCCGAGCTTGATAAACCTGACGGCACTGCGTAATATGGTCATCGGCTGGAAGCTGGCCGACCTCATCATTATTTTCGGCAGCATTGATATTACTGTGGGGGAGGTGGATAGATAGTAACCACAAATAGTGGCTTGACCCTGTCCAGCCTGCCAGCCCTGCCTTCCGACTGGCCCGGGGGGTTCTGGTGGCACTGGCTGTTATTCACTGCTGTCATCATAGCAAGTGTTCTGGTCCTGGTGATGGGGTTCATCTATATCGAGCGGAGGGGGATGGCCCGGATGCAATCCCGCCTTGGCCCCAACCGCACCGGCCTCTTTGGCATGTTGCAGCCGGTGGCTGATGCCATCAAGGTATTGCTCAAAGAAGACATTGTCCCGGCCGATGCTGATAAGCTCGTTCACTGGCTGGCACCGATTGTCGCCTTTGTGCCGGCACTGATGATTTTTGCCGTAGTGCCATTCGGGGATGGCTGGTCACTGGTGGGTGACCTGGATATCGGTATTCTCTATGTGGTCGCCATCAGCTCCGTTTCCACGGTGGGGGTTTTTATGGCTGGGTGGGGCTCCCGTAACAAGTATTCCCTTATCGGTGCTATGCGGATGGTTGCCGCCGTGGTGAGCTACGAAATCCCGCTGGTATTAGCCATTGCCGGCGTGGTAGTTATCGCTGGTTCGCTATCCTTGCACCAGATTGTCCAGGCTCAGGATATTCCCTTCATTCTCTTACAGCCGCTGGGCTTTCTACTCTTCTTCATAGCGGGAAGTGCTGAAATTAATCGCAGCCCCTTTGACCTGATGGAAGCTGATTCGGAGATTGTCGCTGGCTTTCACACTGAATACTCGGGCATGAAATTCGCCATGTTTTACCTGGTGGAATACGCTGAAGCTGTTGCTATCTCGTCTCTGGTTACCACCCTCTTCCTTGGTGGCTGGCGGGGGCCGCTGCTGCCGGGTTGGCTGTGGTTTGTCATTAAAGTCATTGCTGTATTCTTCGTTATGGTCTGGATACGAACCACTTTACCCCGCATCAGAATAGACCAGCTAATGGCTCTTGCCTGGAAGTTTCTTCTCCCCCTGGCTTTATTAAACCTGCTTATCACCGCAATACAGAGATTAACCTTGCCTGTGAATGCACTCTGGATAATGGTGCCGATTAATTTCGCTGTAGCGGCAGGACTGGTCCTGCTCTGGTCTAAATTCTCCAGATTAGGTGGAGGTAGAGTTGAAGTTTGAACGGTACGGGCTGGGTATTGCTAAAGGTCTGACGGTAACCATAAAGCACCTTTTCCGTCACCCTACAGTAGCCCAGTATCCGGAGCAAAGGCTGAATATCTCGCGCCGCAGTCGGGGCAATGAGCTGGTCTGGAGCCAGGAAAAGTGCACCGGCTGTGCTACCTGTGCCAAAACCTGCCCCCAGGGCGCCATTGACATTGTTACCTCACCTAACCTGGTGGACAATAAATACGAGGTTGAGAAGTATCAGGTAGATACCGGTTATTGCATCCAGTGTGCCTTATGCGTTGAGGCTTGTCCCTTTGAAGCCCTGTTTATGGGCTACGCTTACGAGCGGGCAAAGTACCGCCGCCATGAGGTGGTGCAGAATAAAGAAGATATGATGCTGGAATCAGGGGAAAAGCAGCCCAGTGGCTACTTCTACCCTGAAATTGCCGCCGAATTGCCCCGGCAGACCTTGCTTGTAGAAAGGATTACCGAGAAGAAGTAATGGGACTGGACATCGCTTTCTGGTTTTTGGCTCTGGTCGGCACCGCTGCCGCTCTCAGCGTGGTTTTGCTGCGGAATGTATTCCGGGCAGCCCTTTCCCTGATTCTGTGTTTCCTGGCTGTTGCCGGAATTTATATTACCCTCAGCGCTGACTTTCTGGCGGCGGCCCAGGTTTTGATTTATGTCGGCGGTATCTCGGTATTGATTATCCTGGCTATCATGCTGACCCGGGAAGTATCGCAGGGGAGCCCGGCTAATAAATTGCGCCTTCCGGCTTTTATAGTAGCGGCTGTCTTCCTGGGGGTAACAATTTTTACTTTGCTCAATGCCTCATGGCAGGTATCTACAGCCTCCCCACTGACACCTACCACCTCTGCCCTGGCGGAAAAGCTGCTGGGGGAAGGCGGTTTTATTCTGGCGGTAGAGATTGCGGCGGCCCTTTTGTTAGCCGCTATTTTAGGAGCTATTGTTTTGGTGAGGGAGAAGTAACCCGTGTCTACAGGTCTGGAGCATTATTTAATACTATCAGCCGTTCTCTTTTCTATAGGGCTGTACGGGGTTCTGACCAAACGCAACGCCGTGGTTATCCTGATGTGCCTTGAAATTATGCTCAATGCGGTAAATATCGCTCTGGTGGCTTTCTCCCGCTTTATTGTTCCAGAGCTACTCACCGGCCAGGTTTTCGCTATTTTCGTTATGGTCGTTGCCGCCGCCGAGGCAGCCGTTGGTATGGCGATAGTAATAGCTATCTACCGCAGCCGGGAGACCATTGAAAGCACCGATATTGATTTGATGAAGGGGTAGTAAAGAAATAAAGCTCAAATGACAAAACTCAAAGGCCAAATGATTTTTGGTATTTGGATTTTGAAATTTGAATTTGTTTGGAGTTTGGAATTTGGAAATTAGAATTTGGGATTTTAACTGTGTGGGTAGAGATTAAAAAGGCGCCGAACTTAATGATGGCGGAGATGTGGAAGGAACTCTTCGAGGGGGAGGGGATTCCCACCCGCCTTATGCCGGTCTCCGGCTTGCCAATAGGGCAGGAATTGGCTGGCTACCGGGTGCTGGTGCCTGAAGATAAAAAGCATGTTATTGAAGAGGTGTTAAGAAAACTGTAATGCCGAGTCAACTAATCTGGCTTATTTTTCTACTGCCGGTTTTCTCTTTCCTGATAATATCGTTTTTCGTCAAGCCTTTTGTCAAGGCGGAGTCGAGAATAGCCGGCTATATCACCATTGCTGCCATCGGCACGAGCTTGATTTTATCACTGCTGACTCTTATTTCGGTAATGGCTCAGCCGGGGCACGAGCTGGTTTTGCCGGATATCAACTGGCTCAACGTGGGAGACCTCAATATACGCGTCGGACTGCTGGTGGACTCGCTGACAGCAGTAATGCTGGTGGTGGTTACCACGGTCAGCCTGATGGTGCAGATTTATTCCCAGGGCTATATGCAAGGAGACCCGGGTTACCACCGTTACTATGCCTGGATGTCTCTATTTACGGCGTCAATGCTGGGGGTGGTGCTGGCTGACAGCCTGCTCCTGGTCTTTGTTTTCTGGGAGCTGGTCGGTCTCTGCTCTTACCTGCTCATCGGCTTCTGGTTCCATCGCCCCTCGGCAGCCAATGCGGCGAAAAAGGCTTTTATCGTTACCCGCTTTGGCGATTTCGGTTTTCTGGCGGCTATCCTGCTTCTATTTGCCAAAACCGGCACCTTTGATATTGCTGAACTGCATAAGCTAGCCATAGCGGGGGCATTAGCCGGCAGTGTTCTTACCTGGGCAGCGATTGGCATTTTCTCCGGCGCTATGGGTAAATCAGCCCAGTTTCCCCTCCATATCTGGCTGCCCGATGCTATGGAAGGTCCGACTCCGGTCAGTGCCTTAATCCATGCCGCCACCATGGTAGCGGCCGGTGTCTTTCTGGTCGCCCGCACTTTGCCTATCTTTGCCCAGTCAGTGGAGGCAGTAACTACCGTAGCCATCATCGGTGGTGTTACGGCTATTTTTGCCGCTTCAATGGGGCTGGTAATGACGGATATAAAGCGGGTCATTGCCTATTCCACCATCAGCCAGCTCGGCTATATGATGCTGGGTTTGGGGGCTGCCGGACTGGCTATAGCCAGTGAGGGACATGCTACTCTGGAAGCTGCCAAAGGGGCGGCGGCAATTGGCATCTTCCACCTCTTTAATCACGCCTTCTTCAAAGCACTGCTCTTCCTCGGGGCGGGCAGCGTCAATCACGCTACCGGCACTTTTGATATGAGATTAATGGGCGGCTTGCGTAAGACAATGCCCTGGACCTACGCCACTTTCCTTACTGCCGCTTTGAGTCTCTCCGGTATCTGGCCGCTCTCCGGGTTCTGGAGCAAGGACGAAATTCTGGCTATAGCCCTGGAGCATCAGCCGATACTGGGTATTCTGGCAATGATAACGGTATTTATGACTGCTTTCTATATCTTCCGGGTGCTCTTTTTGACCTTTGGCGGGGAGTACCGAGGAGGGTCTCCTGAAGCTCACGGTGCTCATCCCCACGAGTCACCGCCGGTAATGGTAGTGCCTATGGTCGTTCTGGCTGTACTGGCGGTAGTTTCCGGTTTCTGGAATGTCACCGGGGGATTCAACGCCTTTATGGGGCATGAGGTTCACGCTCCCGGCTTCTTTGCTATCCTGGCACATGGATTACCCTGGCTCTCGTTAATAATAGCGGGTGCGGGTATTTTGCTCGCCTATTTAATGTACGGCTCGAAGAAGATTTCTGCCGAGAGAATCGGCACCACTTTCAAACCGCTCTATACGCTCTTCCTGCGCAAGTACTTTTTGGATGAGCTATATGAAAATATCATCGTTAAAATAAGCCTGATTGGCGGGCTGTTTGCCGGGCTTGAAAAAATCGATACCTATGTTGTGGATGGAACTGTGAACGGGGTGGCGGAAGGAGCCTACGCTGAAGGCGGAGCTATCCGGAGGATGCAAACAGGGCAGCTACAGCTTTACGGCCTGGCTATTGGCATCGGCATTATAGCAATTATTCTGGTGATGTATATCTTTGGCTGAGAAGGAGTCAGCATAGTTGGAATTTAGCTACTTGTTCTGGATACTTTTCCTGCCGCTGGTCGGAGCGGTCTTGATTGCCTTTGTTCCCGGACTTTCAGGGCGGAATATTAAATATCTGGCGGCTCTTTTTACTGCCGTACCGCTGCTTCTAGCTGTTAGCGCTTTCTTCAGCTTTGACCGTTCGGCAGGGGCAGCCGTATTCCAGTTTCAGGAAAAGGTCTCCTGGGTTCCAGCCTTAAATGCTTACTTCCACCTTGGTGTTGACGGTCTGAGCCTGCCGCTGGTGGTGCTGACCGCTTTCCTCGGCCTGGTGGTGGTGCTCCTCTCCTGGAAGGAAGAACTCCGCACCCGGGAGTATTTTGCCTGGCTTTTGCTCCTGGAGACGAGTATCCTGGGGGTCTTTTCCTCCCTTGACCTGCTGCTTTTCTTCGTCTTCTGGGAGATTGAGGTTATCCCGATGTATTTCTTAATCTCTATCTGGGGTTCAGGCAGGAAAGAATACTCGGCAATCAAATATGTTGTTTATACTCTTTTTGGCAGTGCTTTAATGCTGAGCGGTATCCTCAGCCTCTACTTTACTACCGGCAGTTTGAGCATAGTAGACCTGGCGGAGGAGGGGCTGGCTATGGTCCAGTCAATTATGCCGGCGTCAGCTATCTTCCTTCTGCTGACTATCGGCTTTGCCGTCAAGCTTCCTGTTGTCCCGCTGCATACCTGGCTGCCGGATGCCCATACCGATGCTCCCACGGCAGGCAGCGTGATGCTGGCCGGAGCATTAATCAAGATGGGGGGCTACGGCATCATTCGAGTCAGCGTCAGCATCTTCCCCCAGGTTGCCCGGGATTATGCTCCATTGTTGCTCACCCTGGCGGTAATTAGCGTTCTTTACGGAGCAGCTCTAACCCTGAGGCAGACCGACATGAAGAGGCTGATTGCTTACAGCAGCGTCAGTCATATGGGTTTTGTGCTGCTCGGTGTCTTTGCTCTGGGACAGGTGAGCCTGACCGGAGCCGCCCTGCAGATGGTCAGCCACGGTCTCCTCACCGGGCTCATGTTTGCCGTGGCTGGTCTAACAATGCATAACGTGCACGAACGGGACCTGAGAAAGCTCGGCGGTCTGGCAAGGCAGGTGCCGTTTATCGCTGTTGTTTTCTCAATAGCCGGGCTGGGTTCTCTGGGACTACCGGCGACGAGCGGCTTTGCCGCCGAGTTCATCACCTTTGCCGGCAGCTTCTCCAGCAGCGCAGTCAGGGGAGCTCCGGTTTTCACGCTTCTGGCCGCTCTCGGCGTGGTCCTGGCTGCCGGTTATATTCTATGGACACTGCAAAGGGTGTTCTACGGACCGGTGCTGGAGAAGTACGATGGTGTTAAAGATGCGGATGCCCTCGAAAAAGTATATATGGTCGCCTTCGTGGCTTTAATCATGCTGGTAGGCATTTATCCGGCAATCTTAACCGATGTTATCAAAACTGGTATTGCCCCGATAGTGGGCTTGATAGGCGGGTAAAAATGAGGAGTAGGCTTTGAATTTGTCGCTGTTTGGCCCGGAACTAAGCCTGGTGGCTACTGTCATAGCCGTAATCCTGCTTGACCTTGTTATCCAGCGAAAGGGCTTGCTGGCAGGTGTCAGTATTATCGGGCTGGCCGTATCTGCCGGCTTTACTCTAGCCATGTGGGGCACTGCTACCAGCACTTTTTATGATATGCTGACGGTCGATGGTTTCGCCCTGTTCTTCAAGCTGCTTTTCCTGGGTATTGCCGCCCTGGTTATTCTCGCCTCCACCGATTACGTTTCCAAATTTGCCCGCTTTCAGGGTGAATACTATGCCTTGCTGCTGCTGTCGGCACTGGGGATGATGTTGATGGCGGCGACCCGTGATTTAGTCTCTATCTATGTTTCCCTGGAGCTGACCAGTATTCCCCTCTATGTTCTGGCTGGCTTTCTGAAAGACGCCCGGTCGAGCGAGGCTTCTCTTAAGTACCTGCTGCTGGGAGCACTCTCGTCGGCGGTTCTGCTTTACGGTATGGCTCTTCTTTTTGGCTTAACCGGCGAGACGCAACTGGATAAGATAGCTGAAGCAATCCGTGGTGCCGGTTTTCCCAGCCTGGCCCTGATTCTGAGCGTAATTTTAATAGCCGCCGGCTTCGGCTTTAAGATTGCCGCCGTCCCCTTCCAGATGTGGGTGCCCGATGTCTATGAAGGAGCACCGACACCGGTGGTCGCCTATCTCTCTACAGCCAGTAAGGCGGCTGGCTTTGCCGTTATCCTGCGGGTCTTTTCTTCCGCTCTCGGCTCCCCCGACTGGCTGAGTATGGACTGGGGTGCCATCTTCGCCCTGCTGGCGGCGATTGGAATGTTCTGGGGCAACCTGGCCGCCCTTCCCCAGAGCAATATCAAGCGGATGCTCGGTTACTCCAGCATTGCCCAGGCAGGCTACCTGCTGGTGGGGCTGGCGGCTGTCGGATTTTCCCCGGCGGCTGACCCTGAACTTGTTTCAGGGCCGGGGCAGAGCGGAGTCCTCTTTTTCCTGGCTGCCTATGCCCTGGCTAACCTGGGCGCTTTCACGGCTATCATCGCTATCTCAAACAAGCTGGACAGCGACCTTATTGCCGACTATTCCGGCATGATTAAACGGGCACCGCTGCTGGCTTTAAGCCTGAGCCTGTGCCTTTTTTCTTTGATTGGTCTACCCCCGGCGGCCGGTTTTATGGCTAAATTCTATATCTTCAGCGGTGCCGTGCAGCACGGTCTTTTATGGCTGGTCATCATTGCCGTGCTGAACAGCGTCATCTCCGCCTATTACTACCTGCGAGTGGTCAAGGTGATGTGGCTCGGTGAGCCGGCTTCTGAAGAGAAAGTCCCCTCTTCGGGGGCGCTGAGAGTTGCCCTGGCTCTCTCCAGCCTGGGTGTTTTACTCATCGGTATTGTCCCCGGCTTCGTTATAAGAATAGCTGAAGCCGCCGCCAGAATGTTCACCTCCTAGTCAGGATTATTTGTCTGCCTCACCCCCGAGGGAAACACCAAACACCAAATCCAAAATCTAAACATTTGACATTTGAGCTTTGGCATTTGGTATTTGGTATTTGTTTAGAGTTTAGAGATTAGGATTTAGTGTTTCTGCATTAATTAGCTTTTCTCCGTACTGGAGCAGCACTTCGGCTCTTTCAGGAGGGTAGTTGGTCTCCAGGTATCTCTTCAGGGCTTCTAAAGGAGCTATTTCTTCGGCGGTTGTGTTACCTAATCTGATGCGGGCTTCCCGTCTTATCTCTTTGGCTATGGCAAAGTAATGGGCTTCCTTCAGAGCGTCTCTGATTTCGTTATCCCTGAGTAGCCCTTCCTGTTCCGGAGGCAGGCTAAGCTGGAGCTTCACTATGGCATCCCTGACTCCGCCATAAGGAATTGCCTTGAGCACCGTGGAAGTGGGGTCGATATCCTCTGCCTCAATATTGACAGTGATGGTCCTGAAGGGTCGCCCCGCCACCGTATGAAAGTCAAAGGAGGTTTCCCTTTTCCCCGTTTGGTTGTCTTGCTTAATTTCCACCAGGTAGAAGCCCTTTTCGTCGTCTTCTTCACCGAAATCCACCCGTTCCAGGCTTCCGGCATAGACTACCGGGGGCTTTTCCAGCAGCACCTGGTGCTTGTGGATATGCCCCAGGGCGATATAGTCAAAGGCGGGGCGGGCAACATTGCTCAGTAAGAGAGCCGGTTCCTGTCCTATCGCCATCAATCTTTCCGAGCCGCGCCCTACCTTCGCATCACCAACCAGAACATGCGCCGCCAGTATTGAGGGCAATCCGGGGTCGAGCCTGGCGGCGTGGAGAGCAACGATGTTTGTCAACTTTTGTTCCATTAGCTGCTTGATTTGCTCAAAAGTCATGTTCTTGGTTTCTTCCTTAGTAAACAGGGCGCTCCGCCTCAGCCAGGGCAGGGAGGCAACCTGGACCGTGCCGCTCCTGGTTTCAATAAGGTAAAGAGCGGGATGGCTGGAGACATAGACATTTTTCACCGCCAGGGTATCAAAGATTTCGGTGGTGGTAGCTCTGCCCAGTGCGTTGGGCAGGTCGTGGTTGCCGACCAGCAGGAAAGTGGGAATACCGCCGCTGGCCAGCCGGTTGAGGCGCCGGGCAAACTCCCGCTGGTGGGTCTGGCTCGGCTCACGACTTTTATAGGCGTCACCGCAGAAGAGAACCAGGTCTACCTCATTCTCCAGGGCATAATCTACCAGCCGGTCGAGGGCAGACAGAAAGTCCTCAAAGCGGGTCGATAAGCCGGTCTCGGGATTGAGATGCCCGTAGCTCTCCACCCCCAGATGAAGGTCGGCAAAATGAATGATTTTCAACCAATCCCCTCAGGAGGCTGTCCAGAAACAGGGAAATCCCTTATTTGTCATTCCGTGCTTGACACGGAATCCAGAGGTGGGGATAAGGTAGTCTGGATTCTGGCTCCCGTATCAAGTACGGGACAAGCTTCGCCAGAATGACGTTTTCGGACAACCTCAAAGATTTTTAGAAGAGAGGCTTTGCCTCTCTTAAACACCCTGCTCAAATCCCTCTCATTCTCCCTCTCTTAAAGGGAGAAGTTCTTTACACTTGTTCCAAATTGGACTATTTATCTATTACTACCTTTATCCCGTCATTCCACATTATCTCAACCCTGCTAATGATGTTATCATCTGCTATCCCTTCAGTTTGAGCCGAATAGCAGCGTCCAACTATTACGTCCTCTTCATTACCGCTTTGGGGTTCAAAAAATCTTAATCCGTAGTCCGTTTCAAAGGCAATAATCGCATGACCTATGTCACTGTGCTCAAAGCTGATTACCACATATCCACATCTGATTCCCCGTATACTGGCAGCATCTTGTATCTCTTTCGAGAAGTGAGCGCAATTACGTTCGTCTTGGTCATACGGCATATTTATCTTGTGGATTTCCTCTGCCAGAAACATCTTGACATTTAGCAGCGTTGGGTTGATAACTTCTGGTAGCCAAATTATTCTCTCGAACATTTTATCCCACTTACGTTTCTGCTCTTCTCTCCTTATAGCTCCCTCATTTTCTTCTTGCTTTCTATCCCTCGCACATTCTGGGCAATAGTAGTGGTATTCTATCCCATGCTTGTGACAATATTCTTTGTGAAACATATTTGCTCCGAACGGATTTTTGCCTAGATTTTTCCCATCATCCTTGCCACTCTGTCTACTATCTTACCAATAATAGTAATATCCCGTGTTTACGGCAACCTATCTTACTTCACAATACAAAAGATCTGATAACCTCAAGCAGTAGGTCGCTAAGTAGGATGTCAAAGGCAGTCTCAGACTCATCTATCGCATCTTCAAAATGTTCCCCAAGGCATATCTTACTCCAAAACTCATGCATAGAAACACAACACCAATAGCAATACCTACACCAGACCCACCAAAGATACCTCCCAAAAGTAATGCTAATCCACCGAGTAGGAATAGAACCTGTAACAGCTTACTAATCGTACCAGTTAGGAAATCTCTTAGCACCTTGATGTACCCCCTTACTCCATGTTTGAAGATTTAATAAAAGCATAGTTGTTTTGAGACTTTTTCATTCTGACCTATCTTTTACCTATCATCCCCACCATCCTATCCAGTATCTTATCAGCCACTTCTCTTTTGCTCATCAGGGGCAGGTCTTCTAGTTTGCCATCCCGGTCAATCAGGGTTACTTTATTGGTATCAACATCAAAGCCGCTATCTGGAGCGGTGATATCGTTGGCAATGATAAGGTCAAGGTTTTTCCTCTTCAGCTTATCCCGGGCATTCTCCAGCAGGTGCTCGCTCTCCGCAGCAAAGCCGACCCTGATAAAGTTACCCTTTACTTCAGCCAGGATATCCGGTGTCCTCACCAGCTCCAGGATGAGTTCGGCACCGGCAGTCTGCCTCTTAATCTTTTCTTTAACGGCGCTTTTGGGCTGGTAGTCAGCCACCGCCGCTGCCATAATCAGGGCATCAGCTTGAGCCGTAGCCTTAATTACCGCTTCTTTCATCTGGACGGCACTTACGATATGCACAACCTCAATGCCGGAAGGGTCGGGGAGGGCGGTGGGGGCAGTCACCAGGATAACCTTTGCCCCTCTATCCCGGGCTGCCTCAGCCAGGGCATAACCCATCTTACCCGAAGACCGGTTGCTGATGTAGCGCACCGGGTCAATCGCCTCCCGGGTACCGCCGGCGGTAACTACAATGCGTTTACCGGTGAGGTCGTCCATCACTCTTTCTCCAGTACCTTTTGAATAGTATCTATGATTTTCTCAAGCTCAGCCAGGCGTCCCAGCCCCATTTTGCCTGAAGCCAGGCGGCCGTGCTCGGGGCCAACAATGGTAAAACCCCTGGCTTTAAGTTTAGCCAGGTTTTCCTGGGTGACGGAGTTCTGGAACATATTGACATTCATCGCCGGGGCCAGCACCACCGGCGCTTCGGTAGCCAGCACCGTGCAGGTAAGCATATCATCGGCAATTCCGGCGGCCAGTTTGGCGATGATATTGGCTGTCGCCGGGGCAATAACCACGATATCCGCCGTCTCAGCCAGGGCGACGTGCTCAATACTGAACTCGGAGGCAAGCTCGAACATATCGGTGGTTACCGGCTGATGGGTCAGGCTGCGGAAAGTGAGGGGAGTAATAAACTCGGCAGCCGATTTGGTCATAACCACCTCAACCTTAGCCCCGGCCTGGGTCAGTTTGCTGGCAAGGTCGGCCGCCTTGTAAGCGGCAATACTCCCGGTCACACCCAGAACTATGGTCTTGTTGTCTAACATCATTTTCTCCTTATCAAAGGCTAGGTCTTGTTCATTTCAAAAATGAGTCTCAGTCCTATCAGCGTTAAATCGGGGTTAACTTTATCAATTACGGTTGTTTCCTTAGCCATAAGTTCGGCGTAGCCTCCGGTAGCCACGACCAGGGCTTTTTCTCCCAGTTCTTTATGGATACGAATTATAATCCCTTCAATAAGGCCGGCATAGCCGAAGACGATTCCGGATTGCATGGCTGAAATCGTGTTGCTGCCGATAGTCTGCTTTGGAGGGGTAAGCTCGACACGGGGCAAGGCGGCGGTTTGGGTAAAGAGAGCCTCGGCAGCAATAACTATGCCCGGAGCTATCGCCCCTCCTATGTAGTCGCCTTCTTTAGATACCACATCAAAGGTAGTAGCTGTCCCCAGGTCAACAATGATTACTGAACCGCCGTAGAGATGATGGGCAGCCGCCGCATCCACAATACGGTCAGCCCCGACCTCTCTGGGGTTGTCCATACGAATGCGCACCCCAGTTTTTATGCCGGGTGCCACTACCAGCGGCGAGACATGAAAGTAACGCTGAAATAGCTCGTTAAAAGTAGGCAGCAAAGGAGGGACAACATTGCACAGGGCTATCTCTTCAATGTCTGAGATGTCCAGACCCTGATGGCGCAGCAGGTTTAGCAGCAACACCGCATACTCATCTGCCGTGTGATGGACCTCGGGAGCCAATCGCCAGCTAGCCCGAAGCCGCTCATTCTCAAAGACCCCAAATGTAATGTTGGTATTGCCAATATCAATAGCTAATAACATAGCCTTCTCCCATAAGTCGTTCTTTTCATCTATTAGAGCGTTTAGCAACAGAAAAAGATGACTCCTGTGTCATTGCGAGGAGCGTTGTGAACCAAAGCCCAGAGCGAAGCGAAGGGGACGAAGCAATCTCTGAGATTTTTGAGATTGCCACGCCCCGATTTCATCGTGGCTCGCAATGACAGGGTAATTGCTAAACAGCCTCCATCTATCTTTCTGTCTTTTTAAGTCCCGTTATATCTTTTCCTCTTTCAGCTGTTTGATAACACGGGGCAGTACCGGCAGCAGGTCAGAAGCCAACATACCGGCATCGCCCAGCTTCTTACTGACCATTTCTCCGGCTCTGCCGTGGAGATAGACACCGCAGGCAGCGGCGTCACCGGGTGCCAAGCCCTGCGCCGCCAGTCCGGCAATGACACCAGCCAGGACATCCCCGGTCCCCGCTGACGCCAGACCGGGGTTAGCTACCGGACTGATTCTAAGCTGTCCGTCCGGGGTAACAATAACGGTACAGGCTCCTTTCAAGACCACGGTCTTCTGCCACTCCAGAGCCGCCTTTTTAGCCACGCCCGCCCGGTCTGACTGCACATCCTCCAGAGAAGTCCCGACCAGTCTTGCCATTTCACCGGGGTGGGGAGTGAGTATAGCATTATCCGTCAGTTTTTGCCACCAGGCGGGGATTTTAGCCAGGATATTAAGGGCATCGGCATCGAGAACCAAAGAGGGCAGGGCTGCCTCTTCTCCGAGAAGCAGGGACTTAACGAATTCTATAGTGGGCTGGCTTTGTCCCAGTCCGCAGCCCAGCAGCAGGACATCATAACCGGCAAGTTCCTGGAGCACCTGTCTGGCTGCTGGTGCCGAAATGATGCCTGGGCCGGATTCAGGCAAAGGCAGGTAAGTTGCCTCCGTTAGCTTTGAGGCGATAACCGGCTGCAGGCTGGCGGCGGTAGCCAGTGTTACCAGGCCAGCGCCGGCTCTCATGGCACCGCTGCAGGCTAGATAGGCAGCGCCAATATAGTTGATTGAGCCAGCGACAACCAGGACTTTACCAAAAGTGCCTTTGTTGGCTCCAAGGGGGCGTCCGGGCAGGAGTGACCTTGCCCAATCCGCAGTGATAAGCTCGGCAGGTATATCCTCTGCCAGATACGAGGGAATACCGATATCAGCTATCGTTATCTTACCGGCTCTTTCCAGTCCCGGAGGGTTAAACAAGCCCAGCTTGGGAAAACCGAGGGTAATAGTATCATCGGCATAGAGACAGGCGGGGTCTACCGCACCGCTATCGGCATTGAGTCCCGAGGGTAAGTCCAGGGCGATGATATGGAGACCCGGTCGCTTCTCCTTAACTCTACTCACCATTCCTAATACTGAGGCAAAGATGCCAGCAAGGGGGCGACTTTTACCGGTGCCGAATAAAGCGTCAACAACGGCAGTAGCTGAAACCAGCCCTTCATCAAGATTATTAAGGTCTGCCTCCTGAGCTACCTCAACACAGGTTATATGCCGCTCTCGGGCCAGTTTAAGGTTCGAGTCGTCTGCTGGCTGTCTTTTGCCGAAAAGGTAGAGGCTGACCTGTGCTCCCCAGTCTTGAAGGTGCCGGGCAGCCACCAGGCCATCCCCGCCATTATTACCGGGGCCAATCAGCATCAGGATGACCTGCCGGTCAATGGTGCCGAGGATTCGTCTCACCTCTTCAGCCACCGCTTTGCCGGCGTTCTCCATAAGCAGGCTGGTGGATAAGCCAATCCTGGCACACTCCCGGTCTATCCGTTGCATCTGCTCAGCAGTTACAATTTTCACCAGAAAACCTCAGGGGAATTTTACTTGAAGTGTAGCAACAGGCTGAACTGCGGTCAACTCTATTTATTTTCCTGCTGACTCGGTTGCCAATTTCTCCAGTCTCCGTGTCATCTCCTGCCAGTGCGTCCCCTTCCAGTAAATACGATTGCAGGAAGGACACTCCACAAACTGGTCCTGGGTCTGAAAAACATAAGGGGGCACGCGGTCTTTCACCTGCTCTTTGGTCCTCTTTCCCAGGGGTTGATTACACTCAAGGCAGAGGGTGAATAATCTGGCTCTGGTGTCAAGGTTAAAAGTCTCTATCACCTGACGCTTTTGTTCATCAGGATTTTCACTCTGAATAAGGAGGGCTTTGAGCCGTCCCCTGGTTATTACCCCTCTATTCATAATATGGCTATCTCTGGTCAATATCACCCTGTCTTCGTTCAGGGCGGTGATTACCATTTGCCAGTCGTCATCGCCGGTGAAAAACAGGGTATCATACCCCATCATTCTCAGCCATTTAGCCAGCTTGCCCACATTGTGGTCAACGATGAATTTATACTCTGTTCTCAACCCCATCCCCTGTATGGTGTCGAAAGTGCCAGAATGACAACCCCAAGTTTTCGGACAGCCTCAATATTTTTATAGAGGGGGCTATGCCCCCTCTTAAACTTTCTAATGGGATATATTCTTTACAGATTAAGTTCCATTCCTTCGTAGCCCAGGGAGATCGAGTTATTCAGCTCCAGGGCGAGGACGGCTATTTCTGTTGTTATTTCCTCTTCCAGCCCGGGATTCATATGGACGGTTACCACCCGCGGCAGGTAACCCTTTATCTCCCGAAAGCTGATTAGCTCCTGCCTGAGCAGGTCAGGGGTAAGATGTCCTGACTCCCTGCCGAACTGGCTAAACCTGTTTGAGGCAGTAACTTCGATAATGAGCAGCTGAGGTGATACTTTCTCCCAGCACTCGGCCAGTCCCGGGCCGGTATCCCCCGTATAAAATAAGACCCCGTCTTCAGGAGAAGTAACCTGGTAGCCAACAGCGGTAACGGAGTGATTTACCGGGACAGCCAGGATACGGTATCCCTCAATCTGTTCCGCCTGTAAAGGCTTTATCTCGGTAAACTTAACTGCCGGGTTTTCCGGAGGGCGCTCCAGAAAATCAGGATACAGCTTGCCATTAAAGAAGTTGCTGCTAAGAGCCTCATATACCGGCGAAATAGAATAGATATTGATGGTATTTCCGGCAAGATAAAAATTCATGGCAAGAGCCGGGATATCCCTGATGTGGTCATAGTGCTGATGAGTGAGCAGGATTGCCTTCAATTTTTGTTGAGCCGGTAAGGATAAGCCAGAGGTGAGTCCACCAGCATCCAGAGCCAGGGTATCGCCAATTAACAAGCTGGGGAGCCTGGTTCGCTCTGATTCGCAGTTGTGGGCTCCTAAAAGCTTGATGTTCATCAGATACTCATTGGTGAAGATTTTGCCATAGTTCCCTGACCGTTTCTCTCACCGCATCAAGGTCGCCATCATTATAGATTACCGCGTCGGCATACTTTATCCGCTCCTCATTGGACAGCTGGGAACGGATACGAGCCAGGATTTGCTCTTCCTTAAGCCCGCGCTGTTCCTTCAGGCGCTTGAGCACCGTAGATTCAGAGGCTGCAACAACCCAGACCTCGTCCACATTTGAAAGCCAGTTAGCCTCAATCAGGACGGCGGCTTCAAGCACCACCACATCCACCCCCTGCCGCCGGTATTCGTCGAGTTGAGTTTTGACCAGTTCCTTCATCCGGGGATGCATAATCTGGTTCAGCCTGAGCAAAGCCTCCTGATTGTCAAACACTATCTTGCCCAGTTTTTGGCGGTCAATTTCACCTTCCGAAGTGAGAATCTGCTGGCCGAAGGCAGACACTACCTCACGCCATGCCCCGGTATGAGGCTTGAAGAATTCATGCCCTACCTTATCGGAATCTATGACGATGGCACCCAGCTCAGCCAGATACCTTGATACAGTACTTTTGCCGCTGCCGATACCACCGGTAAGTCCAATTACTCGGGTCATCGTCACTCTTGCCAGTCTATCAGTGGCTACTCTGTTAAATAGATAGAAATTTTTAAATCTCCCTGGCCAGAACCAGTCCCCATACGGATGCTGCCCCGGCCTCTTTCAGCGCTTCAGCACAGGCATCAAGGGTAGCCCCGGAGGTAGCCACATCATCAATAAGCAGCACCTGCCTGTCCTGCAGCTGTGAACTGCGGCAGGCAAAAGCCCCGGTAACATTATCCTGTCTTTCCGCCGCACTTTTTGTCCTGGCTTGAGGGGTTGCCTGCCGCTCCCGGATAAGGCAATCATCCACTACCGGCAGCTTGCTCAGCTTGCTAAGTTCCTTAGCCAGCAGTGCCGACTGATTGTAGCCACGTTCTCTCAGCCGTTTCCGGTGCAGGGGAACCGGCACCAGAACCTCTCCCGGCACAGAGTTTGAGGACAGGTAATTATCCAGCAACCGGGCCAGAGGTGCTGCCACAACCCTCAGGTTGCGGTACTTCAGTTGATAAATAGCCTGGCGTATCACGCCGTCAAAACGGTAGGGTGAACGGATACCTTCTATCTTTGCCTGCCAGCTGACGCAGCCCGGGCAAAGTATGCCGCTGGGCTGGGGCCGGCCACACCTGGGGCAAAGCGGAGGTATGAGGCGAGGAAGCGAGATACAACACGAAGAGCAAATCAGAACGCCTTCTTTGCCACACCCCAGGCACCACTGCGGAAACAAAAAATCAAGGGCTTTTCCCCCCAGTTTGGTTACTTGAGGGAGTATCCTTATCATCCGTTAATTTGATGTTCTGGAGAGAGAAGATATTTTACCGGACACGAGCGTTATGAAGTGACCCGCTCATAATGGGTTCATCAATATAGACATCTCCATTCCTGATTTTCAGGTTGAAACCGCAATCAGGTTTGGTGCAAACCCAGGCTTTATAAGGAATGCTAGCTCCTTGACTGCCGAAATCGGATAGAGGCACCAGGTCTCCCGTCTGGCACTTCTGACATTTGGGGAATTGTGTTTGTTCCACGAAATCCACCTCCATACCAAATTGAATTACCGCCATTATACACCAGTTGGTCACAGTGAGCAAGGGCTGGTAACCGAGGGTGTTTAACAGTGGTCAAGTGTCATTCCAGCGGAAGCTGGAATCCAGGAGAGGAGTGGGGGGCTAGATTCTCGGGTCAAGCCCGAGAATGACATTAAACAGCCTCGGTAACCTCCTAAGGATATGCTAAACTTGTTTTATCTCCCGGCAATGACTATAATGAACCTAACAAAAAGAGGAGTGTGTGTCAAAAATGAAATCATACGCTTTTTTTCAGAATGAGTTCGTCCCTTTATCTGAAGCCAGAATAGGAGTTATGACCAACTTCTTCCACTATGGCACCGGCGTTTTTGAGGGCATTCGGGGCAACTGGAATAGCGAAAAGGGAGAGCTTTACCTTTTTTGTCTTAAAGAACACTATGAAAGATTGCATCAGGGCTGCCAGATATTAAGGATTGACCTGCCCTACAGCGTCGATGATTTATGCCGGATAACGGTGGAACTGGTGGAGAAATGCGGCTTTCAGGAAGATATCTATATTCGTCCTCTGGCTTATAAAAGTTCTGAGGCCCTGGGTGTCCGCCTTCATGACCTTGAGTGCGATTTCCTGGTCTTTGCCTTTCCCTGGGGACCCTATTTGCCCGACAAAGTCAAGTGCTGCGTTTCTTCCTGGCGGTTTCCCAATGAAGTGCCCCGGGCAAAGCTTACCGGGCTGTATGTTACCAATGCCCTTGCCAAGACAGAAGCTACGGAGAATGGTTGTGATGAGGCGATTATGCTCAACCCGTCCGGCTATGTTGCCGAAGGAAGCGGAGAAAACATCTTTCTGATCATCGATGGCGAGCTGGTGACTCCGGCCAGCTATGACGGCATTCTGATGGGGATTACCCGCAATACAGTCATCAAGCTGGCGAAAGCGGAACTGGGTATCAAGACCACGGAGAGGCATGTCAACCGTGCCGAGCTTTACAGTGCCAGCGAGTGCTTCCTTACCGGCACCGCCGCCCATATTACCCCTGTTGCCGAGATAGACGACCTTAAGATAGGCAACGGTGAAATTGGCGAGATAACCGAGAAGTTACAGAAGATATACTTTGATGTAATAAGGGGCAACAACCCGAAATATATTGACTGGTGCACCCCGGCCTATACAAAGGCTCCGGCAGCCAAGAAATAGGCGGGTAAATCAGCCGGTGAAATTCGGGGCAAGTTTTCGTTTTGCTCCGCTGCACAGCTCCGCCACCAGGATATTGAGAGCAAGCTCCCCATCATATTTACCGGTCTTTATCCGGAGGTCAGTCTCCAGAAGATGGCGGTACACTTCTTTGAGCCGGGGTAAAGAATATTTACCGGCTTGCTCCAGTGTCCTGTCTAAAGCAAAGGGGGCTAGACCTAACCGGTTCTGAATCTCTGTTTTAGTTTTTCCCTGGCTTCTTAGCTCCCTGGCTCTGACTACCAGTTGAACCTGCCGGGCGAGCATAAAGAGAAGGTAGGCTGGAGGTTCCCTCAGCAATTGCTCCTGGAGTAGTCTTTCCCCTGCCTCGACTTTGAATTCAAGGATGGCATCGACCATGGCAAAGACACTGGACTGTTGAGTGTGACTGACCACTTTTTTAACATCGTCTTCTTCGATACGCCGGTCAGAAACGAATAAGACCAGCTTGTTAATCTCGCTTGCCATAGTCCACAGATTGTTGCCCACCAGTCTGGTCAGTAGATTCACCGCCCCGGGAGAGATGCTACCCCCCTCCTCTGCCACCCGTTTTCGCACCCAGTTCTGAAGCTCGTCCCTCCTCGGTGGAGAGAAGTTTTTTACCACGGCTTTAGCGGCAAGCTCCCTGAATAGAGGATTGCGGTTGCTTATCTTACCATCTACCAGCACCAGGATAGTACTCTCCGGTATTGTACTGAGGCAGACCCCGAACGGTTTGTATTCGTTTTGCCGGTCGGCTGCCCTGACGGTGCCCTTCTGGCGGGGGCGCCTGTCCTGAGGCTCGAAGCGCCCCAGCAGACCTTTGACGATGACCAGGCGCTTTTCGGTGAGAAAGGGCACCGTCTCAGCCACCGTTTTAAGCTGTTCCGGGGTAATCTCCTGCCCCTCAAGGTTGATAGTGCTGACGGCTAATGTTGCCGGGCCGCCCACCTCCCCCTTCATTTTCTCGAGTGCCTGAGCCAGTGAGAAATCATCCTGACCGTGTAGTATGTATAACAAGCTCCGCCTTCTTCTATAAAATCTCCTTCAATTTTACCACACCCCGGTAAACTACCAAACACCAAATCCTAAACAAATCCAAATTTCAAAATCCAAATGCCAAAAATATTTAATTCTCCATATTTGGCATTTGAGCTTTGGCATTTGGCTATTACTTTCCTTAAATGTCATAAGTTTGCAACTTTTTCCTCTTCAATTTTATGACTTTTTAACTATCGAGGCGCTAGCATTAGATTATTCAGTATGGAGGAGGAGAAAAATGGCAAACTTTAAATTAGTTCATCCTACGTTACCTGCGGTCGATATCAACAGAGCACGGAATTTTTACGAGGAGAAACTTGGTCTGAAAGTGATTCTGGAAGACCCGTCTCCAGGCCTGATGTTCAAGGTAGGGGATTGCAGGCTCTACATCTACCAAAGAGGAGCTACAAAAGCCGACCATACAGTGGCTGAATTCGAAGTCGATGACATCGAGGCCGAAATGAGGGAACTGAGGAACAAGGGTATAGAGTTCGAAGATGTCGATTTCCCCGGCTTGAAGACCGTAAACGGCATTGCCACGATGACAATGAACGGTGGCGAAATAAGGGTTGCCTGGTTCAAGGACACAGAGGGTAATATCCTTGCCATTGAGGAGATGGCGAAGACTCTCAAAGAAAAGTTAATGGCAGAGATGGCCGGGGCAAGAGCTTGACGAGCGGAAACTGAAGAAGCAGATATTGTCGACGCATTAAAATTCTGTGAATAAACTCAGGAGGTTACAAAATGAACAGGACAGATGTGCTCAGGGAAGTGGAGGGTGCCTTTGGATACGCTCCTGACTGGCTAAAGGACATCCCCGAATCAGTGGTGGGCGACCTGTGGCAAGTCATGAAAAAAGTGCAGCTAGGGACAACCGAAATCCCAAACAAGTACAAAGAGTTGATCGGGCTGGCCGTTGCCGCAACAACGAGGTGCCGCTACTGCACATATTTCCATACAGAAGCTGCGAAAGCTAACGGTGCAACCGACGCGGAGATAAAAGAGGCCATCTTGATGGGCAGCGCGACCAACCTGTTCAGCACATGGCTGAACGGCTCCCAGTATGATTTTGAAAAATTCCAGAGGGAGACCAGCCAGATGCTGGAAGGCGCCAGAAAGCAAATGCATGCCGGCGTGCGCTAGTGTAGTGCATCTTACGCTTCGTTATTTTCGGTTAACCATACCGACGAAAGTCGGTATCCAGACGTGTAGGCTCATCCGGTATCGCCTGGATTCCGGCTGGAGTTTATCCCGTACCTGATACGGGGCCGGAATTGGG
>JAUYHA010000047.1 GCA_030690265.1 Dehalococcoidales bacterium | reverse complement strand
TAAAAGTTGGCGATACCTGGGTTGCGGACGAAACCTATGTCCGAGTGGATAGGCACTCAAAAGCCGTCCAAGTGGACAACCCTTATTCCAAGTCCAGAAGAGCCAAGTGGATAATCTTTTGGGACATTATAGACGCTGATACCCGTTTCTTACTGGCATCCCATATTACTACTACCCGGAACAAAGAGGATGCGCAGGCTCTCATGGAGAAAGCGTCAGAACGTGCTGGCAAAGTCCCGAAAGTAGTGGTCACAGATAAGTTAGCTTCGTACTTGGACGGGATAGAGTTAGCTTTTGGAGCAGATGCTAAGCATAGGCAAGGCTCACCTTTTGAGGTTAAGAACGACAATAACTTTATCGAGCGTCTACATGGGACAATCAAAGAACGTACTAAGGTCATGCGGGGATTACGAAATGCGGAGACCGCCGAACGTTTCCTGAACGGCTGGGCAGTCTACTACAACTACATGAAACCTCACGAATCTTTAGACTCCAGGACTCCTGCGGAAGCCGCCAAGTGTGAGTACGCGTTCCGAGACTGGGCGGACATTACCCGTGTGGCTGACCCACAAGTGCGAGTGCTGGTTACGCCTGCTAAGGTTGAGGTGTTGCCGGAAGTGCCTGTTGCCAAGTTCCGACAGCCAACACGCAGATTGCGTAAGAAGCGAAGCTCGAAGCGCGGTAGTGGGCAGGTAGAAACTTCCGTGAGGCAGATAAGGTTATGAGCGACCTGCAACTAAAACAGAGGAGAACCCACAAAATAAGTACTATTTGCCTTTGGTTGTTTCTCCTGTGTCTTTGCGAGGAGCGGAGCGACGCGGCAATCTCCAGTCCGAAATATAGGGATTGCCTGAAATATTGATTTTCTATCTCGTTTAACCCCATCCCCCTGTGAGACTGTCCGAAAACGATGTATTGTCATACTGAGCGAAGCGAAGTATCTGGATTGGGGAAAGTATTCAGCATCTATCCTCACCCCACCCCGACCCCGTATTAAATACGGGGCTTCAGTCGCGGAGTTTACACTGAGCGAAGCGAATGTGCTCCCTCAGAATGACATTTTCGGACAACCTCATTCTAAAGAAGAGGGACTTCGTCCCTCTTGAACGCCCTGGTTTACTTAGGGATACTAGGGACTTGCCCATTTCCATGATAGCGGGGCTTGGAGGCATTCCGAACAGCCATGTCACTTTTCAAGTGCCACCACAAAGGATGAAAATATCGCCGACCAAGTGAACCATTCCGTGCCCTGGCCTGTCGCCAGGACAGGCTTGACACGGAATCCGGTTGAGTGAGATGACTGGATTCCGGCTTTCGCCGGAATGGTATTTTCGGAGCAACTTTTCTTCGAGAGAAAGGAAATGATAGCGGATTTACAGCAACTCATCAGAACCTGTCCTGAAGATATGTTATAATCACAGTGTCTCCCATTTAAAGGATAATTCTCATAAGCTATGAAGTTCAGCGAATTAGTCAGACTCCTGGAGCGAAACGGATTCGAGCTTATCAAGGAAAAGGGTTCTGTCCGTTACTGCTGCAAAGAGGGCTTGAATAAACTAATTCGTGTGGATTATCATGGTTCCAGGGAGATTCCTACAGGTACCTGTGATGCTATTTTCAAGCTGGGTTTACTCAGCAATCGGTTACTTCTCGGTGGGTTAGGGCTAGCTGTCATTCTGCAGGCAATCGTCATCTATACCCCGCCACCAGAAGCTATTCTACACCGTGCCTTTATCTCTTGAAGATTGGGGAGTCGTTGTTTTGATGGCGGGTGGTATCTTTGTCGTTGAAGAGCTGCGCAAGCTGATAGCGCCGCGCATTTTTAATCAGGGGAAATAGAACTGCGGTTTATATTAGTCGGACTATTTCCAGGGGTCGCTAAGAGACCCCATGTTGATTGTGATGGTGAGGGCAGCGGCCGAACTGACCGGCAACATATGGTATCTGATGGCTCCAGCCGTGGGTGTATTAGGTACCTTTATTTCAGGCAGCAACACGGTATCAAACATCATGTTCGGAGCTTTTCAGCTTAATACCGCGTATGAGGTCGGTCTCCCGGCGGTTTCTATCCTGGCGTTGCAGGCTGTCGGAGGTGCGGCGGGCAATATGATATGCATCCATAACGTAGTAGCGGTCCTGACTACCGTAGGACTGCTGGGACGGGAAGGAACAGTTATCAGAAAAAACCTGCCTATTGCCTTGCTATACGCATTGCTCGCGGGTGCCCTGGCTTGGGTTATCACACCGCTTGTTAGTAGAATTCTATTGTGAAATATTGAGGGATGAGTGGTTCTTGAGAAAGAACATCTAGATATCGAATACCTGTTTGGAGGCTCGACATGAAAAAGATAGCTATATTAACCAGCGGCGGTGACGCACCGGGCATGAATGCCTGCATCAGAGCCGCCGTGAGGGCAGCTCTAGCCCATGACCTTGATATTGTTGGTATCAGGTGGGGCTATGCAGGACTCATGAATGGAGACATCGTACCCCTAGATAGGAGGTCTGTTACCAACATCATTCACCATGGAGGTACTATACTCGGCACAGCGCGTTCCGAAGAGTTCAGGACTGAAAGTGGGAGAATGAAGGCTATAAACGTACTACAGCAGAAAAGTATTGACGGTCTTATTCTTATCGGTGGCGACGGCACTTTCAGAGGTGGCACGCTGCTTTCCCAGGAAAGTGGCATCAGTGTGGTGGGTGTACCTGGCACGATAGACAACGATTGCTATGGCACGGATTACACTATTGGTTTTGATACTGCCGTCAATACGGCGGTAGAGGCTATCGACCGTATTCGCGATACGGCCACGGCTCATGATCGTCTCTTCTTTGTGGAAGTGATGGGACGCCATACGGGATTCATAGCGCTTGAAAGTGGGATTGCCGGAGGCGCTGAAGAGTTGCTCATCCCGGAGGTTCCCATGGATAGCGATCAACTCTGCAAGCGTCTGGCGGAGTATTTCAAAGGTGGTAAAAAGAGTGCCATCGTTGTGGTGTCCGAGGCTGAGCATCCGGGAGTAACTTTCCGGATATCCAGAGAGGTAAAGGAGAAAGCCGGTTTCGACTCTAAGGTATGCATCCTGGGTCATATCCAGCGCGGAGGCGCACCGTCCGCCCGCGACCGGGTATTGGCCAGCAGACTGGGGGCGGCAGCGGTGAAAGCATTGCTGGATAACAGGGGTGGCTATATGGTTGGAGAGATAAACCGGGAGATAGCCTATACACCTCTTAAGGACACCTGGGAAAAACAAAATTCCCTGCACCCTGGCCTCACTGATTTGCTGCATATTCTCTCCGGGTGAACTCCGATAATTAATGATGTCTCAAAGGTCGAAGTTGGGGTAGCGAAGACGCCGGTTCAAGATTATGCGCGAATGCTAGCATCAAGAAACCGGGAAATCAGGAAATAGAGGAAACCGTCACTATGAAGCAGCCAGGATTTTTGAAAAGACGAACCAAAATAGTATGTACAATTGGACCGGCAACCGGCTCGGCGTCTGTTATAGAGCGGCTTATCAAAAACGGCATGAACGTCGCCAGACTCAATCTGTCCCACGGCACGCATAGCACCCATGCTCAGTACATTAAGACGGTGAGAAGACTGAGCCAGCGCCTGGGAATCAAGGTGGCTATCCTCATGGATTTACCCGGGCCGAAATACCGCACCGGAAGATTGAAGGGTGGCCAGGCAATATTAAAGAACGGGGCCATGTTGACGCTTACTACTGAAGACATCGAGGGTGATGCCACGCTGGTGCCGGTAAACCTGCCCACCCTGCCTCAGGATGTAAAAGTGGGCGATAATGTCCTGCTGGATGACGGGGCCATGCAATTGAAAGTTATTGAAAAGAAGGGTAACAAAGTGATATGCCGGGTCACCGCAGGCGGGATACTTACGGAAAGACGCGGGCTTGTTGTCCCGGGCATGGTTACTTCGGGGCCTTTTATCACCGGGGCGCTGCGCGAGCACATCCTGTTCGCCGTCAAGGAAGCGCCCGAATACATCGCGCTCTCATTTGTCAGCAGTGCGGAAGATGTTTCCGGCGTGAAGGAAGTCTTTCGCCAAAATGGTTCGGATATACCCATCATTGCCAAGATAGAGAAGGTTCAGGCGGTTAAGGACTTCGATGATATCCTTAAGGTAAGTGACGGAATTATGGTGGCACGGGGAGACCTTGGCGTCGATATACCTCTGGAACGGGTGCCTATGGTGCAGAAGGATATCATAAAAAAGTGCAACCAGGTGGGAAAGCCGGTGATAACGGCCACCCAGATGCTGGAGTCGATGGTAAATGCTACTCGTCCTACCCGGGCCGAGGTAACCGATGTCGCCAATGCCGTATTAGATGGTACCGATGGCACGATGCTCTCAGCAGAGACTTCTATAGGTAGACATCCCGTACTCGCCGTTCGAACGATGTCCAGAATCGCCTTGGAAGCCGAAAAACATTTATCCTATGAGCCAATGCTCGCACAAAGAAGTAAATGGGTTGGGAGGGAGACCGACGAACTGATAAGCTATAGTGCCTGTAATACTGCTGACGCCCTTGGCGCAGTGGCGATTGTTGCCTTCACTCAATCGGGTAGCACAGCCAGACGTGTATCCAAGTACCGCCCCAGGGTTCCGATACTGGCGATAACCCCGGACAAAATGGTCTCGGGGAGACTGCTACTCCACTGGGGTGTTTACCCTTTCGAGGTCAAAGCAGCCTCATCATTGGACGAGGTTTTTGCCACCGGTGCCAGGCTGGCCAAAGAGATGGGACTGGCAAAAACCGGTGACCTTGTGGTGATTACCGGAGGTGTGCCTCTCGGCGTGGCGGGTGTCACCAACTTACTTAAAGTAGAGAAAGTAAGTTAGCCATACCGAAAGTCAGAGGTAAACGAGGAGCTAGATGCCCTGGTTGCCAGAAATAACAGGTCAGCAAAACGGGGGATAGATGAACATGATGAGTGATTATGTTAGTAAAAACCAGAAACACAAGACGCAACCAGGAATTGCCTACTTTTCCATGGAAGTCGGCATAGATCCTTCTTTGCCTACCTATAGCGGCGGCCTTGGTGTGCTGGCGGGAGACACACTGCGTGCCGCCGCTGATTTAGGTGTACCTATGGTCGGCATGACATTATTGTATCGCAAGGGCTACTTCCGCCAGCACCTTGATTCTTATGGTAACCAGTCTGAGAGCCCTACCGAGTGGTCTCCAGAAAAGATTCTGGAACCCATGGAACCACGGGCAATCGTGACTATTGAAGGACGCAATATAAAAGTACGAGCCTGGCGTTATACCGTACAGGGTATTAATGGTCATGTTGTGCCCGTTTATTTCCTGGACACGTCTCTTCCCGATAATAGCAACTGGGACCAGGAACTCACCGACCACTTATACGGTAGAGATGACCACTACCGCCTGTGCCAGGAGGTAGTCCTGGGTATGGGTGGCATAGCCATGCTGCGTGCTCTTGGCTACCGGGAAATACAGTCCTATCATATGAACGAGGGGCACTCCGCTCTGTTGACCCTTGCGCTTATCGAGGAATACACTCAAAAGAGCGGCGTTCCTGCTCCTACCGAGGCGCAGAAAGAAGCGGTACGCCAGCATTGTGTCTTTACAACGCATACTCCAGTGCCCGCCGGTCATGACAAATTTTCACTGAGTCTGGCACGGCAAGTGCTGGGTGAGGAGAGAGCAAATACTCTGACATCTGCTGACTGCTGTTATGACGGGATGCTGAACATGACTTATCTAGCTTTATCCCTATCACGCTACATTAACGGGGTAGCAATGCGTCACGGGCAGATATCTCGCGATATGTTTCCGAGCTATCCCATCAACTCCATTACCAACGGGGTGCATGCCGTCACGTGGACAACAACACCTTTCCAGCGTCTCTTTGATAGTTATATCCCCGAATGGCGCAAAGATCACATCTACCTGCGGTACACGATAAGCATCCCGCTTGACGAAATCCGGCAGGCACATGCTGAGGCAAAACGGGAGCTGTTAGCTGAAGTAGAGCGGCGGTCCGGCATCCGCCTTGACCCGACCGTGTTAACCCTTGGCTTTGCTCGCCGTGCTTCGACATACAAGAGAGCAGACTTGTTACTCTCTGACATAGAACGCCTCAAGAGGATAGCCCGACAAGTGGGGCCATTACAGATTATCTATGGAGGCAAGGCTCACCCCCGTGATAAAGGCGGCAAAGCCGTCATCCGGCGTATCTTTGAGGCCATAGCTGCGGTGAGAGGTCTGGTACCCATAGTTTATCTCGAAGATTACGATATGACGCTGGGTCATTCACTTTGTGCCGGTGTGGATTTGTGGGTAAATACTCCGCAGAAGCCCCAGGAGGCTTCCGGGACAAGCGGAATGAAAGCCGCGCTCAACGGAGTGCCCAGTTTGAGCGTGCTGGATGGATGGTGGGTTGAGGGACATCTGGAAGGGGTGACCGGATGGTCTATCGGTGATAGCTGGCAAGTAGCGAATAACCCCGCTGTAGAAGCAGCTTCACTCTACGAGAAGCTGGAGGAGTTGATACTGCCACTTTTTTACAAAAGACCGGACGCCTTTGCCGAGATCATGCGCTCGGCTATCGCGATAAACGGCTCCTTTTTCAATGCACAGCGCATGGTTTCTCAATACGTAAAAAATGCCTATAGACTTGAATTAGCATTATCGCAATACAAGGAGGTAGATATGGTTACAGAGGCGCAAATAAGGGAGCTAGCTTATGCCCTCTGGGAGCAGGAAGGTCGACTAGAAGGTAAGGATCAGGAGTACTATTTCCGCGCTAAACAAATGTTGAAAGAGCAAGAGGCAGCTTCGTTGCCTGTTAAGGAGCCAGTACCACCAGCTTCGGCACTACAACCGCCATCAGCACCAAAACCGATTGCGCGTCGCACTGGTAAGGGTCGCTCAAAGAAAGCATAGACAATCCCAGACTCTCTTGACGGCAGGTAGCTCAATGGCCATCGTTAATAGAAATAGAGCAGACAACTCCAATGATTAAATAACGATGGCCAGGTCTGCGATGAACAGAGTACTAGCCATATTAATGGCGGAGAGGGAGAGAGGTTACAACTTTTGACCAAGGATACTCTAGCCAATAGGCAGTACAGGTATTGTACTGCTGTTAATTTTCTCTTGAATTCTTTGCGTAAATGAAATCACGAAATAGGAGACAGAAATGACACAGAAAATAACTTTGCCCACAAACGAAGCAATAGCGAAACTGGTGGCGGATCACCAACCGCCGTGTCTTTCGCTTTACCAGCCAACTCATCGATCTCATCCCGATAATAAGCAGGACCCGATCCGGTTTCGCAATCTGGTAAAGGAGTTGGAGACATCACTTCGGCAGAAGTATCCGGACATCGAGACCCGTCTATTTTTGGAACCTTTCGAAGCTCTCGCCAAAGATCATGAATTCTGGAACCATACGCTCGATGGGCTGGCCGTGCTGGGCGGGTCGGGCTTGTTTCAAGTGTTCCAGCTTCAGAGGCCGGTTGCCGAATTAGCCGTTGTGGCTGATAGTTTTCACACCAAGCCCTTGCGGCGCTTTCTGCAATCGGTTGATCGCTACCAGGTTCTGGGATTGAGCCTAAATAAGATCCAGCTATTCGAGGGAAATCGCGACGCGATTGATGAAATCGATCTTGCTCCAGGAGTTCCGCGGACTATCGAAGAGGCGCTGGGTGATCAGTTGACCGAACCCCAATTAAACATTCACTCGTCTGGCGGCGTTGGTCAGGCAAACACTTCGATGCAACACGGCCAGGGTGGTAAAAAAGACGAGGTAGACATAGACACGGAACGGTTCTTTCGCGCGATCGACCGCGCGGTATTGGAACATCATTCTCGCCCCTCTGGACTACCGTTGATACTGGCAGCATTACCGGATCATCATAGTCTTTTCCGCCGGGTCAGCCATAATCCTTTTTTGATGGCAGAGGGACTCGCTGTAAATCCAAATACCCTATCTATCGATGAACTTCGGGAACGTGCCTGGCAAGTTGTCGAGCCGCAGTATCAGGCGAAACTAGCTGCACTGGTTGAAGAGTTTGCAGTAGCGAATTCCAAGGGGCTTGGAGATAATGATCTGGTACAGATAGCCCATGCATCAGTTGGCGGACGGGTCGCTACGCTGCTAATAGAAGCTGACCACCATATTGCTGGCAGGTTGAACGTAGCGACGGGCCAGATTGAACTTACTGACCTGAGCCACCCACAAGTAGATGACCTGCTCGACGATTTGGGAGAACTGGTCGAAAAGATGGGTGGGAAAGTCATGGTTATTCCAGCCGAACTGATGCCGGGACGAACAGGGCTGGCTGCCATTTATCGGTTTTGAACCAAACGGAAATCGGCCACGTATACCTAAAATTTGCGTAACCTGACCGATTATGCCAAAGTCTTCGGTTAGAAAAGTGTCCCATTTCGCTGACGTGACGAACCAATACAGAAACGGGTGATTGATAACCTTACCAGGGCTGGGGCCCAGCGCTAGGACGGTCCGTAGCAAGGGGCCTCAAACTATGACGGACAACGAAGAGGGGTTTAGTGTCAAGAACGAACAGATCATTCGCACATTAAAGGAGGCTCTCAATGAATTACATTAATATAGGTAAAGAAAACTCTGGCAATATCGACATCTACTATGAGGACCACGGCACAGGTAAGCCGGTGGTACTGATTCACGGTTGGCCGTTGAGTGGAGACTCGTGGGAAAAACAGGTGACAGTCCTTCTGGATGCAGGCTACAGGGTCATTTCATACGACCGAAGGGGATTCGGCAACTCAAGTAAGCCAACGTCCGGCTACGACTACGACACCTTCGCCGAAGACCTGGACAAGCTTATGATGAAGTTAGACTTGCATAATGCTATGCTGGTTGGCTTTTCCATGGGTGGCGGCGAGGTAGCTCGATATTTGGGCAAGTACGGATCAAAGCGCGTGGAGAGAGCGGTATTTCTCTATTCCGTTCCACCTTTCTTATTAAAGACGCCGGATAATCCCAGCGGAGTAGACAAAAGTGTATTCGATGGAATCATGAAAGCCATCGCCGCAGACCGTCTGGCCTTTCTCTCCAAGTTTCTCTCTGATTTTTACAATGTAGACGTTCTGGCGGGCAAGCGCGTCAGCGACCAGGTTGTTCAGTTTAGTTGGAACGTCGCAGCCGGAGCTTCTCCTAAGGGCACCCTCGATTGTGTCCAGGCGTGGTTAACCGATTTCCGAAAGGACCTTACACACATAGGTGTGCCCACACTCATAATCCACGGTGATGCCGACCGGATTCTACCCATCGATGCTACGGGAAGACGTCTGCATGAAACCATCAAAGGAAGCCGATATATAGAGATAAAGGACGGGCCGCACGGCATAATCTGGACACACTCAGAGGAAGTTAACCGCGAATTGCTAGCTTTCTCGGGGGTATAGAGAGAACAAGGATTGGACCAGAGTTCAGCGCTAGCCGTTGTAGGTTTATGGGAGAAATTGCCTGTTAGATATGAACCACTGACAGTTTGACAATTGGTAATGGTTGAAAATAGTCTATATACCAAATAGCTGATATGCTATTTCTGGAGGAACAAAAATGTTTGAAAGAATATTACTGCCACTGGACGGTTCTGAAGTATCTGAGATGGCGCTTCCCTACGGGGAGGAATTGGCTAGTAAGTTAGGTTCTGAGGTAATCTTGTATCATGTACGCGGACATGAGCACCAGCAGCAGGAGC
>JAUYHA010000043.1 GCA_030690265.1 Dehalococcoidales bacterium | reverse complement strand
ACCGAGCGGAAGCTGAAGCGTAGCCGAAAGAGAGAACCAGTAGCCGTAGCCTAGAACCTGTCCCGTGCTTGACACGGGAACGCTTGAACACACAAAACAGCCAACGCAGAAAAGGGCGAGGGTAACTCGCCCTTTTTTGCTGTTTTCAGGGGGTATTCCTGCCCAGATTGCGAGGGTGGGAATACCCCTTTTTTGGCTAAAAAGGGCAGGAAGTGCCGATGCCCGATGGCAGAGGCAGACCTGGTTAGACGTAAGACCTCGATTGGCAGGGACACTACCGGCGGTTGCGTGCTTTAGTGGAAGTCCGATTGGACAGGTGCACAGTGCGGACAACAATCAAGGGGAGTAGGCATATCCAAACTTGTCCTGACGACAGGTCAGGAATCTAAAGGGCTACCCATGCCCAGAAAGGAGGAGGTATGTCCGTCAAGGACAAACTGGCTGGCTGGATAGATACCGATGTCGTAGCCGAGCATATACTCGGCGAGTTGGAAGACCAGGGTATCCCAGCCACATTTGAGAACGCCAAGACGGTATGGCTGGACGTGCTGGAGACCGAGCTATGCGAGGCTATCAGTTCCAGCGTGAAGGCAAAATTCAAATCCGAATAGCAAGACAAGTTAATAGCTGGCAGAGAGGGGCTTCCGCCCCTCAGTAGAGAAGGGGGGTTGGGAAGTCTAAACCGACCCCCTATCTTTTTGCCAAATTCCGAACGAAAGGAGGTGATAGCAATGGAGAAACGCAAAGAGTATGCCGAAGGTGAAATCATCACTTGTCCCAGGTGCGGTGGGGATGACCTTGACTGCGAAGAAGCTCCCGACAAGGGAAAGTGCCTTACCTGCGGACTGGAGTTCACCATCAGGCAGGTAGCTGTCTGGGAGGAGTAAGTAAATCCTGAACAGGATAAAAAGGAGGAAGCCGACTATGGCGGATAAGGACACTATCTTTGTCCTCAGCAGGGAAGACGTCGTCGAGTGTGCCAGGGAGATGGGGATAGCCGAGGAAACGATAACCGATGACATCCTTGCCCAGGTAAAAAAAGGCGTGGAATGGGGACTGGAGTGCTGGTCTGAGGTCGTCAAGGAAGCCATCAATATGGCTCTCAAGAGCTAGACCATCTCATCCGTACCCATTCTCAAAGGGGTTACTACGTCCAAAAACTGAAGCACGGGAGGTAAAGCTATGCCCAAATGCCCGCAATGCGGGAAGGAAGTCAATTGCCTCAGAAACTTCGCTTTGTGCTGGAGTGAGCACAAGTTCACGGTATCGGATGACGGACTACCCCCGTACGCTCCTTCGGACAACATAGTGATGTCCGACCCTGTAGAAAACGAATATACCTGTCCTGAGTGCGATGCTACCCTGTTCAAATCGGAAGCTGAGGCACTGGCTTTTATGAAGTCCTAGAGTAACCAATTCACCCTGTCACTTAGCCTTAGCGTTAAGTGCCAGGGATGAGCGGGTTAACGCTCAAATCTGAAGGGCTACCCATGCCCGGAAAGGAGGTGATTTTGTGCCTATCAAATGGAGTCCGCTGATGGTCAGTGAGGCGATGGACATGGTTGAGGAATACGTCAACCAGGCCGTTGAACCGCTGGAGCAGGCGAGGATTGTTGCCCGCGAAGCCAGGAATATCCCGAATCTGCCTCAGTATGTTGACCAGTACCTCGTCCGAATTATCGGTGAGATAGACCGGACAATCGGTGGCAGCCAGTGGGAACCTATCGGTCGTCTCAAGGCGGGAATACAATCCGTTCGTGAGTCCCTGCCCGATGGAGCGGTAAAGGATGAAAAGAAAAAGCTGGAGAGCGGCAGCCAGCTAAGCCTGGTGGCTTAGACAAATGCCGGCAACTGAAGGGGTTACCATGCCCAAAATTTGAAGGAAAGGGGGTGAAAGTATGACAAGTCAGCTTGACTTGTTCGACGGGGTGAACCCCGTACTTGATACGGGGCTTGAGCTGACCACCACAGTGAGACTGGGACGAAAGACCGTCCAGATACCACTTCGAAAGAGACGGCGAGAAGCCACAAATCGATTGATGGAGATACTGGAAGAGCTGGAAGGCAAGGACATCTACATCGGCTCTTATGATGCCGGAGGTAGACATTTCTGGTTAGACAATCTGAAGCTACCCAGGCTTCAGTTGGAGTGGCATCCTATCAAGCTCA
>JAUYHA010000097.1 GCA_030690265.1 Dehalococcoidales bacterium | reverse complement strand
TCGGCCTCTCATTGGAGGAAATCATCGGCAGGAGATACGACGAATTCCACTCCGAGGAAAGCACAAGAGAATTTGCGGAAAAGGTCAGAGAAGTAATCGAAACCGGCAAAACAGTCCATCAAGAACGCTGGAGTACAAGAGATGGAAGGTGTTTTCTCCGTACATTCACTTCTGTCATCAAACGGAGTCTCGCTGGAGAAACATCGGAAGTCGTCATTGTTTCTAAAGATATTACGGAGCGCAAGCTGGCGGAAAAGGAAGTTATTGAGACCTTGCAGCAGTTGCGGGACACAAAAGACATGCTGATCCAGTTCGAAAAACATGCGGCTGTCGGACGATTAGCCGCTGGCTTCGCCCATGAAATCCTCAATCCCACCAGCATCATCTCGTCACGACTCCAATTCCTGGGAGAAGAAAACCTTTCGGAACAGGCCAGAGAAAGCTTGAGGGTTTGTCGGGAACAGATTCAGAGAATTGTAAAGATCAGCCAGGATTTGCGTCAATCATCCGCTAAACAACCAAGACCTCTTGTGCGTGGCGACCTCCGCCGTGTCATCGACGTTGGTCTGCAAATGATGGAGCGCAGTGTTGATTGTCACAATAAATGGACAGAAATTGTCTGATTAAATGGGACTGATTTCGGAATCATTGGATTAGATGGACCGGGATGCCTGATGAGGGCATCCCGGTATTGTGTATTTATTATCAGAAGTCATCATCCTGATTTTGGTGCGGGACGTCCTGAAGGAAAGCAGCGTTATTGTCCAGGAGTCTTTTCACGGCGGTACCGATGACGTCGAGGATAAACACTTCCATACTTACGATAATTTCCTCCATTTTGTGGTCATATGCTTCTTCATCATTGATGTTCATGGCATTCTCCTTGAGCGAGTGGTTTCAAAAGATTTCCGTAGCGGCCAGCCGGACATGGTCAGCCGAGACCGTCAGGGACTGGTCATGAGCGGCGGCGATGAGGGCGCCTCTGGCCAGATGGTTGGCTTTTCGGAACAGTCCACCGGCGCCCTGATGGATGGCGGTGATGGCCGTTTCATCAAAGAAGGGTGTTTTTACGCCGGCGATGGCCAGGTGATGCTTCAGATAGACTTCCATATCCTGACGGTTGACGCCTTCCAGATGGCTTCGGGCGACGATTCGCGAGGCCAGCGGCAGCGACGACCGGTACATGAGTTTATCGACAAGATTGGCCTGACCTGCCATGATCAGGGGCAGCCAGGGTTTGGAATCCTGCTCGAATTGACAGAGGGTATGGATTTCGGCCAGGACCTCCATGCGCAACAAGGAGGCTTCGTCAATCACCAGAACGACATGGATTTTTTTGCCACAGACCATCTCCACGATTTCCCTGCGGATGCGTTTCAGCAGAACAGCCTTGGAGAAACTGGCGGTATCGGTTCCCAGCTCGCCCAGAAGCTGGCGGTAAAGCTCGATGATGGAACCTGAGGTGGCGGTGATGTGGAAGACGCAATAGGCCGAAGGGTGGAGATGACTGGCGGCATACCTCAAGGCTGTGGACTTGCCGCTGCCGACTTCGCCGGTCACCAAAGCCACGGCACCCAACCGGACGGCATAGTCAAAGCGGTCTTTGACGCCTTTGAGGTCAGGGGTTTCCAGTATCTCTTTGATGCTGAGCTCCGTACCAAAAGGTTCTTTCACAAGGCCAAAGAAGGCGCGATAGGATTCATTCATGAGAGGCCTCCTTTTTGCCTGACCAGAGCTTTCCGCCCTGATAGGGTTGGGACAGATTTAAAATCTGTCCCTGATTCTCTGTTGCCACCAGGACTGTTTTGTGGTTGTGTCGCTTGACCCGGCAATTGACGTGGATGTCCACCGGCAGGAGATATCCGTAGGACTGTTTGCCAAAGCGGATTTCTATCCGGTCCGGATCGCTTTCATGATACAGGATTTCCACCCGCTTGCCGATTAACGCCACGGGTGCTTCATAGAGCTTCCCGCCCACGGTCAAGGTCCTGTCTTTCGCCACGGTGCGCCTGGCCGCTTTGCGGAAGTGATCCCGGAGGTCAACAGGCGCGGCCCGGAGACAGGCCATGTTGGAGGTGAAACGCTCAAAAGGGCTCTGACCGGTGGCCGTATGCTTTCGGGCATGATAGATGTCACTCAGCCAGACATCAAAGGCCATGTTCAGGTCGTCGAGGGTTTCCCCTCGGAATCCTGCAAGAAAATCCTCACGTACGGTCTTAAAAAATCTCTCTATCTTTCCGCGCCCCTGTGGTTTGTAGGGGCGGGAGTGAATCAGGGCAATGCCCAGAGAAGCCGCAATATGTTCCAGGTGGAGTGAACGAAAGGCAGGGCCGTTGTCCACGTATAATTTCCTGGGCAATCCTCTTTTTAACAGGGCTTTCTCCAGGGCATCGACATAGGACAGGATACTCTCGGAGAGATAAAACTTTCCATGGGTAATCAGCCGGGAATGGTCGTCGAGAAGGGCAATGAGATAGCTCTTCTTCATCTTGCCTCCTGCGGCGACCAAAGGCCCGTGCATCACATCGGACTGCCACAGATCATTAGGCAGCTCCGCCTCAAACTTGCGGCGATCCTCTGGTTGATAGCTGTTGACCTTCATTAGTTGCCGCTGATGCAGGAAGCGGTAAACCGTAGACAGATTCAGTTCTATCCCCGGGGCAACGATTCCCCGTTCCGCCATCGTTTTGATAAGAACCGTCGCCGTCGCCTTCGGCATCTCTTGCCGCAAACGGATCAGGGCCAGGATGGTCTCCTCATCCAGGGCCCGACTTTCTCCCCGATCGGAACGGTCACCCGGATACAGCGATTCAATCTTGCCGTTGCTGAGCCGGTACAAGCGGACCCAGCGCAGAATCGTACTCCGGCCGATCCGCGTCTTCTCCGAATAGGGAATCTCCCATTTCCGGGCGCACTTCTGCCTGATCAACGCCTCTTGAGGAACTTGATTGACGTCATTGCCATTGATCAGGTCGTGAATGACCCCAAACCGAAACACTGCCACCCGCTTTTTTTGCTCTTCCGTCATAAAAATAACCTCCTTTGCTGTTTTCCGGAGGTCTTATGACAAATGCGCCAGCCTGGCCATGACACCCTTCGGTAGGGTCCATCAAAAACACGCCTTCTCTCAATCTACAGGGAACGGCTCACGGGAATCTGACCCAGTGATACAAAATAATCGAAGGCCCGAAGAAGACCGCCTTGCCACCTGTTGCCCAGGTGCGCTGCGACCCTCCTCCGCAAAGCCCGCAACCAGTGCCCTTGGCGGATATGGGACATCCCCGGCAGCCAATGCCCTCCTGATATCCGAGATGACAATCGGGACCGAATGTCCTCAATCGTGGCCTGAAACCGCCGAAAATATCCACAGGGCCGGACACGAATCACACACCTGCATGACGGGCATCGCCAACGTCGTAAATACACGAAACCCGAAAACCCATCAAAATAAGCACCGACAAACCCGTGCCCCCAAACATGACTCCCCTTGCAATGGGGGCATATCTCAGGCTTCGACCACTCATAATCTTTACCCTTATTAAAAATCTCCTTGACCTCGCACGAAACACTGATTACCATTGTTCACCTCATATGGGTTCTTGATGGGTTCTCTATGAGGAAGGGCGGTGCTTCTCCTAAAGTTCACCGCCCTTCTAAAATAAAAAAACCTCTCTTACGAGAGGTTCATATAATCCGATAATTAAAAACGGCTTGTCAATCTATTCTAAAAATATGCCCCATATTCTTACTCGCATATTGTGGAAGCCTACATTCGGCGCAATGTGGCGCCTCAAAAAAACTCCGGTTTCCCGAATCCTTATGAAAGATTATGAGGGTCTAAAATCAACGAACATCGGGACATGGTAAGACAAGGGTACGGGCAGATCGTCGATTCTGGACGGATGCAGCAAGGCTCACGGACACTATCCGGGCGGTAGCATGGCCGGGAAGGAAGTA
>JAUYHA010000032.1 GCA_030690265.1 Dehalococcoidales bacterium | reverse complement strand
CCTCGACCGGCTCTATCAGTTCCTCGACTCCGTCTATCTCCATCGACAGTAATTTCAACCAGGTACTCATATTCACCTCCACAACAGTATCTAAGTACCGATTTTCTTAGCTTCCTTATTATAGTTCTTGACGATGTGCTCCGCGATGAATTTAAGGTACTCGCGGTAATCGAATCCTACGGAGTGGCTGTTAAACCACTTGGTGTCCGCCTCGGCCAAGAGGAATAGGATTCTTTCCTTGTCCAGCTTCTCAGACATAGTTCTTCTCCATCTGAATTTTTAATATTGCCAGCTCCAGCTCCAAAGAGGTAATCCTTTTCTCAAGAAATGTTACCCGGTCCGCCGGCTGGCCAGATGGCTTCCGACGAGGATTGTAACTCATTGTTAGTGGCAATAGTGGGAGTTCTAACCCGGGTATCAGGAGCTGCTTATCCGGCACTTTGCCTCCTTATTGACAGAGGCGCCAGTGTAGTGCTATATTTTAGACAAGAGTGTCTGCCCGCCATCACCAGACCTCCTTTCATTGGAAGGCTACGGTTTCGCCGCCGTAGCCTTCTTCTTTAATCGCTCTACTTCACTCTTGGGGATAAACGTACGCCGATAGATTCGTATAGGAAGAATAATCCCCTTCCTCATCCACCGGTATAGTGTGGCAATCCCGATACCAAGCTCCTGGGCTGCCTGCTCAAGCTCATACTGTCCATCCGTATCCCTGCTTTGTTTACCCATGATAGCTATACTATCACTATGGGGGGCGTTTGTCAAGCCCCCCACTGACTTTTTTTTGAAACCTTTCTGGAGTAAGATATTGGCATGGAAGACAAGATACTTGCAGCCCTGCTGGACCTGCGTATCGCTATCGGGGAGCTGCAGGCCGCTATGATGGACGTGGAGAAGGCTGCCGTAAAACTCTCGGCGGTTCAACTCGACGCACTAGCAGCCAAAAATACGCCCTGCCCTCTCTCAGCGCCCGGGGAATAAAAAGAAGAGAGCGGTTTTTAATCGCTCTCTTCTCAACAGTAGTCAAATACTGTGCTATTTCTTTTTATTCCGGAGGGTAGCTATCTCCTGACTATTGGTATTGCCCTGGGCCTCTATCCTGGTGCTGACCTCGGCGCAGTGAAGCCTCTGGCTGTCCACACCCTTCGCGATAGCTGCCAGCCCGTTATCGGGGTCATCGAGCCGGTCCTTTATGCCTTTAACCTCCATTTTAAGCTCTGTCTTCAACTGCTCGTCCTGCTTCTTGCCCCGGCTGCCGTTACGTACGATGGCATAGACCACGCCGATGGCGCTCGCTGTACTGGTTATCCATATCGGTATAAACTGAACTTCCATGTCTGATCACTCACCTTCACAGAAATAGCCGCGAGAGCTTGACCAGCTGACAATCCCGGTGCATCCCTCCGCAGCGGCGTCATAGGCTATATTCAAAGCCTCCTCGTAGACCTTGCTGCCCTGGGGATAGCCAGCCGCCACCAGGGTATCAATCTGGCTGACCGAGGCGGTAAAGCCTCCGGGGAACAACTCCTCCAGGATGCCGGCCGTGCCCTTGGTGCGCATCATGAAATAGGCGCTGGCTCCAATGGCTCCGAGCAAGGCTATTACTAACAGTGGTTTCATCACAGTACTCCAATACTAACTATTTCTTTTTCGCCCCAGGCTTCCCTGTGACTGCTTTGGCGGCCGGTGTCCCTGTAATCGCCGTGTTGGTTAGTAATCTCACCAACGCATTAAGTACCGCCAGGATAAATACCTGTATTTCAGGATTAATCCACGGCTGTCCCTGCAACGCTTGTACAATAGCCACCAGACCTGCCAGAACGTTCAGCCAGACTGTTTTACTCATCCACCAGTTCTTCATGTTAACCTCCAAATATTACTAAACGGGCTTTATAGCTTCCATCCTTGATAGGAATGAAGTCGCCTGTCTGTGGCTCAAAGTACATCAAGCCATCCTCGTAAACCAGAATATTGTAGCCATGCTCACCCCAAGGGGATTGCCCTATGGCTATCCCGCAGGTGTTAAGCTGATAGCGCTCGCTTACCCTTGCTGAGGCTAACATGGCAAAATTCTCACAGTCAAACTTGTCTACAGTGTATTTTGGCATGCCGAAGAGAACATCCTTGAGCACCTTCCCCCAGTCCTCCAGACTGACATACCAGTAGTTGTAATCCCACAGATAAACCTTTTCGAGATTTAAGCTCGCCAACTTATTAGCTAAGTCTTTCCCCGAGAGAGTGTACTCCTTCAGGACCGACGTGTGTTCTACCTTAACTGCGAACTTACTCATAATTCACAAACATACATCCACGTCTTCGCTTACCATAAACCGGAATGAATCATTGTTTTTTACGACGAAATTGCTCGGGTCACCCGGAGCTTCCCAGTTTCCTTCAACTTTGGTTTCCACAGCCCAAATAACGCTCCATGCTACCGGCCCAAAAGCGTCGGGAAGGTATGTAGGCGAGCCTGTCCAGGTAACGTAATACCACTTATCAGCCTTAGCCAGAAAACAGGCGGGCGGCGACCCGGGGCCCGAGCCTCCTGCTTTTTTGGCGAGTAGAATTGCCCCCACAATAGTTAAACCTGCCCCTGCTATTGCTATATTCCTGTTCATCACAACCTCCGTTACCCTCCTATGTGGTAATACTTACTTCGACAGATTTGTTGCCCATTTCATCCTCAAGCCAAAAATAGGAAGTATAACCTACATATAGCGGCGGCCAGTCACAGTAATTACGCGGTGGGCTACCCGATTTGCCGCAATGGTCACCCCACCCATCGTAAACATAATTATATGACCCTCCCCCCACAAGGGTTAGGTTGAAAGTTTGCAGGACGGGTGCAAAGCTATCAGGAACTCCAGCCCTAGTTCGACGATGATGGAGAGTAAGCGTGTGAGTTATCGCATCAGGCGTATCGTTTGATATCCTGGCAGTGAAATAAGGTGAAGGATAAGAATGACCTCCAGCCCATTGTGCCACCACTTTTACATTACTGAAGGTAAAGGCTGGAGCGGCAATAACAATATCTTCAGTGCCTTGATAAGCCAAGATAAGGTATCCCCCAGCATGCACATCAACATAAACGTGGTATGTCCCGGGACTAGCCGGCATCGTTACAGGGAAATTCACCTGCTGAGCGGCTCCACTCGAGACAAAAGGCCTTAGTCCGGAG
>JAUYHA010000010.1 GCA_030690265.1 Dehalococcoidales bacterium | reverse complement strand
GCGCTGGAGCCGGAGCGAATTACCCTGCTCCAGGTGGCGGAAGCCGTACAGGGCCCGGTGCTGGTGAGGGACTGCGTTCTCGGTGAAGATGCCTGCTCCAGGCGTCCTACATGTTCGATATCAGCCAGGCTAAGTAAGCTGCAGAAGGAATTCGCCGATTTGCTGACTGGCGTGACCCTCGCCGAGGTGCTGGCTACTACCCTGTAAGGAACGGTGGAAGCCAATGTCCATTTTGAATAGCGAGTAAGTCCTGGATAAAGACTTAACTAAGGAGGCCAATACTAAAGATGGAGCTATTTCAAGTATTACACACCCGCCGTAATATCAAGAATTTTTTGCCTGAACCGGTGCCGCAGGATGTTCTGCTAAAGCTGATAGACGCTACCCGTTACGCACCTTCCGGAGCAAATAAGAATCCCTGGCGTTTTCTGGTTACTACTGATAAGGATGCCCTTACCCGTCTGGGTGAGACGGCCCGAACCTGCAACTGGCTGGCTTCGGCGCCAGCAGGAATCGCCATTATGGCTGATACCTCGTCTACGCGATACTGGCTGGAGGATTGCTGCGTAGCTGCCTATGCGATATGGCTGACAGCAACCGACCTGGGGCTGGGAGTAGCCTGGGGAGCTATGTACCAGAGTGATAACCCCGAGGAGAGTGAACGGAGGCAAAAGCACGTGCGCCAGATTCTCTCCATCCCTGACAACCTGGTAATACCAATGCTCCTGGCGGTTGGCTTTCCGGACCCGGAAAAACCACCAGCCGAGCGGAAACGAGTGGCAGTAGATGACATCATCTGCTGGGAACGCTATCCTTCCGGCGATGCTTAGATGAGATACTGGAAGGTGTTTAGTGCATTATTTCCACGGGAAGAGTGGCAATAATACCCAGTCTATATCAAAAATAGGGAGGGAACGGATATGTGCCAGCGCTGTGGTTGTCAGCAATTTTTACAGCAAGGAAGTGAAGCCATCCTGAAGCGAGCGGTAGACATCGTCAAGGAGCTACGCCTGAGTCCGTCTAATGTCGATGACTACGAGTGCACTGAGACTATCTCCGGGATGATCGCCCCCTTCGGACTGAGAGAAGATGAAGTCTTTCAAACAGCGTCCTGGGTTTCGGGATTACACGAGGACAATCCTCAGGTCAGAAGGGGAGAGCAATACCAGAAGTACGTGGAAGCCTTCCATGGTATCTTTGCCCGCCTGCCGGTACAGGGAGACCTGAAATACATCGCCACTACCTACCATCAGCTCGAGCAGCTTGCACGGCAACTGGATGAGTCGGCACTGGCTTCTGTAGGACCTGAGATAAAAGATGCTATTGAAGCGGTAAATCATGTCCACGAGGACAGGACCAGGCAAACAAGGCTGAAGGAACGTTACGGTCTATAACCGGGAAATCGTCGTGGTTTGAAGACGGTAAATTAAACAGTAATGGGGAAAGGAGCACACTATGAAAGTAGAACGTATCAATCCAGATACCAGCGCACCGCCGAGGGGATACTCTCACGTGGTGAAGACTGACAATACCGTTTACATCGCCGGACAGGTTGCTCGTGACCGAGATGGTAAAACCGTAGGAGTGGGCGACGCCAGAGCCCAGGTAGAGCAGGTCTTCAAGAACCTGGAAGCCGCCTTGAACGCCGCCGGAGGTGACCTGAGCCATATCGTAAAGACCAACATTTTTATGACCCATCGGGAGGATATTCCGGCGTATCGAGAGACGAGGGCTAAGTACTTCTCTAACGATAATCCCCCGGTTAGTACCCTTATTCTTTGCTCCGGTCTGGCCGACCCCGACTTCCGCATCGAGATAGAGGCGATAGCCGTAGTGCCCTGAGGCACGGTTATTAACGAGTCTTGCATTGATTGAATCACACAATCGCTTGAAAAGTGGCGCGAGTTGCACCCGGGTGAAACTCCAAAGGTTACCTGAAACGGTGCTTGGAGGTGGACAGGTGCACAGGGGCAAACTCCTCGACGGACAGCGGTCAAAGTTGCCCCTGGCAAAGGAGGTGAGAGATGGCGTTTGAGATTCCAAAGACAGCGTACAGCGGCAAGGTCCAGGAACTGAAGCTGGGTAGGGACGATAAAGCCGTGACCGTTGGTGGTGAGACGTGCTACCCGTTTTATCTATTCGAAGGCGAAATGCCAAATCTGCCCAAGATAGCGATAGAGGTTTACGACTCGCCGCCGGATGATTGGCCTGAGGCTGCCCTTGAGCCTTTTAAGGAGGTAGTGGATAATCCGATAGCCTGGGCGCAAAAGTGCGTTAGCGACTACGGGGCCGAGATGATTTGCCTCCAGCTGGTAAGCACCGATGCTAACGGCCTTGACCGCAGCCCTGATGAAGTGGCTGCCCTGGTCAATAAGGTAGCTGATGCTATTGATGTGCCCCTGATTGCCTGGGGAGTACCTAACCAGAGTAAAACCGAAGAGGTGCTGAGAACTGTGGCTGAGGTTTGCCAGGACAAGCACCTCATTATCGGGCCGGTAGAGGT
>JAUYHA010000009.1 GCA_030690265.1 Dehalococcoidales bacterium | reverse complement strand
GGAGAGCAAATGGCGATGGAACATATTTTGCAGAATCTATTATTGCGCATAACATTAGCTCTACAGGCAACGGATTCACCGGCTCCTGGGCAGGAAATCCTTGGGATGGGAATCTAGGATATGTAGGCGGGCTTATCTTTCTTGATGAGGTAAAGTCTGGAGTCATAAATCACGCTTTGGCTGTATCTGTATATAATGAGCTAATGAATCGGAGCCTGGTTTCATGGCCCTCGTTTGGCATGATTTCAGATGGGTTTTCAACTGATCCTTACTCGCTGCAATACGGGCTACGGATTCAACTCGACCCGAACCTAAATCTGGATACCCTTGGGTTGACCGAAGGGGCCAAAATTATCGCCAGGGCTATGCAGACGTACGGAATGTACATACGTGATTCTACTGGACCTGATAACACCACCATCTTCGCTCAGGCGTTCCTTCGGTGGGACCCTACAATCACAGCCAACCCTGCCAGGAGGCTCGATTGGCATATATGGGCCTACCCCACCGGGGCTATCGTAATGGATCGACAGCCCTGGCTTGATCTTGGAATAGACTGGAATAGCTTGCTGGCTATTCCCAGGTCATCGTTGCGGGTTGTAGAGGCGCTACCGGCGGACTTCTATACAGCGGTTGTGGCGCCTAGTCCCGGCTGTTCTACCCCCACACCAGTAGCGTCACCAACCAGTCCGCTTCGAGTGCTTTCTTCCAATCCTCGGTACTTCACCGACGGGAGTGGAAAGGCCGTCTATCTTACCGGATCACATACGTGGAATAATTTCAAAGATGGAGGCACTGATGACCCGCCGTTGTCTTTTGACTACATGGCATACCTCGATTTTATGCAGCAGCGAAACCACAACTTCATGCGGATGTGGAATTGGGAGTTGTTTGAGTGGACGGACGCTGACAGCGGAGGTATAAACTATGTTATTCCTGTTCCGTGGCTGCGCACTGGTCCTGGTGTTGCACTGGATGGCAAGCCGAAGTTTGATTTGACGAGATTCGACCAAGCATATTTTGATCGATTGCGTTCCCGAATCATTGCGGCTCGCGATCGCGGGATTTACGTTTCGTTCATGTTTTTTGAAGGCTGGGCGTTGCAGTTTGCCCGTTCTCCTACGGGCTCCACCGGTCACCCGTTCAATGTCAATAACAATGTTAATGGAATCGATGGTGATATTAACGGAGATGAAAAAATGTTCGAGACGCATACGATGAATACCGACTCTAGAATCGTAGCAGTGCGAGCGATTCAGGAAGCGTATGTTCGTAAGGTCGTCGATACGGTGAATGATCTTGATAATGTTCTGTACGAGATCGCAAATGAAGATGGTGGAGGCTCAGCCCAATGGCAGTACTACATGATTGATTTCATTAAGAATTACGAAGCCACCAAACCAGATAAACATCCGGTTGGTATGACATACAGATACCGGGGAGGGACAAATGCCGAACTCTTTTCGAGTCCCGCCGATTGGATCTCGCCCGAGTCTTCTGCCGCGTCGCCGTACGACTACCGAACCAATCCGCCACCAGCAGACGGAAGCAAAGTGATCATCTCAGATACCGATCACTTGTGGGGTATCGGCGGGGATCGAACATGGGTGTGGAAGAGTTTTACCCGCGGGCTGAATCCAATTTTCATGGATCCAATAACCTCGATAACTGGCTCTCCCAATCCCGAGCCGCCGAATGTAGAAAACACGCGCTACACCATGGGTTATACTCTAACCTATGCCAACAAGATGAATCTCTCCGCAATGACTCCTCGCGGCGATCTGACTTCCACTGGCTATGCCCTCGTGAATCCCGGAAATGAGTACCTCGTCTATCAATCGGGAAGTGGTTCGTTTACGGTTAATCTTCTTGCTGGCACTTACAGCTATGAATGGTTTAATCCTTCTAGTGGTGGTGTTGTAGATACTGGCTCCTTTACCGCAACTTCTGGTAATAGTTCATTCACTCCGCCATTGAACGGCGATGCGGTGTTATACCTCAAAGTCGCAATGGCAACTCCCACTCCCACTCCAACTCCAATTCCGATTCCTTCCGGCAATCTTATTTCCAACCCGGGCTTTGAAACCGGTAACATTTCGCCTTGGGGTAGCTGGCAGGCCGATGCTTCCGTGTCAAGCATTGCCAGATCCGGCTTATACGGAGGAAAGGCTGCCTTTACAACCGGACCATATGGCGATGTCTACACCATTGGTCAGGATTCCCTGGCTACAAACGCCACAGTAGGGCAAATCTATTACGCCACTGCTTGGGTTAAAGGCGAAAGTAGCTCTATCGGAAAAACCAGTCAAGTAACTATCCGCGAGAGAGGCAGTACCCAGGAATGGGAAACCTCCAGTGATGCCGGTTTCAAACTGTCCAGCTCCTGGCAGCAAATATCCGTCAACCGCACCATGGCTGAGAGCGGATCCATCCTTGATGTTTATATCGGCCAGAGCAGCGCGGTGACAGGAGATTACTTCTATATCGACGACTCGTCTTTTTCAACAACTGCCCCTACCCCCATTCCTACTCCAACCCCCATTTCTTCTCCAACTCCAATTCCGATTCCTTCCGGCAATCTCCTTTCCAACCCGGGCTTTGAGACCGGCAGT
>JAUYHA010000007.1 GCA_030690265.1 Dehalococcoidales bacterium | reverse complement strand
AGCCCGCTCCTCATCCCCGGGGAGCCAGTCATAATGTGACTGGACTGTTCCGGCATCGGAAAGAGTCGGCTCGTAGTCCGGGTCCTTTTTGCCACCTATCGCCCGGTAGCCGCCGGCGCTAAAGCCCCGCCCCGCTCCGGTAAAAATCAATCCCGTCACCGAGGGGTCCTCACTGGCATTATTAACGGCATCCATTATTTCTGCTTTCATCTGACCGCCCCAGGCATTAAGCACTTCCGGTTTATTCAAAGTAATAACCGCCGCCCCGGTTTCTTTGTCCTTGTCAAAGAGAATTAATTTGTAAGCCATTTTACTAGCCTCCTTATTACTTTATTACTTTTAATACCTCCGATATTTGGCTAATTCGGTCAGCACCTCTTCGGTGTATGTCGAGCCATTGCTGGCTATGGTGCACTTTACCCCCAGTTCATCAGCCAGCCGAATTAAGTTCAGGGCATCCGGACGCAGGAGGGGTTCCCCCGCCACAAAAAACAATATGTTTTGTCCCCACTTCTGCCGCTTCCCGGAACATCCGGGCGGCTCCGTTTTCGTCGAGCTCTCCCTTGTCCAAAAATCTGGCGGCGCAGCAGTGAACGCAGGACAGGTTACATCTGGAGGTTGGGAACCAGACGATATTCCGCAGACCTGACTTTGCCCGCTGTTCGGCTGACCTCAGCCAGGGGTCATTTCTAACTTGCATCCTTTCCTCCTCTTTAAGCATATGCTTTGGTTTAGTGTTCTGTGATTATTATTTCATCTCATCAGCGAGAGTCAAATTCCTCCTCCCGGCTTTGTCTGATTTGAGGACCACCCCTTACCTCGGGTTCGGGCGGCATCTCCGGCATCTCCAGTTCAGGGTGTTTCTTGATAAGAGCCCGGTACAGAGCGACGGGTCCCCTTGGCCGCTCTGCTCCGGTCAACACATCTCTTGTCCGCTCTTCAAAGTCCCCCGCTGTCCCCCGGCTTTCCGAGAGTTGGCGCACTTTCTCAGCAATCTCCCAGCTCGGCATCTTCTGCTTCATACACTCATAGACCAGCGTCTCTTCAGCTAGAAGGTTCTCCTCAACTTTTGCCAGGTATATATCCGCCGGATAGAAACCGATAAGCCACTGCCAGCCGAGGAGCATTCTGGGTTTAAAAGCTCGCATGCGGTGCAAGCCATCCACAAACTCATCCACCCCCAGCATGGGAGGGGCTATAGCTCCGTGGCCCCACTTGGTGCCCTCGTTAAAGGAGCAACAGTCGCCGGGCCAGAGGGCTTTGGTAAGACGGTCAAAGATGGCGAGATGATGGGGAGCATGACCCTGAGCATGAATGATTTCCAGCTCCCGACCCCCCAGGTCAATGACCGTGCCATCTTCTACAGCCATCACATTCTGGGCAGGTACGGGGTCCAGATATGAGCATACCCCCTGAGTCCATATCTCGGTAGTTTGTTGATTGAGCTTGGTGGGGTCAATAACATGGCGCTCGGCTCGCGGGTGAACCACCATCTTGATGTGGGGTATTTCTTTGACGAAGACATTTATCGAAGTGCAGTGGTGGGTATGAATGTGGGTGGGGATATGGTAGTCAATGCGCTGCGGGTCAATACCCAGATACTTGACTCCTTCCAGAAACTCAAGAGCCTGTCCCCTCTCACCAGGCTCGACGACGGCGCACCGTTCCCCCACCACCAGGAAGGGAGCGTTGGCAGAGCTCTGCGAGCTAGTTGCCAGCGGACCTATGGAAAAAATGCCATTAGCTACTTGGGTTACTCGAGGGACTGGTATCGTTACCATTTTTATCTCCTTTCCAGACTTTTTTGTCGGGATTGCTGAAGTGGTTGTTCTTGCCGGGTGTTTATCTTACTCCCTGGGGTATCTCCAGTTCAGGATGTTTCTTCTGGAGGTAGCGGTATAGAGCAGGCGGTCCTTTTGGCGGTTCCGGTTCTGCACCGGGGCGTCCTCCGGGGCCAAGCCCTACCTTGAGACGGTACTCCAGCACCTTCTCGCCTATTTTCCCGTCCATCAGCTTCTGCTTCATCCCCTCAAGGACAATCTGCTCAATAGCCAGAACTTCCTCCTCAGCCGTTCGCAGCAGTTCGTCAGCTTGGTAGTAGGCTGTAATCCCATCCCAGACAAGGAGCATATCAGGGTTTAAAGCCCGCAGGCGATGCAAGAATGCCACAGTTTGCTCTACATCGAAGCCGGGAACATTCATGACGGCGCTGGCCCGCTTGATGCGGTGGTTTAAGCTGAGGCAATCACCAATCCAGAGAGCCCTGGTGAGACGGTCAAAGATGCAGATGTCATGGGGAGCGTGACCTACTGCCTCAATAATCTCCAGTTGCCGTCCTCCCAGGTCCAGAACCTCCCCGCCGGCTACTGCCATTATCCTGTCTTCGGGTACAGCCTCCAGGACGGCACATCTGCCTTCGCCCGATTGCTTAACGGTAGCTTCATTGAGCTTGGTGGGGTCAATCATATGTTGAACTCCTCGTTGATGGACCACCAGCTTGGCGTGGGTGATTTCCTGCTGCAAGACATTCATCGCCGCGACATGGTGCATATGGATGTGACTGGGGATAATATAGTCAATGTGGTCCAGGTCGATGGCATCCAGATATCTGACATCTTCCAGAAACTTCGGCGCTTGTAAATCGTCTCCCGGCTCCACGATGGCTGCCCGCTCGCCAACTACCAGGAAAGGAGAGATGCTCTGCCCTCCCGCCTGGGTGCGGCTGGTTGATATTGGGCCTACTGAATAGATGCCTTCGGCTATCTGGGTTACCAGGTGTGAAGGAAACCTGGTTATATCGTGTCCTCTCCAGAACTCTACCATAATTGCCTCCCTTTCTAAAACGGTATTTTTCAAGCTTCGTCCTTGTTCAAATATATTAATGACACATTATTTCATTATCTCCTTTTTAACGCAATCACCCCTTGCTCTTTCAGCCCGCCAATATCTTCCCGGCTATAGCCTAAATCAAGCAGAATCTCCTCAGTGTGCTGTCCCAGCTCAGGAGCCGGAGTTCTCACTGAAGCCGGGTTCCGGCGGAATTTAGTCGGGCTGGTTAAAACTTTCATTCTTCCAGCCGGGTGCGCTAAATCGACAAAGAAATCGTTAGCCAGAGCCTGGGGGTCAGTAATAGCTTCTTCAAGAGATTGAATTGGAGCGAAGATTAGATGGTTTTTTCTACAGAGCTTATTCCACTCCGCCAGTGTCCTGGTAGCAAAAACTTCG